>JAJFGO010000059.1 GCA_021776095.1 Kiloniellaceae bacterium | reverse complement strand
CCCCGTCGCCTTCATCGCGTCCGAGGAACGGGACGATCCTATCGCCAACCGGGGCGGGGCGCCGCTCGTCGTCGCCTTCGATCCCCTCGACGGATCATCGAACATCGACACTAACGTCGCGGTCGGCACCATCTTCTCCCTTTTGCCGACGCGCACGGAAGCGAACGGTTCGGCGGCGGCGCAGGTCTTGCAGCCCGGCCGTGCGCAACTGGCTGCGGGCTATATCATTTACGGCCCGCAGACGGCGTTGGTGCTGAGCGTCGGTGCCGGAACCCACATCTTCACACGCGATCCGGGCAACGGGGCATTCATGCTGACCCGGGGCGACGTCGCCATTCCTCGAAAGACCCGCGAATTCGCCATCAACGTCTCGAATTTTCGCGACTGGGATGCCCACGTCCGGGCCTATATCGATGATTGCCTGGATGGCGAAGCTGGTCCAAGGGGCGAGAGCTTCAACATGCGCTGGGTGGCGTCGCTGGTGGCGGAGTGCCACCGGATCTTCTCGCGCGGCGGCATCTTCCTCTATCCGGGCGACCGGCGCCAAGGCTACGCCCGCGGCCGGCTGCGGCTGATCTACGAGGCCAACCCCATCGCCTGGCTGGTCGAACAGGCCGGCGGCGGAGCCTCCACCGGGTCCGGGCATATTCTCGACATCGAACCATCCAGAATCCACCAGCGCGTGCCGCTGATCTTCGGTTCGAAGGAAGAGGTCGACCGGGTCGATCGCTATTATACCGATCTCGACTTCGCCGGCGGGACTTCGCCGCTGTTCGCCAACCGCGGCCTTTTCCGGTCCTAGAGGGAGTTACCTGTTCATGTCCACCAGACATCCCATCATTTCCGTCACCGGGTCCTCGGGCGCGGGCACGTCGTCGGTGAAGCTCACGTTCGAGCATATTTTCCATCGCGAAGGCGTCACCGCCGCCTCCATCGAGGGCGATGCCTTCCACCGCTATGACCGTGCCGACATGAAGCGGGTGATGGCCGAGGAGTCCAAGAAGGAGAACAATCACTTCAGCCACTTCGGGCCTGAGGCCAATCTGCTGGAAGACCTGGAGGCGGTTTTCAAGCAATACGGTGAAACAGGCACAGGACGGGCGCGCCACTACGTTCATGACGACGGTGAGGCGGAGATTTATGGAACGCCCCCCGGCACCTTTTCCGATTGGGCGGAGTTGCCCGCGCATACTGATCTTCTTTTCTATGAAGGTCTGCACGGGGCGGTCGTCACCGATGCCGTCAACGTGGCCCAACACGCCGACCTCAAGATCGGCGTCGTGCCGGTGGTCAACCTGGAATGGATCCAGAAAATCCACCGTGACACGAGCGCGCGCGGCTATTCCACGGGAGCCGTCACGGACACCATGCTGCGCCGCATGCCGGACTACGTGAACTATATCTGTCCGCAGTTCTCGGAGACCGATATCAACTTCCAGCGCGTGCCGACGGTCGACACTTCGAACCCATTCATTGCCCGGTGGATTCCGACGGCCGATGAGTCCCTGGTCGTCATTCGTTTCAAAAATCCTCGCGGCATCGATTTCCCCTACTTGGTGACGATGATCCACGACAGCTTCATGTCGCGGGCCAACTCGATCGTGATCCCCGGCGGCAAGCTCGATATCGCCATGCAGCTGATCCTGACCCCGATGATCCTGCAACTGGCCGGCGGGAAAAGTCGCGCAGGGCGCTAAGGGCTGCTGCATGAACGAAATGGCGGAGATCAACGATGAAAAAAGCGCGACAGTCGATGAACTGAGCACGGCCCAGGTCATCAACGCGCTCAGAATGGGTGCTGTCTCGAAGCCTGCGGATAAGGAGTGGACCATGGCAAGAATTACGCTCAGACAATTGCTGGATCACGCCGCAGAATTCAGTTACGGCGTCCCGGCCTTCAATATCAACAATATGGAACAGGGCCTTGCCATCATGCAGGCCGCCCGTGCCGTCGATGCCCCTGTCATCATGCAGGCGTCGCGCGGCGCTCGCGCTTACGCCGGCGACATCATGCTGGCCAGGATGATCGACGCCCTCACCGAAATGTACCCGGAAATCCCGATCTGTATGCACCAGGACCACGGCAACGACGAATCCACCTGCATGACCGCGATCCAGCACGGCTTTACGTCGGTTATGATGGACGGCTCGCTAAAAGCCGATATGAAAACCCCGTCAAGTTACGAATACAATCTCGAAATCACCGAACGAGTATCCCGCATGGCGCATTGGGTCGGCGCGTCGGTCGAGGGGGAACTCGGCGTGCTGGGATCGTTGGAAACCGGCGAAGGCGAAAAGGAAGATGGACACGGCGCCGAGGGTAAATTGTCCGAGGATCAATTGTTGACCGACCCGGACCAGGCGGTCGACTTTGTCACACGGACAAATGTCGACGCCCTGGCAATTGCCTGCGGTACGTCCCACGGTGCGTATAAATTTTCCCGAAAGCCGGATGGCGATATCCTCGCCATGCGGGTGATCGAGGAAATCCACGCCAAACTGCCCAATACACATTTGGTGATGCACGGCTCATCGTCGGTGCCCCAGGAATTACAGGACATCATCAACCAGTGCGGCGGTGACATGCCCCAGACCTATGGGGTCCCGGTCGAGGAAATCGAGCGCGGAATTCGCTCCGGCGTCCGCAAGGTCAATATCGACACCGATTGCCGCATGGCGATGACCGGCCAGTTCCGCAAAATGGCGATGGAAAATCCTGGCCAGTTCGATCCGCGCAAATTTCTGGCACCGGCCATCGACGCTATGGAATCGCTTTGCCGAGACCGGTTCGAACGCTTCGGCGCTGCCGGCAACGCCGCAAAAATCAAACCGATCCCCCTCGATGAGATGGCTAAAAGCTACCTGTCCGGCGCCCTCAACCCCCGTATCGCCGCCTTCAAGGCCGCCTAGACAAAACAAAGGAGAAGTATCATGGACCAATCTGATCGTTACGCAGATCTGAGCCTGACGGAAGATCAACTTATCGCCGGGGGCAACCATGTCCTCGTTGCCTATATCATGAAGCCGAAGGAGGGCTTTGGCGGATACCTGGAAACCGCCGCGCATTTCGCCGCCGAATCCTCGACCGGCACCAATGTCAGCGTATCAACGACCGACGACTTTACCCGCGGTGTTGACGCCCTTGTCTACGAAATAGACGACGCCGCCAATCTGATGAAGATCGCCTACCCGACCGACCTGTTCGACCGCAACATCACCGACGGGCGGGCCATGCTCGCCTCCTTCCTGACGCTGTGCATCGGTAACAACCAGGGCATGGGCGATGTCGAACATGCCAAGATCCACGACTTCTACGTGCCGCCCGCATTTCTGCGCCTGTTCGATGGTCCATCCACCACGATCAAGGATTTGTGGAATGTGTTGGGCCGCCCGCACGTCGATGGTGGATTTATCGTCGGCACCATCATCAAGCCGAAACTGGGCCTGCGCCCGGAACCGTTTGCCAATGCCTGTTATGATTTCTGGCTGGGCGGGGATTTCATCAAGAACGACGAGCCCCAGGGCAACCAGGTTTTTGCACCGATGAAGGAAACCATCCCTTTGGTCGCCGACGCCATGAAACGCGCCCAGGACAAAACCGGCGAGGCAAAATTGTTCTCCGCCAACATCACCGCGGACGACCATTACGAGATGGTCGCGCGCGGCGAGTATATTCTCGAAACCTTTGCTGAAAATGCCGACCACGTGGCATTTCTTGTGGACGGCTACGTGACCGGTCCGGCGGCGATCACCACGGCGCGGCGAACCTTCCCCAACCAGTATCTGCATTACCACAGGGCAGGACACGGCGCGGTCACCAGCCCGAGCGCGATGCGCGGTTACACGGCATTCGTACTTTCCAAAATGGCCCGCATGCAGGGCGCCTCCGGGATCCATACCGGCACCATGGGCTTCGGTAAAATGGAGGGCGAGGCCGCCGACAGGCTGATGGCCTACATGATCATGGACGACAGCGCCGACGGCCCTTATTACCATCAGGAATGGGCCGGTATGAACCAGACAACACCGATCATTTCGGGCGGCATGAATGCGCTCCGGATGCCGGGTTTCTTCGACAATCTCGGCCATTCAAACCTGATCCTGACTGCCGGCGGCGGGGCCTTCGGGCATGTCGACGGCGCAGCGGAAGGCGCAAAATCCCTGCGCCAGGCCGAGCAATGCTGGAAGGCAGGCGTCGACCCGGTCGAATTTGCCAAGGAACACCGCCAGTTCGCCCGGGCGTTCGAAAGTTTTCCCAGCGACGCCGACGCGCTTTACCCCAATTGGCGCGACGCCTTGAAAATTGCCGCCTGATCGGTCACAAACAAATCCGACCGGATGCGCAATGCGTCCGGTCACCCTTAACTTCCAGGTCCAGGACCCCACAATGGCAGAAGACGTGATCATCGCACCATCGGTACTGGCATCCGATTTTTCAAAACTGGGTGATGAAATTGAATCGGTAGTTGAGGCCGGTGCGGACTGGATCCATCTGGACGTGATGGACGGTCACTTTGTACCGAACATTACGTTCGGTCCCGGGATCGTCAAATCTGTCCGCGACCGCACTGACAAATTATTCGATTGCCATTTGATGATCGAGCCGTGCGACCCTTATCTGGTTGCTTTTGCGGATGCCGGTTGCGACATCATCACAGTCCATGCCGAAGCCACCAAGCACCTCGACCGCTCGCTCCAGGTGATCCGGGACTTGGGCAAAAAAGCCGGCGTATCGCTCAACCCCGCGACCCCGATAAGCGTGATCGAATATGTCCTCGACAAGCTCGATCTTATTCTGGTGATGACCGTTAATCCGGGATTTGGCGGGCAGAAATTTATCCATTCCCAATGCCCGAAGATCGCCGATATCCGGGCATTGATCGGCGACCGCCCGATCGACCTGGAGATCGATGGCGGGATCGATCCGGCCACTGCTGCCTTGGTTTCAAAAGCCGGCGCCAACGCACTCGTTGCCGGCTCGGCCATTTTCGGCAACGGAAACTACGCCGAAAACATCAAAGCAATCCGCGCCGGCGCGAAAAACGCCTGAAGCCTGGGCCGCTGAACTAAATCTTGCGGAACCTTTCGATTAGCGCCCACGCGGCCGGGGCAACGCACGCCGCCAGCACCAGTTTAAGCGCATCGCCATACAGAAACGGCGTAATGCCAAAGGCAAAGGTCTTGTCCCAGTCGAGCACCAGCAAGGTTTTCAGCCACAACAGGCCCGGGACATAAATCGCGATATTTGCGACCAGCATCACCGGGATCATTTTCAACAGGCTACGATCCCATCCGCGATCCGTGACCCAGCCAACGATGGCAACGGCAAAAACAAAACCGAGCAGATACCCGCCAGTCGGGCCCATCATATAGGCGAGGCCGAGGCCTTTTTCAGGCGTTCCGGAAAACACCGGCAATCCGGCCGCACCTTCCGCCAGATACAATAATATTGTCGCCAACCCAAGGCGCATCCCATAGGCGGCGCCGATCAGCAGAACAGCGAAGGTATGCATTGCGATGGGCACCGGCCCGATATCGATGCGGATTTTAGCAGCAAGTGTCAGAAACGCAGTGCCTGCAATGCACAGCACGATAAACCGAACAACCGCCATGGGCGACGCGGCCGGCCAAAGCTCACTCGCCAGAGAAGAATAAGTTCCACCAGAAACGCGCATCGACTGTCCCTCTTTCATTGATCGGATCCGAATTGTCGCAATTAATATCACGGTCCAGGGAAAACCCAAACGGAAAGTCAAATCCCGGACACGCCACTCCATCTGGAACGGGAAAAACATTTAAGCCCGAATCACTTATGGTCGTATCACGGGTGATTCGCAATTTCGGGTTTGAACAACAGGATCCCGCGCAATGAATTCCAGAAAAGTCCTTTACCGTGTGCTCGAACGATCCCACCGGACCGATAAGGCGGGCCGCTTTGTTGATTTAGCATTGATCATTCTGATCAGCATCAACGTGGTTTCGGTTACGCTGGAGACGGTTGGCTGGATACATCAGAAATATTTTACCTGGTTTCAGTTCATAGAAATTTTCTCGGTCGCGGTCTTCACCATCGAATATCTTGTACGGATATGGAGCTGCGTCGAGGCAGACCCGGGCCAATCGTCAATCGGCCAGCGGCTGCGATATGTGGCATCACCGATGGCGATCGTCGATTTTTTGGCCTTTGCACCATTTTATTTGACGTTCTTCGTGGTCATTGATTTGCGCTTCCTTCGTGTCTTGCGCCTGCTGCGAATTTTCAAACTGACGCGATACTCGTCGGCTATGACCATGCTGATGGATGTCTTCAGGGAAGAAGCGAATGCTTTTTTCGCAGGATTATTCATTCTCCTGATCCTGCTGATCCTAGCTGCTAGTGGCGCGTATCTGGTCGAACATAGCGTGCAGCCGGTAAAATTTGGCTCTATTCCGGATGCAATGTGGTGGGCGATCGTAACGCTCACAACCCTGGGCTATGGGGATGTAACGCCTGTCACACCGCTTGGGAAACTTTTTGGCGCGGTTGTCGCAGTGACTGGTATTGGCATGGCGGCGCTTCCAGCCGGCATCCTTGCAAGCGGCCTGGCAGACCAGTTGCGCCGCAAGCGCGAAGCTTTGGCCAAACAGTACCGGCAGGCTCTTGAAGACGGCGTAATCGACGCACACGAAGAAATGGAACTTGAAGAATTCAGGAAAAATATGGGATTGAGCAAGCTGCTCGCGACCGAGATTTTGCACGAGATGGAGCACAGTAGCAAAGCCAAAGACATCTTGCACTGTCCTCAGTGCGGGGCCGATCTCTCCCAGTACCGGTAGCCGTATTTGCTGGAGCATGCCAGACACAGTTTGGACCGCGTCCAAACTTAGAAATTCAGCGAAATATCTCTGTGATCAGCCACACAACTCGCAACAAACAGGGCTTGCGCGCGGTTAAGCTGATCTTGCTGGCGCGCCCCTATGGTCCCGCGAATAATGGCCTCGTAGCTGGCAATATTTACAGCAAGTTCGCCAGAAGCCCGTTCCCGCCAGGATAGCTGACTTCGATATTCTATGAATACCTTCAACATCTCGGCGCCAGCCTTGGAAAAATCCGGATTGTCCCCACGCAACGCACGACGGACCTTGGAAAGACCTGACCGGACGTCCGACGCCCCTTCAATACCGCTGAATTTGTTGGCAAGCGCCGAAATCTGTTCCATCAATACCGTGGCTTCTCCGTCAGCAATTTGATCGCTAAGCGCCTCAAGTTCAGCCTCCAGGGCATTATAGGCTTCGGTTCCTGCAAGAGTGTTCATCAGGGTCACGACTGGTTCGTAACCAGAATCCGCAGCCCTGCGGAATTGTCTGCGCAGCAGCGTTTCCGCATCGCGAACCTCGGCAAAAGCCGCTGACCGCTCTGGCCAGTCAACTGGGATGGTTGCAGCCAAAGTATCCCGCTCAATCTTCAGTGTTTCCGTCTGCTCCACCAGTTCCTGTTTTGCATCGGCATTTTCGTCACCACGAAGTCTGCTCGCGAGCGTTTCAAGTTCGTCGATCTCATCATCGAATTTGCGAATTTCAGATTCGATGAACCGCACCTCGGTATGAATGGGTCTAAAGGCCGGCGCGCTCTCAACAACCACCGCTTCTGCGTCTTTTGCGTCCGCAAGCAGTCCAATAGCTTTTTCCGCTTCATCAAAACTGCCTGCAACCGATGTTTCCAACTGGGTCGGCAGATAACTCAAGTCGAATCCCCTGGCGGTGGCAATCGCATCGCGGATCATGTTGCCGTTGGCCAGGAATTCGCCCTGAATATACTCCTCTACGCAGTAAAGCAGCTTTGGATTGCGCGGCGGCGGCGCCGTATCAGATGTCAGCGCAAGCCGGCTCGGCAGATAATTCACGAGCGGTGGGTTCAATCCGACAATGACCAGCGCCACCAGTTGCAGACAGATAAACGCGACCACGCCCTTATAGATTTCGAGCGTCTTGACGATTGCGGGTGCCACACCCCGTAAATAAAACAGAGCGAACCCAAAAGGCGGGGTAAGGAACGACGTTTGAATGTTCAACCCGATCATCACGCCTAGCCAAACGGCGGTGATGTTGGCGGACGGATCGGCGAGAAGAATGGGGGCCACAATCGGCACCACCACCACGGCAATTTCGATGAAATCGAGGAAGAAGCCGAGGACGAAGATGACCGCCATCACGACAACGAATTTGGACCAGAACCCGCCGGGCAGACCACCCAGAAATTCCTTGACCAGTTCTTCACCGCCAAACGCCCGGAACGCAGCCGTCAGCATGGCTGCGCCAAGCAGAATAATGAAAACCAGCGAGGTTGTTTTCGCTGTTTCGATCATCACCCCCTGGAGCGTGTCGTTGATACGGAGCGCTCTGGCACCAGACCATATCAGGGCAATGATCAGACCCGACGTTGCAATCACCCCAAGGGTAACCCCCAATACATCGTTGCTGGAGTGAATGTTCTTGATATTGGTATCGAAATTCCTGAGCACCAACCAAATAGAAATGACGGAAACGAACGCGAGAATCGCAGGGTAAAACGCGCCTTTTTCTCCGGCCGTCAACCGGTATCCGGCCATAATAAGTGCGCCAGCAGCACCAATTGCGCCAGCCTGATTGACCGTCGCCACGCCGGTAATTATGGATCCAAGCACCAGGAAAATCAGGGTCAGGGGAGGCACAAGTGCCAACACCACTTTGATCACGAAGGCCCGGTCGAAATTCCCCTCAAACGGCACAGCCGGTGCAACGCTGGGGCGCAAAAAGGCATAAATTAGAATGAACAGCATATACAGCCCGACCAGCACGAGACCCGGCAACAAAGCACCAAGGAACATCTCGCCGGCGCTTGTAGTTGCGACACCAAATTCCGACGGCATGGATAACTCACCAGTCGCAATTTTGTGCAGGGCTTTGCGGATCGTGCTTGCCTGGTCGGTTGCACCAGTCAACTGATCAGCCAGGATAATGAGAACGATCGATGGCGGTATGATCTGTCCAAGAGTACCCGAAGCCGCGATAGTTCCCGCGGCAAGCGGGCGGGAATAATTATTTTTTAGCATCGCCGGGAGAGAAATGAGGCCCATCGCGACAACCGTGGCACCCAAAATCCCGGTGGTTGCTGCAAGCAACGCACCAACGAACACGACCGAAATTCCGAGGCCGCCCCGAACCGGGCCAAACAATTGCGCCATGGTCAAAAGCAGGTCTTCAGCGATCTTTGAGCGCTGCAGCATGATACCCATGAAAATGAACAATGGAATGGCGATCAGGGTATCCCGCTCAACTTCCCAATAGACCCCGCGTAAATTGGTAACCCCGGCGCTAAGCCACTGGCCCGGTCCTCCCTGGGCAAAAAACGAATCCACGCTGCCGGTAAACAACCAACCAGATATGGCGGCAACGGCGATGGTCAGAATTGCCGAACCGGGCAATGCAAACGCGACCGGGTACCCGGAGGCAAGCGCACCCGCCATGAAGATGATCAGCAAGGCTAGAAAATACAATTCCATGGCTGTGTCTATCCGTGAGAGTGGGACGCTGTTGGCATCTCATCATCCGAAGCATGGAGATAATCGGATACCGCCTGGAGAAAAAACGCCACAAACTGGATCATCATCGTGATTGCGAAGACCCCCAGAAACCCAGCCAGCTGGTATTTGACATACATGCCATAGCCGGATTGCGACACCTCGAATTTCGTGAGTGGGCTATATATAATCGCCGTTTTCGCGCCAAACCCAATAATCATAATCGTCCAGCACAGGGAAATTCCGAGCAGGACCGAACCGACCGAGTTGACAATCCCCCGGGTCTTTGTCCGGAAGCTGGCATACAATACATCGACCCGGACATGCTCGTCGGCAAGCAGCGTATACGCGCTCGCAAACAGAAACAAACCACCATACCAGTAGCGAACCAGGTCACCCATAAAGGCCTGTTCGTAGGAAAAAATAAATCGGGTAAAAACAATGGAAAGTTCGGCGATAACAATCAACAGGGTCAACCAGTGGAACCCCAAAGTTCGCGTGAAGGAGGCAATAACAAAGCCAAGGACCATCAGCGGGATATGAACAAATATACCCCGGAATTCAGGCCGCCCAAGCTCGGTGGTTACCGTTTCGCCAACCACAGATTCCAACAGGTTCTCTACCCGCAAAAACGAAATCGTCGCGTCCGCAACACCGACAATTAAAACCGCCCAAAAGACACCGCGTATCAGCCAGGTATTGAACGAGGTGATCTTCGTGCTGTCGTCTGACAGGGTGATATGCCTGTTTTTCTGAACGTAGAAACAGGCGGCGGCAATACAGGCAATATATATTGCTACTTGCAGCCAGGCTAATGCTCCACCGCTACGCAATATCCCGGAAAGTCCCGGCCACCCTAGCGCGTTGGTAAAATAGACATTGATGAGAAAGGCCACCAAACCAGACAGCATGGCCCAACCAAACAGCCGGGACCAGAGCGCCAATCCACCGGCTTCGGCGGATACTTCAGACTTCGCCACTATCATATTGCTGCCCCGCCCAAAAAGGACGGGGCTTCTAGCCCCGTCCCATTATTTGGATCTAGCGTATCCCGGAAATTATATCCCGAGAACCCGGTTGCGCTGTACACTGTAACCTGCTCCGGCAAGTTTCTGCCAGGCACCAAGTTCGCGCAGCGAAGACTGGAACGCATCGTCGATTTTCACGACTAACGGAGAATGACTGCGTGCATCTTCAAAGACTTCCGCAGCGGCTTCACCGAAGCTGTCGTAAATCTCGTCGGTGAATTCACGCACTTCAACACCATGCTCGTTCACCAATTTGGCCAGGTACTCACCGTTATTGGCGTTGGTTTCGTTCATCATGGCAGCATTGCCTTCTGCGCAGGCAGCCCTGATGACATCTTTTTCCCAATTGGTCAGTTCGCCCCACCACGACGCGTTCATGCCAAAGGCGAGCATCGAACCAGGTTCATGCATGCCAGGATGGTAATAGTATTTGGCAGCTTCGTAGAACTTCATGAAATAGTCGTTGAACGGGCCAACCCACTCAGTGGCGTCAATGGCACCGGACACAAGGTTTTCATAAATCTGACTACCAGGAACAGAGATCGGGGACGCCCCAAGCTTCGCCATGACGTCACCGCCAAGACCAGGAATACGCATCTTCAGACCCTTGAGGTCATCCGCTGTGTTGATTTCCTTGTTGAACCAGCCACCCGACTGACACCCGGTGTTACCCGCAGCCAGATTTTTGAGGCCGAATTCACCAGCAATCTCATCCCACAATTCCTGACCACCACCAAATTCGATCCAGGCGCTGATCTCGGTATACGTCATGCCAAACGGTACGGCCGTGAAGTAGGCCCAACCAGGATGCTTACCCTTCCAGTAATAGTCAGCGGATGAATATGCCTGGGCGTTGCCGGAAGCAACTTCATCAAACACGTCAAAACCCCCGACACGTTCGCCGGAAGCAAAATATTCTGTCGTGATCCGACCGTCGCTGATCTCGTTGATGCGTTCAGCCATCCTCTGCGTGGGAACGCCAAGACCCGGGAAATCCCGAGGCCATGATGACACAATGGTCATCTCTCTGCGTTCCTGCGCAACGGCAGGTGCAGCAAGCGTTGTAGCAGCTGCAACACCGGCACCAGCGGCACCGGCCGATTTCAAAAATTTACGTCTATCCATAAAAGTTACTCCCTTCGACGATTGCGGCGACTGCCGCGTTGTATAGAACATACTTCTCAATTCGGAAGCGTCCCTCAGAAAAGCAGATAACGGGAGCTAAAACGTTCCTCCCGGATATCTATCCATTCGTTATAAAGGACTGTACGAATTTCGCAAAATGCCACTCAGAAATCCGAAACCCCTCAGTTCAGCGTCCGAAGCCTCCGGGCGCATCTAACATCATTATCGCAAAGGTGCGCAACAGGATTCTCCATCAACAGCTCGTGTCTTTGGAAAATGAGGTTAATAAACGCGCTGCCGAAAGATCGTGAGTCAGCTAGTTCGACTGGCGCTTGATCACTCGCCAGTCGTCGGTAATCGCCGTCGCTTCGCAGCGTTTGCGGAACTGCTCGCGGATATCGCGCCACCGAAAGCGGATCGAGTTCATCACAATTTCCTGGTCCCGCTCCCGGTAATCGTCGATCACCGGCGCGTATTTCACCAGATCTTCCGGACTCACTTTAAACGCGTTCTCGAGTTCCGCCATCTGCTCCCAGTCAACTTGTTTGACCCGCGCTTTGAATGCCTTGGTCACTTCGCCGGCAAGGTAGGCATAATCCGAGTCTTTGAAAGTTTCCCCGATAACCGTCGAAAAACAATGCAGCGCCAGAGCCTTGGTCGCAGGTTTATCAAGCCCGGCGGAATCGGCAATCGTGGCAGCGACAAAAATCGACAAATCTGAGGTACAGGCACAAAAGACCCGCCATTTTGCGAGATTGATCGATGCCAGCATGACCTCGTCTTCGAACACCGTGGGGTATCTGATCCCCATCCGGGTTTTCAAATAGCCGTATAACGAGGTCTGGGCGACATAGGCTGAGCGGGTTTGCGTAAAGTCGACAAGATCTCCCAGGGTTGAAATCCCGCTCTTGTCAAAGCGCAATGTCAATACCCGGCCATATTTTTCGCGGAATTCGGATGTTATACTTAAGAATAACCCGATTCGCTTCTTAGAACTTTCAAACATTAAAATTTTCTATATCCTGTGATCGATTGCACTAACTCGATGTCGAGGGGGCTGCGGTCCATTACTCGCAACGAATGTTGTGAAAATTCGAGCGCCACTTCATGGCGTAAATTTGGGGAGAATTCAATGGCTTCAAATAATTCAGAAGCAATGCAGGGGCATTGGGCGAAGACCAGAAGCCTGACCTTTGTGGTCTTGGCAATCTGGTTCCTTTTCTCGATGGTGATTCCCTGGAATGCACACATCCTGAACAATTATACGTTCATGGGCTTTGAACTTGGATATTATATGAATGTTCAAGGCTCGCTCATTGTATTTGTTGCGCTGATCTGGATCCAGAACTGGCGTCAGGACAAAATCGATGACGAATTCGGCGTCAGTGAATAGGGGGTATATGACATGCAAGGTGGATTTTTAAATAACCTCGCCCGCGTATACGCTATGTATACCGGCGGGTTTCTCGTTTTTGTCGCGTTGATGGCAATTCTTGAGCAGATGGGTGTGAGTGCCTCGACAATCGGCATTCTGTTCGTCGCGTTCACGATTGCGATCTATGCGGCAATTGGTTGGTTGTCGCGGACGATGCAGGTCGATGCCTATTATGTGGCTGGCCGCGAGGTTCCGGCGCTTTATAACGGTATGGCAACCGCCGCCGACTGGATGTCCGGTGCGTCTTTCGTGGCGCTCGCCGGTGGCATCTATTTCGGTGGTTACGGTTACCTTGGCTTCATCGTCGGCTGGACCGGTGGTTATGTTCTGGTGAACGCGCTGATGGCGCCGTACCTGCGTAAATTCGGCTGCTACACCGTGCCTGACTTTATTGGCACCCGTTACGGCGGAAATCTCGCGCGTTTCTGCGCCGTGATTATTCTGGTGACCGCGTCCTTCACTTATGTGACGGCGCAGATCAATGCCACCGGAACAATCGCCGCCCGGGCGCTTCAGATCCCGTTCGAATATGGCGTATGGATTGGCCTCGTCAGCATCCTGCTTTGCTCGATGCTTGGCGGCATGCGTGCCGTGACCTGGACCCAAGTGGCGCAGTATATCGTGCTGATCATCGCCTATCTGGTACCGGTCTTCTGGATGTCGAATGCGCAAGGCTTCGGTCTTATACCGCAATTCTCCTACGGAAGCGCGGCGCAGAGGATTGCCGAGCTTGAACCCATGCTTGGGGTGGGAACGGCTCCGACTGAGTCGTTCGCTGGCCTGAAGGCCCTGACCGGATTGCACAACGATCCGCAAGGTGGTTTTGGTGCCTGGAAAATGGTCACACTTGCAGTCGCAATGATGACCGGTACGGCTTCGCTGCCGCACATTCTGATGCGTTACTTCACAACGCCGTCGGTTCGTGATGCCCGCAGGTCGGTCGGCTGGTCGCTGCTGTTCATCTTCTTCCTGTACTTCACGGCACCGGCTCTTGCCACGCTTACGAAGCTGCAGCTCCTGGATCCTGAACTGGCAACCAGCATCATCGGCAAGTCAATTGCTGATGTGAACAACCTCGACTGGATCCAGAACTGGTCCAACGTGGGCATGCTCAAGGTCACCGATGGCAACGGCGATGGCATTTTGCAGATCAACGAATTCTTCATGCGCTCGGGCATTGTCGTGCTCGCAACGCCTGAAATCGCCGGTCTGCCTTATGTGATTTCCGGTTTGGTCGCCGCCGGCGGCATGGCAGCCGCCATGTCAACGGCTGACGGCCTGCTTCTGGCAATCGCCAACGCGCTTAGCCACGATCTTTACTACAAGATCATCGACCCGAAAGCGGATACCAAGACCCGGCTCATCGTTGCCCGTGTCCTGTTAATCCTGGTCGGCGCGGCTGGTGCATTCGTTGCATCTCTGAAACTCACCGGGATCCTCGGTGCGGTGGCCTGGGCCTTCTGCTTCGCCAATTCCGGTTTGTTCTTCCCGCTGGTGCTCGGCATCTGGTGGAAACGGGCAAACCGTCAGGGCGCGATTGCAGGCATGGTTCTCGGCTTCGCAGCAGGTGCGTCCTACCTTGTCTGGGTCCAGACGGGTGGTGCGCTGATCCTCGGACTTGACGGTCTCCGCTTCGGCATCATTGGTATGCCGGTCAGCCTGATCGCCATGGTGGTTGTCAGTCTCATGACGCCAGAGCCGGACGCGGAAACGCAGGCGATGGTCGATTCGACCCGGATCCCATCCGGTAAGACCATTCTGAGCAGCGATCACTAAACGCTGCGGTGAAAGTAATCCGGGGGCGGGACTTTGGTCCCGCCCCTTTTTATTGAGGCCAGCACTTTCTTGGGGTAAATCAGGTTATGGAAACGTTACCCATCTGGGTTCTCACGCTCGATTATATTCTTGGCACGATTATGTGGACCCTGATCGGCAGGGTCGCCATGAACCTGTTCCTGCCTCTCGATTCCGACTTCTTTTTTATGAAATTTTTTGTCCGGGTGACCAATCCCGTGTTGCGGTTTTTCAAACCCGTTACACCGGGTTTTCTGCTTGAACCAATGGTGCCGCTTTTTGTGGCCTGGTTTTTTTTCATGCTGCGTTTTTATTTGATGCCCTGGCTGCTTGGTTATTCGGTTATGGGGATGCTCTCGTTCCCGCTCGAAGGGGAAATTGCCGCCGCGCTTTACAGGCTACTCAACTAACACCTGTTCCGCCCGAAAACCGGATTGAGCTGGATCAAGCAGTCTCCAGACAAACTGCTGTAAATTTCCTGATACAAGGGAATGAACCATGGCATGGAACAATAACAACCGGCCGGCAGAAGCGGATTCAGCACGCCCCCTAATGTCCATGTCCGCGGTCGTCATGGATACCGAGACCACCGGTCTTGATACAGCCAAAGACCGTATTGTCCAGATCGGCGCAGTCAAGCTCGTGCACGGAAAGCTGATTGAGGGCGAATTATTCGATTCTCTTGTTAATCCAGGCATCCCTATCCCGCCAGCCTCGACCGAAATCCACGGGATCACCGATCAAGATGTTGCCGGTGCGCCCGTCCTAGAAAACTGTTTTCGAGATTACCAATCGTGGGCAGGGCTCGGCCTGTTGGTCGGCTATTCGATCGGTTTTGATATCGCCGTCATTAAAGCTGAACATGCCCGCCTGGGGAGCAGTTGGACCCCACCGCGCAGCCTGGATGTGCGTCATCTCGTTCAGCTTGTCGCACCAGGCCATCTCTACAATTCACTCGAATCTGTCGCCGCCTGGCTCGGTCTTGATATCGAGAACCGCCATACCGGGCTCGGCGATGCGATTGCAACAGCACATATCTTTCAAGCCCTCATCCCGCATCTAGCCGGGAAAAGCATTTTCACCCTCGCTGAAGCCGAACGCGCAGTTGCAGGCCTGTCGACCCGGATCAGTGGCGAAGTCAGCGCCGGATGGCACGATATGGCGGCGGGACGGGCAGCCAATGCTGATCCGATCCTGGCGAGGATCGATAGCTTCCCATACCGCCACCGGGTCGGTGATTTGATGCAGTCGCCGCCGGTTTTTGTAGCCGCAACCAGCAGAATCTCAAACGCCCTCGATACTATGATCGACAAGGGCATCAGCTCGGTTTTCGTCAAATCGGCAAAGCCCGACGCCCCGCCGGGCATCCTGACGGAACGAGACCTGCTGCGTGCCCTGAAAAATCAGGGGGTCAAGCTGCTGACCCAAAAGGTAGGCACTCATTGTGTCACGCCATTGATCTCGGTCGAGAAAAGCGAGTTTGTTTATAAGGCAATCAGCCTGATGGCGAGCCGCGGGTTTCGCCACCTTGGGGTCCACGACGAATCCGGTGACATTGTCGGCGCGCTAAGCGCCAGAGACCTGCTCCGCCAACGCTCCCAGGACGCCTACGTGCTGGGGCAGGAAATCGCGCACGCCACCACGCCTGCGCAATTGGCCCGCATTTGGCCGGAACTCGCTTCCGTCGCCCGCGGCCTGGTCGCCGAAGATGTGGATGGGCGCGAAGTGGCAGCAATCATATCCAGAGAATTGCGTGGCCTAACCCGCAAGGCCTGTATTATTGCAGAACGGGAAATGGCCGAGGTTGGCAAGGGTGCACCGCCTGTCCCCTACGCCATGCTCGTGCTGGGCTCGGGCGGGCGCGGCGAAAGCCTGCTGGCAATGGATCAGGACAACGCCATCGTGTTCGAGACAGGGGCGCCCGGCGGCCCCGCCGACGATTGGTTCGCGGAATTAGGCAAACGCGTCTCCTATATCCTGGATAGTGTCGGCGTCCCCTATTGTAACGGTGGCATCATGGCGTCAAACGCCGACTGGCGCATGGACGTGGACGGATGGCGCGAGAGGGTCGCAAGCTGGATCAGCCGGTCCAAGCCCGAAGACATCATGCACTCCGATATCTTTTTCGATTGCAGCGCTGTCCATGGCCAATTGTCCCTGCTGGACCAGGTCCGCCCCTCTGCGTTGGACGCCGCTGGCAAGTCGGTAAACTTCCTGAAGCTGATGGCCATGAATGCATCTGAAATTCGTCCGATGATCGGTTGGTTCGGACGCTTCAAACTGAAGGACGGGCGCTTGGATCTCAAGCGCGGTGGGCTGATGCCTATCTTCTCGACTGCCCGTCTACTGGCCGTCAAGTACGGCTCCAGCGCCCGCTCTACCCCTAAACGTTTGGAAGCTATCCGCGCCCATCTAGAAGCGACAGCCCATGTCGCGGACAATCTCATGGAAGCCCACCGACTTTTCCTGGAGGCTATCCTGAACCAGCAATTGCGCGATGTCGAAGCTGGTATCCGGCCGAGCAACAACGTCGACCCTGCGACATTGTCAGCGCTGGATCGTCAGGATCTGAAATGGGCGTTGGAACAGGTCAGCGCGATCCCCGATCTCCTTGGCAACCCGCGTGGCGCGGTTTAACCCAATTTCTGATGGCGTTGAAATGCGATCAGGATCCTGGCCGCGGCGGCTTTACATACCATTCGGCAATGATAATGTTTAGTTTCATACGCAACCAATTGATGTGGGTGCACGCGCCATGGAAAATCCGAGTTTGACCGGAAACGGATGCCCTGTAACCGGGCTGGGTGCCGACTTCAATCCATTCGAAGATCCCTATCTGGCCGACCCCTATCCGTTTCTGGCCCGCGTCCGTGCCGACGAGCCGGTCTTTTACAGCCCCGAACTGGATTACTGGGTCCTGACCCGCCACGACGACATCAGCGCGGTGTTCCGTGATCTCGAATCCTACTCCGCCGATATCGCACAATCGCCCGTGAAGCCGCTCTACCCATCTGTCGTCCAGGCTATCAAGGATGGCGGGTTCACCCCGACCCCGATCATGTCGAATTGCGACCAGCCGAAACACACCCGCATCCGACGACACACGGCGCGCGCCTTTACATCTCGCCGGATCGCTGTGCTGGAACCCTATATCCGGGAGCTGGTCGACAAGTATATCGATGCTTTTGAAGGGCGCGGCCACGCCGAACTGGTCGGCGAAATGGTTTACGAACTACCGGCCCTCGTGATCCTGAAAATGCTGGGCATCCCGGACGAAGACGTCGCCGCGATCAAATCATGGTCATCCAACCGGTTGATGCTGACTTGGGGCCGGCTCAGCGAAATTGATCAACTGGAGCAAGTCCAGGGTCTGATCGATTATTGGCACTATTGCGTCCGCCATATCGACCGGAAGCTGGAACACCCGGGTGATGATTTCCCGAGCGATCTGATCGCTGTTCGCGATGGTAACGACGAAATCCTCACTATCGAAGAGATCGTCAACGTGGTCTACGGGCTGCTGATCGCGGGCCACGAAACCACCACGTCGTCGTCGGCCAACGCCGTCCGCTCGTTGCTTGAAGATGGCATGGCATGGACCGAATTGAGCGAAAATCCCGATCTCATCGTCAACGCCGTAGAGGAGATGCTGCGCATCAATACATCGGTCATCTCGTGGCGGCGGCGAACCAAGGTGCCGGTCACCATTCGCGGCGTCGACATCCCCAAAGACGCCAAGCTGTTGTTGATGCTGGCCTCGGCCAACCACGATCCGGACGTGTTCCCGGAGCCCGACAAAATCGATCTGCACCGTAACAATTCCAAGGACCATATCAGTTTCGGCCTGGGCATCCATTTCTGCTTTGGCGCGCCTCTCGCCCGCCTCGAATTGCGGATTATCCTCGAACATTTGACACGCCGCCTGCCGCGCATGAAACTCGTCGACGGACAGACCTTCCGCTTCCATCCCAATACATCATTCAGGGGGCCGATCGAGCTCCAGGTGGAATGGCCGCAACCGTAATTGTTTCCCTCAAGGGGTTGTTTCGATGGATTTTAGCCTGACGCCGGAACAGCTTACCCTCCAGGAGATGGTTCGCAAATTCGCTGCCGCTGAACTTGTTGAACCGGCCAAGGTCTGCGAACAGCACGCTGCGCCCCCGGACAAGGCAATCGTCAAGCGTTTTGCAGAACTGGGCCTGCTCGGCCTTAATCTGGATGATGCCTATGGCGGCGGCGGCCAGTCACATCTGGAAGCCGTACTGGTACTGGAAGAAATCGCAAAAATATCCGCGACCATCGCATTTCCGGTTTTTGAATCCTGCTTCGGACCAATTCTCGCGATCGAGCGCTTCGCTCCGGTAGCGCTGCGCGAGCGCATCATCCCACTTGTGTGCAGCGGCGACATGATCGTCGCCATCTCCATGTCGGAACCAGGCGCAGGCAGCGCCCTCACCGACCTGACCACCAAAGCCGAACGGACCGGCGACAAGTTTATCCTCAACGGTCAGAAACGCTGGTGCTCTGGCGCAGGCCACGCCGACGCCTATCTGGTCTATTGCCGCCTTTCGGATGCGCCAGGGTCAAAAGGGATCGGCGCGCTGCTGGTCGAGAAAGACACGCCGGGTTTCACTTTCGGCAAATCTGAGAACCTGATGGGATTTCGCGGCATCCCAAGTGCCGACATGTATTTTGATCAGGTGGAAGTGCCTGCCGGAAATCTGGTGGTTCCCGCAGGAGGGTTCCGCAATTTAATGGAAGCGTTTGACCTGGAGCGCTGCGGCAACACCACCATGAGCCTCTCTTGCGCCCAGTCGGCCTTCGACTATGTGCTCGACTATGTTCAGGAGCGCCGCCAGTTCGGCAAGCCGCTGATCGAGTTTCAGGCGGTCCAGGTCCAAGTCGCCGAAATGAAGATGAAGCTCGATGCCGCACGGCTGCTGCTCTACCGCGCGGTGGTCAACGCCGAATCCGGCCTGCCCTCGCTGGGCGAGAGCTCAATCGCCAAATGCTTCGCCAATGAAATGACCCGCGAAGTCACCGGCAAGGCCATGCAACTCATGGGCGGCTATGGCTACTCCAAGGACTACCCGATCGAGCAGAAAATGCGCGACGCCTGGGGCTGGGGTATCGCGGGCGGGTCGATCGACATCCAAAAGGTCAACATTGCCGCCGCTCTAGCCGGCCGGCGATTCAGCCAGCGCGGTTGAAGACGGAAGTCTGAGCGGCCCGCGACATGAGCAAAGCAAAAAGATCGGGGCCGCATCCGCGGCCCTGATCAATTTTGCGGCATTGACGTCACACCGCCGGCGTCAGGCGTACCACCACCGTTCCACGTAACGGCCGCCATCGAGCTCCCAGTTGGCGGCCACGTCGGGGCCGTGCTGGACCTTGTCGGACATGGCATAGACGTAGTTGGCGAAGCCCCAGGTCACGGTACCGCCTTCGTCGCGCAGGATCTGCTGCATCTCATGGTAGATTTCCGCCCGCTTCGCCGTGTCGAGCTCGCCACGACCGGCTTTCAGCAGCATATTGAAGCGTTCGTGGCTCCAATAGGTGTCGTTCCAGTTCGCGCCCTCCGCGTAGGCCTGGGAGAACATCCAGTCGCAGGTCGGTCGCCCGCCCCAATAGCACATGCACCAGGGCTTCTTCAGCCAGACGTTGGACCAATAACCGTCGTTCGGTTCCCTGATGATATTGATGTCGATACCCGCAGGCGCGGCCTGCTCCTTCATGAGTACGGCGGCATCCACGGCACCGGCGAAGGCCGCATCGGCTGCCGAAAGATCCACGGTCAAGTTACTCAACCCAGCCTTCTTCAGGTGGAACTTAGCCTTGTCGATGTCGTAGACGCGTTGCTCCAGATCGGCATGGAACGGCACCGAAGGCGCGATCGGCTGATCGTTGGCCAAGGTCCCGTGCCCCTTGAGGATCTTATCCATGAGCTGATCACGGTTGACCGCGTACTTCAACGCCAGGCGCACGTCGTTGTTGTCGAAGGGCGCGACTGTCGTATTCATGGGCGCGGTGTAGTGCAGGAAACCCGTTTCTTCCTCAACCCGAATGCCTGGGCGCCGCGCCAGAAGATGGACCGTTTTCAGATCGCATCGGCTGATCACATCGACCTCGCCGGTCGCCACGGCATTCTGCCGCGCGTTGACATCGCCAATGACCAGGAGCTCCAGCTCATCGAAATGCGCGCGTCCTTCCTTCCAATAGTTCGGGTTGCGCTTCAGCTTTGTACGCACGCCGGGCTCGAAAGTTTCGAGGATATACCCGCCGGTGCCGATGAAGTTCTGCCAGTCCGCCTTGCCATCGACATCCGGCATGATGAGCAAGTGATAGTCGGCCATGAGGTAGGGGAAGTCGGCATTGCCGGATTTCAGATTGAAAACGACCGTGTTGTCGCCGTCCGCGTTGATGCTCTCGATCGGATCGACGTTCGATTTCGCCGCAGATTTCGAGTCCTCGCCACGGTGATGATTCATCGAGGCGATTACGTCCTTCGCCGTCATGGTCTTGCCGTTGGAGAATTCGATGCCCTTACGCAACTTGAAGGTCCAGGTCGCAGCATCGGCCGAAGCCTCCCAGCCTTCCGCCGCATCGCCCACGAGCTCGCCCGCTGGATTGATTTCCGTCAAGGTATTGTGCGTCGCGAAGCCCACGGAGATCATGTAGATGTCCGTATACGTCTGAGGGTCGAGCGAGTCGGTGG
This sequence comes from Kiloniellaceae bacterium, assembly GCA_021776095.1. Taxonomy (GTDB): domain Bacteria; phylum Pseudomonadota; class Alphaproteobacteria; order Kiloniellales; family J153; genus JAJFGN01. The sequence continues at coordinate 88,688 of JAJFGO010000059.1, read as the reverse complement.
AACCGCCTTCGGCGAGCCCGACTCGCAGGCGTCCGCCCTTCTTGGGTGCGGCCTGAGCGGTGCTCACGAGCAACGACTGCGCGGCCCCTAAGGTCACGCCAAGTGCCGCAGCGCCCTGCAAGAAATCGCGGCGACCGATGCGGCCCGCCGTAAACTGCCTGTGAAGATAGTCAATGTTGCGTGACATGAATGTCTCCCTTTTTCAATTTTTTTTGCTCGTGCCAGTATAGCAGCGGACGAACCGGGTCAAATAATGTTTTTTCGCCGCATTCTGACGCATTTGGAGAAGATGACGGAACGGAACCGGGTTCCGGATTGACAGAGAATTGGTTTGACGAAAGGCAGTGTAATGGGTGCGGTCGATGACTCGGAAGTTCGTGTCCAGGACGAGGTCTGGATCCCGCTGCGCGATGGCCGGCGCCTGGCCGCGCGGTTATGGCTACCGTCCGGCGCCGAACGCCAGCGCGTGCCAGCCATCTTGGAGTACCTGCCCTATCGCCTGCGCGACGGCACGGCGGCCCGCGATGAGACCACCTACCAGGTTTTCTGCCGGGCCGGTTATGCCGGTCTGCGCGTCGATATCGCCGGCAGCGGCGATTCAGACGGCCACCTGAGCGACGAATACACCGAAGACGAGCTGGCCAGCGGCGAAGATATAATCGCCTGGATCGCGAACCAGCCCTGGAGTTCAGGCGCTGTCGGCATGATCGGAATCTCCTGGGGCGGGTTCAACGGCTTGCAAATCGCTATGCGACGCCCCGCTGCGCTTAAGGCCATCGTCACGGTCTGCTCCACGGTCGATCGGTATGCCGATGACATTCATTTCATGGGCGGTTGTTTGTTAATCGACAATTTCACCTGGGGCGCGCAGATGAACGCCTATATGACGCGCCCACCCGATCCGGCGATACGCGAAGATTGGCGTGCATCTTGGCTGGCGCGGCTGGACGCTTTGCCTTTCTTCACCGCCAATTGGCTGCGCCACCAGCGCCGCGGCGCGTTCTGGAAGCACGGTTCGGTCTGCGAGGATTGGTCCGCCATTGCCTGCCCGGTGCTGGCCATAGGTGGCTGGGCCGATGCCTATACCAACGCGCCCGCGCAACTCGTCGAGCATCTCGCGGCGCCGGCCAAGGCTCTCGTCGGCCCCTGGGAGCATAAGTACCCGCACATCGCCCGGATTGGTCCGGCAGCCGATTTCCACGGCGAGGTCTTGCGCTGGTTCGACCGCTGGTTGAAAGGCGAGGCGAACGGGGCCGAGGGGTTGCCGGATTACCGCGCCTATGTTCAAGAGCACGGGGCACCCTCGCCGTACTACGATCCGCAGCCGGGCCGCTGGGTCGCCGAGCAAGATTGGCCATCGCCCCGCACGGTTCAACGCACGTTTCACCTTCAAGGGCAGGGACTGAGTGAGGATCGGGGCTTGGGGGACGCGCCGGGCTACGGCACGACCGAAGTCGCCACGCCCCAGCACCTCGGCATGGCGGCAGGATACTTTTGCCCCGGTATGCGCGTCGAGCACGAATTGCCGGACGATCAATGCGCGGACGACGCGCTTTCTATGTGCTTTGACGACGCCCCACTTGCGGCACCATTGGAAATCCTCGGCGCCCCCGAAGTCGAGCTTGCGTTTTCAGCCGACCGGCCTCAGGCGTTTCTCGTACTCCGGCTCAACGACGTGGCGCCGGACGGCAGCAGCGAGCGCGTGACCTACCGTCCCATCAATCTGAGCCACCGCGACAGCGACGAGACCCCATCGCCGCTCGAACCGGGCCGGCGCTACACCGTCAGGTTCAAGCTCAATCACTGCGGCCGCCGCTTCCGGGCGGGGCACAGGCTGCGTCTCGCGCTCTCCACCACCTATTGGCCGATCGTCTGGCCCAGCCCGGAAGCGGCGCGCGTCACGCTCCACCTGGAAGACTGCCGCCTGCACCTACCCTTACGCCCGGTGGCCGGCGAGGACGGCAAGGACGCCGCAGCAGCACCGGCTACCCCGCGCGGCTTCGCGCAACTGGCGGCAAACACCCTACGCCCGACCGACAGCCGCACGGAGCGCGAGACCCTGAACGACGGCACCCATGTGCTGCACTGTTTCGACGATTTCGGCGAGACACGAAATCCGCACCACGGCCTCGAGGTCGGCTCGACGGTAGAACAGGTCTTTGCCATTAACCCCGAGGCCCCTTCCTCCGCGCGGGCCGAGGCATACTGGCGCTATACCTTTGCCCGGGGCGCCTGGCGTGCGCGCATCGACACCGGGACCACCATGACCGCCGATCTTCGTAATTTTCACCTGACCCGGCGGGTCGAGGCCTATGAAGGCGATACCTTGGTCTTCGAGCGCGACTGGCAAGAATCCGTGCCGCGCGACTGCATGTAGCGGGAATCGCTCTATCCGCTAGAGCAATATCTGAACGGATAGAACCGATACGCTTCGATTCGTTCAGATGAAATTGCTCTACTCTTCAATGAGGTAGAGCAGCTTTATCCGGTCCCTTGGATCGCTGAAAGCGAGTCCAATGGAGCGGGTGCTGCTCTAGAGTTCGGCGCAGACGGCGGATCCAGAGACTGTCGCCGAATGGTCTGACGTGAGATTTCCGTTCGGTTACTGAAACGCCCGTCGCGCCAACCGACAAGACCGAAGGCGATCAGAGATGGCAGGCAACCCTTCGGCCCTGCGGCCTGGAGTCCAGCGAGGGCCTCTCGGTTTCGCAAACCGCGCCAATCTTGCGCGGGCAACGGGGATGGAAGGCACATCCGCTAGGCACCGCCATAGGGCTGGGCACATCGCCGGAAAGGACAATGCGGCCGGCCGGCTGCTTGGCCTGCGGCAGGGGCACGGCGGAGAGCAGCGATTGGGTATAAGGGTGGTCGGGCGCGCTAAAAACCTTGGCCACGGCACCCTCCTCCACGATACGGCCCAGATACATCACGCCAACCCGGTCGCAGAGGTGCCGGACCACGGAGAGATCGTGGGAGATGAAAAGATAGGTCAAGTCGAGGCGGGCCTTGAGGTCGCGCAGGAACTCCAATACCTGGGCCTGGACCGAAACGTCGAGGGCCGAAGTCGGCTCATCCAACACCAGGAGCTTGGGGTCCAGGGCGACCGCCCGGGCGATGCACACCCTTTGCTTCTGGCCGCCGGAAAGCTCATGGGGATAGCGATAGAGGAAGTTGCCCGACAGGCCGACGATCTCCAGGACTTCCTCGACCCGGTTTTGCAAGGCGGTTCCGCGCAGGCCACGATGTATGACCAAGGGTTCCGCGACCGAAAAGAAGATCGTCTTGCGCGGATTGAGCGAGGCGTGCGGGTCTTGAAACACGATCTGGATATTTTCGCGCAAGCGCATCAGGGCCTCGCCCTGCAGCGCGGTGATGTCCTGGCCGCGAAACACCATGGTCCCCGCGGTCGGCGACAGAAGGCGCAGGATCATGCGCGCGACCGTCGACTTGCCGGAACCGGATTCGCCGACCAGGCCATATGCCTCGCCCGCGCGCAGGGCGAGATCGATACCATCGACGGCAACCGCGGTGCGGTGTTGCCGAAAGCCGTCGCGCACCCGGAAATGCCGGGTCAGGCCGCGCACCTCCAGCAAGGCCGCGCTCACCCGACGCCTCCACCATAAATGTGGCACGCGACCCAGTGGCCGGGGGCGCCCTCCAGGCTAGGTGGCTTGGCCTGGCGGCAGGTTTCTCCAGCCTCCGCGCAACGGGGATGGAAACGGCAGCCGCGCGGCGGATCGATCAGGTTGGGAATGGTGCCGGCAATGCTGGCGAGGGAATCGGCGGAGCCGTCCAGCCGGGGAATCGCCGCCAGCAAGCCCCGGGTATAGGGATGCTTTGGGTTTTCGAAGAGGGCTTCCGTCGTCGCATCCTCGACCACGGTGCCGGCATACATGACCACGATGCGCTGGCAAATTGCCGCGACCACGCCCAAATCGTGGGAGATCACCAGCACCGCCATGCCCAGACGCTCGACCAAATCCTTCACCAGATCGAGAATTTGCGCCTGGATGGTGACGTCGAGGGCCGTAGTCGGCTCGTCGGCGATCAGAAGCTTGGGCGCGCCGGCCAGCGCCATGGCGATCAGCACCCTTTGGCGCATGCCGCCGGATAGCTGATGGGGATAGGCGTCGAGCTGGCGTTCCGGATTGGGCAGATGGACCTGGCTCAGCAGCTCGACCGCTTTGGCTTGGATGCTGCGTTTGTCCCGGCGTTCGCTCTGCGGCTTCAGGCGGTCCTTGGCCTGGATTACATCGCGTAGCTGGCGCCCGACCGTGAACAAGGGGTTCAGGTAGGTCATGGGGTCTTGGAAAATCATGGCGATTTCCTGCCCCCGGATCCGGCGGATCGTCGCTTCGTCGGCCGAGGTAATGTCCCGGCCGTCGAAGCGAACCGATCCTGCCTCCACCCGGGCCGGCGGGCTTGGCACCAAACCGACCACCGACTTGACCGTGATCGACTTGCCGCAGCCGGTTTCGCCGACGATGCCGACAGCCTCGCCAGGAGCAATACTCAGGTTGATTCCGTCCAAGACCTTGAGCACGCCGTCGAAGGTGGAGATCGACAAGCTGTAATCGCGAATTTCCAACAGGGGCGCGGGTTCGGCCATCACCGGCTCCGCGTCTTGGGGTCCAGGATGTCGCGCAAACCGTCGCCCAGCAGATTGAAGCCGAGCACGGTGAGGTAAATCGCGATCCCGGGAAAGGTCGAGTACCACCAGAAATCCGGCAGGTAGTTGCGGCCGATGCTAATCATGGCGCCCCATTCGGGATGGGGCGGCTGGGCGCCAAGCCCGATGAAGCCAAGGCTGGCGGCGGCCAGGATGGCCAGGCCCATGTCCATGCTCCCCTTGACCACAATGGGCGATACACAGTTCGGCAGGATGTGAAAGAAGATGATACGCGGCATCCCGGCGCCCACGGCCCGTGCCGCGTCGACGAAGGGCTCCGACTTGAGCGACAACGCCTTGCTCTCGATCAAGCGTACGTAGCCGGGCCACCAGACCAAAGCCAGGGCGAAGATCGCGTTGAGAATCCCCGGCCCCAACACCGCGACAATAGCCAGGGACAGAACCAGACCCGGCACCGAGAGAAACACGTCGGTCACCCGCATGATCACTTCGCGCAGCCAACCGCCGCTGAGGCCCGCGATGATGCCGAGCGGGATACCGAGGATCATGGCGATACTCACCACGATCAAGCCAATCTGGAACGACACCTGAGTACCCAGAACGACGCGGGTGTAAATATCGTTGCCGACCTCGTCGGTGCCGAACCAGTGCTCGGCGCTGGGCGGTTGAAGCTTGATATCCAGATTGACCGAGCCGGTGGCGTCCTCCGGGTAGGGCACGATCCAGGGACCGGCGAGCACCAGGAAGAAGAACAAAAGGACCAGGCCGAGGCCGATCATCGACGACAGGCTGCGCGAAAACGTGAAAGCATAGAGCCGCATGGTGCGCAGCTTGCTGTGGTGGCGCAGCCGCCAAGCGGCAAGCGCCTGGCGCCAGGGCGAAACCGGTGGGTGGCTGGCCGCGGACATGGGCTAGCCCGCCTCGCGCAATCGCGGATCGAGCCAACCGTAGGCAATATCGATCGCAAAATTGGCGAGCATGAAGCTGAAACCGATCAGCAGGGTCGCGCCCATGACCGGTTGAAAATCCGAATTGACCGCCGACTGCACCGCGTACAGACCGACGCCCGGCCAATCGAACACACCCTCGACCAGCACCGTGCCGCCCAGCATCCACCCAAAGCGCAGCCCTATCATGGCGAGCGTGGGAATCATGGCGTTGCGCAGGGCATAGATTGCCACGATCCGGAACGAGGAAATACCGTGGGCCCGGGCGGTCACGATGAAATCCTGGTGCAGAACTTCGATCATCTCGGCCCGGTTGACCCGGATGATCGCCGCTAGGGCCGGCGCGCTGAGCGCGATGGCTGGCAGGATGACATGAGCGAAGGCTTCCCGGAAGGTTTCGAACTGGCCGCGCAAAAGGGAATCGACCAGAAGCAAATGGGTGATCGGTTCGGGGCGCTCGGTCATCAGGCCGATCTGCCCGCCCAGGGGCAACCAGCCGAGCTTCAAAGACACGAATAACTGCAATAACAGGCCGAGCCAGAACATGGGCAGGGCGACACTGGAAACCGAGACGAAGCGAATCGCGTGATCGGCGCCCTTGTCACGAAACACCGCCGCCAGCATGCCCAAGGGCACACCGAAGAAGATAGCGATCAGCATGGCCACGCCGACCAATTCGAAAGTCGCCGGGAAATATCTGAGTAGATCGTCGGTCACATCATGGGTGGTGCGGATGGAGCGGCCCAGATCGCCTTGAAAAACATCGCCGAGGTAAATCCAGAATTGCATCGGCAAGGGTTTGTCCAGGCCGTACTCTTTGCGGATGACCTCGATCATCTCCGCGGTCGCATCGGGCCCGGCCGCCACACCCGCCGGGTCGCCAGGCGCGACATGCGAGATGGTGAACATGATTAGGATTAAGCCGATCAACATCAGGCCGAGCAACGCCACACGTTTTATGACGAAGAGCGCCATTATCGGGAACCCGATTTCAATTCATGCCCGAAGAGGATATGGCGGCGGGGCGCCGCCCAACACCCCGGGGCCACGAAGGCGCCCGGGGTGCGACAGGCCGGCGTATTACTTACCGATCTCGAGTGAATAGAGATCGACCTCGCCGGTGAAACGCACCGGGGAGAACTTGAAACCTTTGACATAATCGCGCATGGCCCAGCGCCGATTGGCCAGCATGCCAAAGATCTCCGGTTGATCGTCGGTGATCTTCTTTTGGATCTCGGCATAGATCGGCGCCCGCTCATCCCAAGAGGAACTTTTGCGCGCCTTTTCGATCAGGCCCCAGACTTCCTCGTTCGAATAGTAGTGGGTGCCATAGTACTTGCCCCAGCTATCCTTGTGGTACTGAAATGCGACCGCGTCCGGATCGGTTGCCACCGGAGTGGCGAAGATCGCCAACATGTTGGGCGAGGTCTCCATCTTGGAGCCGCGCGCCTTCATGTTCGGCCAGGTTAGCGGCACCATCTTGATGCCGATGTTAAGCGGCTTGAGGTTGTCGATCAGAACGAGGCCCATTTTGCGCTCTTCTTCCAGGCCTTGCACATAGACGTACTCAAGTTCGATCCCGCCATTGGGGTACTTCGACTTGGCGAGATACGCTTTCGCCTTGGCCATGTCCCGGCGCGGGAAATTCGGCACGTCGATATGGCCTTGGGTGGCAAAGGGGAAGGGGCTGGTCTGCAGTTTGGCGTTGCCGTTGTAAATCTTGAGGAAGGCCTCGTAGTCGAACGCGTGCGCGACCGCCTTACGCAGATTTATGTCGTCCATCGGCGGCTGGCTCACGTTGAACTTGATGCCGAAGGTGGTCATGCCGGCGTGATTCTCGACCTTGATTCCCGGCAGCTTGGCGACGATGTCGAAATCTTCCGGCGAAAGACCCTCGACGATATCCGCCTCGCCTTTCTGCAGCGCCGCTTTCTGGGATGCAGCTTCGCGGATCAATTTGTAGATAACGCCGGCCAGCGGCTTTTTCTGCGGCCAGCCCTTCCAGTAGTCGGGCACCGCCTCTAGCTCGTAGAGAACGCCCTGTTCCCATCGCTTGATCTTGAAGGGCCCGCTACCGGCCTCGTTGTCGGTCATCCATTTCTGGCCCATGTCGTCGCCTTCCTGGTGCGCCATGACCTGGGCCGGGTTCATGACGTACCACCAGGGCAAGAACGATAGGAACGGCGCGAAGGGCTCGCTAAGCTCAAAACGCACGGTATGCTCGTCGACCACCTTGACCCCTTCGGGTTTCAGGAAATCGGACAGCATCCAGGCCGGGCCCTTGTTAATCTTCAGTGTACGTTCGAAGGAAAAGCGCACCGCCTCCGCGTTCACCGGATCGCCGTTGTGGAACTTGGCGTTCTTGGCCAAGTGGAAGGTCCAAACCTTGGCGTCGTCCGACACATCCCAACTTTCCGCCAACCAGGGTTTGATTACAGGCGGGTCGTTTTCGTATTTGACCAAGGCGTCGTACATGGCCTGCTGCATCATGCGGGTCGACCAATCGTACTTTTGACTTGGATCGAGCAGCGGGACCGGCTGGCGGCCACCGAACACCAGAATGAACTTTTCCCCGGCCCGTTCGAAGGCCTGCGCGGAACCGACGACGAGTGTGCCCACGAGAAGCCCGGCGAACACGAGCGCCGTAACCAGGCGGGGAAAGTGGCATATGCGTATTGTCATGTCTTCGTTCTCCCTGTCGTCTCGATTATATTTATGCGCCGGCACGCAGCGGGCCAGCATCTTGAGATTCGGCAAACTCCCGAATGGCGCCGCCGACAATTTGGCGGGCCAAGAGCACTGGGCGTCCCGACGCGGCGGCCACTTCGCGCCGCATCGCCTCGGAATAACCCATGCAGTGCATGACAATGAGATCGGTCTCCGCCAGTTCGCGGCCGGCTTCATCGAATCGCCCTGCACCATAGGGAGACGCGTGGCTGAAACGCACCGGGTGGCCGGGCGTCGCAATGGGATGGAACGAGTCGAACTGCTCGCGGTGCGGCACCAGGATCCCCAGACCCCCGATCGACCCGGCAAGCGCGGCCACCGTCTCATCTACGACGATCTGCGATTCGATCAAGGGGGTGCGCAGGGTCATGCCCTCAAAATGCCCGGTGCACAGCAACACAATGGCATCGAAGTCCTGTTCGTCGAGGCCCCCAATCAAGTTCCGCAGGCGGGCTTCGACCTGATCCTTGGCCAACGCCACCTCACGGCCGTCGCGCAGGCGGGAAACCAGGCGGGCCCGGCCGTCTTTCGGGGCCAACGCGTCGATCTCGGCATCGCTTAAATCGTCGAGGGCACCGAATTCGACCATTTCGACCTTGGCCTCGCCCAGGCCGGCACGAAGATCGGGCACCATGTCGAGACGCGGCGCTTGTCCGATCGTCACCATCGCGAGGCGTTTGTGAGCCATGGCCCTCTCGTCCGGTATGCGTCAACGCCGATGCCGAAACCTGGCGGCGCTAAATCACTGCACAAAACCCTATCCGAGGTGGCTCGTCCGGCAAATACGGGCGAACACTTATTCCAAATGCCGGGAGCGGCTAAATCTGGTCGATCCAGACGCCGGCGCGCAGCAATTCGGATAGAGATCCGCTGTCGAGCTTCTCCATGACCCGGGCCCGGTGGATCTCCACGGTGCGGTGACTGATGCCCAGGCGGCGGGCGATTTCCTTGTTGGTCAGCCCGTCGCCAATCTGAATCAGGATTTCCCGCTCCCGTCGGCTCAGCCGCCGCAAACGGGTGCTCAGGGGCTCGCCTTCGCCAAAGACCGCCTCGACCCCCAGTTTGTTGAGGGCCGCGCACAGGGATCCGGCGACCGCGCGCCGGGCCAAAACCACCGGTTTGCCGCTGGCCTCGATCGCGAGCGCACGATCCGCCTCGTCATAGGAGATGGAGTGCAAGATGATGATATCGCAACCCTTGAGGGACTCTACAGCAGCAGCCAGGGCCGCCTCGTCGCCGGGCAAGGCCGCCGCGCCCAGGGTCTGTCCCGGCGCTGCCCCTTTATGGACGATTTCCTCGATTTGCTCGGCCAGGGGCACGATCAAGCCGACCGATTGACCGGCGGCAACCAGGGCCTCGATGGTTCGATCGATGACCCGCTGGCTGTTTATGGTGGTGCAAAGGGGGCGGAATCGCGTGAACAAGCCGGTGGACAGCAACACGATCAGGTCGATCCGGTCATTCAGAATCTCCTGGCACATCTCCCGCAAGCGCTGCTGGATCCAGGTCTTGGACAGAACGATATCGCTGCCGTCGCTCAAGCGCGTGATCAGGCTCTGGTCGCCGGGGCCCGGCGCATGGGCGCAAAGCTCCTCGGCCCCCAGGCCATCCAAAACCCCGTATTCGAGCGGCTCGATATCGGCGTCCAGGTGGCTAAGTATTTCCGGCACCATATCGGATCGGGGACTTTGCCCGATCGTAATGAAGGCGACGCGCTGCGCCGTTTCGCACTCGCCAGCGCCGCCGCGCGCCATGGTATCGAAGCGGGCCGCCTGTCCCATGACTTTTCCTACCTCCCACGTCCGACCATGGCACCTCCCCCCCAGGTTGCCAATAAGTAGCCGACCGTATTCCTTCCCCTGTCAGGATACCATATCCTGCGCCCCGCAATGAAGTGGCCAGCCAGCGTCCGAAAATGCCGGCCGTACAAGGGGATAGGGCCCAAATGAGCCTGCGGCAATTTACCCGGGACGAGATCGAGCCTTTGGCCGTCGGCGCCTGGATTCTGGGCACCGGCGGCGGGGGCAGCCCCTATTACAGCTTTCTCAACCTGCGCCGTCTCTACGATCAGGGGACCCGTGTGGACCTCATGGACCCGGACGACCTGGCGGACGATGACCTGGTGGCCGTGGTCTCCAACCAGGGCGCGCCCCTGGTCGGGCAGGAACGCCTGTCGGACCCGGCCTTCGCGGCCAAGCCGTTGCGCATGATGGAAGAATACCTGGGCCGGAAGTTTCGCGCCGTCATGTCGGTGGAGATCGGTGGCGGCAATTCCTTCCAACCCTTTCTGGTCGCCGCCGTGACCGGCCTGCCGGTGGTTGACGCTGACGCCATGGGTCGCGCCTTTCCGGAAGCGCAGATGACCTCCTTCGCGATTCACGATTTGCCCATGTTCCCGCTGACCCTGGCCGACATTCGCGACAACGAAGTCATCGTCTCGCGTGCCGCAAGCTGGAAATGGATGGAGCGGATCAGCCGCAAGATCTGCACCGAGGTCGGCTCCATTGCGGCGACCTGCAAGGCGCCGCGCAGCGGCCGGGAGGTCAAGGACTGTGCCATTCTGCACACGGTCACCAAGGCTGTTTCGATCGGCCGCGTGGTGCTGGCGGCACGCCGGCGCCACGAAGACCCGATTGCCGCGCTGCTGGAGGCCGAAGGCGGCAAGATGATCTTCAAGGGCAAGATCACCGATCTCGAACGGCGCACAACTGGCGGATTTCTGCGCGGAGAGGCCAAGGTCGAAGGCCTGGACGACTCGCGCGGCGATTCCCTGCGCCTGGCGTTTCAGAACGAGTTCGCGGTCGGCTGGCTGAACGGCGAAGCCAGGGTCATGACACCGGATTTGATTTGCGTCCTCGATAGCGTCAGCGGCGACGCCATTGGCTCGGAGACCCTGCGCTACGGTCAAAGGGTCAGCGTCATCGCCCTGCCCGCCCCGCCCATACTGCTGACTCCCAAGGGTCTGGACCATGTCGGGCCCGCCGCCTTCGGTTATGACCTGGAATTCAAATCGGTTTTTGGGGAGCCAGTGCCATGAGGCGCATCGGCATCGACGTCGGCGGCACCAATACCGACGCAGTGCTGGTCAGCGAGGCCGGCGTGCTGCACGCCATCAAGACGCCAACCACGGCCGACGTTACCGGCGGTGTGCTCAATGCCTTGAAGGAAATCGTCGCGGCAGCCCGTGGCAAGCTCGGCCGGGTCGAAGCGGTCATGCTGGGCACGACCCATTTTACCAACGCGGTGGTCCAGCGCCGCGATCTCATGCGGACCGCGGCGGTGCGCATCGGCTTGCCGGCCAGCGCCTCGCTGCCACCCTTCGTCGATTGGCCGCGTGACTTGGCGGATCTGGTCGACGGCGGCGTGTACCTGGTCGAAGGCGGACACGAATACGATGGCCGGCCCTTGGTGAACTTCGATCGCGAGCGCATGCGCGCGGCGGCCAAGAAGATCCGGGATTCGGGCGTGCGCGCGGCCGGAATCGCGGCGATCTTTTCGCCCCTCAACGCCGATTGTGAAGCCCAAGCGGCCGAGATACTGCGCGAGGAATGCCCGGATATCGCGATCACCGAATCGCGCGCCCTGGGGCGGATCGGGTTGCTCGAGCGCGAGAACGCGACTTTGCTCAACGCCTGCCTGTCGGACCTGGCACAGCACACGACCCAGGCCTTTCAGGACGCCATGCGCGACAGCGGGATCGATGCGCCCCTGTATCTAACCCAGAACGACGGCACGGTCATGCGCGCCGACTTCGCCGCCGCCTTTCCGGTTTATTCCTTCGCCTCCGGGCCGACCAATTCCATGCGCGGCGCCGCCTATCTGACTGGCCTCGACGAGGCCATGGTCATCGACGTCGGCGGCACCACCACCGACGTCGGCCACCTGCGCCGCGGCTTCCCGCGCGAAGCCAACAGCACGGTCGAGATCGGTGGGGTGCGCACCCTGTTCCGCATGCCCGACCTGCTGTCGATCGGCCTGGGCGGCGGCACCTTGGTAGAAACGGCGCCGCTGGCGATCGGTCCGCGCAGCACCGGCTTTCGCCTGCCCGAGCTCGGCATGGTGTTCGGCGGCGATTGCCTGACCATGACCGACCTGGCGGTCGCCGCCGGCGGGCCGAAGATCGGCAACCCAAAACTGGTCGCACACCTGGACCGGGACCTTGTGGCCGCCGCCATGGCGCGCGCGTCGGAGATGATCGCCGAGGCGGTCGACCGCATGAAGGTGGATGCAGCGCCGGTGCCGTTGATCGCGGTCGGCGGCGGCGCCTTTCTGGTACCGGACCAAGTGCCTGGCATCAGCGAAGTTCTGCGAGTCGAGCACCAAGCGGTCGCGAACGCGGTCGGCGCGGCGATCGCCCAGGTCAGCGGCGAGATCGATCAAATCTTCGCCGAGATGACCCGCGAGGCCGCGATCGAGAACGCGCGCCGCTTGGCCAACGAACGGGCCGTCAGTGCCGGCGCGAGCCCAGCCAGCTTGTCCACGGTCGAGGTCGAGGATCTGCCGATCGCGTATCTGCCGGGCCACAGCCTGCGGGTGCGAATCCGCGTGGTCGGCGAAATCGCCTGACCTGGCTGTGCGGACCCTGCGGAGCTGACGGGTCTCCGCCTGGCGCAGGCGTCAAGCATCCGAGACAAAGGTCGGGTCAAGCATTTCCCGCAGGACATCGCCCAACATGTTAAGTCCCAACACGGCCAGCGCCACCGCTATGCCTGGCACGAGTGCGGTCCATGCAGCCACGTCAAGGTAGTCACGGGAGGCCTGAATCATTAGGCCCCATGACGGGGTGGGTGGCTGGGTGCCCAGGCCTAGGAACGACAAACCCGCTTCCGCCAGAATCGCAAACGCCACACTGATCGTCGCCTGTACGATCACGGGAGCCATGATGTTTGGCAGGATATGGCGCCTGATGATGCGCAGATCGGATGCGCCCTGGGATCGGGCGGCTTCGACATAGGGCAGACGGCTGACCTTGAGCGTTTCGCCGCGAACGATGCGGGCCAGGTAGGGCGCGAACGCGATCCCTATGGCGAGTACTGTATTCTGCAGATTGGGACCCAGGATGGCGCTGATGGCAAGGGCCAGCAGAATAGCTGGGAAGCTGAGCAAGGTATCCACAAGCCGCATCAGGCCGTGATCTACCCAACCTCTGAAATAGCCCGACAGCACGCCAATCGGCAGCCCGAGCAGAATGCTGATCGTGACAGCCGAAACGGCGATCAGCAGAGATGTATGGGCGCCCAGAAGCACCCGGTAGAAGAGTTCGCGGCCAAGCTGATCGGTGCCGAAGAAATGCTCGAACGAGGGCGGCATCAAGCGTGCCGTCACATTGATTTTGGTGCTAAGGGCTTCGGGAATGAATATGGGCGCCACGATGGCCATGAGCGCAAAGAGGGTGACCAACGACAGCCCGATCAAGCCTTTAGGGTTCAGCAAAGATTTCATCGCGCGTCTATTCCAAACCGATGCGCGGGTCGAGCACCGTGTAGATCAAATCGACGATCAGATTGCTGAGCATAAACACCGCCGCGATGACGAAAACAGTAGCTTGAATGAGGGGCATATCCCGGTTCAGGAGGCCTTGATAGGTCAGCCAACCCATGCCGGTGAAATTGAACAGGCTTTCGACCACGATGATGCTGCCAAAGAGGTAGCCGAGTTGCAGACCCGCGACGGTTACCACTGGCGCGACCGCGTTTCGCAGTGCATGGCGAAAGATAATGCTGCCTTCGCCCAGCCCTTTTGCCCGGCAGACCCGGATGAAATCCTGTGAAATGACCTCGAGCATGGCGGATCTCGTCATGCGGGTCAGATGCGCCATCAAGCTGAGCCCGAGGGCGATTGCAGGTAGCAAGGCGTGTTTAAGAGCCAGCCAAAAGTCTTCGGTCGGCGACACGAACCCGCTCGATGGCAGCCAGCCCAGCCCGCGGGAGAACAACAAGATAAGCACGATTCCCCAGAAGAAATCGGGCAAGCTAATGCCTAAGAGCGCGGTCCCGCTGCTCAGCGTATCTTGCCAACGGTTCTGCTTGACCGCCCCGATGATGCCCAACGGTATGGCCAGGACCAGGGCGATCAGCAGCGACATTACGACCACGATGCCACTGGCCAGCATTTTCTGGCCCATAAGCTGAGAAATTGGCTCCTTGAAGCGCAGCGAGGTGCCCCAATCGCCTTGCACCATGCCCCATATCCACCGGCCATATTGCGTCAGAAGCGGATCGTTAAGTCCTAGCTTCTGCTCCAAAGCGGCCAAGGTCTCCGGGCTGCCGCGGGTGCCGAGAATCATCGTGGCGACATTTCCGGGCAGGATGTTCGTAATGACGAAGGTGACCACGGAAATGAGCAGCAAAGTCAGAATCAGGAGGGCAATCCTATTGAGGAGGTATCTCATTGAATCTGCGGTGGAGCCTAGTTGGGGATTTTGTCTTGAGAGTCCCTGACCGGAGAGCAGGAAAAACTCCGCTCTCCGGCCTCGGAACCCACGCTTAGGGCTGTATCATGCCGCCGATACAGCGCGGTACCTTGTTCAGGTTTTCAACCAGACATTCCGGAAATTGAGGTTGCTGCCGTTCGGGTGGACGAGTTTATCCAAGCCGCCAACGTTATTTTGGGCCGCCACAGTGCCGTTCCGGAACCACAACACGACATCGTGAGATTGGTCGTGTACGCGCCGCTGGATCGCATGATAAGTCGCCGCGCGTTCGTTCTTATCGACGGTCACCCGGGCCTTTTGCAGCATCTTGTCGAGCTCAGGATCGTTGACATTCCGATAGTTGAACGCTCCCGTGGAATGCCACAAGCTGTAGTACAAGAAGTCGGGTTCCCACAGGGTGAAGAAGTTCATCATCGTCACTTCGTAGTCGCGATCGACCCAGCACTGGCTAAGCCAATCGCTCCAGGTAAGCTGTTGCACGTTCACCTTGACGCCGGCGGTGCGGAACCATTCCTGCATGATCTGGGTCGCTTCCACATGCCAGGGGTAGTTTGTCGTGACCTTGAAGGTGAACTGCAAGTCGCCGGGGCCGAAGCCGGCTTCCTTCAGCAAGCTACGGGCCTTATCGAAATCCTGCGGACGTGCTCTGAGCTTGGTATTCATCGATGGAGAGCTTGGGAAACTTGGCGAAGCCGTCACCTCCCCCTGGCCCCACAGGGCGCCCTGAACCAGAACTTCCTTGTCGATCATGTGATCGAAGGCGAGTCGGACCCGTGGATCGTTAAAGGGGGCTCTCTTGTGATTGAAGTTCAGGAATGCCCAGGACAGCGGAAACCAAGTTAACGTTTGGAAATTGCTGTCCTTTTTAAGCGTCTCGACCCGGTCTAACGGAATGTCGTTGATGAGGTGCATCTCTCCCGTGCGCAGGCCCGTTAGGCGTACCGTCGGCTCCGTAACCTCCCGCGAGATAATGCCGTCCAGATGTGCCGGCCCCTGCCAATAGTCGTCGAAGCGCACCAGCTTTACTTCATTGCCGAACTCACGGGAGACAAATTTGAAAGGTCCGGCGCCAATGGGGGTGGTGCCCTGAATCTCGCCACTGCCTTCCGGCATGATCACGCCGGCGCCATTCTCCGCCAAACGGCCGAGGAAAGGTGCATTCACCCGCGACATCTTCACTTGCAGCGTAAGGTCGTTGAGAATGTTGATTTCTTCGACGTCATTGAAGACCTCGAAGTTAACGGCGCCGGTTTCCGGGTTTTTCACACGCTCGAACGAGTATTTTACGTCCGCCGCGGTCAGGGTCTTGCCGTTGTGAAACTTCACGTTCGGCCGCATGACGAAGGTATAGGTCAGACCATCTTCGCTCTGCTCGAAGCTCTCCGCCAAACTGGGCTGAATGGCAAAGTTGCTGTCGACGGTCAGAATGGAATCGTGAACGTTTTGTAGCAGTCGCCCTGTCGATGCCGTGCCCGTCTGATGCATATCGAGATTCTGAGTGGTCTCCGAGTGACCCCATATCAAGGTGCCCCCACGGGTCGGCGTCTCGCTCTGCGCAAGAGTACCGAACGTTGGTATACTTCCGAGAATTAGGGCTCCGCCAGCCACGGTCCCGGACTTTTTTATAAACTGCCTGCGTTTCATGTTCCGCTCCTGTTTGTACTGCTCCCCCACCGCCAAAATCGATAATGACACAAGCTATCTCGCTGTGACAAAAAATTGTACGAAATTATCTCGGCTGTGAAGAATCGAAAGTTGTATCGCCATGCGATACCCAAATTCCATCAATCTTAGGGCCGCCGGTTTCGAGTTGTGGCTCAGTAATCGGACGGCATTAAGAACGATCCCGAACTTATGTTTCTTTCCGGATGCAGCGCCTACGCATGGAAACTTGCGCCGGATTCTTTTTTCAATACCATTGGCCGGCGAGAAATGAGCGGGAGCGCAGGCACGTGTTGTTAGAACGGCATCTCACCTTACTATCGGAGAAATTGCAGCGGGTGGTGGCGTGGCTGTTCTGGAAAAGATAGCGGCCTCGCCTACCGAGGCGGTCCTCAAGGTAGAGGACCTGCACACCCATTTTCATACGCCCGACGGCGTAGTCCGAGCCGTCAACGGCGTCTCCTTTGAAATTAGGGGCGGCGAGACTTTGGCCGTGGTCGGCGAGTCGGGCAGCGGCAAAAGTGCGACCGCCCTTTCGATTCTGCGGTTGTTGGCCATGCCGCCGGCAAAAATCGCAAGCGGCCGCATCCTGTATCAGGGACGAGATCTCTTGACCCTGCCCGATACGGAGATGCGGGGTATCCGCGGCAACAATATCTCGATGATATTTCAGGAGCCTATGACGTCTCTGGATCCGGTGATGACGGTCGGAAAGCAGGTCGCCGAATCGATCCGGCTACACCAGGGAACTTCCAAAAAGGAAGCGCTCAGCCGCGCGGTGACGGCGCTCGAGCTGGTCGGCATTCCCGAAGCGGCGCAACGCGCCAAGGAGTACCCGTTTCAACTTTCGGGCGGCATGCGGCAAAGGATCATGATCGCCATTGCCATGGCCTGCAATCCGCGACTTCTTATCGCGGACGAACCCACCACGGCCTTGGATGTAACGATTCAGGCGCAGATACTGAACCTCATGATCGACCTCAAAGAGCGCATGGGGACGGCCATTATTTTGATCACCCACGATCTTGGCGTGGTCGCTGAAATGGCGCAAAGAGTGGTGGTGATGTATGCCGGCCGCATGGTCGAGGAAAGCACGGTCGATCAGCTCTTTGCCCGCCCCATGCATCCCTACACTCTCGGCTTGCTGGGATCGGTGCCGCGTTTGTACAGCTCGTTGGAACCCGACGGCGGAGCGGAACGCCTACAGGAAATTCGCGGCATCGTACCCTCCATGCGCGATGACATTATTGGATGCGCATTCGCGCCGCGCTGCGGTTTTGCCACCAAACGCTGCCACGAGGTTCCGCCGGTGTTGGAGGAAAAGCAAGCTGGCCACCGGGCCGCTTGTTGGGAAACCCAAGCTCTTCTGGATCGCCATGGCTGAGTGGGCTGGCAATGGTGAGAACAACGGGAAGCGCACGGTGCTTAGCGTGCGTGACTTGACGATGCATTTTCCGGTTAAACATGGCCTGTTCGGGCAGGTTTCCGGCCACGTCTATGCGGTTGACGGCGTTTCTTTTTCCATCCGCGAAGGTGAAACCCTGGGCGTGGTGGGTGAAAGCGGGTGCGGAAAAACCACTTTGGGAAAGACCGTATTGCGCCTATTGGCTCCGACCGCGGGACAGATCGTGCTGCGAGGCCAGGATATCACTCGCAGGTCGGACCGGCAGATGCGCGAGCAGCGGCGGCAGATGCAAATGGTGTTCCAGGATCCGTATTCCTCGCTCAATCCGCGTATGCCTTGCGGGCAGATTGTTGCCGAACCCTTGGAAATCTATGACCTGGTATCTGGCCGGGAGAAAGACGAATTGGTCACTTCGCTCTTCGAACGTGTGGGGTTAAGTGCGGATCAAAAAGCCAGGTATCCCCACCAGCTTTCCGGTGGCCAACGCCAGCGCTTGGGCATTGCCCGGGCCCTGGCATTGAATCCGAGTCTAATTGTCGCCGACGAGCCGGTTTCAGCCCTGGACGTCTCGGTGCAGGCGCAGGTCATCAATCTGCTCAAGGATCTACAGCGCGAGTTCAATCTTGCTTATCTCTTCATCTCGCACGATCTAGCGGTCGTGGAACACATCAGTCACCGCATCGCCGTCATGTACCTGGGGAAAGTGGTGGAGATTGCAGACAAGCGCGCACTATTCTCTTCGCCCTTGCATCCCTATTCAGAGGCCTTGCTATCAGCGGTTCCGGTTCCCGATCCGGGCGCAAAGCGCGATCAGATCATTCTTCGCGGTGACGTACCGAGCCCGATAAACCCACCGCCAGGCTGCGCCTTTCATACCCGTTGTCCCTACGTCAAAGATATCTGCCGAACTGAAGTGCCAGCGCTGCAGGAGGTGACCGAGGGGCACTTCGCTGCCTGCCATTTGCGCACCTCAGCAGCACCAGATTAGAGCACAAAGATCGCTTTGTGCGACTGTCGGCCACTCGGCTGATTTGCATATCGATACCAATTCGGTTGGGCACTGAAGAATCGGAGGATCAAGTGAGCAAAGCGAAGATCACGGCAAACACCATCGCCGCCGCGGAACAAATTCTTGGCATCGCCTATACACCGGCCGAGCGTGCGCTCATGCTGGACAACCTCGATGGCCAGATCGAGGGCGCACAGGCGCGCCGCAAGCTTGTTTTCCCGAATGGCTTGCCGCCGGCGGGCCGCTTCGATCCGCGCCTGCCAGGCGCCCGGCCACCGGCACCGCAACGCCCGTTGGTGCGATCGAAGCATGATGCCGGACCGCTGCCCGATTCGGACGAAGATATCGCCTTCGCACCCGTGAGCGAACTCTCCCAGTGGATCGAATCCGGTGCGATCACCAGCCGCCGCCTGACCGATATCTATCTCGCTCGTATCGAGGCCTATGGGCCGCGCCTCGAATGCTTTGTAACCGTGACCGCCGATCTTGCTCGCGCCCAGGCCGAGGCGGCCGACGCGCTACTGCGGGCTGGCACCTATCTCGGTCCGCTGCATGGCATTCCCTATGGTCTGAAGGACCTCTTCGACACCAAAGGTATTCTCAGCTCTTGGGGTGCGGAGCCTTTTCAGGGCCGTGTTCCCGATAGCGACGCCCATGTTACCGAGCTTCTGCGTGCCGCCGGCGCCGTTCTCGTCGCCAAGACCACCCTAGGCGCGCTGGCGTATGGCGACATCTGGTTCGGTGGCAAAACCCGCAATCCCTGGAACCTCAACGAGGGTTCGAGTGGGTCCAGCGCCGGTTCCGCTTCGGCCACCGCCGCCGGTCTCGTCGGCTTCAGCATCGGCACCGAAACCTTAGGATCCATTACCTCGCCCAGCCAGCGCTGCGGTACCACCGGCCTACGCCCCACCTTTGGCCGTGTGTCACGGGCCGGCGCCATGGCACTGTGCTGGTCGCTCGACAAAATCGGCCCTATCTGCCGTTCTGTCGAAGATACCGCCCTCGTACTTGACGCTATCAATGACCATGATCCACGCGATCTTGGTTCCCTGGAGGCGCCATTCAACTTTGACGCGACACGGGCCCTGGCCGGAATCCGTGTTGGTTACGACCCTTCTTGGTTCGAGGATGAAAGCGCAACCGATGTCGACCGAGCCGCCCTGGATGCGGCGCGGCGTATCGGCGTTGAGTTGGTCGAGGTATCGCTGCCGGATCTGCCCTACGGATCGCTGATGAGCATTTTGTTTACCGAGGCTGCGGCCAGTTTTGAAGAGCTTACCCTCAGCGGCCGCGACGATGAGCTTGGTTGGCAGGGCGCGGGAGCCTGGCCCAATGCCTTCCGAAAGGCGCGTTTCATGTCGGCGGTCGATCATGTCCAGCTCGACCGCTTGCGCTTTCGCACCATGCAAGCCATGGACGAGATATTCCAGGGAGTCGATGCGCTAATCGGCCCCTTTATGGTCGGCCCCATGCTGGTGCTCAGCAATTTCACCGGTCACCCTTGCCTGCATTTGCGCGCCGGATTCGAGAAACACAAGACCCGGTCCGACCCGTCACTGGCCGGCGGCAAGCTCATAATCGGTGACGAGCAAGCCGAATCCCCGCGCTTCGACGTACCGCAAGGCATTTCGCTTTGGGCGGGCCTATTCGAAGAGGGCTTACTGTGTAATCTTGGCCTGGCCCTGGAAGCCGAACTCGGCGTTGCCGCTCTTCGTCCGACCTTCGCCAAATAGGCCGATCGTCGAATAGCGGCCCTGCGGGGGTAACGGTAGTTCAATGCGAACCAATTCCCTTCGCACGCCATGGAAGGCGGCCTTCAAGCCAGCGATCCCTATTTCCTGCTCAAATCGCCTATCGCTCTTGGCTTTTTGGCAACGGCAATCGCGATCGTCGTGTTTTCCAGCCGCCGGGCCGGAACGCAAAGGTCCTAGATCCGCTCAGGGGTCATGGGTGGTGTCGGTTGTCACCGCGAATATGACCCATGATGAATCCGTGAAAGAGCCTTTCAGGGCGCGTGCCGGGCGAAGGCTTCGCGAATTCGGTCGCCGGATAAGCCGGCGCTGAGGAGCACCATCAAGAGTAGGCGTGCCTTGGCGCCCTTGAGATCACCGGCGAAAATGACGCCCGCGTCCTCCAGCTCGCGGCCACCGCCGCCGGTGCCGTAGATCGGCTTGACTCGGCCCTCGGGGCAGCGCGAGGCGATGACGACAGGGATACCGCGCGCGACCGCCTCGGCGATCCGGGGCGTGAAAGCGGCCACCACATTGCCGCGCCCGAAGCCTTCGATCACCAGGCCGTCCACCTTGGCCTCCAGCGCCGCGTCGATCAGCAAAGTGTCGCTGTCCATGGCCAGGCGAATGAGCGGTACGCGGGCGCGGATTTCCTCAAGCGTATAGTTTGGGCGCGGCACCGTTCGCCGATTCACCACCACCTTGCCGTCATCCACCACCGCGAGGCAGCCGTGACCGAGGCTGGTGAAGCTTTCCAGCGCGCTTGTGTGCAGCTTGGTCACGTCGCGCGCGGCATGAACCTGCCCATTGAAGCAGACCGTTACCCCCTGGCCGGCCATTTCCGGCGCGCGCGCGGCGCTGATCGAATCGGCCAGGTTGCGCGGACCGTCCGATTGCGGGTGGTCGGCCGGCAACTGCGCCCCGGTCAGGACCACCGGCTTGCCCGCATCCAAAACCAGGTCGAGGAGATAGGCGTTCTCCTCCAGGGTGTCGGTACCCTGGGTCACGACGGCGCCCAGCACTTCGGCTCTGGCCAGGCGGTCGCGCAGGCACGCGGCGAGCGTCAAGCTCTGGGCGCAACTCAGGTCGAAGCTGTGCACCCGCAAGACGTTTTCCAACGCGATATCGACGTCCGGCTCGCGCCGGGGCAAGGCTGCGAGCAGCGCTGTCCCATCCGCCGTGGCCTTGTGGCGCTTGGTCGCGGGATCGTAGAGCGAGGCGATGGTGCCGCCGGTGGTCAGGACCGCAATCTTTCCGCCCATGGCGTCCTCGGTCTTCTTTCCGCCTACCGCGCTAGATCTTGCCGCTTTCACCGCGCTTGACGAACTGACCCATGCCCTCCTTGCCCAGCCATTCCCGGCCATCGACGATCATCCGGCCACGGCTGAACACCTTGCTGACTCGGCCGGTCACGGAGCGGCCCTCGAACATGCTGTAGTCAATCCGGCTGTGATGCTCCGTGGCGCGGATGGTCCAGGTTTCTTCCGGATCGAACAGCACGATATCGGCGTCGGAGCCGACCGCGATCGTGCCCTTTTTCGGGAACAGGCCGAATAGTTTCGCCGGCGCGGTCGAGACCAACTCGACAAAACGATTTATCGACATGCCGTGATTGCGCACACCGCCGTCATAGATGAGCGGCAGGCGTGTTTCCAAGCCCGGCGCGCCGTTCGGAATCTTGGAAAAATCATCTTTGCCCTGTTGCTTCGAAAACTTCATGCCGAGTGGCTGCTCGTTAAAGCAGAAGGGGCAATGATCGGTGGAAATGACCTGCAGGTCGGCGGTACGTAGTCCGCGCCACAGCGCCGTTTGATGGGTGTGGGTGCGCAGGGGTGGCGTCATGACGAACTTGGCGCTCTCGAACTCCGGCCGTTCGTATTCCTCGTCGGTCAGGAATAAATAGTGCGGGCAGGTCTCGGCGTGCACCATGATGTCGCGATCGCGGGCCTCGGTCACAGCTGCCAGGGCCTCAGCCGCCGAAAGGTGAACGATATAGAGCGGCGCTTCGGCGAGCTCCGCCAGGCGGATCGCCCGGTGGGTCGCCTCGCCCTCCATCGAGGTCGGACGGGTCAAGCTATGGTATTTGGGCGCGGTGCGCCCGGCGGCCACCGCCTCCTCGACCAGAACCCGAATGACGCCGCCGTTCTCAGCATGGACGCAGGTCATGGCGCCATTGCCGCCCGCGACGCGCATGGCCCTGAAGAGGTCACCGTCGTCAAGCATCAGGACGCCCGGATAGGCCATGAAGAGCTTAAAGCTGGTCACGCCTTCGCGTTTGATCAAGGTCTCCATGTCGGCCATGGATTGCGGGTTGATATCGAGCATGATCATGTGGGCGCTGACGTCGACTGCCGCGCTGGCCGCGCGCTTGTGCCATTCCTCGAGGCCGCTCAGGGGGCTTTCGCCTCGGGTCTGATTGCAGAAATCAACCACCGTCGTGGTGCCGCCAAAGGCTGCCGCCGTGGTGCCGGTGCCGAAGGTATCGGCCGTGCGCGCGACGCCAAACTCCCAATCCAGGTGCGTGTGCACGTCGACGCCACCGGGCATTACCAGAAGCCCGTTCGCGTCATGCACCTCGACATCGGCGCCAACCGCGATGTCCATGCCGATGGTGTGGACCCGGCCATCCTCGATCAAAATGTCGGCCTTATAGTCGTCGACCGCGGTGACGATTCGCCCGTTTTTGATCAGTACCGTTGCCATTTTCGACTCCTCTCGAAATTTGCGCACGGCCAGGGCCGTGCTCAGGCGGCCTCGCTGCCGGCGTCCGCGAGACCAGAGAATGCGGCGAGCGAACGTTCCAACGTCGCTCTATCCAGATCGCGCACGATGAACACGATACGCGAACGCCGGTCGCCATCCGGCCAGGCATTCAGATGGGTCGGCGGGTGGATCAGGTGTTGCACGCCATGGATCACCACTGGCGTTGGCGCGTCGCGCACGTTGAGTATGCCCTTCACGCGCAAGACGTTTTCGCCGTGCCGGTTGAGCAGCATGGTCAGCCAGATGCCGAAGGCGATCCAGTCGAGCGGCCGGTCCTGGACCACGCAAAAGGCATGGATGCGCGCGCTGTGCCGGTTAACGTCGAGGCCGGAATGAGTGTGCCCGGCTTCGCTCTTAGGATCGGCCAAGGCCTCTGCGCCGGAGAGCCAACGGCGCACCTCTTCGGTTTTGCGCGCCGGATCGTATAAGTCGGCCGTAAGCAGGTCGTCGGGATCGAAGTCGCCGCCGGCGGTTTCGATCAAAGGCGCCGAGGGGTTGAGCCGGCCGAGCCGCGCCTTGATCGCGGCCGTTTGCTCCGCGTCGCAAATGTCCGTCTTGGTCAATGCGATACGATCGGCGACCAGGACCTGCTTCATCGATTCCGGGTTCTGGTCCAGGTGGAGCGGGCCGTTGACCGCGTCCACTGTGGCAATTGTATTGCCCAGCCGAAAATGGTGCCGGATCACCGGATCGGCCATAAAGGTGAAGACGATCGGCGCCGGGTCGGCAAGGCCCGTGGTCTCGACCGCGAGGCGGTCGAAGGACGGAATGGCGCCCGATTCGCGCCGGGAAAAGAGATCCCGCACCGCTGTGACCAAGTCGCTGCGGATCGTGCAGCAAATGCAACCGCTTTGCAGAACGACCGTCTCCTCGTCCAGGCGCTCGAGCAACAGGTGATCGAGGCCAACCTCGCCGAATTCGTTGATCAGAACCGCCGTATTGGCGAGGCGCGGCGAGGCGAGCAGGCGGCGCAGCAATGTCGTCTTGCCGCTGCCCAGAAAGCCGGTGATGACGTTGACCGGAATCTTGGTGTCGCCGCTGGCCATGCCCTTGCCCACCTAACCGGATCGGCTCATGGCCGCGATCACCGCCGGGTTCAGGGGGTCGCACGGCGTTCGCGCCAAGGTCTCGGCCATGGGCCAAAGTGCCGCCAGGTGGGGCACGATCTCCTGGCGGCCGGTGCGGTTACGCAGGATATAGGCGCTGCCTTGCCAATCGCTCAGCTTGAGGCCGTAGTGGGCCAAAATCTTATTCCCAATCGCGACCCTGTGCAGACGCTCTTGGCGCCGGGTTCGCCCCGCGCCGGTGTCCCCGAAGACCCGCGTTGTGCCGGCGGCATCGGTCCAGTGATCCTCGGCGCCCAGAACGCCGCACAGTCCGCACATATTTCACCTCCGCCGCGGTCCGCCGCCAGCGCCCCAGTCAGGCCGGCGGCGGGACAACGGCTGCTTACGACTTCCCTTTCGCCTTCCTTTTCTTCGACGGCGGAGAGCGGCGCAGAAAATCGTTCGCGATCTCGTCGAAGGTCGTGAATCGCACGCCCGGGTGCCGGCTCATGTGATTGAACAGGCGCTCCAACATGAGCAGCACCTGAGGCCGGCCCGACACATCCGGGTGGATCGTCATGGTGTAAACCGCATAATCGTACTCGCGGTAGACCCAATCGAACTGATCGCGCCACACTTCCTCAAGGTGACGCGGACTGACGAAGCCGTGACTGTTGGGGGCCGCCTTGATGAACATCATGGGCGGCAAGTCATCGGTGTACCAGCTCGCCGGGATCTCGACGATGTTGGTAACTTCCTTGCCGCGGACGAGCGGTTTCATCCACTCCTTCGCCGATTTCGAGTAGTCGATCTTGGTCCAACTATCACCGACCCTAACGTAGTGCGGCTGGAAATCGTGATGCATCAGGCTATGGTCATATTTGAAGCCCTTCTTCTGCAAGAGCTCGGCGGTCATTGGGCTGAATTCCCACCATGGCGCGACGTAGCCGGTCGGCTTGCGGCCCGAAATCTTTTGCAGCAGGTCGATGCACTTGTCGAGAACGTCTTCCTCTTGGCGCGGGGTCATAGCGATCGGGTTCTCGTGCGAATAGCCGTGTACGCCCAACTCGTGCCCGGCGTCGACCACTTGTTTGATCTGATCGGGAAAGGTTTCCGCCGAATGGCCGGGCACAAACCAGGTGGTCTTGATCCCGAAGCGGTCGAAGAGCTGCACCAGGCGCGGGGTGCCGACCTCGCCCGAAAACATGCCCCGCGAGATGTCGAGCGGCGAGTCTTCGCCACCGTATGATCCCAGCCAACCACCGACGGCGTCCACGTCAACCCCGAACGCGCAAAAAATTTCCTTCGCCATGTTCGCTTCCCTTTCCTGTTCCCAGCTCCGTGAAGGAGCCTAGCCCGGATCTCCTAAGTCCTTCGGGTCGTCCCGGCGCGCGCACCGCGCCCCTTCAACCGAATCTATCCCTTACGTGTGCATTCCGATCCGCGACGTATCGAAATTGCTCTCGCGATGTTCTAGGGGATGCACCGCTTCCGCCGACCAGCGCGCGACAACCGTATCGCCCTCGCGCGCCGGATTGGCAAAAAAGGTGCCGTCGCTGATGTTAGCAACGAACTCCTCCCCGTCGGCCAGCACGATGCTCACCTTGACCCAGGTGCCCTGGTACTCCGTCATCCAGACCTTACCGACGACGGAATTTACGGCGTCGCTACCGGTCGCGGAAGGATCGGCCAGCTTCTCCATCTCAATCCGGTCACGCCGGATCGAGAGAAAGCGCGTCTCGCCGACATTCGGCGCCGTGTCCCCGGCCGGCACGGTAAATCGGTTGCCACGGGCGTCTTCCAAAAGCGCCGCGCCGCTCTCGACCTCCACAACCTTGCCGCCAAGCACGTTCTGCCCGCCGATGAAGCGTGCGACATAGGTCGTGCGCGGCGCATCGTAGACGCCGCGCGCGCTGTCGGCCTGGTCGATTTGGCCGTGGTCCATGACCACGACCAGGTCGGCGACGGCAATCGCCTCCATCTGGGTGTGGGTCACGTGGACAAAGGTGATGCCAAACTCCTTCTGCATCTGACGCAGGTTGCCGCGCATCTGCAGGCGCAGAAATTCATCCAACGCCGACAGCGGTTCGTCGAGCAGCAAGACCTTGGGGTTGGTGATCAGCGAGCGCGCCAGCGCGATGCGCTGCTGTTGCCCGCCAGACAGCTCGGCCGGAACGCGGTCCGCGAAGCCGTCCATCTGGACCCGCTCTAGCATCTCATGGGCCTGTTTGCGGCGCGGCGCCTTGGCCACCCCGTGCACCTTTAGGTTAAAGGCGACGTTATCCAGGCACGTCAAATGCGGAAACAGGGCGTAGCTTTGGAACATCATCGCCGTGCCGCGCTTGACCGGCGGCAGACCGAGAACCGATTGGCCATCGATCAGCACATCGCCGGAGGTCGGCTCCTCATGACCGGCGATCATCCGTAGCAGGGTGGTTTTGCCGCACCCGCTGGGGCCCAGCAGGCAACAATAGGTGCCCGGCGGGACCGTCACGCTCACATTATCGATCGCCAGAGTATCGCCGAATCGCTTGGTAACGTTTGCGAGCTCAATGCCCCCACTCTGCGCCATCTAGGACAACCTCCGATCTTCTTCTTGTTAACTTCGCCTACTTGCGCGAGCGCCCGCCGCGGCGCCATTGGATGACCGCGATCGAGCCCAGGGATAAAACAATCGCCACGAAGGATACGACTGTGGTCACCGTACCCAGAGCGTAGAGCGCCGGGGAAGTAACCGTCGTCGTCATGGCGTAAATTTCCAGCGGCAAGGTATTGCCCGGCCCGACAGTCAGCAAGGTGCGCGGGAATTCGTCGTAAGATAGCGTGAAGCCGAACAGCGCAACCGCGATCAAGCCGGGAAACAGAATTGGCAGCACGATGTATTGCAAGGTCTGCCGGTTGGTTGCTCCCAGATCACGCGCCGCCTCCTCGTAAGAGCGGCTGAACCGGCTGAGCACCGCGAACATGATCAGCAGGCCAAATGGCAGAGTCCAGGTGAGTTGCGCCCCGAGCGCGGAGGCGTACCAGTTCGTCGGCACGCCGATAACCCGGAATATCAAGCCGATCCCCAGGCTGAGAAACAGGCCCGGCATGACCAGGCTGGCCACCGCCATATAGAAGATCGCGGTCGATCCAAAAAATCGCCGCCTAAACGCCAGGCCTGCCATGACCGAAAAGGTCACGGTACAGATCATGACCAATAAGGCGAGCAGGACCGAGCGGGTGAAGGAGCCGGCGAAGTCCCCGGTTCGTTGCTGTTCGAACAGGGCCCCGAACCAGTGCAATGACATCCCATTCAAGGGAAACGTCAGGCCGCCGGTCGGCCCCTGGAACGAAAGGATGTAGATCGCCAGCATGGGCCCGTAGAGGAACAGCACGAACAAGGTGAAGAAGGCCGCCAGGACATAAAAGGTCCAGGGACGTTTGCGATATTGGGCCATTTTTCTGTTCCGCCCTCCGCCTCAGCCGGATAGCTCTTTGCGCACGTCAACGATCCGCAGAATCGCCGCCGCCATAAGCAGGACGATAACGAGCAGGACCACCGCGCTAGCCGCCGCGGACGGGTACTGCAGCATCGAAATTTCGTTCCACATGGCATAAACCGCCGAGGAGCTCTGCCCGCCGCTCATGATCTTGACGACGAAGAAATCGCCCATGACCAGGGTGACCACAAAGATCGAGCCGAGCGCGATGCCGGTCTTGGTCAGCGGGATCACGACCTGGGTGATCACCTGCCAGCGGCTGGCTCCGGCGTCGACCGCCGCTTCCAGAATTGCCGGGTCGATCCGGGCCATGGAATTGAACAGGGTCACGACCATGAACAGCGTGAAGAGGTGCACGTATGCAACGATCACCGAAAAATCGGAAAACAGTAGGAAGTCCAGGGGCTCGTCGATCAGACCCAGGCTCATGAGCGTCTGATTGACCAATCCGTTGCGGCCCAGCACCGGAATCCAGGAAATCATGCGGATGATGTTCGAGGTCCAGAACGGCACCGTGCAAACCAGAAAAAAGAATATTTTCCACAGCAAAGACCGGACATGGAACACCAGAAAGTACGAAACGTTAAAGCCGATGAATAGCGTGATCGCCCAGACAATCGCCGCGTACTTGAACATAGTCAGATAGAGAGTGACCGTCAGGCCGGACGAGAACACCTCCTCGTAGTTGTAAAGCATGAAGGCGGGGACGGTCTGAAAATTGACGTAGTCGAAAAAACTGACGACCACGACGGTGACCAGTGGGATGCCGAAAAACACCAAAAGGACTAGAGCAAGCGGCGCGACCTGCAGGTAGGGCACGGCCAATGACGGGATTTTCATGTTCGGCGCCTGTTGGCTCACGGGTCGAGAGTGCAACGGGGCGGCCGGAGGCCGCCCCGTCCAGTAGGTCTTGGCCGGTTAGGCGGCGACGAACTCGTTCCACTTCCTGGTCATGTAACGGGATTCGTCCATGACCGTGTTCCAGCAGGCGACATTGCCCATGCGTTCCCAGAACGTGCCGCCGTCGCGCACTGCGCCGGCCTTCTCCATCACGTTGCCGTAAGGATCGATGATATCGCCCTTGGCCGCCTTGCCCTCGTACCAGTAGCCCCACTCGTCGGCCGACATGAACTTCTTGGCGGTTTCCGGCACGGCGCTGTAGTAACCCTGGCGTGCGATAAAGGCACCCTCCCAGCCCGAGTGGTACCAGTTGAGGTACTCGTAGGCCGCCTCGAGCCGAATGCCGTCGAGGTGCTTCATCAGGCTCATGGAACTGGCCCAGGCGCGATAGCCTTCCTTGAGCGGCGCGTAATAGCAGGGGATCCCGCGCGAGCGCACCGCGGTCACCGCCGGCGACCACATGGACTGGATCACGACTTCGCCGGAGGCCATCAGGTTGACCGATTCGTCGAACGTCGACCAGAACGCGCGGAACTGGCCAGATTTCTTGGCGTCGATCAGGATCGCGATGGTCTTGTCGATCTCCTCGCGGGTCATGTTGCCCTTGTCGGCGTACTTTATGTCGCCGCGGGCTTCGATGGCCATGGCCGCGTCCATAATGCCGATCTCGGGCACGTCGAGGATCGCCGCCTTGCCTTTGAACTCCGGATTGAGCAATTCGCTCCAGCTATGGATCTCCCGCTTCACGAGATCCGGCCGAATGCCCAGCGTATCGGCATTGTAGATCATCGGAATACCGCTCGCCCACTTGGTCGGGCCGTCATGGAAGGACTTTTCGTTCGGCCCGCCCAGATATTGAACCTCGTAGGGCAGCACACCTTGGCGCGAGACCTTGCGGCCATCCGGATACTCGCCTTTGGTGAAAATCGGTACGACCTGATCCCAATACTTGAACTTGTCCAGGTCGACCGGCTGCAGGACATCGCCCCGTGGGATCAACTGCTGTAGGAAGAAGTACTCGGTGTCTGCGATATCTACCGACTTCGGCTGAGTCACGAGCCGGTTGCGCAGGGCATCGTGGGCCAGCGCCTGCATCTCGATCTTGAAGGGCAGGTCCTTGTTGGCCTGGTTCGCGATATCGATGATCGCCGAGTACGGCGCACCGACGTGATGGATCGTGATATCCTTAAGGTTCTGAGCCCAAACCATGGGGAAGCCCGTAACGGCGCCAGCGCCAACGGCGAGACCGGCGGTCGCCGCCGCGCCCTTTAGGACCTTGCGCCGGCTAACCCCGGACGCACGCTTGGATTTCTTGTCGGATGCCATTTGCCTCACCTTTCCCGTTATTTATCGCACCAGGAGATTATTCTCAAAAACTCTATCGGACGGTCATGAACAGGTCAAATCACCGCAACCACGCGGCCGGTCGAGCCAGTTCATTGCCGTACTTCGACGGGCGCATCGAGCGGCCGCACCTCACAGTCCTCGGCTGCCGCCGGCGCTTGCCACATGAACATGGCGAAGGTCGCCGCCCGGTCGAGCGAGACCATCGGATAGTGCCAGACACCGGGCCCATAGCATATGCCTTGCGTCGAGGTCGCGACGAAGGCGCGCAGAGTCTCCAAACGCGACCCGCCGTCCGCCGCCTGCCCAGCCGCTATCACGAGATACCGTCCCGTGCTCATCGGTACGAAGACCTGGCAGCTTGCCGGATGGCGCTCCAGGTAGTCGACCTTCAGCGGCAGAGGGCTGGGCTCGATCTGGTAAATCGCGAGTGACGGGTCGCGCGCCGGTCGGCGGTGCGCAAGCTCGGCAATCTGATCGAAACGCAGGGCGCGCCCGTCGTTAGCCGCACGGCCCTGTGCTCCGGCCGCCTCGATGACGGCACCATAGGGCGCGAAAGCGGCGCGCGTCAGAGGCGCGGGCGTGATGACCGCTATGGCGGCTTCAGATCGGGGGCCCAGCCGAGCCGGTGACGCCAAACTCAGATGCGACCGCGGCGACATGGTCAAACCCTTCCCGTTGGTCCATTGCCGCCATCGTCGGCACGGCCCGTGGCGGGTCTGCAACGGCATGTCGGGGCGGCGTGGCCGCGCGGTCAATCTGTAGCCCGACCGCTTTGACGGCAGAGGTAAAGGATTGTCCGGCAACCGATTTTCGTCAAGGTTGAAATCGCGCAGGCTCGGGCGGCGGCGCGGCAAAAAACCCGGTCGAAATGATCTATCGGACGATCAACCTCCTCAAACAAGTTGCAATGCACCGTTCAAACACGAATTACCCCATTCTGCAGCGGCGGTGCGAGCCGCTCCGGCCCTGAAATTTGATCTGTCCATATCAAGTCAGGCTGACGAACCCATCTCGAAAGAGCGACCGGCAGGCCCACACAAAAACGAGCGCATCTAGTCGCTTTTCTACGCTGACGCGTAGGCGTGCGCGGCGCGCAGAACGGTTGCGTCCGCGAAGTGCGCGCCGGTCAACATGAGGCCCACAGGTAAACCCTTAATGTCGCGGCAAGGCACGGTCACCGAAGGATGACCGGTGAGATTGAAAGCCGCCGTATTTCGCACCATGTTAAGCGCTTGCACGACATGTTCCTTGCGGTTTTGCTCGGGCATGGCCGGCACGGCGTGGGCAGTCTGCGGCGTGGTCGGCATGAGCACGAGATCGAATTCGCGTAGAACCTTGTCATAGGCCGCGGTCAAGCGGCGCGACATGTTCTGGGCGCGGCCGTAGAAAACGCCATCGTAACTTTCTCGCATGTAATGCCCGAGCAGAACGCCCAGTTTTGCGGTCGGCGAGAAATCACCGCCATGAGTTTTGATTGCTCGCCCCATGGCCGACATCAATCGTGGATTGTACCAGCCTTTGTTTTGGTAGGACGCATGGCCATGATAGAAGCTGTCGACCCCGCCTTCTATCGCCACGCAGTTCCAAATCGGTACCACCTGACGATGTTCCGGCACCGAAACCTCCTGGACGCTCGCCCCCAGCTTGGTCAAGAACTTTGCGGCCTCCCCGACGGCCTCGTCGACGTCGGGCATGGATTCAGGTGTCCCAAAACCTTCCTGAACCACCGCAATATTTAGGCCCTTGATATCGCCGTTCAGGGCAGCCGAGTAGTCCGGCACCTCCAAATTGTCCGGCTGGCGCGGATCGATACAGGTATCGTCCTTGCCGGCGATCACCTGGAGCAACAAGGCCACGTCATCGACCGTCTTGGCCATCGGGCCGATGTGATCGATGGTTTGATCGAAACCGACAATGCCGGAATAGGGCACCAGGCCGTGCGTCGGCTTATGACCCACGATCCCAGACCAGGACGCGGGGATACGGATGGAGCCGCCCTGGTCGCCGCCCAGCGCGATATCGACCAAACCGGTCGCCGGCGCGATCGCCGAACCGCAAGACGATCCGCCGGCGGTGTGGTCCTTGTTCACGGGGTTGAGACCCACGCCGTAGGTGCTGGTGTGGCCACCGCCGGAAAAAGCGAAATCGTCGGTATTGAGCACCGCCGTGATATGGCCGCCGGCCTGCAGAATCCGCATGACCACGGTGGCGTCGATATCGGGAACATAGTCGTACAACAGCCGTGAGGCGCAGGTCATCGGGATGCCGGCAACGCAGATCGTGTCCTTGACCCCGATTCGCTTGCCGGACAGAGCTCCCTGCACGTCGCTGGCGGCCTTCACGTCGCAATAGCGCACGATGCCGTTCAGCGGATCGGCCTCGGGGTCTGGGCGCGGGCCCGGAATGCGCACGGCCGGTGTGACCATGCGTAGCAGGTCCGGATACTGGTCCAGTTCGTCATAGCCTTCCAGCACCGCGCCGGTGAGATCGAGAAAATCCTCCAGCTCCGCTTCCGTGAGTCTGAGGCCAAAACGATCACTGATATCGACTAAGTCTTCCGCGGATGGCCGTCGTAAGGTCATGGTTGCCTCCAATTGGGTGTCGACGCGCGTGGGACGCGCGGCGCAACTATCAAACAGAATCGATCTGAGTATTTTGGGGAGCCTGAAGGCTCATACCCTGGAGAGCCTCATTGCTCTCCATTTGGGTCCGGCACTGGCCCAAGGATTTCGCGGCTTCGCCCCGACGGGCGGGCGCACGGATTTCTGACCACAAACTATATGGCGAACCGCAGTCCGAGTCTACAGTCGCGCTATCCACGCCGCGGGTCGCGGTGCGCCAGCCATACGCCCAAGCTCGCCACCGCTAGGCCGATTATGACCGCGGGGCGTAGCGCCTCGCCCAGAAACAGCCACCCCAGCACCGCGGTGACGCCCGGCGTGAGGTAGAAATTGCTCGCCACCTTCCCGGCCTCGCCGTGGCGAAGCATGAGCATCAACAAGACCTGTGCCCCTAGGGAAATCACGAGCACGAGATACAGGAGCGTCGCCACCATGGTGGCCGACCAAACCCAGACGACCTCCTCGGCCGCGAGTGTGAAAGCGGCGCAGACAACCGCGGCCGCCGCCAGCTGAACCGTGTTCGCCGCGCGCAAGGGCACACTCCGGCAATGCTTCCGGTAATAGATCGTGCCGAGCGCCAGAGAGAAGACTCCGGCGACTCCTAGCGCGGGCGCCAGCAAATCATCCGGCTGGCTGGTCTGGGAGCCGACGACGATTGCAACGCCGCACAGACCCAGGCCGAGGCCGGACCATTGAACTAGGCCGGACCGCTCTCTCAGGAGCGGCTTCGCCAACAGCACGGTGATCAGCGGATGCAAGGCGCCGATCAACGCCATGGTGGCCGCGTTGATCTCCCTTAGTGCCAGGTACGCGGCGGAAAGATAGACCGCGTTAATCAACACACCGGCCACGATCAGATGCGGCCAGTTGCGCGAGAGCGCGGCCCACTCGGTCCGAACCACGGCACCGACGGCGATCAAGAACACAGCAGCCAGGGTAAAGCGGACAGTGAGGAAGGCAAGCGGCGAGACGTCGGCCAAACCGGCCCGGGTTGCAACGAAGGCCGAGCTCCAGAGAAGCACGAAAAGGATCGGCGCGCCGGCCAACCAAATTCGACTTTTCGCCTCGCCCGGCGCCAAGGCGGGCCGCTCAATCGCGATCCGGACCGTGCGTGAACCGGTAAACGACGGCACCCGCGAGCATGCCCAATATAGGTCCGGCAACGTAGATCCAGAAATGTGTGAAATCGCCCAGCGCAAGGTACGGGCCAAAGGCTCGCGCCGGATTCATGGCGGCGCCCGCATACGGCCCCATTAGCATGACTTCGATACCGACCGTGGCGCCGATCGCAACGCCGGCAAAGGCCGGATTGGCCCTTTCGTGATAAGCAGCGCCGCAAACCACCCACATCAAAAGAAAGGACAGAAAAAGCTCAATCGAGAAGGCAATCCCAGGCGTGATACCGAGCGCTAGGTTTGGAAGATTCGCCCCCATATCGCCTTCGCGACCGACGGCGCCGAGCAGCGCGAAGCCCGCCGCCGCGGACCCTGCGAGCTGTGCCAACGCGTAGCCCGGCAGCAGGCGTCGTTCCAGCTTTCCCAGATAGACCGCGGCCATGGACAGCGCCGGATTGACGTGGGCACCCGAAATCTGGCCGAAGGTGTAGATGACAATAGTAATGATCAGGCCCGAGATAAGTCCGCCGGCAATAGGACCCAGGGCGCCCGTTACCGCCCCCACCATCACCGCGCCGGCCGCGAAGAAGACCAGCGCGAAGGTACCGATGAATTCGCAAACGTACTTTTGAAAGTCCAGCCGCGTCACGGCGCGCGCCCCTAGGCCGTAAGGCGAAGATAAAGCATGGGAAGGCGCTCCGGCAGGCGCTCCAGCCGGTCGATCTGAGCCACGTTACGGCGCCCGAAGATACGCGTGAGGTAGCTGTCTCCGCCGGAATCCAGGCCAACGCAAAAGGTATCGATTCCCTCTCCGGCCAGGGTATTGACGGCTTTGCGCGCATCTTCCACCAAATATTTCCGATCGGTGACGTCGATATCCGAGGGTTCGCCGTCCGTGACAATGAGCAAAAGGCGGCGATGCGTGAGCTGACGCTTCAAATCGGCGCCCGCATGCCGGATTGCGGCCCCGATCCGGGTCGAAAGCCCGCCTTCAATCCCGGCCAGGTAGGATCGGGCCATGGCATCGTAGGGGGACCCAAAGTCCTTGATCCGGTAGTAGCGTACATCGTCGCGCCGGTTCGAGCAGAAGCCAGCTATGGCAAAGGGGTCGCCGAGCCCGGCCATGGCATGAGCCAAAAGCGCCGTTGCCTGACGCTCCATATCCAATACGGACGAGACCGTTCCACGAGCCCGGTCCTTTGTCGATTCGGAAATGTCCAGCAGTACCAGGACCGAAAGATCTCGGTGACGTCGCTGAAACGTCGCATAGACCCTCGGATCGGGGGTCTCGCCTAAACGGCGGCTAATGACCGCCTGAATGCAGGCGTCGATATCCAGATTTTCGCCTTCCGCCTGGCGCCGTACACGCTGTGGACGACTTACCCGCGCAGAGCGGACGAGCGCGGTGATGCGCTCAACCAGATCGTGCTGTTCGTCCAGGATGGAATCGATCTGATTCACAGGCCCAGGTTTGGGCTGATATTCAACAATCGTAGTCCACTCGGACCGCTCCCGGCCGGTCAGATAGTCGTACTCGCTGTAGCGCGCGACAGGAATTCCTTCCTCTTCGTAGACTTGCGTCGAGACCGAAGCGCGATTGACCTCCTCGTCTTCGCGTTGTTCTTGCTCCTCACGCTCGCGATCCGGCGGGGACTCGTCGTCCTCGTCCTGCTGCTCGATCCGAATCGACTCGAACAGTAGTTCCATTTCTTCACGATCCTCTGGGGCTTGATCCTCAAAATCCCAAAGACCCAGATTGTCGTCGCGGTAGGGCGGCTCCACAACATAGGTACGGGCGTTGAACTGAACACGCATCTGGCCGAGGTCGTTACCAAGCAGGCCACCGATTTCGCGGCAAATCTCAGGGTTTTCCCACTCGGCCTCGCGACTGAAAAACAGCCTCCGGCCTTTTTGAACCCAACCGTCGGGGTCGTCGAAAGTCGGGTCGATCAGAGCGCGTGCCAAGCGGGCAAATAGGTTCGGCGCGACAAACGCGCCCGATGGTTGAGCGATGTGAAAAGGCAACCAAAGTCGGCGCAGCCCCGGGAGATCGCGCATTGCGAGATGTTCGACCCGAGCATCCTCCATGAGCGAGATCAAGGATACCTGGACGGGTTTTAGGCTTCGAACCGGAAATTTCGGGCCTGAGTACATGAAGTGCGCCGCGACATGGGCAAGGCTGGCACGAAATATCTCCGCCGCCTGCTCACCCCGATAGCCGCTGAAGGTCGATGGCAGGCGGATAAGCCCACGGCCGAAGCTCGTACGGCGGCACGATTGTGGCGAACCTCCTGGCGCCGGTTCGCGGATGGGCGCGCGGATCCGCCACAAGGCGATGAGATAGGCCTTAAGGCGGCGCTCGATATCGGCGAAGATGACTTCGCCGGCCTCGCGCTGCAGCCAGCGCTCGGCGTCTGGGTCTTCGAAGGTGAAGAAACGCAGGCGCCGCTTGGCATCGCCACCGCCCGATCGGACGCCAGCAAGGATCCAGGCCTTGAAACGTGCAAGATTCAATGTGCTGAGGAGCCTGTCAGCACGTTCGAGCAACGGCGTCACGGACTCTGGCGCCAGCGTGGCAAACCGCTCGATAAGGTCAAGCCAGGACCGCAGGCGGTGATCTTCCTTAAGGCGTACCGCCGCTTGAAGCGCGGCCGCGGGCAAAAGTTCAGCCGCATTTCGCCCCGACTTCACGGCCAGCGTCGAGACAAGATCAGCCAACTCGATAGCCGGTCCCGGACCTACCTGCCGCGCGATGGTGACTGAATGTTTGGTATAGGATGCGACCACGCTCTGGCCATAGCCGGCTTGCGACAACTTACGAACGGCATGTAACCAACGCGCCGCATCGGCATCGGGAAAGGCCTGGCGCGCTTCATCCGTCAGGGCCCCGCCATCGGGGAGATCCGCCTTAGCTGCGACCAATTTCAGGAAATCTGGGCGTTGTCTTGCGTTCATGCCCCGGACGCAGATCTAGGCGCACGCGGCGATGGCCGAGGTCAGTGCATCCCGCATGTCGGGATCATCGGTAATCGGCAAAACGAGCGCGACCTGGCAAGCCTCGCCAAGCGCAATACCACGACCGACGAGTTGTCCGGCATGTATCAGCATGCGCGTGGACGCGCCTTCGTCTAAACCGTGGCCCTTCAAATTTCGTGAGCGTTCGCCGATCTTTACTAGATGAGAGGCGATCGGTGCCTCCACCCCGGACTCGTGCGCAACGATCTCTCCCTCCACGTCTCGTGGCGGATAGTCGAAGCTGATGGCGCCGAATCGCTGCTTAGTGGATTCCTTGAGATCTTTCAGAACGCTCTGGTAGCCAGGATTATATGAAATGACGAGTTGAAAATCCTCATGCGCCTGAATGACTTCATTCTTCTTTTCAAGAGGCAAGATCCGGCGTTCGTCCGTAAGGGCGTGTATAACGACGGTGGTATCCTGGCGCGCTTCGACAATCTCGTCCAAATAGCAAATCGCCCCATGGCGCACGGCTAAGGTAAGGGGCCCATCGTGCCAGACCGTGCCGGTGGCGTCGAGTAAGAAGCGGCCGACAAGGTCGGATGCCGTCATATCCTCATGGCAGGCCACGGTTATCAGGGGCCTGCCCAATTTCCACGCCATGTATTCGACGAAACGGGTCTTGCCGCATCCAGTCGGGCCCTTGAGCATCATGGGCATGCGATCGGCATAGGCGGCTTCAAACAAGTCCGCCTCGTTTCCGACCATTCGGTAGTACGGCTCTTGGCTTATTCGGTAGTCGTCCAGGTCCATTGCTCTCGGCTCGTGTGAAAATGATAACTCTGATCCTGGCACCCCAGGGCCCCTTACCAGTCGAATATTGGCAAACGACCATAAGGTCGGTGACGGGTGCGTGGGACGAAGATCGTCCCACGCACCGCCAGCCCAGACTCCTTATCGGTGTGCTGCCGTTTTTTGATTCGGCAAACCTTCCATTGGGCACTCGTCGGTTCCGACCGTCGGCCGCGTTATGGCCTCGACCATATCGCGGGCTCCCTCTGGGTCGGTGATCCATTTTGTATAGAAATCATAGGGGCAAGCCGCTAGGCCACGGTCATCGTCGCCCGAATTGATTCGGCCCGTGTAACCGCGATGCAGCAGCTTAAACAGATGGTTCTCCGACTGCATATTGCGCCGGGCATCGCGGATCATCGACGTCGAGAGCGCGGCATACTGAATACCGTTTTCCTCTTCGGCACACTCGCCCATGGTCCGGCCATCGAAGCCGATGATCGCCGAATGGCCAAAGTACGAATAGACGCCATCAAAGCCGGATGCGTTGGCGACGGCCACATAGCAGTTGTTTGCCCAGGCCATCGCCTTGGACATGATGACCTGCTGTTCCTTGGCCGGGTACATGTAGCCCTGGCAGCGAACGATCAACTCGGCGCCTTTCATGGCGCAATCGCGCCAGATCTCGGGGTAATTGCCGTCATCGCAGATGATCAGACTGATCTTCAAGCCCTTCGGGCCGTCGTTGACGTAGGTGCAGTTGCCGGGATACCAGCCCTCGATCGGCACCCAAGGCATGATCTTCCGATACTTTTGGACGATCTCGCCCTCGTCGCTCATCAGGATCAAGGTGTTATACGGCGCCTTGTTCGGGTGATCCTCGTGCCGCTCGCCGGTCAGGGAAAACACACCCCAAACTTTGTTGCGAATGCAGGCCTCCGCGAAAATCTGGGTTTCTTCGCCCGGGCAAGCCGAGGCCGTTTCGTACATCTCCTTCTCGTCATACATGATCCCGTGGGTGCTGTATTCGGGGAAGATGACGAGGTCCATACCCGGCAAGCCCAATTTCATGCCGTCGACCATCTTGCC
The DNA here is from genome assembly GCA_021776095.1 of Kiloniellaceae bacterium. Classification (GTDB taxonomy): domain Bacteria; phylum Pseudomonadota; class Alphaproteobacteria; order Kiloniellales; family J153; genus JAJFGN01. The sequence goes on along the minus strand of JAJFGO010000059.1, from coordinate 50,035 downwards.
GATTTTGCGCGCGTTATCCAGGACCTCATCTCTGGTGTGAAGCCGTGGCATCTTAAAGTTGACAACCGCAACGCCGACTGTGTCGTTACTGCTAGAGATATCGCCGTGATACATCTTTTCCTCCACTATTGATCAGTAGTTGCTCCGAACGTTGTTGCGGTACGCCCATCTACACCGCCATGTACCGATGAACGAGTTCGTCCGTCAGTTCGGAGACGGATCCGCTTGCCGCGACACTGCCCCGTTCCATTACGAAAAACCGCTGGGATGCACGCCGGGCGAATTCGACATTCTGCTCAACGAGAATGACGGTCATGCCGTGCTTGCGATTGAGTTCCACAAGAATTTGCTCAATTCGTTCGACGATATTCGGCTGAATACCCTCTGTCGGCTCATCGAGCAGAATTATTTTTGGGTCGGTCAGCAGTGCGCGGGCGATCGCCAATTGCTGTTGCTGACCACCGGATAGGTTCCCGCCAGGGCGGTCAAGAAAGTCCTTCAGAATCGGAAAAAGCTCGAAAACCCACTCGCCGATGTCGCCGCCGCCCTTAGCGCTTGCGAAAGTTCCCATTTTTAGATTTTCGCGAACGGTAAATTTCGGAAGAATCCCCCGCCCCTGCGGCACATAACCGATGCCGGCCACCGCGCGTTCGTGGGTCTGCCGACCACCGATCTCCACACCATCAAGCTTGATATTGCCTGTCGAGCGGTCCATCAGGCCGATGATCGTGCGCAATAACGTCGTCTTGCCCACACCGTTACGGCCAAGCACGCTCACGAACTCTCCTTCGCCGACCACCAGAGAAACGTCCTGCAGGGCGCGGCTATTGCCGTAATAGGAATCAACATTGCTGAGCTCAAGCACTGCCAATTCCTCCGGTTCCGAGATAGACGGACCTAACTTCCGGATGTTCCGCGATTTGCTCAACAGTACCTTCGGCCAGCAATTTTCCTTGATGCATGACCGAAATCACGTCGCCGATCTCCTTTACGAATCCCATGTCGTGTTCAACGACGATCAGCGTGTGCTTTTCCTTGAGGCGGATAAACAGCTCGGCGGTCTTGTGCGTTTCCTGAACCGTCATGCCCGCCGTCGGCTCATCCATGAGGATAAGTTCCGGATCTTGAGCAACCAGAAGCGCCATCTCGAGCCATTGAGTCTGGCCGTGGGACAGGTGCCCGGCCGGAATCTCGAGGCACTCCTGCAAACCAATAAATTCGGCCAGTTTCTCGAGCTCCTCCCGCTCCGAATCTCTTTCGAAGCAGAAGGCGTTGGCAAGCACGCCCGAACGCTTGCTACGGGCGACCTCAAGGTTTTCGTGCACTGTCAGATCACGGAATACGCTGGGCACCTGGAATTTCCGGCCGATCCCGGCGCGGGCAATCTGATGCTCTTCCAGGTTGTCGATCCTTTTTCCCATAAACGTGATGCTGCCAGCGGTGAGACCGGTCTTGCCACATATCGTATCGAGTGCAGTGGTTTTTCCGGCGCCGTTCGGCCCGATAATGCACCGCAGCTCGCCCTTCGATACCTTCAGCGTTAACCCATCCACAGCTTGAAACCCGTTGAAGCTGACCACGACCCCGGTCAGGACGAGGTGCTCCTGGCCATTTTTGCTCATCGAAGGCTCTCCGCTTCGCTTTTCGCACCAAGGGAATCGGGAACGATATTCGGTTCAGGTTTTGAAGAGTCGCCGTGGCCAAAAACGCGGTTCGAAAGGCCCTCCACCACGCCCGCCAATCCCTTCGGCAGGAACAGCACCACCACCACAAATATGAAGCCCATGATGAGTGTCCAGGTTTTCAAGAATGTCTCGGATTCCGAAAGCGCGCCCTGCATGCCTGTCACAATGATCGCACCGAGCGCCGCACCAAGCAGACTTTGGCGTCCGCCAACCGCGCACCAGATCACAACCGACAGGCTCAACTGCACACCGAGAAAGGTCGGCGAGGCGAATTCCATCACGATCGTGTAAAGCATACCGGCGATGCCGGCGATGCCGGCCGAGACCGAGAATGCGAAAATTTTGAAGAACGCGACGTCATAGCCGAAATAGCGAACCCGGTTTTCGTTATCCCGGATCGCCTGAAGAACCAGGCCAGCCTTGCTCTTCGTCACAGCCAGCGCGAAAAACAGGCAAAACGTTAACGCGGCTGCTATCAGGTAGTATGAGGAGCTGCCATAGGCGTCGAACGTCAGTCCAAATATCTCAAGCTGCGCCAGATCGGTGATGCCGTTGAAGCCGCCGGTAAAACGCTGCTGGTCGATAATCATGAGGTTGACCACGACCAATGTGGCAAGCGTAATAATTGCGACATAAACACCGGTAACCCGCCCGCGAAAGACGAACCAACCAAGCAACGCCGCCAGCGCAACTGGGACCGCGATGCCGGCGAAGAGGCCGAAAGCCATGGAATGAAACGGCTCCCAAAACCATGGAAGCGTGTCCACGTTATTCCACACCATGAAATCGGGGAGCCCAGCCTTGCCGGTATGAACCGGCACGGTGCGCAGCTTCAGGACCATGGCCATACAATAGGAGCCCAGACCGAAACTCATGGCCTGCCCGAGATTGAGAATACCGGTGTAACCCCACGACAAGCTGAGTGCGACCGCCAGAATTCCCAGCACGAGATACCGCGCATATTTGTTCAATATGAACGCGTCGTCCACGAAGCTGGGAACCAGCAGGAAAGCCAAGCAAACGATCCCGTATGTACCCAGTTGTATCGCAGTTCCTCTTTTCACACGCTCGGGTCCTTCGTAACTGGCTTAGCTTTCATATTTGTCTCTGTTCATGTCCGCGTTCTTGCCGCGAAAAGTCCCTGTGGGCGGAACCGTATTAGGATCACGATCGTGAGCAGGACCAGGGCCTTTGCGATCGTGTCGTTACTAAGGAAGGCTAGGAATCCAGTAAGCTCACCAAGGATCGCGGCGCTCACCACGGTGCCGACCAGGCTGTCAACGCCGCCCAGGACCACCACCATGAAGGCATCCACTACATAGGTTGTGCCCATCTCCGGCGAAACGCTCTTGAGGGGCGAGACCAGGGCCCCAGCCAGGCCGGCAAGACCGGTCCCATAGGCGAACGTCAAGCTGTAGGTACGTTGACTATTGATGCCGAAGCAGCTAGCCACCTCGCGGTCCTGCGTGATCGCGCGCAATTTCATACCAACACTGGTTCGGTACATAAGATACCAGGTGACCCCGAATAGCGCTGCGGTGAACAGCAGGATGAAGATCCGAAATGCCGAGGTTTCCACGCCTAGGACTGAGACGCTGCTGCCCAGCGCCGATGGCATTTCGACATAACGCAGTTCGCCGCCGGCGGAGAGCCGGATAGCCTGCTGCGCCATAACCCCTATACCCCAAGTGGCGAGAATCGTATCCAAAGGTCTGCGGTAAAGGTGGCGAATGACGACCTTTTCGATGACCCAGCCAAAGGCCGCCGTGATGAGAAAGATCAGCACCAAACTTTCGATAAGCCCGAGACCGAGAAAAGTTTGCAGCGCCCACGCACTGTACGCGCCGAGCATGACAAACTCGCCATGCGCCAGATTGATGACGCCGGTGGTCCCATAGATTATTGCCAGACCCAAGGCTACCAACAAAAGTATTGAGCCGATACTCAAGCCGGTAATGATCTGTGCCAGGAAAGTTTCCATGTCCCTCGTGCGTCTTAGCGTTTGATGAATAGGTGGAAACGGGAGGCAAAGAGCCTCCCGTTTCCGGCCTTCTTTACCTAATCAAACGACAGCCTCGCCGTGGCTCAGGTCTCTTTGAGCCCAGACTCTTTACAAACTTGATTCGGATAAGCCTTGTAGGGCAAAGGCTCCAGCCACTCGGACGTTTGCTTGAGGATCTGGAACTGGCCGTCCGACTGGCATTGGCCAATTTTCGGCCAGAGGTAGGTATGTAGATTCTCGGGCTCGATTCTTACCCGGCCCTGAGGCGCCACCATTTCTTCGCCCTTAATGGCCTCGCGGATGTTCGCCGGGTTGATATCGCCAGGGGCGAGTTTCTCGACCGCCTGCTTGAACAGATACATTTGGAAATACGACGGCTCTGAAACGAAGTGGGTGACCTTGTCCCCGCCCCAACGCTTGCGATAGGCCTCCACGAAATTTTGGTTCTCCGGCGAATCCCAGACCATGAAATAGGGTGCCGAGGTGAAGTGACCTGCGGCCGCATCTGGGCCCATGGCGGCAACCTCGTTCTCCGAGGTGGTAAGGCTAGCCATTGGCATGGTGTCGGGATCAAGCCCGGCTGCACGGTATTGACGGTGCAACGCGACCACCGAATCTCCGACGACCGTGGAGAAGATCACGTCCGGCTTCTCGCTGCGGAACTTATTGATAACCGAAGAAAATTCCGAGTGACCGAGGGGCACGTACTCTTCGTTGACGACCTCGGCGCCGAGGCTGGCCAAGAGCTTCTTACAATAGTTGTTTTCTTCCTTGGGGTAGATGTAGTTCGACCCGATCAGGTACCAGCGTTTGCCGAATTTCTCGACCAGCCAGGGCACGAAATCGTCCTGCTGCTGGTTCGGCACCGCGCCCGTGTAGACCACGTTTTTGGAACATTCCCGGCCTTCGTAGAGGGTCGGGTAGAAATAGAGATTTTTGCGCTTCTCGAACACCGGCAGAACCGCCTTGCGGCTCGCCGATGTGTAAGATCCGAAGACACTGACGCACTTGTCGCCAAGGACCAGTTTACGAGCCTTTTCGGCGAATGTGGCCGGGTCCGAGGCCGGATCCTCTACCACCGCTTCGATTTGCATGCCGTTTATTCCACCGGCATCGTTGATTTCTTCAATCGCCATAATCGTCGCTTTATGCAGCGACTCTTCAACGATCGCCGTGGTGCCGGTCAGAGAGAAGAGCACGCCGACCTTGACCTTGCCGCTCGCCGCGTAGGCGAAAGAGGAATCCTTGATCCAAATGTGCGGAAAACCTGCCGCCGCGACCCCGGCCGTAGCAACCGTTCCCTTTAGAAACCTTCTTCTTCCAAGCCTGTTCATTTCCCTGTCCCTCGTTTTTACGGTGTTTAGAACACAAAAGCCCCAGGGCACATCAGCAGACCGCTGGCACTGGGGCTCAATTGTTGAGACACATCTTTTATCGGCGGCACCATTGCCGCCCTAACCGGACCACCGGCCCGGATCGTCAAATCCACAAAAAAAGCCCCCGAAAACGCGATGAAACCGCGCCTAACGTGGGGCTACTGTGCCTGTTTTATTTCCGGTGGCGTCGTTGCCACCTTAAACAATCTCGTGCGCCGATTTCTCGGTGCGTCTAGGTACTATTGCCCAAGAGGTCATGAGAGTCAACGATCGCATTCGCCAGCGCACCTATCGTCACCCGGCGCTCCATCGCCTGGCCGCGCAGATAATGATAGGCCTCCTCTTCGCTTAACTTGCGGCTCCGCATCAAAATTGCTTTCGCCCGCTCCACGCTCCGCATGGTGCGCAGGTTGTCATCAAGTTTTAGAATCCGTCCACGCAGCCGGCGTTCATACAGAAAATGGCTGCGCCCGACGAGCAAGCTGGAAAGAACCGCCGGCGCCGTGGCGGGCTGATATACCGCGGCATGGGGCGCACAGTTGTGCAGCAAATCGAGATCGAGCGGCTTCAAGGTATCCACGATTAGAATGAGGGTTGCCACCGGATCCCCCGGAAGCCAAGGAAGGCGCTGCGGCAAATCTTCCAGAAGATCGCAGTAAATAACGTCGAAGGTGGTCGGAATAAGCTCGGGGACCGGCCAGATATGGCGAACTTGTGCCCGCGTGCGGCGAATTTCCCGGATCAATTGCTCGCCGGATTCGTCCGGGGCGGTGATAACGGCGACTTCAAGATTGCCGAACTGGCGTTGAAACTGGTGCTGACCCGAGGGAGCGCCTCGCCGCGACGGGATGTGGCGATCGCCGAAAGAGTTTTTCTCCGACGGCGTTCCCGACGTAACACCGCCGAGCACGAGGGACTGCGGGCGGTTAACCCGGTACGGGTTTTTGCTGATGTCAGGCATGCGATCTGCTCGATCAACCTTAGGCAATGGATCGTCCATAGCCGATGAGATAGGGATCGGCCCTGACCGGAGCCAATGACTCGTAGACCAGGTCGAACTGGCCACGGCGGTTCGCCCGGCCGACACGTGTCCACAGATCGGTATGCCCGCAAAGAGGATTGATCGATACTTTGCCCTGGGGCGCCAGAACCTCGGACCCTAGGACTGTCGGCCGCAGTATTTCCGTATCCATCGAGTTCGTCTGGGCCAAAGCCTTGGCAAAGATATGAACCTGAAAATACGCCGCTTCCAAGCACATGTTGGTCTCTTGATCCTCGCCGTAACGCGATTTGAAACGGCTCACGAACGCCGTGTTCCTTTCTCCGCTCAAACCCTGGAAATACGGTGCGGCCGTGATATGGCCTTCGCCCACATCGTATCCCATGGCCTTAATTTCGGCCTCGGTCGTCGTCAGGCTGGCTATGGGCATGGTCTTCGAATCGAAGCCCAGGTCGGCGTAAGATTGATATAGGTAGACGGTCGAATCGCCTACGACGGTAGAGAAAATCACGTTCGGCGCGGCATCGCGAATATCGCGCATGACGGGAACAAAATCTCGTCGTTTCGCGCGCAGGTTAAGGTAACGCTCTCCCACGACCTCGCCGCCGTTGTGGCGAACCAGTTCCCGCATGATGCGGTTCGATTCGCGTGGATACACATAATCCGAACCGACGAAATAGAACCTCTTGCCGTAGTGCTCCATCAAATAGCGGCACAATTCGACACTATTTTGATTGGGCGCCGCGCCGGTATAAATGACGTTCGGGGAAAACTCGAAACCCTCGTAAAGGGTCGGATACCACAAAAGACCGTTAAGTCGCTCCACCACCGGCAGCACAGCCTTGCGGCTGCTCGAGGTATAGCAACCGAAGATCGTCGTCACGCCGTCTGCAACCATCAACCGCTTGGCGCAATGCCCGAAGCTCGAGGCTTCCGAAGCGGGATCGTACATGACCGGTTCAATCGGCCGGCCATTGATGCCGCCGGCTTCGTTGATCTCGTCTATGGCGGTCAGGGTACCGCGTAACTGCGTTTCTTCGATCAGCGCCATACAGCCACTGCGCGAAAACAGAACCCCAACTCGCCACGGTTCCGATGTCCCGGAATTCCGCATTCTGGGCCACCTCCTCAGCCGCTAAGCGTTTACGCGCGCCATGGCAGGATTTGTCCAACCCACGTCCCAGGGAAACCGCCCAGCGGCACCCAATACTTCCCCAAGCTTGCCTTTTCTAGTTGATCCCATAATCCTGCAATCCATTCTTGATGTCAATTTACATATCGTATGATCTGAACTGGCATTGACACGTTACCTGATGCGGTCGGTCGCAATGCGCCACACGGCGCTGTCAGACCGATGCGAACCAGTCTCCGAATTGCCGGGCGACACCAACATCATGCCGCCAGCTGACGCCACTCGGCCAACGCGGCAGAGCGGTCCCGCCATTTAGTGGCGAAAACCTCGCGCACCGCGCCTTCGTGGTCAACGGCCCTCGTTCACCGTTCAGCGCGCGGTCGCTCGTGTTCGTTGCGGAATCCGGTCAGTGTGCGTTCGGCATGGGCCATACGCCAGGACAGTATCTTTTGAGCGTACTCGGCAACCACCCCAGCATAGGCCGGATCGTCGGCGAGGTTGATGAGTTCGTCCGGATCCGCCTCGATGTTATAGAGAAGCGCCGGCAAAGATGTGAAATGAACGTACTTGTAACGCCGGTCACGTATCGCACTGAGCGAACACTCGTCGAAACGCAGCCCCATCTCTGTCTCGGACTTTCCGTTCTTGACGTCGCGGAAGTCAATCTCCCAATGGGCCTCTTGGCGCCAATCGGTCGGTGGCGCGCCGGCGAGGAAGGGAGCCAAGGATCGGCCGTCGCACTGTAGCGGCACTTCGCATCCCAGCATATCCAGGGTCGTTGGCATCACATCGACGCTCTCGGTGAAGGCATCGACGACATGGCCGCGCTTGGCCTCCGATACCGATCCGGGTGGACGGATGATCAGCGGAATATGGACACTTTGATCGAAAAGACTTTCCTTGCCCAACATCCAGTGGTCCCAGAGCTGCTCACCATGGTCGCTGGTGAATACAATCAAGGTATTCTCGTAACTCCCGGTTGCCTTCAGCGCGGCGACAATGCGGCCTAAGTGATGGTCGACCTCGGTCATGAGCCCGTAATAGGTTGCGCGCAGTTGGCGCATCGATGCATCGTCGTTCGGGTGCGTCGCGGGGTCGAGCCCCTCGCATGAGAGGTGGTGGCGCAGCATGTATGCCGTATGGGGATGGGACATCGCCTCCACCTCCGGCGAGGCCGAGCGTTGAAACTCATCCACCTCGTTGGGGTCATACATGGTGTTATAGGGTTCGGGCGCAATGAACGGCGGATGCGGGCGCAGCAGGCTGAGGTGCAGGAACCACGGTGTTTGCGCCGACATCGTAATCGTCTCGATGGCCCGATCGGCCATAAAGGCCGTATCGCTATCCTCGGCCCCATAGACGGGCGGGGCGTAAGTCGCCCCGCGCCCATCGGCGTTCGGATAATCGGGGACCGGCCTATATATGTCCTCCGCGCGTTCTGGGACCTCGTACCCCTTTGCGATGAGGGCGCGTAACCAGGGTGAGGCGACCGCCGATCCTAATTCACTGCCCGGAACAAGCTGAGAAAAGCCGGGTAGCGTGTTGTCATAGCGCGTTCGCTGAGGGTCCTTCGGGGGTAGGAGGCGAGGATCGAGACTGGTGTCTGTATAGCCGATCAAGCCCGGATCGTAGCCTTCCTTGCGCGCCTCGAGCGCTATGTTGGTGAAGCGCGCGTCCAGTGGCGTACCATTGCGCACAGAGCGGTGGTTCATCATGTACATGCCGGTTAGCAAGGAGGCCCGGCTCGGGCCGCACGGCATGCATTGTGCGTAGTGGTTTCGGAACAGGACGCCGTCGGCGGCAAGAGCGTCGAGGTTCGGTGTCTTGACCATCGGATGCCCAAGGGCCGAAAGGCACCGTCCGCGCCACTGATCGGCGGTAATGAGCAGGATATTAATCGATCGTTCCATGATGGTCGGGTATCTCCTCGAATATTGGGAACGGAAGCATTTGCCCCCGTGCGCTATATCAGGTGCCCGCTTGGATAGTTGGTGAATCCAGATGCGCCGGCCGTGCCGCAACGCCATGTTCGAGCGCGCCCTTAAGTGTCAGTTCCTCGGCGTGGTGACAGGCGACCCAATGGCCCGTGGCGTGTTCCCGCAGCTTTGGTATCGATGTCCGGCAGGCGTCCGTCGCGTAACGGCAGCGGGTTTGGAATCGGCAACCGTCGGGTGGATTGGTCGGGCTCGGTCGCTCACCGGTCAAGAATACCGGCTGCATCACCCGGCTTGGATCGGCTTCGGGGATCGCTGACATCAAGGCCTCGGTGTAAGGGTGTTTTGGCGTATAATACAGCTTCTCGGTCGGGGCGATCTCAGCGATCTGGCCCAGATACATCACCGCGACCCGGTCGCAGGCATAAGCGACCGCCGCAAGGTCGTGGGCGATGAACAGGTACGTCAAGTTAAGTTGTACCTGCAGGTCCGCGAGAAGATTGAGTATCTGCGCTTGGATCGATACATCGAGCGCGGAGACTGCCTCATCGCAGACAATGAACTCCGGATGCAGGATCAAGGCCCTGGCGATCGCGATCCGCTGTCTCTGGCCGCCACTGAACGCATGAGGGAATCGGCCGAGATGTTCCACATCGAGGCCACATCGCTGTGCCATGTCGACGACGCGATCGCTCAGCGCCGACCCTTTGGCCAACTTGTTGGCGATCAACGGTTCGCCGATCACGTCACGCACGGTCATGCGCGGATTAAGCGAAGAATAGGGGTCCTGGAAAATCATCTGCATGTGCCGCCACATTGCCCGGAGGCCCTTGCGGTCGAGCGCCATGATATCGACGCTGGTGCCGTCGTGTTCGTAGACGATCTGGCCACCGGTCGGTTCGATAGCGCGCAACACGGCACGGCCAAGGGTGGTCTTGCCCGAACCGCTTTCACCAACAAGCCCAAGCGTCTCACCGCGTTGAATTTCAAAGCTTACGCCGTCGACTGCTCTGACGTAGCCGGCTGGCCGGCCAAAGAACCCGGCCTTGCCGATCGGAAAATGCACCTTGATATCCGTGATCTTTAGCAATTTGCTCACAGCGCAGCCTCTTTCTCTGCCGCCTGATGCAGAAAGCAACGCACTTCGTGTATGGGGGATAACCGGGTTAGCGGCGGTGGCTGGGCGTCACATAGCTTTTCCATGAAGGAGTCGCAGCGCGGGTGAAAGGCGCAACCCGGCGGCCGTTCAAACAAGCTGGGGACAGAGCCTCGGATCGAGGCGAGTTCTCGCCGGGCGCTGAGATCGCCTAACCGAGGAATAGCGTTCAGGAGGCTGACGGTGTAAGGGTGCTGAGGATTGCCGAAGATCTCGCCAACCGGCCCCTTCTCGACGATCCTGCCCATGTACATGATGGCAACGTCATCGGCGATCTGGGCAACCACGCCAAGATCATGGGTTATGAAAATCATCGACATCCCGTCGTCGGCCTTGAGGCGGCGCAAAAGCTCCAGAACTTGGGCCTGTATGGTGACGTCGAGAGCCGTTGTCGGTTCGTCGGCGATCAGCACAGACGGGTTGCAGGCTAAGGCCTTTGCTATCATTCCGCGTTGGCGCATGCCGCCTGAAAACTCATATGGGTATTGATCGACCGCGCGGGCGGGATCGGGAATCCCCACTTTGTCGAGCAACTCGACGGTGAGGGCGCGGGCCTCCGCCTTTGAGGCCTTAAGATGCAAGCGGATTACTTCGCCGATCTGATTACCGATCGTATGAAGTACCGAAAACGAGCTCATGGGTTCTTGAAAAATCATGGCAATTTGGTTGCCACGTATTTCTCGTATTTTCTTGCCGTCCTTGGCCAAAGACACGAAATCGACGGGGGCCTGCCCATCGGCGGCCTGGAAGTTTATTTGGCCAGACGTGATGCGTAGCTCGCGCGGCAGTAATCGCAGGAGTGCTTGCGATGTTACGCTTTTGCCGCAGCCCGACTCGCCAACCAGGGCTAGGACCTTTCCGGCAGAAAGTTCGAAATCGATTCCCTGGACGACCGGGATGTCCTCGCCGTCGAAATCGAGCGTGATGTGGAGATTGTGAACCTCAAGAATCACATCGTTTTGCATGCCGGTACCTTACTTGGAGTAGGGGTCGGCGGCATCGCGCATGCCGTCACCAACGAAGTTGAAGGCAAGTACCGCGAAAACGACGAACAAGCCCGGAATCAGCAGCCAAGGCATGTGGGCGATCGATCGTACATTCTGTGCCGCGTACAAAAGTACGCCCCAGCTTTCCACAGGTTCGCGTAAACCTAATCCGAGAAAGCTCAGAGAGGTTTCCGCCAGCAGGATCTCGGGAAACGCGATGGTCACATCAACGATCATGTAACTCATGAACGCCGGTAACAGGTGGCGCAGGATAATTCTCATGTCGGTGCAGCCCGACAATCGCGCCGCCAGGGTGAAATCCTCCTCGCGTAGCGCCAGCAGCTTGCTTCGCACGGTACGCGCCAAGTGGGTCCAGCCGATTAGGGCAAGGATAACTGTGATCGCGAGGTAGACCTGAAACGAGGACCATTCCCTGGGCAAGGCGGCACTCAGCGCCAGCCATAGCGGCAGGCTCGGCACAGAGCGGATAAATTCGATCAAGCGCATGATTGCATTGTCAATCATGCCGCCAAAGTAACCGGCGATACCGCCGATTATGGCGCCCAAAATGAACGCAAAGGATACCCCAGCGAGGCCGACAGACAGCGAAACCCGCGTCGCGTGCAGCGTTCGCGTGAATACGTCGCGCCCTAAGGTGTCGGTTCCGAAAAGATGAATAAACCCGCCTTTCGCACCGAATAGGTGAATATCCGTTTCGAACAATCCCCAGAACTTGTAGGTGCTGCCCCGCACGAAAAATTCTATTGGCCAATGATTCGATTCGTCGACGACTGAAAGCTTCCGAAGAGTCACAGGATCGCGTTTTGTAGTCCGGGCATAGACAAAGGGCCGGGCATGAAAATCCCATTCGGCATCAAAAAAGTGAATGCCCATGGGGCCGCTGGCCAGGTAGCTATTGTTGCGTTCGGATGGGACGGCCGGACTGAGGAACTCGGCGAAGACAGCCGAGAAGACAAACGCAGCGAGCAATGACATGCCGACGAGCGCCATGTGGTGCTTCTTGAACTTCCACCACATGAGCTGCCACTGGGTTGCCATCTCGGGGCGTTTAAGGCGGCCCTTGCGTAGGGATATGGCTTGCACGGGCGCTGTCATTTCATGCTTGCCCTTCCATTCGGATACGCGGGTCGAGGAGAACCAGCAAGAGGTCCGAAATGAATGTGCCGATGATCGTGAACGCGCAGTAAATAAGAACCATGCCGCCAGCCAGATACATGTCCTGGTTTAACAGGGCGTGGAGGAATAGGGGCCCGGTATCGGGAAGCGACATCACGACGCCGACAATAGGCGCCCCGGAAATAACATAGGTGAGCCGCCAGCCCAGCGTGGCGACGATCGGATTGAGCGCCATGCGCACAGGGTATTTGAGCAATAGGCGCATCGGCGAAATTCCACCGGCCCTTGCGGCCATTACGTACATCTTATCGAGTTCGTCCAAAGTCGACGCCCGTATGGTGCGGATCAGATAGGCGGTGCCAGCGGTGCCGAGGACGACTACGGGCACCCATAGGTGTTCCATGAGGTTCACCACCCGGGGCCAACTCCACGGCGCATCTTGGTACTCGGGAGAAAACAGCCCTCCGACGCTCTGCCCGAACCATCGCTGACCCAGGTACATGAGGATCAACGCAAGCAGGAAATTGGGCGTTGCCAACCCAACATAGCCGACCGTGGAAAAGATATGATCGGTCGCCGAGTATTGCCGCACGGCCGAATATATGCCGATTGGAATTGCCACCACATACATCAAAATCAATGTCGAGAATGCCAGCAAAAGAGTGAGCGGAAGGCGTTCGCCGATCAGGTCAGTCACGGGCCGGCGCCATTCCCACGAATATCCCATGTCTCCTTCGAGAACCATGTTGGATACCCATTTCCCGTATTGAACGAACCAGGGCCGGTCGATACCCAGTTGGTGGCGCATATTATCAAGTTCTTCGGCGGTGATAGGAGCCCCGGCCTGCTGACGCTTGTTGGCATAGGAATCGGCAAAATCGCCTGGTGGCAACTGGATCAGGACGAAGGCAACGACGGACACAGCGGCCATCGTCAAGACCATGTACACAAAACGATTTATAACGAATCTTATCATCAACGCCCCTAGGTATTTGTTATATAATATTAAATACGTTTCGTCATCGATAGGGAACGCCGTGGTCCGCTTGAGTCATTTTACTTATGTGTGTCATAAAAAAAGTGTCGGAGGCGGAACCGGCCCGCCTCCGACGATATTTGATGTGGCTTATTTAAAGGACCACTGATCTGCCCGATACGGATAGTCATAACCATAATTAAAATGGCTGACATTCCACCCGTCGGGGACGTTGATAAGTTTATTCGTCACGACAAGCGGTTTAGGAAGGCTGCCCATCGTTCCGATAATCACCAGGTTCTCAAGGTTGATCTTCACCATTTCAGTTCCGATCTCCATGTAGCGTTTGCTGCCCGGAAGAACTGTTTTCCATTCTTCTGAAAGCTCGAACAGACGTTTGGCCCATGCTGGTGGCTCTTCGCCCGTAGCCCCTTTTGATCCAACCCAGTCACGCCACGGAACACCAACCAGTGGACCAATGTCGCTGTAGGGTGGGATATACACGTCGATTTGACTGATCATGGTGGGCTCGTAAGGAACATCCCATTCCATATTTATGTCACTGGTGCTGTTGGATGCTTTCTCACGCATCAACTGAGTTGTGACTTCCTTGACGGTGACGTTAATACCAACCTTTTTCCAATAGTCAGAAATCAGGGTCGCGAACTCAGCGGAGTTGTGTTGCGCGGTATATTCCCAAAGCAGGGTGAAAGGTTTGCCATCCGGTCCGGTCCGGACGCCGTCGGAACCCATCTTCATGCCCATCTCTTCGAGCAAAGCCTTTGCCGCTGCAGGATCGTGAGCAATCAAATAGTTACGGTCCGCATCGGTTACGAACGGCACACCGATAGGGACGGCCTGCTCAGGTTTGCCAAGTCCAAACCATAGAACTTCGTTCAACTCATTACGGTCAATTGCCAGTGACATGGCTTTTCTGAAGCGCACATCGCTGTAAACAGCCCGCAAGCTGGGGTCCATTATCGTCTGGTTGAAAACGATATAAGGGCCGAAGGATCCTGATGGGCGTCCGACGGTATAACCGCCCTTGGCTTCACCCTCTTTCAGGACAGGGTAGTTATTAAGAGACAACGTCTGCGTCTTCACATCGACTTCACCGTTCAAGACCGACAGAATGAAGAGCTCCTGGTCGAGGAAGCGCTCATGCTGGCGATCGATATAAGGCAGCTGGTTACCCGCAGTATCGACCTTGAAGTAATATGGGTTAGCGATGTACTGACGGCGCTGCGTGTTAGTTTCAACCTCGACGAGATGACTCTCAAGTGTCGGCCGGGTCAACGCGTGCGCGGTGATGTTCTCAGCATCTTTCCATTTGTGCCAAATCAACCCGAACCGCTGAACCCAACTTTCGTGGCCTGCAGCCTTGGCTTCTTCATCGGCCTTTGAATTATACTTTGGAAGGTAAGGCATGTAGTGATGCTTAGGCGCGTAGGCGGCAAAATAGGATCCACCTGTCGCCAAGAAGTGCAAGAGGCCTGGATAAGGCGCGGCAAAATCAAATCTGAAGTTTTCGGTGTCGATTTTCGTAACCTCGACAGGCTTGCCGCCAACCATCCATACCGATGGCACGACTTCGTGGAGGCCTTTGTTTTTGATAATATCGTCAATATAGAAAACAACGTCATCGGCGGTGAAAGGCGCGCCATCCGACCACTTGTGGCCCTTGCGCAAAGTCATGGTGATGGAACTGAAATCTTCATTCCATTTCCATGATTTGGCGACATTTGGCACCAAGGTCTGCAGATCGTCGCTAATGCGAACTAGGTTCACCTGACGCCAACTCAGAATTTCGGACGTTCCCGACTCTAGGGCCTTGGAAATGCCGCGTAACATGCCGCCGTATTTGCCACAGTCCTTATAGGGAAGAGAGACCAAGGCGTCTTCCGGAAGCCGCTTTGCGACCGAGCGCAGTTTGCCGGCCTTAACTTGATCGGCGAACAACGGATTATCTTTTAGCGTCAACTTGCGGCCAAGCTGCTTCTCGAAATCGGGCAAATCCAGTTGTTGGGGAAATGAGGTCTTAATGCCCTGCGGGTCGGCAACGCTCGGGCAACCTGCGGCCTGGGCAGCGCCCGAAGCGGAAACTGTAGCAAACATGGCGGCGCCAAGCGCCGCTCCTGAGATGATTCTGCCTAGCGGCAGACAATTGTGAACCAGCATCTGGTCCTCCCTGACTTGTTATGTGCGCTTTTTTTGATCGATTTGGGAATCCATCTGGATTCTGCTTACAAAGATAAACTATCACGATCAATAACGATCGTCTATAGTGCGTTTATGAACACAATTATGACGCGTATATGACAGCCTTTCGGTCAAGCTTCAACCTCCGGTTCCGGACCACTTGCCCGCGCGGCCATTGGGAATGCTGGAATGCGCTGAGACAGGGGGGCGTTGTGCGCACGTTTTGGAGGAAACTTGTGGCGGTCAGCCGCATTTCAGTCCGTCGGATCACTGTCGAGGTTTGATTTCAGGCGATCTCTAATATGCCTTTATTGACGCTAGAACGATTGACTAGATAAGTTTATTGATTGATAATAGTTAGATAACTTCGAGAAAGCGAATGAGTGCGAAAACACGAAACCCCATAGCCAGACGACGTTCCCTGCGCCGCGAGATTGCCATGCGCGGTGCTGTCTCCGTCACCGATTTGTGTGAGCTTTTGGATGCGTCGCCGGCGACAATACGCCGCGATCTGGCGGCTCTAGAGCAAGACGGCTTGGTCAGCCGCGGTTACGGTGGCGCCTCCGTACGATCGTTGCGCCCAGCCGAAGAAGCCTTGGCGGTACGCGAGCAAAAGTACCTGCAGGATAAGCAGGCGATCGCGCGCGCCGCGGTCGGCCTGATCAAATCGGGAGACACGCTGTTCCTAAATGATGGCTCGACCATATTGGCCCTGGCACGCGATATCGCCTTGACGGATCTTGAGCTTTTTGTCGCCACGCCGGCCGTGAACATCGCGCATATTCTTTCCAACAACCCGAACATCACCGTCTGCTTGCTGGGCGGGTTTGTGCGCCGAACCTCACTCGCTACCGGCGGTCATTTTGCCGAATCCATGGTCGAGCAGATCAATGCGGATCTGGCGCTCCTGTCTTGTGACGCTTTCAGCGCCACCGATGGGATGTGCTTTATGCACCCGGAAGACGCGGCGCTTGCGAAAAAAATGACGGCGAAAGCGAAGCGTACTGTGAGCCTGGTTCACAGCGCCAAGTTCGACTGGCGCGCCCGTATTTCCAGCGTGCCGCTCAGCGACATCGACGTGCTCGTGACCGGAGATTTGCGCCCCGATCTGGACAGCGAATTCAGGCAGGCGAACGTAGAAATTGTCGTCGCCAAGTTGCCTTTGCAGGCCTAGGATCCGGAGCAAGCACCTTGGAACAATCCAGAACGGGTCCCGGCGGATGCGAAAGTCCGGATCGCACGAGCGCCGTCGATCGAATTCGAAGCCTGTCGTGTTGGCAGTCACCGCCTAAAATTCGACCGATCGAACAAGGCCGGACAAATCAAAATTATATTGTCGAGGATGGTAGCCAATCGTTTTTCGCACGCCTCGGCGTCGACCTCCCGCATCACGGAATCCGCCGCGCTAACGAGCTTCGCTGTTGCAAGCTTGCCGCGGCCCTAGGCCTGGCTCCGAAGGTCTTTTTTGCCGCCGAGGGTGTGCTGATCACGGAGTTCGTCGATGGCCGAACATTATGCCAGGGCGAGGCGATTTCGACGGACCTGCTCGACAGCTTGGCGCGAAGCTTGCGGCACTTGCACAAGGCTTCGGTGCCCGAAGACTTGGCGCTCTTCGATCCCGCCGACATTTGCCGGCGCCAGCTCGACGCCCTGCCCGATACCAGCGTGTCACCCTCTCGCCGGCAGAAAGTTCTCGATATTCTCAAGCGAGCCCCCGAACTCAAGGCCCGCAGCCTTATCCATGCCGACCTCATACCCGAGAACGTCATCGTTCGGGGCGAGGCGCTGATCCTAGTGGATTGGGAGTACGCCGGTCTTGGCAACCCGATGGTCGACCTGGCCATGGTCGTCGTGCATTTCAGGTTGGCGGTGCAACAAATAGAAGATTTCCTCGCCAGCTACGGCGCTGCCGACCCCGCGGCGGTAAACCGCTTGATCCCGGTGATTGCTGCGCGCGAGGCCTTATGGTGCGCGACGCAGATCCACGTCGTCGGGCTGGCTGGCGATCTCGAAAGTTACACAAGGGAATGCTGGGATCAGGTTGAGGCATGTCCGTGACCCAGGGAGACTTCCAGGTTGCGGTCATCGGTGGCGGGGTGGTGGGCTGTGCGGTCTTGCGCGCCTTTGCGCTGGCCGGCGCGCGCGCGGTCCTGCTCGAGCGCGGGCTCGATATCCTGTCTGGCGCCAGCAAGGGCAATAGTGCGCTCCTGCATACCGGCTACGATGCACCGACCGGTAGCCTGGAACTTGATTGCGTGCGCGAGGGCTATGATGCGTATCTGGATATCCGCGAGCGCCTCAATCTGCCATTGATTGAAACCTCGGCTCTGCTCGTCGCCTGGACCGAGGAGGAGCATGCCTCCCTATCCGGTCATCTCGAACACGCCACGGCTAACGAAGTTGAGGGGGTGATCGCGCTCGATCGCCATGAGCTTTTCCGTCGTGCCCCCGGACTCAGTTCCCAGGCGCGGGGTGCGTTGCTGATCCCGGGAGAGCACATCATCGATCCCTGGTCGCCGCCGCTCGCCTATGCTTTCCAGGCGATCGCCAATGGGGCGATCGTGAAGCGCCGTTGCGAAGTCTTGAGCGGTGAGCTTAACGGCGGCCAGTGGCACTTGCAGACAAACCAGGGCCCCTTGCGGGCGGACGTGGTAGTCAACTGCGCCGGGCTGTTCGGTGACCTGGTCGAGTCGATCGCCCGGACGCCCCCCTTTCGCATCACGCCACGCAAGGGGCAGTTCTTGGTCTTCGACAAGAGCGCCGCGCCGCTCGTGGATACCATCATTTTGCCGGTACCGACCAAGACGACAAAGGGCGTGCTGGTTGCGCCGACCGCGTTCGGTAATGTGTTGGTAGGCCCCACTGCTGAGGAGCAGGATGACCGCGAGGATACGGCTGTCGATCAGGCGACGCTTGAGGCCCTTTACAAGCGTGCGGTCGAAATCGTTCCGGCGCTCAAGGATCAGCCGGTCACGGCGACTTATGCGGGCCTGCGCCCGGCGACCCAATTTAGGGACTATCAGATCGAGGCGATCGCCGAACGTCAGTGGATCACGGTTAGTGGCATCCGATCGACTGGCCTGACCGGGGCGCTAGGAATCGGCGCCCATGTCCGCCGGCTCTACGAAAAGGCCTTCGCGCCGCTTGCCGATATTTCCGATCCGGTTTGGACGCCGGTACCCAATCTGGCCGAGACACGACCGCGGCCCTATCAACAGGGCGGCTCAGGCGAAATCGTCTGTCATTGCGAATGGGTGACCCGCGGCGAGATCGAGGCGGCACTCGAAGGGCCGCTGCCAGCCATCAGCCTGGGCGGCCTCAAGCGGCGCACCCGCTGCATGATGGGGCGTTGTCAGGGCTTTTACTGCACCTGGCGTGTCGCTCAGCTGGCAGCCGGACGGCTCCAGGTCCCAGCTACGGCGGGAGCCGCCGCTTGAGTCGGCACGACGCCCTCATCGTCGGCGGTGGGCCGGCTGGCCTCTCCGCCGCGCGGGCTCTGCGCGAGGCGGGCGTGCGCGACGTGGTAGTGCTGGAGCGCGAGACCGAGGCGGGCGGCGTGCCACGCCACTGCCACCACCCCGGATTCGGATTCGAACAATTCCATTGGCCTTACAGCGGCCCCGCCTATGCGCGCCGTCTGCGCCGGGACGTGAACGACATGGAGCTTCGGATCGGCGCGTCAGTGGTTGCCCTGCGTCCGAACGGCGAACTCGACGTTGTCACGGACAATGGTCTGGAAACGATGACGGGAAAAGTCGTCCTGCTTGCCACCGGCATTCGGGAAACGCCGCGCGCGGCGCGCCTCATTTCAGGCGATCGCCCACCTTGGGGTGTGCTCACCACCGGCGCGCTGCAACAGCTTCTACACCTGGTTGACCTTCGGCCGTGCCGGCGGCCGATTATCGTTGGCAGTGAATGGGTTTCCTTCTCTGCCCTCCTCACCCTCAGGCGGGCCGGAATCAAGCCAGTGGCGATGATTGAGGAAGAGGACCGCATCACGGCCCCCAGGCCCGGGGATTTGATCGCCCGGCTCCTCTTTGGGGTTCCCGTGCTGACCCGCACGCGGCTGCTTGGAATCCTGGGCCGCGAGACCGTGGAGGCCGTCGAAATCGAGCGCAACGGCCGGCGCGAACGCCTGGCCGGCGATGCCGTCGTACTAACCGGACGCTTCGTGCCCGAGGCCGCGTTGCTGCGCGCTAGCCACCTAGCGATGGACCCGGGTAGCGGCGGACCCGTCATCGATCAGCACTGGCGCTGCTCCGACCCCACCTACTTCGCCGCCGGCAACCTTTTGCGCCCGGTCGAGACTTCGGGCGTCGTGGGCCTCGAGGGCGAAGCTGCGGGCCGATCCATGGCCGCCGCGCTCGCGGGCCGCTTGGAATCCCCGCTACGCCGCATACCAGTCCAAGCAAGCCCGCCGCTCCGCTACGTTACCCCTCAGGTTATTTCGGTTCCCGGCGACCCGCCCAACAACCTCCTGTTCCGGGCCCGGGTTGATCGCCCGGCACGCGGGATGCTGCGGCTGCTCCGCAACGGCGAGGAAGTCTGGCAGCGCAAGATCGTCGCCCTTCCCGAGCGCCGCATCCGCCTGCCGGGAAAGTCTGTCTCCTTGGACGGCATCGAGAGCGTGGAGGTCCGACTGGACCCTATGTAGAAGGCGTTTTGCCCTTGGCCCACATACAAAGAGCTTCGAACCACATCGTTCGACATATGGCAAAGCGTGAGTCTGGCGGGCGTTGTCACGTTATTCGACCCAATTCGCATTAATCGTGCGCGAAGGCGACGCTTACGCCGCCGCCGTGGCAGCCTGCCATACACTCAACGCGTTGCTGCGAAACTGACGTAATGTTTGTCGGGAAATCAGATGGCGCTGTACGTTGAAGAATTTGTGGATCGCAGCGTGGATGGAAAGGAACCGTTGCGCTGATCCGGGTGATTTGAAACGTTGCATTCGTCGTTCGCGTTGCCGGACTGGCAAGTGGGAATTCTCTGCCCGGTTGTTCTTTCTGCCACCAAAATCATGGTGCTTGGAAAGCCCCAACTCTCTCAAAGCAGAACCGCAAGATGGCAGCATGTCAGTGACGAAGGTGCCAGGCATAAATCCTTGCTTCATCAGCAGTTTGCGCATCAGTTTGAGCGCTGCGTGCATGTCTCCGCGGGGCTGAACCAGGATATCAAGCACTTCGCCTTCACTTTCGACCGCGCGCCACAGATACATGCGCCTGCGGTCGATGGAGACGAACACTTCATCAAGGTGCCACCGACCGTCGGGACGGGCGCGCGTCCGTCTCTGTTTCTGCGCATAGGCCTGTCCGAATTTCAATGCCCAGCGACGCACAGTCTCGTAGGAAACATCAATGTCGCATTCAGCCAGCAGGTCCTCGACATCGTATAGCTGAGAGGAAACCGGAAATACGACCACACCTCATGTTGGATGATTTCTGGTGGGAAGCGATGGCGCGCATAGGACGTTTTCTGCATCTGGCGACAATACTGCGCCACTGCCAACCGGTCACTCAGTTACTGTGACAGCACCACTTCAATTAGGAACGTCATCTATACAGCCGGGAAAAATTCAAACTCAACCGCTCCGCCGCCTTGGCTGAGTGGCGTCAACTTGCAGCGTGAGTTCTACCTATTATGGAGTTCTGCGGACCCGGTCGCATTTGTCTAACGATATCTGTGAGCATAGCGATTACGTCGCACTACCATGGCGCGCGATACAGGTTTGCAGCACCTCTTCCGGATCCCGCATCCACCAATCCTCGGCGGAGAAGATCTCGACCTCGTGCAGGCCGCCATAGCCGGCCCGCTCCATCCAGCCGCGGATGCGCGGCAGCTCGATGACACCGTCGCCCATCATACCGCGGTCGAGCAGCAAGTCGCGGGTCGGCACCAGCCAATCGCATATGTGATAAGCCAGAAGGCGGCCGCCCTCGCCGGCGCGCGCGATCTGCGCCTCCAGCTCGGGGTCCCACCAAAGGTGGTAGACATCGACCGCCACGCCAGCACCCTCGCCCAACCGATCGCAGAGGTCGAGCGCTTGCCGGAGCGTGTTCACACAGGCCCGGTCGGCGGCGTACATGGGATGCAGCGGTTCGATGGCCAGGGGCATACCTGCAGGCCGTGCGGCCTCAAGCAACTTCCCGATTCCATCCTCCACCATCCGGCGCGCGCCGGCGATATCGCGGGAGTCCCCCGGCAAGCCGCCGACCACCAGGACCAAGCACTCCGCACCGAGCGCGACCGCTTCCTCCAATGCGCGGCGGTTGTCGTCGAGCGCGGCCTGCCGGCCGGCCTCGGTCGGCGCGGGAAACATGCCGCCACGGCACAATCCTGTTACGCGCATGCCGTTGTCGCGCAGGACGCACGCGCTCTCCGTCAGGCCGACTTTCGCGATCTGGTCGCGCCATGGCGCGACGGCACGAATGCCATGTCGGGCGCAGCCCTCGACCGCCTGCCGAAGGTCCCATTGCTCGCGTAGCGTGGCGAGATTGATGGAGAGTTGCTTGAGAGACGGCATATCAGGCCTTGTAGGTGCAGCGGCGAAGCGAGGCGATGTCCGGCATGGCGCCGCTCGCGAAGCCGGGCGTGTCGAGCGAGGCGATGGCAAGCGCGCCGTCCTCGATGGCCAAACGCACCGCGCCCAAGTGTTCATGATAGAGATCGGGGTGGGCGGCAAGGAAGGCGGCCTGTTCGGCTGCCGGCACTGCGGCCATGCCGTCGACGTAATGGTGGCCGTTGCGCTCGATATGGTCGCAGCCGATCAAGGTGGCCAGGGCCAGGTCCTGCTGCACCGCGAGGCCGGCTTGCGTAGTCAGATCTTCGGCCGACATGAAGTAACGTGCCTCGCCAGCTTCTGTGTTCCATTTCGCACAGCGTGCCCGATTCAGAAGCGACTTGTAGAAGCCCTTGCATGATTTCGACGATACACCGCAATAGCCCAGCGCCTTGGCTTCAAGAAAAGAGTCGATCGTGGCGTCCGATTCGTCGATCTCGACCGGCTTGAGCCGGGCAAGAGGCGAAATGTCCTTGCTGAGGGCATTGGCGCGCGCGATCGGCTGTTCGATGAAAAGCACGGCCTCACGCATGCGAGCCAACTTTGGCTCCGCAGCGATGGCCTGCCAAAGCGTGACGACGCCCTCGACATCGGCATATTGTTCGTTGCCGTCCAGCGTGGCGCGATAGCTGGGCAAGGGATCGAGCACGCGCGCGATTTGTGTCAACCGCGCGATATCGGCGTCCATGTCGCCGCCGACCTTGAGCTTGAAATGCGTCATGCCATAAGTCTCGATGACTTCGTCTAGCGTCTCCGGCAATCCGTCTCCGACGCGATCCGCCTCGGAGAGGTCGCCGCTCGTGATGGGATCGACCAAGCCCACCGTGTGCCGGGCCTGGATCCGCGAGGCCGGCGCGAGGTTCGCAAGAAAGGCATCGAAGTCGAAACCGGCAAGATCCGCCGTAAGAGCCGCGCTCAAGTCGAAGAGGTTGCGCCGGGCGGCATCGAACACGCTGACGCCTTCGAGGCGAAGCAGGGCGTCGAGGATCGCGCGATCGAGCAGCGCGGTTCCGAAGCTTGCGACCAGAGGCGGCAGACCAGCCGCGCCGGCCGCGTCTCGGTAGGTCTGCGCGCTGACAGCGTGAAGCCCGAAGGCGGTTTGAAGGGCCGTTTCGCTTTGATAGACGCTGGTGGCCATGGCGAGCGCCCGGCGCAATTGATCGAAATTGTCCTCGTTGGACAGCTCGGGCGACTTGTCGAACCATTTCGGCGCGAGCAATTCGGCCGCCGCGCCCCAACCTTCGCGCCCATCCGAAAGGCGTATGCGTGCGCGCACAAAGCATTGCGGCGCCTCGGTCAGCGTGACAACACCAAAGCGGAAGGGCATGCGCAATTTGACGTCACGTTCGAGGAACGCGACCTCTTCCAAATGCAGGGTGGGACGTTCGGTCATGACATGGCCTCCAGCATTCCGCGCAGATAGCCGGCGGCGTGGGCGGCGCAGGCCGGCCCGTCCGGCTCGTAGACAAATGGCTCCGCCGCCACCCAACCTTCGTATCCATGACGCTTCAAGGCGGCGAGAATTGGGGCAAAGCCCAGCGCGCCCTCGCCCGGGCCACGGCGGTTGGGGTCGTTGACCTGGACGTGGGCGATCAGATCGCCAGGCAGCCAGCGGTCGAGCAGCGCGGCCACGTCGCCTTCCTCCAAGGCCGCCGCCGAGCAATCGACCATGCTGCGCAGCGCGGGGCTGCCGACGGCCTGCACAATCTCCGCCGCTTCCGCCAGGGTGTTGATGAAGTTGGTCTCGCGCTTCGCCAGTGGCTCTATGCAATAGATGACCCCTGCCGCTTCGGCGGCTTCCGCCGCGGCGCGGAAGCAGTCGATCGCGCGGGCCCGCGCATCCGCCTCATCGCCAGCCGGTAAGGCCCGCTGCGCCGGCGAACCATGCACCAGAATCTCGGCGCCAAGCTCGGCGGCGAGTTGCACCAAACGGCGCATGACCTCGACCGTGCGCGCGCGAACCGCCGCGTCGGCGCTCGTGATAGAGAGTCCTTCCGGTGCGACCAGCAGCCAGTGCAGACTGGAACAAACCAGACCTTCGGCCCGCAGGGCACCGCGTACTTCGGCCGCCGCCGCGCCCTCAAGCGTCTGCGGTTGGCCGGACAAGGTGAAGGGCGCGATCTCCAGGCCCTGATAACCGACAGCCGCGGCGAAAGCGCATTGCTCGGCGAAGGGCAATTCGCGGATGACTTCATTGCAGAGTGAGAGTTTCAGGATGGCCTCCCTATCAAGCGGGCGATGGTATTGCGTACCGGGGCAAGGCCCCAAAGGATCGTTATGACCGTGAGCGCGGCGAGTACGGCGGAGATGGGCCGGGTTACGAAGGGCTCCAGAGACCCGTCAGAGAGAACCATACCGCGCCGGAAATTCTTGTCGAGGATACCCCCCAAGACGATGCCGAGCACCAGAGGTGCCATGGGGTAATGCATCTGGCGCAATGCGAACCCGAGGATGCCGAAGCCTAGCATGACCCAGACATCGAAGACCCGGCTGGCGATCGCGAAGGAACCGACCACACAGAGAACGAAGATGATGGGCATGAGATGTTCGCGCGGCACGCGCAGGACGACCAGCATCGGCTTGGTCAGCAAGAGGCCAAGGATCAGAATCGCGACCGAGGCCCAGAACAGCATGGCGGCGACCTCGAACACGAAGCTCGGGCTTTCGATCATGATCAGGGGGCCCGGCCGGACGCCATGGATAAACATGGCGGCGAGCAGGACCGCGGCCGGAGCGGAACCCGGCACCGCCAGGGTCAGCACGGGGATAATAGCGCCGGGAACGGCAGCGTTGTTGCCGGTCTCCGCCGCGATCAGTCCCTCCGTGTTGCCCTTGCCGAAGGTCTCGGGCACGCGGCTGGCCCGGCGCGCCGCGGCATAGGAAACCCAGGCCCCCATATCCTCACCGACGCCGGGGATGATTCCCATTGTAGTGCCCAAGACGCCCGAGCGGCCGATCGTCCACCAGCGTGCCGCGATGTCGCGGATTCGCGGCATTACCCGCCCGCCCATGTCGCGCACGGTCTCGTAGCCGGGCTGCCTCATAACGCAAAGAATTTCAGCAAATCCGAACGCGCCGACGAGGGCGGGCAGGAGGCCGAGGCCACCCGCGAGATCGACTGAGCCATAGGCAAAACGTTGATAGGCGTGGATGCCTTCCTGCCCCACCTGGGCCAGGAATAGCCCCAAGAAGCCGGCGATCCAGCCCTTGATCGGATCGTTCATGGCGGTCAGGCGCCCGGAAATCACCACACCGAAGATCGCCAGCCAAAAGAACTCGAACGACTGAAATCGCAAGCCGAACTCCGCGAGTTGCGGTGCGATCAAGGCCAGCATCAGGGTGCCGACCAGGCCACCGAAGAAGGATCCGAAGGTAGCCAGCCCCATGGCCTCGCCCGCCCGGCCCGCGCGGGCCAGGGGAAATCCATCCAAGGCCGAGGCGGCGTTGGCGGGTGTGCCTGGAATATTCAAGAGAATGGCTGTGCGGCTGCCGCCGTAGATGGCGCCCACGTACATGCAGATTAGGATGAGGATCGCATCCCCCGCCGCCATGCGGAAGGTGAGCGTGGTCAGAAGCGCAATCCCGAGGGTCGCGGTCAGGCCCGGCAACATGCCCACCGACATGCCCAGCAACGTCGCCCAAGCGACGTTGAACAGGCTCATCGGCTGGGCCAGGTGGCCGATCGCCGCCGCTAATTCGCCTAGGGCGCCCACCGGGACCTCACGGCAGGCGTACCAGGAAAACCTGCTCGAACAGCAGTGTAACCGCGGCGGCCACGACGATCGCCAGGACCGCGGCCGTCGCGGCCAGTTGGGCTGCTTTGCGCCGCTGCCAGGTAAAGATCAGGACGAAGGCGAAAACGAACAGGGCCGTGGCTAACCAAAATGGAAGCTGGCCCAGGAGGACCATTGCATAAATCAGGCAGAGGACCAGGGAGATCAGGAGACGGCGCCCGCCAGTTGCCGCTTCGCCTGCCCCCGCCTCTCGTGGCGCGGCCGCGGATGTGGCTGCTGTACGGGCGCGCAAGCTGCGCAGGAACAGGGCCACGCCCAGCCCTGCGAGAACGAATCCGATTAGTCCCGGAGTCAGTCCCGGCGCGCTCATCGGGTGGACGCCAAGGTTCTCCAAGCGCGGCATACGCAAGGACTCGGCGACGACACCCAGGCCGAGAACCGTGATCGCAACGGAAAACCAGAAATCGGCCCTGGGGGTCTCAGACATGGATCAGATCAAGCCGTCGATAGCCTTGGTCGCGGCAGGCCGCGTGGAAACGCGGCCTGCCGGCCATATCACGGTTTGGGAATGTTGAGCGTCTCGGGCGACATGGTCGTGCGCCCGGCGGCGTGGAACGACCAGGCGTCGGCTTGAACCTCCGGCCAGACCTTGTCCCTGGCGCTATCGCCCGACGCCGGTGTGAAGAGCGCGCCTTTTTCCAACGCATAGTCCCTCAGGCGCTTGCTCTGCGGGATCTTCTCAGCCCAGATCATGTCGAAGGTCTTAACGACCTCCGCGGGTGTGCCTTCCTTCGGAATGAAAATGCCAAAGGCCGTGGACAGGATCGGCAGCTTCTCACTCACGAAGTCGGTGATCGGCGGCACGGCGCCGAAGCCCTCGATCTCGAGCGGCTGGCTGGCAAGCACCGCGAGCGGCCGAAGACGCTTGGCCCGCACCATCTCCGCCTGTTCGGACGCGAGCTGCGTCGTCGCTTCCGCCTCGCCGGCGACCGTCGCGACCACAGCCGGGTTGCCGCCATCGTAGGTGACATGCTTGTAGGCCCCGCCAATCGCTCCCTTGAGAGCCTCCGCCGCCGCGTGCCCGGAAGAGCCCGCGCCGGCCGTTGCGATGGTGACCTTGCCGTCCTTCATTGCTTTGACGAAGTCGTCCATCGTCTTGTACGGCGAGTCCGGGTTCACTGAGACCAACGGAACATTGGTCACAGTGTTGTACAGACGCCAATCATCGATCCAGGTGTCCCACTGGCCGAGCAGCTTGTAGGTACCGAGTTGCTTCGGCGCGCCCGCCGCCCAGGTGTAGCCCTCGCGAGGCGCCTCCCAAGCATTCTTCTTGCCGATCGAACCGGAGGCGCCGGGCTGGTTCACGATGACCACGGTCTGGCCGAGTTCATCTTCCAAGACGGCGGCCGTGACGCGGGTGACCTGATCGGTCGCGCCACCGGCGCCCCAGGGCACAATGATGGTGATCGGTCTTTCAGGCTTCCACGGGTAGTCGGCGGCATGGCTGGGCGCTGCGGCGGCGGCCAAGGCAACGACTGCAAAAATAAGCTTTTTCACAATTTTCCTCCCTCATGGATTGTCTATTTGAGTCTAGTTCACACCTCTTATCGCCATGGCAGTCGCCATGCGGCGGCACGCGAGGTCCGGATCGCGCAGCAGACCGGCGCGGTCGGCCAAGCGAAACAGCTCCGCGAGATGTAGGGTCGAGCGAGCGCTTTCCTGCCCGCCAATCATGGTGAAATGATCCTGTTGACCGTTCAGCCAGGCCAGAAACACGATGCCGGTCTTGTAGAAGCGCGTCGGCGCCTGGAATATGTGGCGCGACAGCGGTACCGTCGGTGCCAGGATTTCGCGAAACTTGGCCTTGTTGTCAGCGGCCAGCGCGGCCAGCGCGGCGGAGGCCGCGGGCGCGATCGCGTCGAAGATGCCGAGCAGGGCATCGGAATACCCGGCCTCGTCGCCCTCGATCAATTCGGCATAGTCGAAATCGTCGCCGCTGTACATGCGGATCCCATCGGGCAGTTGCCGGCGCATGGCAATTTCTTTGTTCTTGGACAGCAGCGAAATCTTGATGCCGTCGATCTTGGCCGCGTTATCCGCGAGGACGCCGAGACAAATCTCCATGGCGTCATCGTGGTCCGCGCATCCCCAGTAACCAGCCAGCGCGGGATCGAACATCTCGCCAAGCCAGTGGATGATAACCGGCTCCCTCACCTGGCTCAGGATGCGGCCATAGATCTTGGCGTAGTCCTGCGACCCCTTGGCGGCGGCCGCGAGGGCGCGGCTGGCCATGAGAATGATGCGCCCGCCGCAGGCCTCGACGGCCGAGACCTGCTCTTCGTAAGCAGCCAGCACATCGTCCAGGGCGAGGTCGGGTGAAGGCGCGAGATGGTCGGTTCCAACACCGCAAAAGACCAAGGCGCCAGGGTGATCCTTCGCCGCGTCGACGGACCGCCGGATCAACTCCACCGCGGTTGGCCAGTCGAGCCCCATGCCGCGCTGCGCCGTATCCATCGCCTCGGCCACACCCAGCCGCAGGTCCCAAAGCCTCTGTCGAAAGGCAATGGTGCGGTCCCAATCGATCGGCGCGTCGAGCCACGGATCGGAATTGGCCAGGGGGTCGGCCACCACATGGGCGGCGGCGAAGGCGACGCGGTTGAAGGGCGCGTTCTGCTGGACCGGGAAGTCGCGCGGCGACGAAAGCTGGAAACGCTCGGTGCCGCCTTCATTGGTAGGCAAGGTCACCTCTGGCATATCAGGCCTCCAAGGCCGGCACGTCAAACCATTTGCGCTCGCGCCAGCTTTTCAAGCCAAGTTCGGCAAGCTGGACACCCTTGGCACCTTCCATCAAGCCATATTGCCAGGGCGCATCCTCGGCGACATGGCGCAGGAACATCTCCCATTGCAACTTAAAGCCGTTCTCGGCAGGGCTGCGATCAGGCACTTCCGCCCAAGTCGAATTGAAATCGAGTGTCTGCGGTTCGTCGGGATTCCAAACAGGCTTCGGCGTATTGACCCTGTCCTGGGTCCAGCATCGCGTCAGTCCAGCAACGGCGGACCCCTTCACGCCATCGGCTTGGAACGTGACAAGGTCGTCCCGCCGAACCCTGACGCACCAAGAGGAATTGATTTGCGCGATCACACCGCCCTCGAGCTCGAAACTGGCGTAGGCCGCATCGTCGGCATCGGCATCATAGCGTCTGCCGGCTTCGTCCCAGCGCTCCGCAATATGCGTTGCGCCCATGCAGGACACAGCTTTGACCCCGCCGAAGAGGTTGTCCAGGACATAGCGCCAGTGGCACAGCATATCGAGAATGATACCGCCGCCCTCGGCCGACTTGTAGTTCCAGCTTGGACGCTGCGCCGGCTCCAAATCGCCCTCGAACACCCAATAGCCGAACTCACCGCGCACCGAGAGCAGCCGGCCGAAGAATCCGGCATCGATCAGCCGTTTCATCTTGAGCAGCCCGGGCAGGAACAGCTTATCCTGCACGACGCCGTGCTTGACGCCCTCAGAGTTCGCAAGGCGCGCGACAGCGAGGGCGTCTTGCAGGTTGTCCGAAATGGGTTTCTCGCAATACACGTGCTTGCCGGCTTTGATGGCCCGGGTGAGCAGTTCCGCGCGCATCTGTGTCGTGCCGGCGTCGAAAAAGATCGGGCAGCTCGCATCGGCCAGCGCCTCGTCGAGGTCGCTCGTCCAGCGCGCGATGCCATGGGCCTTGGCCAAGCGTTCCATCTTGTCAGGATTGCGGCCGACGATCAGCGGTTTCGGCATCAGGCGGTCGCCATTGGAAAGCGCCACACCACCCTGTTTGCAAATCGCTAAAATTGAGCGGATGAGGTGTTGGTTCATCCCCATACGGCCGGTCACGCCGTGCATGACAATTCCGATTTGGCGTTCGGCCATTTGAGGTCACTCCATTCCGAGCAGATGATAGATGCGGCGCGTGTAGTCACCGAAGGCGGCGCTGGTCTTCTGATCGAGGCGGCGCGGATAGGGCAGGTCGATGGGGAAGAAATCGGCCATGCGCGCCGGCCCCGCGGTCAGGACCGCGCAATGGGAGCCGAGCAGCACCGCCTCCTGGATCGAATGGGTAACGAAGACGATGGTTTTCCGGCTCTCTGACCAGATGCGCAATAGCTCCAAGTTCATCTTCTCACGAGTCAATGCATCGAGCGCGCCGAACGGCTCGTCCATCAGGATCAGCTTCGGGTCGTGCACCAGGGCGCGAGCGATGGCCGCGCGCTGCTGCATTCCGCCGGAAAGCTCATAGGGATAGCTCTGCTCGAAGCCCCGCAGCCCGACCATGGCGAGCAGGTCGATGGCCCGTTCGCGGCTTTCGCCCAACCGCAGGCCGAGAATCTCGGCCGGCAGCAGCACGTTGTCGAGGATGCGGCGCCATTTCAGCAGCAGTGACTGCTGGAACACCATGCCGACGTCGCGGCCCGGTTCGAAGCGTGCAGCCCCGTTGCCGATGCGCACCTCGCCGCCGTCGTGACCGTGCAGGCCGGCGAGTATCTTCAACACCGTGGTCTTGCCGCAGCCGGAGGGGCCAACCAGCGAGAGCAGCTCGCCGGCCTGGATGTCGAGAGTGACATCGGAGACCGCGAGAAAATCCTCCCCGCGACCGCGGTAAATCTTGCGGACATTCTCCAGATGGATGAAGGGCACATCGTCGGGCGTTTCCGCGATGGACCTCGGCGCCGCTTGCGGCTCGTTCTTGGATTCCATCGCACTCCCTATCACGAACTTCTCGCGCTCACGGCTTCACCATGCCCGATCCCTGGGCGCCCGCAAGGCATCTCCATCCGATCCCCCTTGACAGGTGTAAAGGACCGTCGCTAGTTTAGTAACCGATTGGTTACTTAGTCAATCTTAGAAATCGTTACGATGATGACAGATCGCGCCGGAGGACCGGACGGACCGGGCGTGAATTCCCGAGCAGGCCGGCGCGCGGCCGGTATTCTGGCGAAGATCTGGTACTACGCGCCGAGCGCGCTCGCGATTCTGGTGCTGGTCCTGGTCTGGCACGTCTCAGTGAGTTGGTGGGGCGTGCGCGAGTACATCATGCCGACGCCCGGCGCCGCGGTCGCCGCACTCTTTGATCCGAAATACCGCTGGCTCAAAAATCTGCTGACGACACTCTACGCCGTCCTCGGCGGTTTTACGATCGCGGCGCTGCTCGGCGTCGGCCTTGCGGTCCTGACCGTCTGGAACAGTTATCTCGAGCGCACGATCATGCCGCTTCTGGTGCTGTTCAACACGCTGCCCAAGGTGGCGTTGGCGCCGCTCTTCGTCATCTGGCTGGGCTACGGGGTAGTGCCGAACATCGTGATCGCGGTGACGGTCGCCTTCTTTCCCGTGGTGATTAACACGGCGGCGGGTTTGAGCCGGGTCGATCCCGACTTGCTCGATCTGGTGCGCAGTCTCAAGGGTAGCAAGTGGCAAATCTTCACGAAGATCCGGCTGCCCAATTCACTGCCATACATCTTCGCCGGCATGAAGTTGAATGCGACGCTCTCGGTCATCGGCGCTATCGTGGGCGAGTTCGTGGCTTCGGAATCCGGCCTCGGCGCACTCATCATCGTCGGCGGCGTGACTTTGGACACGCCTTCGATCTTCGCTTCGCTCTGCCTGATCGCCGCCCTGGGCTTGGCGCTCTACGCGTTCGTCGTTCTGGTCGAGCGCATCACAATGCCCTGGGAGTTCCGCGATACGACGATGAACTGAATCAAAATGCCGCGAACTAAAGACCAAACATAATCATGACGCTAGGGAGGACGACCATGACATTCTTGCACCAATTAAGACTGGCCGCGCTGACATTAAGCGCGGGGTTTTGCTTTGCCGTCGGCGCCACGGCCCAGGCGGCCGACGATGTCACGCTGCAACTCAACTGGTTTCACCTCGCCGATCATTCGCCCTTCTACATGGCGATGGAGAAGGGCTATTTCGCAGATGAGGGCATCAACCTCACGGTGGTCCGTGGGCAGGGTTCGGGCGATACCGCCAAGATGGTCGACCTCAAGCGGGCCGAATTCGGCATCTCCGACACGCCCACGGTGCTGACGGCGATCAGCAAGGGCGCAGAGCTACTGATCGTCGGCATCGTCTACGACAAGGCCGCCAATAACCTCTTCTTCTATAAGGATGCGAATATCACCAAAGTGGCCGACCTGTCTGGACGCACGATCGCCGCGCCGCCGGGCGACTCGCATCGTTTCCTCTGGCCCTCTCTGGCCCAGGCGCACGGCGTCGATCCAGACTCCGTGACCCTCGTCAATGTCAAGCCGGAGGGTAAGCAGGGCATTGTCGCCGCCCGCAATGTCGATGCCGCTTTCGATCTCTACACGAGCTTCCCAATCTGGGAGAAGGTCCTGGGCAAGGGCAAGGTCGGCAATTTGTTGTTCGCCGACCACGGCGTCGCGCTCTACGGCCACGGCTACATCGTGCATCGCGACGTCGCGCGCGATAACCCGGATCTGGTAAAGCGCTTCCTGCGTGCCACCTACAAAGGTTGGCGCGACACCTTTGCCGAGCGCGAGGCGGCGATCGATGCGATGATGAAGCAGGTTGACGGCATCGACCGGGCTGCCTACCTGGCCAATCTCGACTTAGTTCTGGATCTGGTGATCACTGAGCGCTCGCGCGAGCATGGGCTCGGCTGGATCCTGCCCGAGTTGATGGCCAAGACGCTCGCAATCACGGAGCAGGGCGGCAAGATGGACAAGAAGCTCGATTCCGCATCGGTCTTCAGCAACGAGTTCAACTCGAAAGTCCCGGCGCCGAACTGACATCGGGACTAGGCTGCGACTGAGGAAACGGCCACCACGACCCCCAGGTCGTAGTCGAGGGTCGGCAGTGACCGCCATCTCGACCGCGGTGAAGATGCCCGGCACGGTCAATTGCCCGCGGCTGCGATAGAAGCCGACCTGCTTCAGCGAATGCGTCATGACAACCATCTCTCGAGGTTGGCGGCGACGAATGCATTGTCGTTGAGATCGGGATAGGCGTGGATCACGCGGTCGAGTTCGGCCGTCTGGCCGGGCCCCAGTCCCTCGTTGGGGTCGAGCAGAACGATGTTCTCCAGCAACCCCTGGCGGCGTAGAACTTCGTGGCAACCGGCGATGCAGCCGCTAAAGCCGTTGTGCACGTCGAAGAGTGCGCCATTTGCGTCCGTTAGCTGCGCATCTAGGGTAAGTAAGTCGGCTGGAACGATGCCTTCGTGGGCCGCCTTGTGCGCTCGCTCAAGTAATTCCACCGCAGCCTTGGTCCAGACCGACCATTGGCCGAGCAGGCCACCCACAATCCGCAAGGTTACTTTGTCACCGTTGCGGGTCACGCGATAGGGCGTCAATAGATCCAACAGGATATGATCGTCGTTGCCGGTGTAAAGCGACACGCGATCTTCGGCCCGCGCCTCGGCCACTCCGCGCACGACATCGATTGTGCGATAACGATCGAAGGGCGCCATCTTAATCGCGATCACGTTATCGATCTCGGCAAATCGCCGCCAGAAACTTGCTGAGAGATTGCGGCCGCCGACAGCACGCTGAAGGTAAAACCCGACAAGCGGGATCTCGTCGGCGAGCGTTCGGCAATGGGCGACAAGCTCATCCTCGCTCGCCTCCGTCATCGCGGCAAGAGACAGCAACCCGGCATGATAGCCAAGGTCGCGCGCAATTATGGCTTCGCGGCGTGCCTGTTCGGTCTTGCCGCACACACCGGCGATCTTAATCAAGGGCCGCGTTTCGGCGGCCTCCGCGGCGGCGCGCAGGACCGGCTCGTACAGGCCGGCTTCGCGGATCGCGAACTGCGTGGTGTGCACGCCGACCGCGAGACCTCCGGCACCGGCGTCGAGGTAGTAGCGAGTGAGCGCGCGCTGGCGCCGCACATCCAGCCTGCGGCTCTCGGTCAAGGCCAGAGGATGAGCCGGGATCAC
The DNA here is from genome assembly GCA_021776095.1 of Kiloniellaceae bacterium. Taxonomy (GTDB): domain Bacteria; phylum Pseudomonadota; class Alphaproteobacteria; order Kiloniellales; family J153; genus JAJFGN01. The sequence goes on along the minus strand of JAJFGO010000059.1, from coordinate 16,216 downwards.
GCAGCCCGCGCGCAGACGGGTCATCAAGGGCTCTGGCAGATCGCTCCAATGCAACGGCATGGCGCCCTGCCGCCGCTAGGGCCTGAGATAGCCCAGCACCACGTCCATGATATGCATGCTGCGAGCCTCCAGGTTCTTTTCGGCCATGAGGTCGCGGCCGAAGATGGTGGAGAGGGTGTGGCGATTGGAGAAGTAGAAGAAGCCGAGAGCGGCGATAGAGATATAGAGCTGAACCGGATCGACGTCGTTGCGAAAGACCTTTGCTTTCGCGCCACGGCGAAGCAGATCGCTGATCATGTCGATCAGCGGCGAGTGCATCTCGCGGATCTTGCTCGAGCGCTTGAGGTGCCGTGCCTGATGCAGGTTCTCCGAGTTCAGCAGGCTGATGAAATCCGGATATTCGAGAAAGTGCTGCCAAGTGAAGGTGATCAGCTTGCGCATCCCGGCTTCGGGCTCCATGTCACTCAAGCTGAGCGCAGCCTCGGCGCGGCGTATGGTCTCGTAGGTGTTCTCCAGGACCGCGAGGAAAAGATCCTCCTTGTTGCCGAAGTAGTGGTAGAGCATGCGCTTGTTGGCGCCAGCGCGGTCGGCCACCTCGTTGACACGCGTGCCGCCAAGGCCTAGCCGCGAGAACTCGGCCGTCGCCGCCTCCAGGATTTGCCGGCGGGACCGCTCAGGGTCGCGCTTTACCGGCGTCCTTTCCGGGCCCGCCGCAGCCGCCTTCGCTCTCACCACGTCTGCCATCCTCGCTCCCCGGTTGACAGCATATTCGCCTGCTCATTATGCTGAGTAACCATTTGGTTACAAGTCTGCAGTTGAGCTGCTTCCGGCTGCGGCCACGCTCGCTGGCGATGCGCCGTCGCGGCGAGCTATCAGGGAGATCGTCATGAACGGGATCAAAAAACAGTACTGTGCCGCCCTAGCGGCCTTGGCCCTGCTATCGGTCGGCGAGGCCAAGGCGGCGACCGAAATCGATTTCGTACTGAACTGGATCGCCGGTGGCGATCACGCCCCCTACTATTATGCCAAGCAGGAAGGCTGGTACGACGCAGCCGGGCTCGACCTGAATATCGAACAGGGCAAGGGCTCGACGATGGCGGCGCAGCGAACGGGCATCGGCGAAACACAGATTGGCCTCGCCGACCTAGGTACCGCGCTGGTGGCCAAGGGCAAGGGCGCCGACTTCGTGGCGGTCATGAATATCTACGCCAACTCGCCCTATGGTATGTATTGGCTGAAGTCCTCGGGCATCAAGGATGTCAAAGGCTTCGCCGGCAAGAAGATCGGCAACCCGCCGTGGGACGCCGCACGCGCCATGTGGCCGGCGTTGGCTAAAGCCGTCGGTATGGACCCAAAATCAGTTAAGTGGGTGAATGTCCAGCCGAATGCCAAGCTGGCGGGTCTCAAGGCCGGTGCGATCGATGTCACGACCTCGTTCTACAACATCCACCACATTTTCAAGCGCGAGCTCGGCGATGATATGGGCTTCTTCGCCTGGAACGAATACGGGATCAACCCCTACGGCAACTCGATCATCGTCAACGGCGCCTTTCTGAAAGACAATTCCGATGCGGTCCAAAACTTTGTGGCCGTGACGCAGCGCGCCTTCGCGGCCTGTGTAAAGACGCCCGGTCCCTGCATTGATGCTCTAGTCAACGCGAACACTGGGCTGAAGAAGGAAAACGAGCTGCAGAACTGGGGTTTGGTCGTCGAGCTCATGACCGATGAGACCTCGAAGACCAAGGGGCTTGGTTATTTCGACGAAGAACGCCTCAAATCCGACTACGATTTGATTGCCACCTACTTCGACATCGAAGAACCCTTTGATGTCATGAAGGCTGTCACCAACGCGTATATAGACGCCTCGATCAAGTTGCCGACGCCTTAGGTCAAGGTCGGATCGCCACAATCCGATCCATAGCGCCTTGCCTAAGTTGAAATACCGAGCATGACCCAGAATAGTGAAGCCCACTTTTCCGGATGTTCATGCCCAACGCCGAACGCGGGACGGCACTGCCGCGGAACGGTGCGACGGGTGCCTCGTGCGCCAAACGTATTGAATTGAATCATGAGGCGCGTCCCGGATCGTTTCGATCCGAGACGATTTTGATCTAGGCGCTCCCGGTCGCTGTCTCTCTCGTCGTCTGGCCGAGGGGCATGTGACAACAGGACATTGACCTGAGTTCTCAAGTTTGTAACTATATGGTTAGTTAATTAAGATCGAAAAATGACGGCCAACTTCGCTTCGCAGAATTCGAAAACGGAAAATCAGCAATGCGCCGGAAAGGCGGTGGCCTGGGCCGACTTCGTGGCGCGCGACAAAGCGGATGGGCACGCCACGATTCGGCGTCTCTTCCCCTTGGAACGCATGAACGAGGCCATCGCCAATATCTCCGGCTGGGCCGAGGAGGCCCTGGCGGCCATGTCGGAGGAGAAACGCCGTTGGTACCTCGACGGCGGTGTGGCCGACGCTACGGTATTGCGCAAGCTGGACAATCCGCACATGAACCGCCCGTTCTTCACGGCACTCGCCAAGGACTCCGGTCTTGTCGGGCACGTCGAGGCGCTGATCGGCGTCGGTGTCTCCGTCTATTTCAGCCAGATTTTCTTCAAGCCGCCGCACGGCGGCGGGCCAAAGCCCGCGCATCAGGACAATTTCTACTTTGGCCCGAGCGATCCCGAGGGCGTCGTTACGGCCTGGATCGCACTGGACGACGCGGATGAGGAGAATGGATGCCTGCGTTACGCACGCGCCACGCAACTGGGACCGGTCCTGCCCCATGCCGCGCCGGAATCCCGGCCTTTCGACCTTCAGATCGACGAAGCGGAGGTTGCGCGGATCGAGATGCGCGCCGCCCCAGTGCCGAAGGGCGGTGTCTCATTCCATCATGGTGGGACCGTCCATCGGTCCGGCGACAACCGGTCCAATCGGTGGCGGCGGGCCTGCGCCTTTCACTACGTTCGAAATGACGTGGTTTTCGCCACCCCCGCGCTGCCCTATGATCGTTCACTCGTTCTCCAGGTGACCTAAAATGGCGATGATGTTGACATGGATGCTTCGGTGACTAAGCAGATTTCCGACACGGTCGGGCTGCCCGAGCGCATTGAGGATGCCGCGGCGCTTGAGGACCTGTTGACTCGCCCCTCCGCGGCGCTCGTTGCGGATCTTGAGGCTGTCGACGGCGACATCATGGTTTTGGGTGCTGGTGGCAAGATGGGGCCGACACTGTGTCGCCTGGCCAAGCGCGCCGCGCCCGACAAGCGGGTCATCGCCGTCGCGCGCTTCTCGGAGCCAGGCCTACCGGATGCCTTGGCGGGTCATGGGGTTGAGGCCATCGCCTGCGATCTGCTCGATCGGAAAGCACTGCAAAGCTTGCCAGAGGTGGCGAACGTCATCTACATGGCCGGCCGCAAGTTCGGCTCCTCCGGTTCCGAATCTCTGACCTGGGCGATGAACGCACTCGCCCCTGCGCGCGTCGCCGAGCGCTTTACGAATTCGCGGATCGTCGCGCTCTCGACCGGATGCGTCTACCCCTTTGTCGTTGTGAACGCCGGCGGCCCAACGGAAGCCGTGCCGCCCAACCCACCGCCTGGGGAATATGCCTGGTCGTGCCTGGCGCGCGAGCGGATGTTCGAGTACGGCTCGATCAATCACGGCACGCCGGGCCGGCTGATTCGCCTGAACTACGCCATCGACCTGCGCTACGGCGTGCTGCATGACGTCGGGTCTCTGGTCCTGGCGCGCCAAGCGGTCGATGTCACCATGGGACACGCGAACGTCATCTGGCAAGGCGACGCCAACAGCCAGATTCTGCGCGCCCTGCGCCACGTGACCACGCCGACCACGCCCCTCAACGTGACGGGACCGGAAATCGTCTCGATCCGCGACCTAGCCGGAGAGTTCGCCGCGCGCTTCGGGGTCGAGGTGCGGATAGCCGGCGAGGAGGCCAAGACCGGTTGGCTGAACGACGCCAGCGCGGCCGCCCGGCTCTTTGGTCCGCCGACCGTGCCTCTGAAGCGCCTCATAGACTGGCAAGCGGATTGGCTTCAGCGCGGCTTGCCGTCGCTTGGCAAGCCGACCGGATTTCAAGTGCGCGATGGTAAGTTCTGATCAGGCGGCGGTGGAGTTGCTAACGCTTGCGGATTTGCCCGACTGTCTCGCGCTTTCAACCCAAGCACACTGGAATCAAACCGAAGCCGATTGGCGAATCTTCTTCGATCAGGGCTTAGTCTGGGGCATGCGCCAAGGTGGAGCGGTGGCCGCCAGTGCGGCACTCCTGCCCTACCCGCCAAATACGGCCTGGATCTCCATGGTGCTGACCGCGGAGCGGGCGCGGGGCCAAGGCTTTGCGGGCCGCCTCGCGACGGCGGCTATGAACGAAAGCGCGAGGCGCGACCTGCTGCCACAATTGGACGCCACGCCCGAGGGCGAGCCCATCTACAGCCAGCTTGGCTTTCAAATCGTCGCCCGCCTGAAACGTTGGCGCCGAAAGCCGTCAACATGGGCGTTTTCACGCGCACCCCGTTGCGGCGTGCCAGAGCTCGAGCTCAATGAGATCTGCCGCCTCGATGCGCAGGCTATCGGTTTCGCGCGCCCCGCGCTGCTACGCAGGCTGATCCAGCGCGGACCGGCCGCCACAATGGAGAAGGCCTTCGCCCTCTCGCGCGACGGGCGCGCCGCGCATCACATAGGGCCTCTTGTTGCCGCGTCACAGGAAAATGCCCAAGCAGTCTTGAGTGCGCTGCTTCAGAAGTTGGACGGAGCCCGGCCCGTCATTATCGATGCCTGCGAGGAAGCCCAGGGACTGACCGGATTTCTCGAAGCTTATGGATTCGTGCCAGAGCGGCAATTTCGGCGCATGGCGAGAGGGCCCGCGCCGCGTTCCGATCCTGCCGCTTACCTAGTAGCGGCCGGCCCCGAGTTCGGCTAGGTCAATTTCCGAAGGGCCGAACGGACAACAAGTTGAAAGCCAATACCTAGGCTGCGAGCATGGCCTTCAAAGTTGACTGCATATGCCGCCGCCAGGCGCGTCGTGCTGCGGGGCTCGAAAGGTCGCGGTCGAAAAAAATCGAGAGCGTGATATTGTTGCCGAGGAAGAAATAGGCCAAAGCAACCACGGTAATATGCAGCGCGACGGCATCGAGGCCGGGCCGGAAAACGCCGGCTTCAACACCTCGCTCAAGCATCCCGCTCAATTTGTCGACAAAGGGAACTTCGATCTGACGCACACGGCTCGAGTGCCGCAAATGGCGACCGCCGTGTAGGTTCTCGCTATTGAGGATCGCGATCGCGTCCGGGTGGTCGAGATAATAGGTCCAAATGAAGTCAACATAGCGCGCAAGGGCGGTTTCCGGATCTGCCTCAAGGTCGAGAGCCTCGCTTGCCGCGCCGAGTTCGGCGTAAATTTGCTCCAGCGTGGCGAGGAACAGGCCTTCCTTGTCGGTGAAGTAGTAATAGATCATGCGCTTGTTAGCGCGGGCCGCCTCCGCGATCGCGTCGACGCGCGCGCCAGCCAGGCCGTACCGGGCGAAGGCCTTACGCGCCGCTGCGAGGATGTGCCCGCGGGTGCGCTCCGGGTCGCGAGCCTGCGCTTGTTTGGCCCCTGCCTGTTTGACTTGCACCTCTTTGGCTGGCGCTTTTACAGGCACGGGCATGAAGACTCAAACCGTCGCGATGCGGCTGTCACGGGCGACGGTCAGGTGCTCCAGAATTTGGACCAGGCCATACAGAACAACGCCGATGAGCGTAATCAGCAGCACCGCCATGAACATCGCGGCGGTATCCAGTGTCACCTGCACTTGCAGCATCAGGTAGCCGAGGCCCTCCTCGGAGGCAATGAACTCCCCGACGACGGCGCCGGCGACGGCTAAGACGGTGGCGACCTTCATGCCCGAGAAAACATAGGGAAGTGAGCCCGGCAGCTGGATCTTCAGAAATATCTGCCAGCGCGACCCCTTCAAAGAGCGAACGAGATCCAGCAGGTCCGGCTCAACCTCCCGTAGGCCACGCGCTGTCGTGAGCAGGATCGGTAACACGCAGATCGCAAACACGATCAGAACGTTCGGCAGGAATCCATAGGAGAACCAAACAATGAAAAGCGGCCCCAGAGCCACCTTCGGGATCATGTTCAGGCTAATCATGAGCGGCATCACCGCCTGGTCGACGATCCGCGACCAGGAAGAAAGCAAGGCCACGCCAACCCCGAACACGACGGCGACCGCATACCCCGACAGGATCTCGCCGGCAGTCACCAGTGTGTTGTGGACCCAATCGTAACTGTCCCAGAGGGCGCCGAGGGTGGCCAGCGGACTCGGCATGACATACTTGGGAACCTCGCCAAGGGTGACCCAAAGCTGCCAAGCCAGCACCACTGCCAAGTGCGCGGCAATAGCGATCCAATAACGCGCCAGAAACGCGATACTATCGGAAATCCAGCCAGGTCCACCCTGAGCCGCGCCCGGCTCGGCGATCGAATTTGGCATGGTCGGCCGGTCATTCCGCCGGCCGCCAGAAGCTTGTTGCGACATGATCGACTTGCCCAATTAAGTAACTAGATAGATAATCATCGCCCACCGCTCGAAGGTCAAGAGCGACCGGACGGGAAAGGATTTAGTGACCTGGCAGGGCCGCGTATTCTGACGACCGTCGTCGGCTCCTATCCGGTGCCGGACTGGCTGGTGGCCGCTCCCAGCGAGCAAGCCTTGGCCGACGCGACGCGGGTCGTTCTGCACACACAGGAGCTCGCCGGTATCGATCTCGTTTGCGACGGCGAGCTGTATCGGTTCGACGTAAACCACCCTGAGACCAATGGGATGATCGAATATTTTGTACGCCCCATGGCCGGCGTGCGCACGGACCTCACCTTCAAGGAAATCCAGGACTTTCGCGCCCGGCCGGGCATGGGCTTTCGCGCGCGGCCGGCCGGTATCGTCGATGGCCCACTGAACGGCGGGTCCCTGGACTTGCCGGCGGCCTGCGCCCGCGCGACGGCGCTCGCGACTCGGCCCCTCAAGTTCACCCTGACCGGGCCGCACATGCTGGCCAAGACTCTGTCGGATCGGCACTACGGCAGCACGCCGGCGCTGGCCATGGCCATCGCCGAGGCTTTGGCTGAACAAGTCGCGCACCTCGATGCCGAGGTTATCCAGATCGACGAGGCGAACCTACCCGGTCATCCGGAAGAATGGGAATGGGCCGCCGAAGCCGCCAATGTCGTGCTCTCCGCGGTCGAGACCACACCGGCGATCCACCTCTGTTTCGGTAACTATGGCGGACAGAGTGTGCAAAGCGGGACCTGGGCGAAGCTCATCAATTTTCTCAATGCGCTGAAGGTCGACCACATCGTCATGGAAATGGCCCATCGCCCGGTGGCGGAGGTCGCCGCGTTCAAGGATCTGCGCCCGGAAATCGGTATCGGCCTGGGAGTCGTCGACGTCAAGCGCACCGAGGTGGAGAGCGCCGACTGGATCGCCAAGTCGCTCCAGCGCGCCGCCGAGTTGCTGGGGCGGGAGCGCATCCGCTACATACATCCGGACTGCGGTTTCTGGATGCTCAAGCGAAGCATTGCCGACGCCAAGATCCGTGCCTTGGTCGAAGGCCGCGATCTCTACGAAGGCCGGGCGTCGCCATCAGAATGATCGTCCGGCGGCGCAATGCGCGGTCTCACGGGCCGACAATCGTTCAGGGTAGATGCTGCCATAGGGATGGGACAGGCCCTACTATGCAGCAGTAGGCCCTGCCCAATCGCCAAGCATGGGTCGCCGTTCTCCGCGGCAAGCAATCCGGGAACTAGCCATAAAGTTCCGGCCTGCGATCGCCAAGATAAGTCGCAATCGATTTCCAGCGGTCGAGTTCCTCGCTCTGGAAAACAGCCTCGGCACCGGCCACGCCCTGGCCGTCGCCAACCGAGGCGAGAATCTTGCCGGACGGCGCGACAACGCAAGAATGGCCGATGGAGTCGAAAATCCACTCCGGGCCGACACAATTCGCCATGGCCAGCCAGACACCGTTTTCCAGGGCGCGCGTCGCGGCGAGCGCCTGAACCGTTGAGCCACCCCAACCCCAGGTGTCGCGCTGGAAGCCGTCCGTGATCCAGTTGGTGCTGTTGATAATGAGATCGGCGCCGAGGTCGACGAGGCGGCGGATATACTCGGGGAAGATCAGGTCGTAACAGATGGTCATGCCAATGCGCCCAATGGCCGTATCGATCACCATTGGCGTATCGCCTGCGGCAAACCATTCGCGCTCAGCGGAGAACAGGTGCGCCTTGCGATAGGTCGCCAGATGCGCGCCGTCCGGCCCGAAGAGAAGTTGAGCGTCGTAGAACTTGCCGCCGTCGCTGATCGCCATGCCGACGGCGAGATGCACGTTGGCTTCTCGTGCGATCCCGGCAAGGTGCCGTGCTGTTGGCCCATCTTCGGGTTCCGCCAGACGGTCCAGCCGATCGGAAATGAAATAACCGGTCGTCGCTGTCTCCGGCAGGATGACGAGTTGCGCGCCGTCGCGTGCCGCGAGGTGTACGAGCGGCCCAATGATGGCGAGATTTGCGGCGACGTCGCCCGGGACGCAATGCATCTGCGCCACCGCGACCTTCACAGGCGCCGGCATCTTACGGTTTTGATCAGGCTTCATCATTCTTTTCCATGCTTTTGGAGCCGCTCGAGGCGGCGATTAGGATTTGGGATTCTTCGGCCTCATGGGCCGGCATCTCGGCGACGAAGCGGCGCTCATGCATGACCACGATGCGATGGGCGAGAGCCAGTAACTCCTCGATCTCCGAGGAAACGACGAGAACCGCGACGCCGCTGCGGGCGAGGCCGCGCAGGATCTCGTGAATCTCGGCTTTGGCGCCGATATCGACCCCGCGGGTCGGCTCGTCGCACACAAGAATGGTCGGCTTGGTAAGGAGCGCACGCCCGATAAGTACCTTTTGCTGATTACCGCCGCTGAGTTTGACGATCGGCGCGCTGAGGCTGCTCGCCACCAGGTGCAGGCGCTGCAATATGTTCGACGAGACGGCCTGTTCCTTACGGCTGTTTCGGAGCGGGCCAAGGCCGAGACTGGGCAAGGCCGAGGCCGTCGCATTGGCAACAATATCGAGTTCGGCAAAGATGCCGTCTCGCTTCCTGTCTTCGGTGATGTAAACAACGCCGTGGCCCATTGCCTCTCGGGGGGATGAAAAATGCAGCGTCCGGCCCTCGTGTCCGATGTCGACAGAGGCCGAACTCAGCGCGTTGCCGCTCAACGCTCTTGCGAAGGTCGTTCTGCCCGCGCCGACCAGCCCGGCAAGGCCGACGATCTCGCCACCGCGAAGCGCGAGCCGGCTCTCGGGTCCGGCCGTGCGGTAGGTGATGTCGAACAGGGAGCCATCGGCGGAGTCCGGCTGGTGGCCGGTAGTCTTGGCATAGGCACCGCTGCGGCCCAGCATCAGGCTGACTAGGTCGTCGACGGTGAGGCCCGCCGTATCCCGTGTCGCGATCTTCTCGCCGTCCCGCAGGACGGTGACGCGATCGGCGATGGCCAGAACCTCCCGCAAATGATGTGAAACGTAGAGGACGAGCATGCCCTCGCTTTTGAGCTGGCGTATAACGGCAAAGAGATTGTCCTGCTCAGCAAACGAAAGTACGGCCGTCGGTTCGTCGAGAATAAGGATCCGCGCGTCGAAGGAAAGAGCGCGCCCGATCTCGACGAGCTGCTGATCGGCTACGCTGAGCGTCGCGACCTCGGCGTCGGGATCTAGCTTGAGGTTGAAGCGTTCTAGAAGTGCGCGCGTCCGTTCCGCGAGTCGGCGTGTATCGACAAAGCCGAAGGCACTCTTGGGTTCGCGGCCAAGGAAGATGCTGCGCGCGACGGAGAGTTGCGGAACCAGGCTGAACTCCTGGTAGACGGTCGCGATACCCCGGTCCTGCGCGGAAGCGGGACCGTCGAACCGCACGACTTGCCCTTCGATGCATATCTCGCCCTCGCTCGGTGCTTGAGCTCCCGCAAGCAGGTTCATGAGGGTTGACTTGCCGGCCCCGTTCGCGCCAACCAGGGCGTGGACCTCTCCCGCGTTCGCGGTTAGATCCACGCCCTTAAGCGCAACGACACCTGGATAACGCTTGGCGAGGCCTTTGATCGCCAAAAGCGGCACGAGGGTCTTGTCTATCACTGCTTCGGCAGGAACTCGGCCGGCAGTTCGCTCGCCCACCAGTCGTCTGGCGCTTTCTGGTCGACATATTTCGAGATATCGGCGGGCGCGATGTACGCCGACGGTACCGCGGTTCCGCGTTTGACGGACTCGCCCTTCAGGATTCTAAAACCGATCTTGACCGCCACCTGGCCGGCGCGGGTGGGGAATGTCACGGCGCCGCCCTCTTTGTTTTTTTCAACCCATTTCAGCCAGCCATTATATTCGTCGCCTGGCGACATGGTGACCTCGCCAATCCTGCCAGCCTCGTCGAAGGCCTCGGCCACACCGATCGACATCTGCCCGGCCGGCGAGAAGACGCCGTCAATCTTTGGGAAGCGTTGCAGGAGGTTCTCGGTAATCTGCTTGGCTTTGGCGCGATTCCAGTCGCCATATTCGATGCTGGCCAATTCAACGCCAGGATATTCCTTGAGGACAGTCTGGAGCGCGTCCAGCTGATCCACCGCCGCGGTCGTACCAGCGATCGGAAGCATGGCGATAATCTTTCCCTTGCCGCCGAGATCGGTCATCAGGCGGCGCGCCACCATCTCACCCAACTGCCACTGGCTGATATAAGCATTGGAGACCGTGCCTGGGTTGTCGGTGAAGCCACCGCCGGCCTGGACCGTGGGCACGCCGGCTTCAACGGCCCTCTTGAGGGCATCGGCAATCGCGCGGTCGTCAACGGGCCAGTAGATCAGAAGATCGATATTCTGCCGCAGCAGGTCCTCGATATCCGATATCTGCTTGGCTGGATTGAACGCCGCATCCGTCACGACGACATCGCCAATTTCAGAGTGCTTCGACGCTTCCCAGCGCACATGCTGAAGCGCGAACACGACCCAGGAATTAGACAGATAGCCGGCCGAGACGCCGATCTTGTATGGCCCGCCCTTCTTGAAGGCGCTCGTGTCGACGGACTCGGCGGCCTTAGCCGTTTGCGCGGCGTCAGCGGCCTGATCGGCGAAGACGGGGTTGGCTATCATTCCCGCCGAGGCCAATACGCCGACGGACAGGAATAGTCCTCGGATAATCTTCATGTTCGATTTCTCCCATTTTTTGTTTCACGTTCTATCACGACCTGGCACTGATCTGCCCGTAGACTGCGGATGCGACGATGATGATGGTGCCCATCACAACAAGCTGCATGTGGTAGGGCAGCCCGCTGATGTTCACGAGGTTGAACGCGATCACCAGCACCAGGATGCCCGCGATGGTGCCGGCGACTCCGCCGCGGCCGCCTTCGAAGGTGGTGCCGCCAAGGACGACGGCCGCCAGCACCTGGAACTCAAGCCCCTGGCCCGAAAGCGTATTGGAGACGCCGGAACGGGCGAGTAGAGCGATACCGGCAAACCCACCGAAGAGGCCGGAAAGAGCATAGGCGAGGATCGTGACGCGGGCCATCGACAAGCCGGACAAGTGCGCGGCACGCCTGTTGCTGCCGATCAGGAAAAGTTGCCGGCCAAAAACGGTGAAACGCTGAACCAGTAAACCGAGCACTGCAAGCGCTAGAAAGGCAATCGCGAGCACCGGCACGACGTCGCCGATCCTGTAGTTGAAGACTTCACGGAAGCCGGGCGCCACGATGCCGCGCGCGGTACCGCCTGAATAGATTTGGGTGAGGCCGAGGACGGCAACGCCGGTTCCCAATGTCAGGACGAAAGGCGAGACGCGGGTGAGTGCCACGGCGATGCCGTTAATCGTACCGATCGCGGCGCCGGCGGCGCAGGAGATGGCTATCGCCATGGCAACATTTGCCTGGTCGCCGTTCATCTGCACCGCACATAGCACGGAAGTGAGCGAAATGACCGCTCCGATTGACAGGTCAACGCCGCCGAGGATCATCACATAGGTGACGCCGATCGCAGCAATGCCAACAGGCGCGACCTGACGCACGACGTTGAATATGTACGTGGGAACGAGAAAGGCGTCGGAAATTGCGACTGCCAAAAAATAGACCAGGACGAGTACGATGAAAATCGCGTAGCGCGACATGAGCTGCGCCGCCACCTCGCGGTGGGATGCGGCAAATGCGGTCATGGCTGTTCCCGCCTTGGCTGATTGGCGAGGATTGCGCCAACGACGATGAGCCCCTTTATGAACATTTGCACGAAGGCGGAGACCTCGAGAAGGTTCAGGACATTGGAAATAACCGTCAGCGCGACGACGCCGCCAACGGACCGGATAACGCTGCCGCGCCCGCCGGCCAGCGACGTGCCGCCAAGGACAACGGCAACAATGGCGTCGAGTTCGAGGCCCGTCCCGGCCAGCGGGTATCCCGTTCCGAGCCGTCCCGCCAGAAGAAGGCCGGCGAGCGCCGCGCAGAAGCCGGAAATGGCGAAGCAGGCGAGGCGAATACGCTTAACGTCGATGCCCGCTCGCCGTGCGCTCTCCGCGTTTCCGCCCGTCGCAATCAGATGGTAGCCGAAGCGCGTGCGCGAAAAGACGAGGTGGAAAACGGCGAGGACGGCGACAAGGAGGATCGTGGAAAGGGGGACCCCCCAAATATCGTCGTTCGCGGCCGCCTGGAGCATTGGCGAGGCCCGGCCGACGCTTCGGTCGGTGAACGTGAAGATGCCCCCTTGCAAGATGGACAGCATGCCGAAGGTAAGTATTAACGGATGCAGCTTCAGACGGTTGACGACGAGGCCGTTTACGAGGCCGATCGAAGCACCGAGCGTCAGCATCAGCGCAATGACGGCGAGGGTGAGCGAAGGGTCGTTACCAAGCATCCAGCACGCGAGAACGACCACGAGCCCGGCGATCATGCCGACACTGAGGTCGATCATGCCGGCGGCAATCACAAAGGTCTGGCCGATGGCGAGAATGCCGAGCACGCTCGACTGACGCAGCACATTGGCGAGATTGGCGGGATCGCGAAAGACCGGGATGGTCGCGGCGGCGGCACCGACCGCCACGGCCAGCAGAAGCCAGATGCCCGACGATTCTAGATCCAGTCGCGCACTCCGCCTGGCTATAGCCATGACAGAGCCGTTTCGGCATCCGCGACCCAGCCGAATTTCATAGCGAAGTTCTTCAGAGCCGCCGCGTGGAGATCGGGGGCAAAGGAGGAGACGGCGTCGGCAACCATCGTCGTGCGGTAGCCGTGATGGAAGGCTTCCCGGGCCGTCTCTTCGACACAGATCTGAGTAACGGTCCCGGTAACGAGCAGCGATTCGACGCCGAGTGCGCGCAATTGGGCATCGAGGTCTGTACCATGAAACGCACCGTACCCATACTTGTCGATGACGAGTTCGCCGGAAAGCGGCGCGAGTTCGTCAACCACTTCGGCGCAACCCAAGAGTCCTTCGGCGTCGCCATAGCTGCGCTTTTGGCTTTTCCAACAGCACTTCGTGTCCGGCCGGCATTGCGGCGACCAGAGCCACAAGAGATCGGGTGTCTCTCTGGCGAGGAAGCGGGTGAAGACGACCGGCCGGCCGCGCCCGCGGAATACGTCCAGCAAGCCCTGGATCGGCGCGATCGTGGCACGGGCGTCGGGAACCTCGAGCGGCGCGCCGGCGCGAACGAAATCGTTCTGCATGTCGACGATTAGCAAAGCCGGATCGCGAATCCGTTCGCTTGGCGGGATATCTCCGGCGGCCAACAGTTCCGTCTCAGCCAAGGTGGCCTCCAGGGCGTCCGTCAATTTCGAAGGCCCCCCACGCGCCGCGTTTCTTGTCGCGGCCGACCTTGTCGAAACAACATGCAGTAAGTTAAAACGGGAGTCAATTGGATCCAACTACCTGGTTGAATATCGAACATGACGGTGCCCGCAGGCCGACGGCCTCGCAAGGGAGGCAAGGGAACCCGGGAGAGCTCGCGGGAGATATTGCTGGCCGCGGCCAAGGAAGCTTTCGCCTCACGCGGGCTGGATGGGGCGCGCGTCGACGACATTGCCCGGCGAGCCAGAATCAACAAGCAGCTCGTCTACCACTACTTCGGTAGCAAGGATGGGCTGTACACGGCAGTGCTGGAACAGGTGTACCGTGAGATCCGGGAGCGGGAGCAGGCGCTGGAGCTCAGCAACCTTCCCGCCGAAGAGGCGATGCGCCGCCTGATCGAATTCTCATTCGACTATCTCGCGCAAAACCCAGAATTCGTTGCGCTCGTTGCTGACGAGAACGCCCATGACGGTATGCATTTACAGGATTCTGCGCGCGTCGAAGAGATGAACCGCCCGATCATCGATCTGCTTCAGGAAACGCTCGCGCGTGGTACGGCCGACGGCATATTCCGCAAGGGACTCGATCCGCTGCACATCTACCTGTCGATCGCCGGAATGGCGTTTTTTTATTTCGCCAACATACACACGCTTAGCCGTATTTTCAGCCGCGCGCTCGGATCGGAATGCGCCATAGTGGAAAGGCGCGCGCATATTGTCGATTTCGTGCTGAACGCGATTCGCACGCGCTAGCAAATGACGATTGCCCGGCCCGAAAATTTCGCCCTAGCTTTAGGCGTCAACCATACGGTTGATAACCGTGAGACAATAGAGAGGCATTAACAACTTAATCGCCGCAGAACCATGAATCCCCCAACAAGCCTCTGGTTACGCGGCCAACGCCATGTTCCGCCATTGAGCGTGAGCTTCATTGTGGAATTGCCGATTGGTTTTTCGCGATATGAGGTGACGCTGTGTGTTGAAAGGGTTGTAGACTGAAGAATGGACGGAGGCGAATTTCTGTAGCGATTTTGCGCTCCCAAATTTGGCCATCGCTCGCTTTCGTCACCGGAAGGGCTGGTGTGAGTTTTCGGCTCTGTTGTTGAGCCAGCGGCCCGTCTCCTGACGTTCGGCATTTCCGATAACCTTCATCGCCGCTCGGTAGGACCGTAGTGGGCCCGTCGCGGTAACCTCGGGATGGTCGTATCGTTTCATCGCCTTTCGCAAGAACCTCGGCGCAGCCTTGCGGTCCCGCTGTTTCGTAACGCTCGCCTCCAGACCCTCGCCCTCGTGGTCAACCGCGCGCGGGACCGAGTGCGCCGGATCCTGGCATTGTTCCGCGAGCGCAATCACCTCAATCTGTCCCATAAGCGCTAATGTCAGACACGCGGACACTAGCCGGGCATGTCGGTCCGGCTCGGCGAGACTTAGGGTGGGCACTTCTCCAGTACGCGACCCGCCTCGGTGGTCTGACCGGTGTTAGCCACCGATGTCGATCAAGGCCTCGTACCCCATCGACAATTTTCTAGGTAACAATAAGGAGCGAATTGGCGGGGCAGTGGTGGTAACCTTCTTAGGGCGCTACCTGGTAACGCTCTGGCCGAGCCAATCGACGGCGGCTTGGACGCCACCCGTGCCGTGCGGAATTTGCAGCGCGATCAGTCCCATCTCCACGGCCCCTAGCGTGCCCAGGATCATGGGGGCGTTGACGTGGCCCATGTGGGCGATACGAAAGGCGCGGCCATCCTGCTCGCCGATCCCGATGCCGAGCACGACGCCGCACTTCTCGTGGCAATAATTCAGGAGCGCACTGGGCTCGCCACCGCCTCTCATGAGTACGGTTGTCACCGAATTGGCGCGCTCCGCCGGCTCCGTGATATTGAAGGCCAAGATGTCCCCCTGCGCCCAGATATCGACGGCGCGGCGCGTGGCTTCCGCCAGCAAGCGGTGACGCAGGTAGACTTGCTCAAGTCCTTCTTCGAGTAGCATGTCCAGTGCTTTGCGCAGCCCAAAGAGCATATGTACCGGCGGGGTGCCGCAGTATTTGTGGTAATGCTGCTCGCCCTCCCGCTGAGTCCAGTCCCAGTAGTTGGTGCGCAGGTTCGCATCCTCATGCGTCGCCCGCGCTTTCTCTCCGGCAGCGACGAAGCTCAAGCCCGGCGGCGTCATCAAGCCCTTCTGCGAGCCCGTGATTGCAACGTCAACACCCCAGTCGTCCATCTCGAACGGCATGGTGGCCAGCGACGCAATCGCGTCCACCATGAGCAGGGCGCCGTGACCGGCCGCGTCCATCGCCTTGCGGATGGCCGGGATGTCGTTCACCACGCCCGAGGCGGTATCCACCTGAACCACCAGGATGGCCTTGATCTCGCCCGCCGTATCTTCG
>JAJFGO010000058.1 GCA_021776095.1 Kiloniellaceae bacterium | reverse complement strand
GTCCATGGCCATGAGGTTGCGATAGAGCATGCTGCTGGGCCAGGCGAAGGATTCGTGCAGGGAAATCGTCGGGAACTCGACCGGCAGACCACCGGCCATCAGGACCCCGCGCTTGATCGCCTCGACCAGCGCGGGCGCCGTGCGATGACAGGGATTGTAGCCGCTGTAGGTGTTGCCGATGCCGACGATCGGCCGCGCCAGGGCGTCATCGGAATAGCCCATGGCCTTGATGAAGGCTTTGCGCAGGAACAAGGCAAAAGCCTCGTCGCCATATTGGGTCAGGCCCTTGCGCATGCCGCTCGGCCCTGCTCCAGGACTGGGGCCCCTTTCCGGCCCTGGCCCCGGCGGGCGCGCCACGATTAGGCCTCTTGCAGGACCGGCAGGCCCGGCATGGCAAAATTCTGCGCTGACAGGGCCGCCGTCAGGGCCCGGCGCTGATCTTCGGTGAGTTCGTCCAGAGGCGGGCGCAAGCGGCGCCAGTCCGGATCGCCGGCAAACTGCGCCAGGGTTTCCTTGAGTGCTGGAATCATGGGGAAGGCTTGCATGATGCCGCGCAGGGTGTCCAGCCCGGCCTGCAAGTCCTCCGCCCCCGGCGATTGCCATTCGGCAAACACCTTGTGAATCGCCGCCGGGTTGATATTGGCCGTCGCCGAAATGCAGCCGGCACCGCCGCCGCGCATGGTGCGCAGCAGGAAACTCTCACTGCCGGCGAAAACGGTAAAGCCGGGAAAACGCTTCAGCATACCCTCGGTGTTGGCCCAGTCGCCGGAGCTATCCTTGATCCCGACCACGGTGTCGGGGTAGGCCGCGATCAGGCGTTCGATCAGATCGTGGCTGATCGGCACCTGGGCGATGGGCGGTATGTGATAGAGGTAGATCCGTAGGCGCGCGTCGCCGACCCGCTCAATCACCTCGGCAAAGCTGCGGAACAGCCCATCGTCGCTGACCGCCTTGTAGTAGAATGGCGGCAACATCAGAGCGCCGGCACAGCCGCGCTTAACCGCATGGGCGGTCAGTCGGACCGAATCGGTCAGGGCGCAGGCCCCGGTGCCCGGCATCATGCGCGCCGGGTCGATCTCCGCCTCGACCAAGGCATCGAGAAGCTCGATCTTCTCGTCGGTCGACAGCGAATTCGCCTCGCTGTTGGTGCCGAAGACTGCCAGCTGGCAGTTCTGGGACAGCAGCCAGCGGCAGTGCCGGATCAAGCGCGCGGCGTCAGGCCGCAAGTCGGCGTCGAAGGGCGTGATGACCGGGGCGAACACGCCGGAAAGTTGTTTCGGTTGGTTCATAGTCGCAGACCTCGTTATGGCACCGCCGGAACGAAAGGGACCGCAAGGCTATCGCCCGGGCGGGCGCCTGCCCAGAAAAATCCGGCGGCGAAGCCCGCCGGAGGCGCCAAGCGCCCCTTCCGAAGCCCGGCGGCCGATGCTAGCCTTGCCGAAACAGCGCCCCCGAAATCGGGCGACCCGGTTTCGGACTAGAGAGGGATCATGAGAAGCGTGACCAGACTTATGCTCTGCGGCCTTTGGTTGGCATCTGCCCTAATGGGCCTCATGGGTGCCGCCCCGCGCGCGGCGCCGCCGGACAACGAAACTCGGATCTGCCAGGACCTGCGCCTGGACTACACGGTCAAGAGTGGGGCGGGCGAAGCCCGCGATCTCAACTTCTTCCTATTCGATGCCGCCAGCCGCGGCTGCCTGCATTTGGCCGGCGAATTGATCGAGCGTGGCGCGTCGATCGAGGCGCGTAACCGCTTCGGCAACAACGTCCTTCTGATCGCCGCCGGAGCCGGGCACGAGGAATTGGTTGAGTTCTTCATGGCCCGCGGTTCCAAAATCGATTTCCGGAACCTGGCGGGTAACACCGCCCTGGTCAAAGCCGCCATCGCCAACGAACGCAAGACCGTCAAGCTTCTCTTAAAGGCCGGCGCGGACCCCAACGCGGTCAACGTCAAGGGGATCACACCGCTCATCGCGGCCAGTTTCAATGGCAATGCGCGCTTGGTGCGCCTGCTGCTGATGGCCGGTGCTGACCCCACGGCCCTGGACTCGACCGGCAAGGGCCCGCTGGTCTATGCCGCCGGGCGCGGTTACGGCGCCATCGTCACCCGGCTGCTCGACTCTGGAACCGATCTCGACCGGCGCTATGGCCACGACCTGACCGCCTTGATGTGGGCCGCTGGACACAGCAACGACGTGCCCGAGGTGGAGGGTTTGGCGGTGGTTCGCCTATTAGTCGAGCGCGGCGCCGACCTCAGCCCTGCCGACGATCGTGGACGCACGGCCCTAATGATCGCGGCTGAACGGGGCCATGCGGCGGTCGTTGGCTATCTTCTGGCACGGGGCGCCGATCCCACGCAACGCGACAAGGCAGGAAAAAGTGCCCGCGACCTCGCCAGCGCCGATCGGGTCCGCCAGGCATTGCGCGACTAGCCGCCCCTCAGTGCGCCTGCAGCGAGGCCAGGTAGCGGGCCATGGCGGCAATGTCTTGGTCGTCGAAAGTTTCGAGAAGACTGGCCTTATCGGGCGCGTTCATGCGCCGCTTGTGCTTGAAATCCAGCATGGTCTTTTCCAGATAGCTGGCCAATTGCCCGGCTGCCCGGGGCACCCGGCTGTCGCCGTCGAAAGCGCTGAGATGACATTGGGCACATTGCCCCGCCGACGCCATGCGGTGCGCGATGGCGTCGTCGCCCTCCTGCGCCTTGAAACTTGTGCTGGGCCAGGGCCTTTGCGCGAAATACTTGCCCAGGGCCCGCATCTCGGCCTTGGAAAGGTCGGCGACCACGCTGTACATGATCTCGTTGGCCCGCCGTCCGGCCTTGATGTCGCGCATCTGGACGTAAATGTAATACTCCTCCTGGCCCCAGATGATCGGCGTGGCTTCGGTTACCGGCACGCCGTCGGTACCGTGGCATCCACTGCATAGCTCAACCTGTTCGGCGATCTCGGGTGGCGGCACGCTCTCGGCTCGGGCCGACCCGGTCCCGGACAGAGCGAGCATGCAAACCAGCGCAAGGGCGGACAAGTAAACCTGGCGAGTCATAAGGGTCTCCGCAGCGGATCGAAAAAACATTGCCAAGGCCTGGCGGACACGAAAGTGGGGCCGCTCATCGCGGCCCCAATCCCGCCAAAGAAGGCGTGTCCGACTCTAATCGGCAAGCGTGAAGGCAATGATGTTGTTGCCGCGCTTGTAGTTCAATTGGGTATTCCCGCCGGCAGCGACAACGATGTATTGCTTGCCGTCAACCGTGTAAGAGGCCGGAGGCGCGTTGACGCCCGCCCCCGCCTGGAACTTCCACAGCAAGCTGCCGGTCTCGGAATCGTAAGCCTTAAACTGGCCGTTGCCCTCGCCGGTGAAAACCAACCCGCCGGCCGTGGCCAGAATGCCGCCGATCATCGGCTGCTGGGTTTTGACCTGCCAACGGATCTTGCCGGTGTTGTAGTCCACCGCCGTGACATTGCCCCACTGGGCCTCGTTCGGAATGACCTTGAAGGCACCGCCGAGCCACAATTTCCCCTCGGGATAGGGCGAGCTCTCGACGTGATAGGTCATGGGCTGATGCAGGTTGATGGCGTAGGTCAATCCCAGGTCCGCATCGACCGCCATGGGCGACCATTCGACGCCGCCATTGGCGCCCGGCAACATGCGCGCACCGTCCTTGGTTGGTAGCACCCACATGTTCTCTTGCGGCACCATGGCCTCCGAATAGCGGATCAGGCTGCAATCTTTCCGGTCGTGCACATAGACATGGCCGGTTTTGCCGCCATGCAGCACGCCCGGCACCATCTTGCCGCTGGCATCTGCCACATCGACCAGGATCGGCGGGCTGACCGCGTCCAGGTCCCAGACGTCGTGGGCGATGTACTGAAAATGACAGGCGTACTTGCCGGTATCGAGATCGACTGCGACCAGCGAGTTCGTGTAGAGATTGTCGCCGGGCCGGAGTGAACCGTCGAGGTCGGGCGAAGGATTGCCGGCCACGAAAAAGATCCGGTTGCTGGCCAGATCGACCGCCGGGTTCTGCCAGACGCCGCCGCCCAAGGTCTTATAGGGGTCGCCCATCTTTTTGAGTGCCGCCTTTTCCGCGGCAACGTCACGCAGCATGTCGCGCCCGGTGGCGTCACGGGTCGCCCAGACACCAACGGAATTCTCGGCGGTGGTGTGGAACGTCCAAAGAAGATCGCCGTTCTTGGCATCGAAAGCCTTGACGAAACCCCGAACGCCATATTCGCCACCGTTGGTGCCGATCAGGATCTTGCCGTTAACCGCCGTCGGCGCCATGGTCTCGCTGTAACCCAGCTCCGGATCGGCGATTTCCTTGTCCCAGATCACCTTGCCGGTCTTGGCGTCGAGCGCAACCAGACGGGCATCCAAGGTGCCCATATAGACCCGGTCGTCGTAAATCGCGACGCCGCGGTTATTGGGGCCGCAACAGTAGGTCGTGACCGGACCCATGTTATGCTTGTAATGCCAGATCTGCTCGCCGGTCGCCGCATTCAGGGCGTAAACGTGATTGAAGGCGGTGGTCGCGTACATCACGCCATTGACCACGATCGGCGTGGTTTCCATGGTCTCGACGACCTCGGTCTGGAAAATCCAGGCCGGGCGCAACTCGCCAACGTTGCCAGTGTCAATCTGACGCGACGGGTAATACCGCGTCTGGTTGTAATTGCCGTTGGTATGCAAGAAGTTATTGCCGTCAGACGCCGCCCGGCTGAGCATATCCTGGCTGACTAGACCCATATCGCCATAAAGCGTGCCGCCAATCACCTCCTGCGCGTTAGCATGCACAGCTGGAAAAAGAAAAAGCGCCGCCCCCATGGCAACGCCGCAAATACCCTGGACACCATTTCGCAATGCAGTCATTAGCGCTTCCCCCATTTTTGTGCAGCGCACAGTATCCAAACCGTAGCGCGCGTTATTGTTAATACTATGATTAAACACGATTTGGGCGACCTTGTGGAGTCGCTTTTCGCACGACGGTTGGGTTCGCCCGTCTCAGCTATTCGCATACAATAAGCACCTAGAGCCAAGCCTCAGAGCCGCATGGTTGACCCCACCAGACCTTTCACCCAAGACTGTTGGCTGAACCGATGCCAAATCGTCAGTGAGCCGGCGCGAGTGCCGGAAGGAGTTTGAATTGACCGGCACTCATCGTCGCCCCGAAGTCGCTTCCGCCAGGCTGTTGCTATCCTTTCTGATGGCTGGAGTCTTGAGCCTAAGCGCCGCGCTGCCGGCCGGCGCCAGGGGGACCGGGCTCATTTTCGTGACCAACGAAAAGTCGAACACCATCAGCGTGCTCGACAGCAGCGACCGGGTGGTGGCCACCATGGAAACCTGCGCCCGGCCGCGCGGCATTCATTTCAATAGCGATCGTACCCAGTTCTTCGTCGGTTGCGCCGACGATTCGGTGGTCGCCGTCTACGATATCGCGACCAAGGCCCTGGTCCGGCGGTATCGCGATATCGAAGAGCCTGAGACCTTCGATCTCCACCCCGATGGCCGCCACCTTTACATCTCCAACGAGGAAGAGGCCGAGGCCAGCGTGCTCGACCTGGAGACCGGCGAGATTGTCGCCGGCTACGACACTGGCGAGGAACCTGAAGGTGTGCTGTTCACAGCCGACGGTGGCCTGGTCTTCGTTGCCTCCGAGGCGGCCAACATAGTTCATGTTATCGACACTGTGGCTGGCGAAATAATTAAGGACATCCTGGTCGACACCCGGCCGCGCCGCTTCGCCTTGACCCCCGACGAGAAGCAACTGTGGGTGTCCGCCGAGCTGGCCGGTATCGTGAACATCATCGATGTCGCCAGCCTCGAATTGATCGACGACATAGTGTTCCTACCGACCGGGATGCGCAAAGAAGAGGTGACGCCGGTCGATCTCTTGATCACGCGCGATGGCCGGCGGGCTTATGTCGCCTTGGGGCGGGCCAATCATGTGGCCGTGGTCGACGTGGCGGCGCGCAAGGTGGAGCGCTATATCCTGGTCGGCAAACGGGCCTGGGGCCTGGCGCTCACCGCCGACGAGCGCCGGCTTTACGTGGCCAACGGCCTGTCCGACGACCTTTCGATCATCGATACGGAAAGACTTCAGGTGCTCAAATCGGTGCCGGTCGGGCAGGTTCCCTATGGCATTCTAATCGATGACCGCTGATCTCCGGTGCCGATTTCGGGCGCCCGCCCGGGTGGCCTTCATTATCGTTTGTGCGCTGGCCGCTGCAATCCTTCCGGCGACGGTGCGCGCGGCGGAATCCTATACTTTGGTCTACCTGGGCCGCGAGGCGGACCGCGCCTACGAGCCGGCCAAGGCCTATACCGGACTGATCCTGCGCGATCGCAAGCGCCCGCTCGACGGCGCCCGTGTCGGACTGCGCGAAAGCCGCGTCATGGGCCGCGCTCTGGGCCTGAAGTTCGCGCTGGAAGAAAGGATGCTAACGCCGAGTCAGGATGCGGCGGATGCGGTTCGCGAGATCGCGGCCGCGACCGGCGCCAGCGTCTTTCTGCTCGATTTGCCCCTGGAAGAATTGACGGCAGCCGCAGCTGCGCTCGCGGCGGAACCTTACATCCTATTCAACGTGCGCCATGGCGACGATTTCCTGCGTGGTGCGGCCTGCGCTCCAGGGTTGTTCCACACCCTGCCGAGCGATGCCATGGTGATGGACGCACTGGCCCAGTACCTGAAACACAAGAATTGGGGCAACATCCTGATCCTGCAGGGCGAGGAAGCCGGTGACGCGCGGATTGCCAAGGCCTTCCAGGCCTCGGCCAAGAAGTTCGGCCTGAAAATTGTGGCGGTGCGGCCGTTCAAGTTGAGCAACGATCCGCGCATCCGCGATCAAAATAATATCCGCCTGCTGACCGCCGTGCGCGGCTATGACGTTGTCTTTCTGGCCGACACCCACGGCGAATTCGGCCGCTACGTACCGTTCCAGACACTTTTGCCGCGCCCGGTCGTGGGTACCGAAGGCCTGATCGCCGACGCCTGGCACTGGACATGGGAACGGCACGGCGCACCACAACTCAATCAACGCTTCCGGAAACGCGCGGACTACCACATGACCGGAACTCAGTGGGCGGCCTGGGCCGCTGTGCGCGCCGTCGTCGAAGCGATCCTGCGTCACGAGCCCGCGGACGGGGCGACGCCTGACACGCGTTTGCCCGACGCGAAGGCGCTGCGCACCTTCCTGACATCCGACCGGATCAACCTGGATCTCTACAAAGGGAACCCAGGCAGCTTTCGGCCCTGGGATCGGCAGTTGCGTCAAACGATTCTGCTGCATACCCACAACGCCGTGGTCGCACGAGCCCCGATCGAAGGTTTCTTGCACCAGACCAATAACCTAGACACTCTGGGCACCGACCAGGCGACTTCGGCCTGCCGATATTAAACCACTTAGATGCCCAACGCAGACCCCGGTCGCTGCATCGCCAAGGATACCGACGTGAGCAAACCAGACCGGCAAGGCATGAGCGGCTTTCTGTCCGGCACCACAGCCGATCGGCCACCGCAGGCCGTCGCTCTCCTGGTCGGCGCGCTGTTCTTGCTGGGCCTGCAGGATGGCCTCGCCAAATTCACCAGTTCTGAGGTTTCGCTCTGGCAATTCCAGGCGATCCGGTCCACCGCGAATCTGATTTTGCTGGCGATCGTGACCCGCATCGTCTGGGGGACCGCTGGGCCGCGGCCTCAGAATATCTGGGCGGTCACGCTGCGCAGCCTCCTGTTGGCGGCAGCCATGATCCTGTTTTTCGGTGGCATGCCGTTCCTAACCCTCGCGGAAATCGCCGCCGGGCTCTATGTCTTTCCACTTTTCGTCGCCGTACTGTCCGCGATTCTGCTCGGCGAGCGCGTCGGGCCACGCCGGATCGCCGCGATCCTGGTTGGCTTCACCGGTACTTTGCTGATCTTAAAGCCTGGCACCGACGCGTTCCGGCCGGTTTCACTCATGCCGGTGTGCGCGGCGCTGTGCTATGCGGGAACCATTTTGACCACGCGGCGCCTGTGCCGCACGGAATCGCCGGTCACCCTGGCCTACGGGGTCAGCTTCGCGTTCCTGGGCCTCAGCGCCTTGGGGCTTCTGGCCTTTGCCGCCGAGCCGTTCGAAGGCCTGGCTCGGGCTTGGCCCTATCTTTTCACCGGTTGGAATCCTTTGGAGATTTGGGTGCTCGCCATCATCCTGGGGTGTTCGTTCTTAAACCTGTCCGCGAACATCGGCCTCGCCAAGGCCTACCAAAACGCCGAGGCCAGTTGGCTCGCGCCGTTCGATTATTCCTACCTGATCTTCGCGACATTTTGGGGTTTTGCCCTGTGGCGTCATGTCCCGGATGCCCTGACCTTTCTGGGCATGGCCATGATCGCCGGCGCCGGCGTGTTCGTCGCCTGGCGCGAGCGCCGGGATGCTAAATCCCGCGCCGAGAATTTTCCGCGCCCCGCGCCCTAACGATCAGGCGGCGCGTCGGACGCGATCAGCAGGCAGGCGGCAAGGACCTTTCGGGTATCGTCGAACACCGACGGTTTTTCGCCCAACCAGCGGGAGTACAGCCGATGAGGTACGGCTTCGCCGCGCGACAAGGCCGCGAGGCAGGCCTCGGATTCGGCCATGATTTTGCCGAGCCGGGTTTTCATATTGTCGCTGTAGGTATCCCAATGCTTGGCTTCCATGCGCAGATGGAACAGGGAACTGCGGGCGCGCCGTTGGATATGCAATGCCTCGAGCGTGGCGGGCGCGGTGGTCCACAGATTTAGCGCCGCACGGTAGGTCCGCTGTGCCCTTTCGGATGCGCTGCGCGCGCGCGCCGCAAAGGCCGCGTTGGCCAGGCTGGTCGCGCGACGGGGATCGGTACGCGGAAATACTGCGAGAGACAGCCAGTAGGCGAAACGAAAACCGGTCAGGGCACGCGCCCGATCGCCTGCGACCCAATTCCGATTGGCGCGCTCTTGAAGACGTTCCCACCACAGATCGCGCCGGCGCCAGCCGGCGGCCAACGCGGCGCGCATTTCCGGGTCCTTGCCGTCAAACACCTAGATACGCGGCGCGCACATGGGCGTTGTCATGCAGTTCCGCCGCGGGCCCCTCCAAAGCCAACGTGCCGGTTTCGAGCACATAGGCATAGTCCGCCAAGTCGAGCGCGAGTTCGGCGTTCTGTTCGACCAGCACGACGGGCACGCCTTGGCCCTTGATCTCCTCAATGATGCGAGCGATGTCTTCGACGATCACCGGCGCCAAGCCCATGGACGGCTCGTCCAAAAGCAGAAGCTTGGGTTTCGACATCAGGGCGCGGCCGATCGCCAGCATCTGCTGCTCGCCCCCCGACATGGTCTTAGCCAGCTGTTTGCGGCGTTCACGAAGCCGGGAAAAGCGACCGTAGACACTCTCCAAGTCTGCCTCGACCGCGGGTTTGTCGCGACGCAGGAAGGCGCCGGTGCGCAGGTTCTCCTCGACCGTCAGGTCCGGAAAGACCCGCCGCCCCTCCGGCACGTGGGCGATGCCCCGGCCGACGATCTTGTCGACGGAAAGTTTGTCGATCCGCTCGCCGTTGAAGTGGATTTCCCCCGCGCCCACCCGCGCGAGGCCGGAGATCGCCCGCAAGGTTGTGGTCTTGCCCGCACCGTTGCCACCGATAATGGTGACGATGCCGCCCTCGGGGACCGCCAACGAAATGTCGCGAATCGCCGAAACGCTGCCGTAATTGACGGACGCCCGCTTCATCTCAAGCAACATGGCGCGCGCCTCCCAGATAGGCCCTAATCACCTCGGGGTGGTTGCGGATTTCTTGGGGATTCCCTTCGGCCAGAAGCTTGCCGAAACTCATGCAGGTAATCCGGTCGCACAGACCCATGATCGCGTGCATATCATGCTCAACCAGGAGGATGGTGACGCCGCTATCGCGCAGCTTTCGCATCAATTCCATCATCTCACGGGTTTCTTCGGGATTCATGCCCGTGAAGGGTTCGTCCAGCAAGACGATCTCGGGGCGCGCGGCCAAGGCTACCGCCATGCCCAGGGCGCGTTGGTGGCCATGCGGCAAATCGCCAGCCATCACCTCGGCAAGCGCAAGCAAGCCAAAGAAGTCGAGCGCTTCCTCGGCACGGGCTTGCGCGGCGCGGCGGTCTTGTGTGTCGGAGCCCAAAAGGGCCGAGAGAATTCTGGGTCGAAACGCCATGTGAGTGCCAACCAGGGCATTCTCGCGAACTGTCAGTTCGGCAAACAGGGTCGAGTGCTGAAAGGTTCGAACCACGCCACGGCGCGCCACCTGACTCATTTTCAGACCCGATATGACCTCGCCACGCAGGCGCACCTCGCCTGCGGTCGGTTTGTAGAAGCCGGAAATCACATTGAAGGTGGTCGTCTTGCCGGCGCCGTTGGGGCCGATAAGCCCGTGGATGGCGCCTTGCTCGACCCTAAAGCTGAGTTCGTCCACAGCGGTCAAACCGCCGAACCGCATGGTCAGCTTGGCGACTTCGAGAAGCGGACGGCTCATGCTTCGCGCCCCTAACCGGTCTTGCGCGCCGAAAGCACGCGCTGCACCACGCTTTCCAAGCCCTTGGGCAGGAACAAGACGGACAAAATCATGATCAGGCCGTAGACCAGCGGGCGCATCTGCTCGAAACCCATCTCGCGCAACACGATCTCGTTCAGCACGGTCAACACGATACAGCCCAGGATCGGCCCGTAGAAGGTGGCCGTGCCTCCGACAATGGCCCAGGTCAAAACGAAGACCATCTGTTCCACATCGAAGCTATTGGGATTGATGGTGCCGATATAGTGCGCCAACAAGGCGCCGGAGAACCCGGCGAAGCCCGACGCCAGCACGAAGGCGCGGGTCCGGTAGGCGCGCACGTTGACGCCCGAGGCCTCGGCCAGTTTGTCCTGCCAGTGAATTGCATGGAACGTCAGCCCGACGGGCGATCGCTCGATCCGCCACATGATCCACAAGCAAAAAGCGACGACAGCCGCGGCAAAGTAGTAGTAGGTGATCGGCTCGAAGAAATCCAAGGCGTAGACGCCGAGGTCGAGATCGGGCATGCCCTCGATCCGCTTCAGCCCCTTGGGCCCGCCAAAGGGATCGCGAAAGCGTTTCCAAAGCAGGCGGATGACCTCGCCCGCCGCGAAACTGCCAATCAGGAAATAGAACCCCTTCATGCGAAACAGCGGAAAGCTGAGGATATAGGCGACCAGCGCCGCGACGCCGGCGCCCAGCAGCATGGCGACCGGCACGTAAATCCCCAGGCGTTTCGACAACAGCGCCGATGCATAAGCCCCCACACCCATGATCACTACATGGCCGAGCGACCATTCCCCAGTCAGGGTCAAGAGCCGGTAGGATGCGACCAGGAGCACGTTGATGGTCAGGAAGACCAGAATCTCTTGCTGCGAAAAGCTCAAACCATGAGGCAGGGCGACGAGAACCAACGCCAGCAACAGCCAAGCGAGACCTCTAGGCACGGTCGGCCGTCCCGAACAGGCCGGTCGGTTTGATGATCAGCACGACCAGCATCAGCAAAAGGCCAACAACATCGGCAATCACCCCATCGGCGAAGGTGGTCACGAAGGTGTGCACGAAGGCATAGATAACGGCCGCCAGCACGGCACCTTCCAACGAGCCGACCCCACCGACGATGATGACAATGAAGGCGGCGACGATCACCGAATGCCCCATGTGCGGATTGACCGAGATCAGCGGCGCGGTCAGGGCGCCGGCGATACCGGCTAGGCTCGCGCCGATAAACATGGCGATCCCGGCGGTCTGGTTGATTGAGATACCTTGGAGGGCGGCCGCCTCCTGGTCCTGAGCGCTGGCCCGAAGGGCCCAGCCGAATCGGGTTTTGGTGAGGAACGCCCATAGGGCGGTCAGGAACCCAATGGCGGCCAGAATCACGATCAGGCGCTGCACGGGAAGGCGCACCCGCTCCGAGAAGATAATGACCTCTTGGGTGACCGGCGGAACATGGGCCATGCGCACGCCAAAACCCATGGAGACCAGGGCCTGAAGGATCATCAAGAAGCCGATGGAGGCCACGAGGCCGCCCAGGGGATTGTCGCGCAGTCGCCGGAACATGGCCCATTCCATGGCCACGCCAACACAGCCCACGAAGACCAGTCCAAGCGCCGCAACCAAGACATAGGGCACTTGGAAGTCGGCATAGAGAGCGACCACGACATAAGCGCCGAGCATGAAAAGCTCGCCATGGGCAAAGTTGATGATGCCCATGACCCCGAATATCAAGACCAGGCCGACCGCGATAAGCGACATGTAGGCTGCCGCGTAGAGAGCGTTCAGCCCGGTTTGCACCAGGAGTTCAGCCATGGCCCCACATCATTCGCGAAGGAAATGCAGCGCGGCCGCGGCCGCGCTGCACAAAGACACCAGCGATCAGCCGCGCTGATTCCACATCTGGCCGTAGGCGGCCATGTGCTTCTTCAGAAGTTCGCCATGCTTGGCGTACCAGTCCGGGATTGATTTGAAGCCCTTAATCCGGGCCTTGCCGCCTTCGATGGCAACCACGGGCCAGTCGCCGACCAGGGCGTGGTCTATTCCGAACAAATCCTTGCCCCACCAGTCGGCCCTTCCGAAAGCGTGGTCGCCCTTGCCGCTCTTGGTCATGGCGGCGAGTACGGCATCTGGCTCGACCGAATCGGCTTTTTCCGCGGCGGCCTTCCAGAGGTCCATGATCGAGGCGTATTCCCAACTCACCGCACCCCATTCGCCGGGATGGCGCTTGTTGTATTCCTCAAAGAAGCCGTTCGGGTTCTGGAAATTGATGTTAGATGCGTTCAAGGCCGGATCGTCGAAGTCGGGGAATTGGAAGATGAAACCTTCCATGAATTCCTTCGAGGTCTTGGCAATCATCTGATCGTAGAAATCTGCAGTGCAGGAGATGATCTGTCCCTTGAAGCCTTGTTGGAACAGCTGTTCCGTAATCGGGTGGACATAGTCGGAATAGCAGGTGTCGAGACAGACGATCTGCGGATTAGTCGACAGCAGTTTGGTCACGACCGGCGCGAAATCGGTGGTCGCCGGATCGAACAGCAGCGGATCGCCCTGCATCTGGATACCGGCGGCCTCGAAGGCGGCCAAATAGGTCGCGACCGATGGCAGGCCAAGGGCGTCGTCCTGGGCGCACATGACCGCGGTCTTCAAGTCCGGCTTGGTCTCGGCCAGCCATTCCACCCCGGTGACGTTGTAGATGGGGTGAACCTCCGCCGGCGCGATCAGAGTCGACGTATCGGGGCCAAGGTCGGAGGGCAGCAGGGTCGAAAACAGCATACCGGTCTTGTCCGCGACCGGCTGCGCGCCAGGCCAAGTGTCGCCGCCCAGCATCATGACGAACTTCACCCCGTCTTCGCGAATGAGCTTGGTCGCCCCGGCACGTGCTTTCGCAGGGTCGTACTCGTTGTCGTAGCCGATGAATTCGACCTTGTGGCCTTCGCCGCCGATCTTGATGCCGCCCGCATTGTTGACCCACTCGGCCCAAATCTGACAGCCGTCCAGGCCGGGTTTACCCCAGGCGGCGACCGGTCCTGTCAAAGGGGCCAGAAAGCCGATTTTCACGACCTTCCCGGCGGCGAGCGCCGCGCCCGGCAATCCTGCGCTCAGCGCGCTCAAGCCGGCCAATGACGCCGTCGAACCCAAAAATCTTCGACGGCTTATGCCGTCCTTGATAAACTTGACGATCATGGCTTTCCTCCCAACGAAAATTTGGATTGTTTGTGTTCGGTCTTTTATGGTTCGACTGAACGACCAATTTCAGACCAATTATCTCTTTGGTGTTTTTACCGCACCTCCGACGCTAACGAAAATTGAGCTAGTTGAAAACTAGAAAGTCGGAATTTCGCTGATTTCTGGGGTTGGACTAGGTAATGACGGCAGGAGACTCTTGCGATATCCATCCGAAAATGTACCAATATGCCGAATATTGGTTGAGATTGGTTTGGGACCGTATGCCAAACCGAAGACCTGAACGGGAGGACAAAGCAAATGACAAAGCGTGTAGCGGTAATTGGGGCCGGCCCCTCGGGACTTGCGCAACTGCGCGCCTTTCAATCGGCAGCCTCTAAGGGCGCCGATACGCCTGAGATCGTTTGTTTTGAATCGCAGGCGGACTGGGGCGGCCTGTGGAATTACACTTGGCGCACCGGCCTCGACGAATACGGCGAGCCGGTCCACTGCAGCATGTACAGGTACCTTTGGTCCAACGGTCCCAAGGAAGGCCTGGAATTCGCCGACTACACCTTCGAGGAACATTTCGGAAAGGCGATCGCCTCCTACCCGCCCAGGGCCGTCTTGTTCGATTACATCAAGGGCCGGGTGGAAAAGGCCGACGTGCGCCGGTCGATCCGCTTCCGGACCCCGGTGCGATGGGTCGAGTACGACGACCAAAAGGGAAATTTTCGCCTGGTCGCCCATGATCTGGTCAACGACAAGGAGATCAACGAGATCTTCGATCATGTGGTCGTGGCCAGCGGTCATTTCTCGACCCCCAACGTACCGCAATTCGAAGGCTTCGAGGCTTTCAACGGCCGGGTGCTTCATGCCCACGATTTCCGCGACGCGCTGGAATTCAAAGGCAAGAATATCCTAATCATCGGCACCAGCTATTCGGCCGAAGACATCGGGTCGCAATGCTGGAAATACGGCTGCAAGTCGGTGACCATCAGCCACCGGACCGCCCCCATGGGCTACAACTGGCCGGACAATTGGTCGGAAGTGCCACTGTTGCAGCGGGTCGAAAAGAACACCGCCCACTTCAAGGACGGAACGAGCAAGGACGTCGATGCCATCATCCTATGCACCGGCTACCAGCATCATTTCCCGTTTATGGCCAGCAATCTGCAGCTGCGCACCGCCAACCGTCTGGCCACGGCCGACCTCTACAAGGGCGTTGCCTGGGTTCACAACCCGAAGCTGTTTTATCTGGGCATGCAGGACCAGTGGTACACCTTCAACATGTTCGATGCCCAGGCTTGGTACGTGCGCGACGTCA
Organism: Kiloniellaceae bacterium; assembly: GCA_021776095.1. GTDB lineage: Bacteria > Pseudomonadota > Alphaproteobacteria > Kiloniellales > J153 > JAJFGN01. The sequence continues at coordinate 56,906 of JAJFGO010000058.1, read as the reverse complement.
TCATGGGCCGGATAGAGGTGCCGTCTAAAGGGACGATGGTCGCCGATGTGGAGGCCCGGGTCGCCGCAGAGGACGCCTTGGAGGACGACTATGGCGCGATCCGCTATCAGGGCGCCTATACCGGAGAGTTGATCGCCGAAACGGACTATCCCAGCTTCGATATAGAGGGGGCGAACGAGGCATTCTTCCAGTGGAAGAAGCACAAGAAGGAAAACATCATGGGTTTCCGGGACAACGGCTATAAGTCCGTGATGACCGGCACCATGGCGCCCAAGCATCACACCCCATGGGTCGAGGCCCTGGACGATTCCCTCGAAAGCTATTTGCAGGTTAAGCCTTCGGCGGCGGCAGAATAATCCGACCCCGCGGGCCGCGTTCGAAATTGATCCCGGGCGCAACCCCGTGCCGCTCGCGCCCCGTACGCCCTTGACCTTCCAGTGAGGGGAAGGTCTATCTTGGGATCCCTGGGCGGCCCCCTGCGGTCGCCAAAAGGGAAAGAGGTTATCGGCCCATGGCTGAGCACGGGTGCCGGCACGATCACGAACCAGAAGAGTCTGACCGGGCCCAAGACCCGGTCTGCGGCATGAGCGTCGCGCGCACGGCCGCCAAGCATGTCGCCGAACACGCGGGCCAGCGCTTCTACTTTTGCTCAGCGCCGTGCCGGGAGCGGTTCGAAGGCGAACCCGCCAAGTATCTGAACGGGCGGCCTGCGCCGGACCCCATGCCGGCGGGAACCACCTACACCTGCCCCATGCACCCTGAGATCGTTGAGGACGGACCGGACGACTGCCCGATCTGCGGCATGGCGCTGGAGCCCATGGGGGTACCGTCCGCGGACGCGGGCCCCAACCCGGAAATGGTGGATTTCACACGCCGCTTCTGGATCGGCGCGATCCTGACGGTCCCGGTCCTCGTGCTCACCATGGGACCTCTCATCGGTCTGCCCATACGTGAGTGGATCGGCGAAGGGCCGGCGATTTGGGCCGAGTTCGCTCTCGCGACACCCGTCATTCTCTGGTCCGGCTGGCCATTTTTCGTCCGCGGCTGGAAGTCGGTGATGAGCCGCAACCTGAATATGTTCACCCTGATCGCCATGGGGGTCGGCGCGGCCTATGGGTTTAGCGTGGCGGCAACCCTTGCGCCGGGGATTTTTCCGGCCGGCTTCCGCGATGCCGAAGGCCATGTCGGGGTCTATTTCGAGGCCGGCGCCGTCATTGTGGTGCTCGTGCTGCTGGGTCAGCTATTGGAACTGGGCGCCCGCGAACGAACCGGCGGCGCGATCCGCGCGCTCATGGACCTGGCGCCAAAAACCGCGCGGGTCGTCCTGCCGGATGGCAGCGAAGCGGAGAGGCCGCTCGAGGACGTTCAGGTCGGAGACCACCTCCGGGTGCGACCAGGCGACAAGGTACCGGTCGACGGTATCGTCGTGGAAGGGCATTCATCGCTCGATGAATCCATGCTGACCGGCGAGCCCGTGCCGGTCGAAAAATCGGCCGGCGACCCTGTGACCGGCGCCACGATCAATGGCACGGGATCCTTCGTCATGGCGGCCGAGCGTGTCGGCGCCGATACGGTGCTGTCGCGGATCGTCGACATGGTCGCCCAGGCGCAACGCAGCCGCGCGCCGATTCAAAAACTGGCGGACCAGGTCGCGGGTTATTTCGTGCCGACGGTCGTCGTGGTCGCGGTCGTGGCCTTCACCGCCTGGTCGATCTGGGGTCCGGCGCCGGCCATGGCCTATGCTTTGGTGGCAGCGGTCTCGGTCTTGATCATCGCTTGCCCCTGCGCCCTGGGTCTCGCCACCCCCATGTCCATCATGACTGCCACGGGGCGCGGCGCGCAGGCTGGCGTGCTGATCAAGAACGCCGAAGCCCTTGAGCGCTTCGCCAAGGTAGACACTCTGATCGTCGACAAGACCGGCACCCTGACCGAGGGAAAGCCCAAGCTTGTCGCCGTGCTCCCGGAAGAAGGGATCGAGGAGTCCGAGCTACTACGTATGGCCGCCTCGCTCGAACGAGGCAGCGAGCACCCACTCGCCGAAGCCATCGTGGCGGGGGCCGAGGCGCGAAACATCAGCCTGTCCAAGGCCGAGGGTTTCCAGGCGATTCCCGGCAAGGGCGTGAAAGCTAGGATCGAGGGCAAGGTCGCCGCGCTCGGCAACGCCAAGCTGATTGCCGACATGGGGCTCGATGTCGGACGTTCCGGCGACGTGGCGAACCGGCGCCGTGACCAGGGCGAGACGGTCATGTTCGTCGTGGTCGAGGGGCGGCTCGCGGGCCTTGTGAGCGTCGCCGATCCGGTCAAGGAAACAACAACGGAGGCCTTAAAGGCGCTGCGTGCCGAGGGCCTGCGTATCGTCATGGCGACCGGCGACAATGAGCGCACGGCCAAGGCGGTGGCGGCTCGGCTCGGCATCGACGAGATCCGCGCCGACGTGCTGCCGGAAGACAAGGTCCGTATCGTTAAGGACCTGCAGGCGCAGGGCGCCAAGGTCGCTATGGCGGGCGACGGGGTGAACGACGCGCCCGCCCTGGCCCAAGCGGACGTGGGGATCGCCATGGGAACCGGTGCCGACGTCGCGATCGAGAGCGCCGGCCTGACATTGGTGAAGGGCGATCTGAACGGCATCGTGCGGGCCCGGCGGCTGGCCCACGCGACCATGCGCAACATAGGTCAAAACCTGTTCTTCGCCTTCATCTACAATGCCGCCGGCGTGCCGATCGCCGCCGGCGTGCTATTCCCGGTCTTCGGCATTCTGTTGTCGCCCATGGTCGCCGCCGCGGCCATGAGCCTGTCGTCGGTATCCGTGGTGGGCAACGCGCTAAGGTTGAGGAGTGTTAAGCTATGAACATCGGGCAAGCTTCGGAAGCGAGTGGACTGTCGGCCAAGGCCATTCGCTATTACGAGTCCATAGGCCTCGTCGTGGCGGATCGCTGGGGCAATGGTTACCGCCGTTATGACGACGAGCATATTCACAAGTTGCGGTTTCTGCAGCGTGCCCGGGGCCTCGGCTTTTCGGTCGACGATTGCCGCAGCCTGCTATCGCTTTACGAGGATAGAAACCGCGCCAGCGCCGAAGTGAAGCAGCTCGCACAATCGCGCCTGAGCGACATCGATCGCAAGATCAACGAACTGCGCGGCATGCGTGCCGCGTTGTCCGACCTGATCGTATCCTGTCACGGCGATAGCCGGCCCGACTGCCCGATCCTGGACGATTTAGCCGGCGGCGTTATGGTGCCTCATTGACCATGGTGCGCGCGGGACGAAGGGCCGGACTGCCACTAATCGCACTTTTTGCGATCGCCGCACTGGCCTTCGGGCTCTATTGGCAATTCGGTCGTTCGACACCGGACCTGGTGATCGACTATGGAAACGCCAACACGGTTGCCTTGGGAATGAAGGTGTACGCAGCGCAATGCGCCGCCTGCCACGGTGCTAACCTGGAGGGCCAGGCGAACTGGCGAGAGCGCCGCGCGGATGGCCGCTTGCCGGCGCCGCCGCACGACCCCTCCGGGCACACCTGGCACCACGGCGACCGGCAGCTCTTCGAACTCACCAAATTCGGCCCCGTCGCCATCGCCGGAGGCGGCTATCAAAGCGACATGCCAGGCTATGAGAACGAATTGACCGATCGCGAGATCCTGGCCGTTCTCGCGTTTATCAAGGCCTCCTGGCCCCAGCAAATTCGCGCACGGCACGACGAGATCAACCGGCGCGCGCGAAACTGAAACCATCGCTATCCATGAATTTGAGCTTCTCGTCCGCCGTACGAGGGCTTCCCAACCGCTTTGACCTTTTCCAGCGCCTCGATCACACTCGGCCGATACGGCAGGAGCGAAACATCGTGGCCTACAATCTTTTGAAGCAGCGCCTGGACGCCGGCGAGGTGGTCATCCTGGACGGCGCCACTGGCACCGAGCTACAGCGCCGTGGCGCATCCATGGATCCGGCCGCCTGGTGCGGCGCGGCAACCTTGCAAAACGACAAGATGCTAAGCGAAATTCACGCAGACTATATCGCGGCCGGGGCCGAGGTCGTCACCGCCAACACCTTCGCCTCGTCGCGCCTCATGCTGTCGCGCGCCGGCTATGCTAACCAGGTCGAGGAAATCAACCGGCGCGCCGTCGAGGCGGCGTTGCGGGCGCGCGACACCGCGCCCGGTGGTGGACCGGTGGTGGTCGCCGGCTCGCTCTCGCACATGGTGCCGGTGGCCGAGGGCACGGATTCGGTCGATCCCGCGAAACTGCCCAGCGATGGGGAGATCGCAGCCGCCTTTGAGGAATTAGCCCAGATCCTCGCTGCCGCCGGCTGCGAGTTGATCATCCTGGAGATGATGTATCACCCGGCACGGATTCGCTTTGCTCTGGACGCTGCCCTGGCGACCGGCCTCCCGGTCTGGTTCGGGTTCAGCGCGCGCCGCGCGGCGGATGGCCGCGCGGTTAGCTTCCATCAAGGCGAAGATCTGCCGCTCGACGACGTGACATGCCTGATCCCAAAGCAAGGCGTAGATGCCGCCGGCGTCATGCACAGCGGCGCCGAATTGGTCGCCGAGTCACTGCAATCGGTGCGCCGGCATTTCGACGGGCCCCTCATGGCCTATCCAGATTCAGGCTACTTCGAGATGCCGGATTGGCGCTTCGTCGACATAATCGCACCGCAAAGGTTCGAGACCTTCTGCCGCGACTGGATCGAGTCCGGCGTGCGGATCCTCGGCGGCTGCTGCGGCCTCACGGTAGATCACGTGCGGGCCGCCGTGCGAGCCCGCGATGGCGGCTAGAGCAATATCTGAACGAATGGAACCGATACGGTTCGATTCGTTCAGATGAAATTGCTCTACTCTTCAATGAGGTAGCGCAGCTTTATCCGGCCCCTTGGATCGCTGAAAGCGAGTCCAATGGACCGGATGCCGCTCTAGAATTCAACGCACATAGTAGGTCGCGGCATCGACGCCGATCGCTTGCCCCGAGATCCGCCGGCCGGCATCGGACAGAAGGTAGAGCACCATCTCGGCCACATCCTCGGCGGTCACGAACTGATGCATGCCCGACATATCCAGGTAGACGTCGCGCATGACCGATTCCTCGACACCGCGCTGCTTGGCCTTGGCGCAAATCACACCGTCGATCCGCTCGCCAGCGACCGGCCCAGGCAGAATTGCATTGACGCGAATGTTTTGCGGGCCCAGCTCGACCGCCAGGGTATGGCTGAAACCAACCGCCGCCCACTTGGATGCCGCATAGGGGCTGCGCAAGGGATAGCCGAAGCGGCCGGCCGCCGAGGACATGTTGACGATGGCGCCGCCGCCGGCGGCCTTGAGCAGGGGCACGGCACGGCGTGCGCAATAGAACTGGCCAGTGATGTTGATCGCCAGGGTGCGCTCCCATTCCTCATCGGCGATTTCCTCGACCGGCTTTGTTGGGCCGGCGATCCCGGCGTTGTTGACCAGCGCGTCGAGCCCGCCCAAGGCGGCATTGACCTCATCGAACAGGCGCCCGACCGCCGCGCTGTCGGCCACATCGCAGAGGCTGGTACCGATCTCCGGATCCTCGGCGCGTAAGGAGTCCAGGGCCGCGGCATCGATATCGCAGACGTACAGGCGCGCACCGGCGGCGCGGCAGGTCTCGACGATGGCGCGGCCGATGCCCGCAGCACCCGCTGTAACCAGGACGCGCTTGTCGCGCAATTGCAGCTCCATGAAGGTCTCCCCCTAACGGTTCCCCCTGCCTATCTGGCCGCCGGGCATTTGGATCGGCGCATTCCATTCTAACCTACAAATAGTGCAGCACGAGTGAGCCCATTGGAAGACGCCTGAGTTTCGAGGCGATGATTGGGTCGGAAAACCGCCGTTCGGCGCCCCCCGAAATGCCGGCCTGTATCAGGTCTCGGCGGGAGGATCGATTTTACCTTGCGCCGACTCGGCCAGGATCCAGTCGCGAAACATCTCGGCGGGGCGACTCAGCGGCACCTCCTTGGGCATCAGCAGATAGAAAGCTTGGCCGGAGCTGAGCTTCGCGTCGATCGGACGGATTAGGTCACCGGACGCCAGGAAATCGCCCGCCAGGCGCCCGCCGCCCAGGGCGATGCCTTGGCCGTCCAGGGCGGCGTGCACCAGCACCAAATAGTTATCGAACTCGATGCCACGCTTCGACGGCATACCCCCGGCGCCGGCCGCCTTGAGCCAGGCATTCCAGGTCACCCAGTTACGGTCGTGCTCGACTAGGTGCAGCAGGGTCTCGCCGAGCAGTTCGCGTGGATGGAGCAAGAGCGGGCGCCCCTTCAGATAACCGGGCGCGCAAACCGGAAAGACCTCGTTGTCGAGCAAGTGAATAGCCTTGACATTGGGCCAGTCTCCGCGGCCGTAGCGTACCGCCAGATCGATTCCCGCGATCGCCAGGTCCGAGACCGGCGCGGAGGCGACGAGGCGCAGTTCGATTTCCGGATGGGCGGCGCGGAACTTCGCGACCCGCGACATCAGCCAATAGGAAGCAAAGGTTACGCTGGTCGACACCGTGATGTCGCCGGTGCGCTTCACCCGGCGCAGCTCGGCGGCCGTATTGGCGATGTGTTCCAGGCCCATAGTCACGGCGGCCTGAAACCGGCGCCCAGCCGGGGTCAGTTGCAGGGCCCGCGGTTGCCGCCGAAACAAGGCGGCGCCGAAGTGGTCCTCCAGAATCTGCATCTGGCGGCTAACGGCGGCCTGGGTGACGCCAAGCTCCCGGGCCGCCCGCGTGAAATTGAGGTGCCGGGCCGCCGCTTCGAAGGCGACCAAGCTGTTCGGCGGGGGCAACTTCGACCTGAGACTTGCCATCAGAATAACTCATGAATGCCATTACAATTAGTGCAATTTACATGGGCTGGATAGGGTGATGCAATAAATCTAGTAATGCTTAACAGCCGAAAGGCCGGGCCGCTAAACAAATCGGGCCGCGCCAAGAAGGTAGGAAGGATGTGCCGGTGATCGCTGTCTTGTCCATGGCCGGGAAATTACCGCCGCTGTTCGCCGCGCGCCCCGGCGCCATCGATCTTGGCCGAAATCCGGCCACCGATAGGACCCTTTCGGTCGATGACCTTTCGACTCCGAGCCCCTTGGCATGCCTGCGCCTCTTACTCGGCGATGCCAAGATCGAGGGTGTCGTGCTGGTCGTGGACGAGAACGCGCGATTCGGCGACGCGGAACTGGCGCTCCTGGCCGCCGAGGCTTGGCGCAAGCCCGTTGTCGTATGTTTCGGGCAAGAGCCGGGCGAGTGGCGCGAACCGGCGGCGAAGCCGGAGAACGTCGTTTCCTTCGCGCATGGCCGCCGGCAGAGGACTCTTCGGGCGCTGAGCGGCATGGGCGTCGCCGTCGCCGCAAGCCCCACCCAGGTCGGCGCGGAAATGAAGCAGGCGTTGGAACTGCGCGCGAGCGATCGGCCCGCTGCCGGGGCGTCGTGGGATTTCGCGAGCGCCATCCGCTGGGTCGACCGGAACGTTTATTGACGCGAACGTCGGGCGCCTGCGCCAAAACGCAGACGCCGAAACAAGGAGAGACATCATGCCTGGACGAAACGCCCTTTTCATCCCCGGTCCAACGAACGTGCCGGACGCGATCCGCCGGGCCATGGACGTACCGATGCAGGATCAGCGCGCGCCCGACTTTCCGGACTTCTCGCTGGGGCTGTTTCGCGACTTGAAAAAGATCTTCAAGACCGAAACCGGACAGGTTTTCCTGTTTCCCGGTTCCGGCACCGGCGGTTGGGAAGCCGCAATCACCAATACGCTGTCGCCGGGCGACAAGGTGCTGGCCGCCCGCTTCGGGCAGTTCTCGCACCTCTGGATCGATTTGTGCCAGCGCCATGGGCTCGAAGTCGAAGTCGTCGACGTCGAATGGGGTCGGGGCGTACCGGTCGATGTTTTCGGCGAGCACCTGGCCGCCGACAAAAGGCACGAGATCAAGGCCGTTCTGGTGTGCCAGAACGAGACCGCGACCGGCGTGACCAGCGACGTGGCCGGCGTGCGCCGAGCCATGGACGCGACGGGGCACCCGGCCATGCTCTACGTCGATGGCGTTAGCTCGATCGCCAGCATCGATTTCCGGATGGACGAATGGGGCGTGGACCTCGCGGTCAGCGGCTCGCAGAAAGGCTTCATGCTGCCGACCGGTCTCGCCATCGTCGCCGCGAGCCAGAAGGCGCTGACCGCCTACGAGTCGGCCAAGTGCCCGCGCTGTTTCTTCGATTTCGGCGACATGATGCGCACTAACAAGGACGGCTTTTTCCCCTATACACCGGCGACCACTCTTTTCCACGGTCTGCGCGCCTCGATCGACCTGCTGCTCGAGGAGGGCCTGGAGAACGTATTCGCGCGCCACCATCGCCTTGCCGAGGGCGTGCGCCGCGCGGTCGGCGCCTGGGGCCTGAAGCTCTGCGCCAAGGAAGCCAAGTGGTACTCCGACACGGTTAGCGCGATTTGCGTGCCCGAGGGTTTCGACGGCAACGCGGTCGTACGGCTGGCCTACCTGCGCTACAACCTGTCGCTCGGGCTCGGCCTGTCCAAGGTGGCCGGCAAGGTGTTCCGGATCGGGCATCTGGGCGACCTTAACGATCTGACGCTCTTGACCGCGATCGCGGGCAGCGAGATGGCGATGCGAGACCTGGGTATCGCGGTGGAATTAGGCAGCGGGGTTGCCGCCGCGCAGGAGTACTACCGCCAGACGGCCCGGCCCGTGGACATGCCGCTGGCGTCCGCCGCCAGCATGTAACCCAAAAAGAACCCGATAAAGCTCGGCCCACCCGACCGGGAGGTGCGTCATGGACATTCACGAATATCAGGCCAAGGAACTGCTCGCCAATTTCGGCGTGCCGATCCCGCGCGGCGGGTTGGCCTACAGCCCCGAACAAGCGGCCTATCGTGCGCGCGAGATCGGCGGCGCCGGCTGGGTCGTCAAGGCGCAAGTTCATTCCGGTGCGCGCGGTAAGGCCGGCGGGATCAAGTTCTGCACCGACGAGCATCAGGTCTGGGACGCGGCCGATTCGCTGCTCGGCAGACGCTTGGTCACGCACCAAACCGGCCCCGCCGGCAAGGTCGTCTACCGTCTCTATGTCGAAGCCGCCACTAATGTCGAGACGGAGCTATACCTGGGCTTCGTACTCGACCGCGACACTGAGCGGGTCATGGTCGTCGCCTCGCGGGCCGGCGGCATGGAAATCGAGGAAATCTCGCGCGAGCGGCCGGAGAGTATCGTGCGCGTCAGCGTCGAGCCGGCGGTCGGCATGCAGGCCTTTCAGGCGCGCGAGATCGCCTTTGCGCTGGGCCTGGAGTCCACACAAGTCGCGCAGGGCGTAAAGACGATCCTGGGCTGCTACCGGGCGTTCCGCGACCTTGACGCGACCATGGTCGAGATCAATCCGCTGGCTGTGGCGGCGGACGGCAGCCTCGTGGCGCTCGACGCCAAGATGACCTTCGACGATAACGCCTTGTTCCGCCGGCCGGAGATCTCCGAATTGCGCGACAAATCGCAAGAGGACGCGCGCGAAACCCGCGCGACCGACCGGGGCCTGAGCTATGTCGGCCTGGACGGCGCCATCGGCTGCATCATTAACGGCGCCGGCCTGGCCATGGCGACCATGGACATGATCAAACACGCCGGGGGCGAGCCGGCCAATTTCCTCGACATCGGCGGCGGCGCGACGCCCGAACGCGTGGCCAAGGCCTTCAACGTGGTGCTCTCGGACGAACGAGTCGAGGCTTTGCTTGTCAACATTTTTGCCGGCATCAATCGCTGCGACTGGGTCGCCAGTGGCATCGTCCAGGCGCTCGACAAGGTCGAGATGTCCGTTCCGCTGGTGGTGCGTCTGGCGGGTACGAATGTCGAGGAGGGCCGCACGATCCTCGAGACCAGCGGCCGCCCCATCATCGCGGCCGCGACCCTGGCCGAGGCCGCGGAAAAAGTCGTCGCCGCCTGGCGTGAAGGCCGCACTAACCGAGATACGGTCCGTGCAAAGGAGCAGGTGGCATGAGCATTCTTCTCAACCGCACGACCCCGGTCATCGTGCAGGGCGTCACGGGGCGTATCGCCAGCTTCCACACCGAAGAAATGGCTGCCTACGGCACCAAGGTCGTCGGCGGCGTGACGCCGGGCAAGGGTGGGACGGTCCACCTCGGCCTGCCGGTCTTCAACTCGGTCAAGGATGCGGTGCGCGATACCGGTGCCAAGGCGAGCCTCCTGTTCGTGCCGCCGCCCTTCGCGGCTGATGCGATCATGGAAGCGGCCGACGCCGGGATCGAGGTCTGCGTGGCAATCACCGACGGCATCCCCGCCGGCGACATGATCCAGGTAAAACGCTACATGCGCCGCTACAAGAAGGAACAGCGCATGCGCCTAATTGGGCCGAATTGCGCGGGAGTGATCTCGCCTGGCCAGGCCATGATGGGAATCATGCCGCCGCACATCTACGCGCCGGGGCGGATCGGCATCGTCGGACGTTCGGGCACTCTGGGCTACGAGGCAGCCTCGCAGATGCAGGCCCTGGGCCTCGGCGTGTCGACCAGCGTCGGAATTGGCGGCGACCCGATCAACGGCAGTTCCTTCAAAGATATCCTGGAGCTGTTCCAGGCCGATCCGGAAACCGATGCCGTGGTTATGATCGGCGAAATCGGGGGGCCGCAGGAATCCGCGGCGGCTAGCTACATCCGCGATTACATGACCAAGCCGGTCATTGCCTACGTGGCCGGGTTGACCGCACCCAAAGGGCGGCGCATGGGGCACGCTGGAGCGATCATTTCCGCCTTCGGCGAGAGTGCCGACGAGAAAGTCAGGATACTCCAGGAAGTCGGCGTACATGTGGCGCCAACCCCATCGGACATCGGCATTACCGTCGCCCGCAGCACCGGCGCTGGCGAGACAGCACATGCGGAGCGGCTGTAGACTCTCCTAACTGGAGCCGTGTCGGCATTCGGCGCATCCTGCCGCGTCTGATCGACATCGCCCTGGAAAAGAGCCCCCAAAGCCCATCCCACGCCACAGGTTCGGCGAACGACGTGGCCACATAGGCCTCAGCAATTAACTTCGGTGATTCGCGCCAACGCCTTGCCTTACCAGCGCAGGGCGGCGGTATGGACCGGCGCGTCCCAGAGCTTCAGTATTTCGTCGTCCGCTTTGGTCAGGGAAATCGAACAGCCCGCCATGTCCAGCGAGGTGCAATAGTTCCCGACCAGGGAGCGCGCGACCTTGAGCCCCCGGTCCTCGCATAGGCGCCGCGCCGCGCCATAGACCACATAGAGCTCCATTAGCGGCGTGCCGCCCATGCCGTTGACCAGAAGGATGACCGGGTCCGTGGACTTGGGTTCGAGGGCAGCGGCTATAGCCTCGACCATCTCGGCCGCGATCTCCTTCGCCGCCATGATCTTGACCCGGCGCCGTCCCGGCTCGCCATGGATTCCGACTCCCATTTCCATCTCGTCCGCGCCCAAATCGAAAGTCGGCTTGCCGGCGGCGGGCACGGTACAGCTGGTCAGGGCGACGCCCATGGTGCCGCTGGCGGCGTTGACCCGGTCTCCCAAGGCCTTGCAGGCCGCCAGGTCCGCGCCGGCCTCGGCCGCGGCCCCGACGACCTTCTCGACCACGATGGTGCCGGCCACGCCGCGCCGGCCTTGGGTGTAAAGCGAATCCTCCACCGCGACATCGTCGTTGGTGAGAACAGTCGCATTGGGTCCCTCCATCATTTCGGCGGCCATCTCGAAATTCATGACATCGCCGGAGTAATTCTTAACGATGAAGAGGACGCCGGCCGGGGCCTCGACCGCCTGGGCCGCGGCCAGCATCTGGTCCGGTGTCGGGGAGGTAAAAACCTCGCCGGGACAGGCGGCGTCAAGCATGCCGGTGCCCACGAAACCCGCATGCAAGGGCTCGTGACCGGAGCCACCGCCGGAGATCAAGGCCACCTTACCCTTGGGCGTGCCGCCGGCACGGGTCACGAACCTCGGCTCCAGGTTGACCGAAACCAGATCCCGGTGGGCAGCGCCGAAGCCGTTGAGGCTGTCGGCCAGGGCATCGTCAACTTTGTTGAGGAGTTTCTTCATGTCTCATGCCTCCCTGATTGAAGCGGAGCGCTCAATTGCCTTCGGCCGCAAGGGCAATGATTCTTTTGGCGACCGCTTGAATGGTTTCGGCGACGCGCTCTTGGCGGGCCGGATCTTGGAACGACGGAATTTCGATTTCAAGGATTCGGCTGCCACCCCGACTTTCGACCTCCAGGGCTTTGGCCTGGTTGGGGTGGGCCGCCCGAAAGGGCTCCATGAAGGCGCTGCGCTCCTCCGGCGCGAAGTGGCAAATCTTGAAGATGGTCGCCACGTGCTGCGCGGGCAACGGGATCCGGTAGGCCGGGTTGGTGATCTGGGAAATGAAGCTTTTGTGCGTGCCCAGGGCCACCGCCAACCTCTGGCGAGTGCCGGACGGCCGGCGGTCGATGAATTCCCGCAACAGCGTCTTGTAGGCGACCACCGCCTGCTCTGTTCGGGAGCGCGCGTCGGGCCCATCGCTCATGTCAGCCCGCCCCTCCACCGTGGCGCTGGATCGCGAGCTTGACCCGGCCAATCAGCGCCGGCGCCACGGAGATCGACCTGAGCCCGCAATCCAGCAAAAGCGGCACCAGATCCGGGTCCGACGCCATGTCGCCGCACAAGCTGACCTCAACCCCTTTCGCGCGCGCGGCCTCCACGACCCGGCGAATCAGCTCCAGGACCGCCGGGTTGCGCGGATCGGCGAGCGGCGCGACCGCGGGATTGTCGCGTGCGCAGGCGGTTAGGTATTGCACCAAGTCGTTGGAGCCGATGGAGAAGAAATCCACATCGAAGCGATCGGCGGTCATGGCCGCGACCGGCACCTCGACCATCATGCCCAACGCGGGTCGCGCGTGCGCGACCCCCTTGGCGGCCAGGCCCGCGAGGGTATCGTTCAAAAGCGCTCGGACCCGATCCATTTCCTGCGGCACGGTGACCATGGGCACCATAACCTTGAGCGGGCCCAGGGCCGCGGCCCGCGCTAAAGCCCTCAACTGCACGGCAAAGAGCGCCGGTGTCTGGAGCGAAAGTCGAAGCCCCCGCACACCCAGGAAGGGATTCGTCTCCCCGATCGGGGTTACGCCCGGAATCGGCTTGTCGCCCCCGGCGTCCAAGGTGCGGATCGTCACCGACCGCCCACCGGCCCAAACGATCAGGCGCCGGTAGGCCTCGAATTGCGCGTCCTCTCCGGGCAGGTGCCCGTCGCGGAACAAGAATTCGGTCCGGGTCAGGCCGATTCCGTCGCAATGCGCCGGCACGGTGGCCTCGAGGATCGCCGGATCGTCCACGTTGATGAGCACCTGAACGGTGTCGCCCGTCGTTAGGACGGCCGGCCGGTCCACCAGGGCCTCGGCCGCGCACCGCTCCGAGGCCAAGGCGGCCTGCGCACGCTTTATTCTCGCCAGGGTGCCTTTATTGGGCGCGATCACGAGCCGGCCGGTTTTTGCATCGAGCACCGCGGGGGCGCCCTGTATGCAATCGTCGAGCTCCGCATCGAGGCCAACCACCAAGGGAATGCCGCGCGCGCGCGCCAGGATCGCCACATGACTGGTCGGACTGCCACCTTGAATGGCCGCACCGCGCAGCAGCGACCAGTCGAGTTCCAGGAAGCGCGACGGCGTCAGGTCCTCGGCGACCAAAATGCCGTCCTCGGCCGCCGGTGGCAAGTCACAGGCCGCCGCGCCGTGCAGGCGCCTCAGAACCCGGGTCTTGAGGTCGAGCAAGTCCTCGGCCCGGGCCCTAAAATACTCGTCGTCGCCGGCACGGTATTCCGCGACCTCGCCGTCGATCGTCTCGGCCCAGGCGTCGTGCGCGGCACCGCCCGCATCGAGTTGACCGAGGACCGCGCCCAGAAGGTCTTCATCCTCCAGCAGGGCGCCTTGAAATTCCAAGATCTCAGCGGCGAGTTTGTCGGCGCCGGCGACCAAGACGCCGATCTCCCGGCTCGCCTCGGCCATCGCCGCGTTCAAGGCCTCGCGTTCCTCTAGCGGAGACCCCGCCGCGCGATGGCCCAGGCTTGCCGTGTGCTGGAACACAATCGGTCCGACCGCCAGCCCCTCGGCCGCGGCAATCCCCTCGATGACACGCTCGCCCTCGGGCTCAACCATCGAAGTTACGCTCGATCAAGGCCACCATGGCGGCAACCGCCGGCCCGGCGCCAGCGCCGCGCGCCCGGATCGAGAGGCTGTCGCCCGACGCCACCCTTAGCTTCATCACTGCATTGGGCGATTTCGCGTTGATCCATCTGTCGTTTCGCTCGTCCCGGATTTCGATGGTCGCATCGAAACCCTTGGCCAGCTTGGTAAGTTTTACCGCCGGTCGCGCGTGCAGGCCGGTCGGATCGCGCACCACCGCCTCGCCGGTCACCGGCGCGGTCTCAGGCGAGGTTTCCTGAGCCGCGTCGGTCATGACAGGAACTCCTCCGCCGTGGCCCGAACCGCATCCAGCGCGGCCCCGCCGGCAGCCTCGGTCGCGGCCATGACCGCGCCCTCGACAATCGGCGCATTGCAGATAACCACGCCACCCTGCAACTCGTCGGCCATCATCTCGATCGCCATTTCACTGTTAGTTTCGGCGCCACCCAAATCGACCAGGACAGCCACGCCCATGGGGCCGTTGACGCTTCGTATGGCCGCCTGGATCGCGGCGACATCGGTGCCCAGTTGCCCGGTCGGATCGCCCCCGCACCAAGCGACCGAGACCTCGGACCCGACCATTTGCCGCACCATGTCGGCCGCGCCCTTGGCCACATCGGGCGAGTGGGACACGATTACGATCGCTACATGCTCGCTCATGCTCGGCCCTCGAGTACGTCACAGACCGCATGGACCAGAAGCGCCGAGGAGCGCGCACCGGGATCGAGGTGACCGATTGAGCGCTCGCCGAGAAAGGAGGCGCGGCCCTTGGTCGCTAGCATATCCTTGGTCGCCTCCAGCCCGCGATCGGCCGCCTGCCGGGCCGCGTTCAAAGGATCGTCGGTCGGTTGGTCTATAGCCGCCAATACCGGCACCATTACATCGAGCATGGTCTTCTCCCCTGCCTGGGACTTGCCCCGTTTTTTCACCGCCTCGACCCCTTCGGCGAGGCTCGCCGCTAGGTCTTCCTGGCTATCCGGCGGCGCCGTCATCGCCTTACCCATGGCAATGAACATGGAGCCATAGAGCGGCCCGGAGGCGCCGCCAATCTTCATGACCAGGGTCATGCCCGCCTTTTGCAGCGCCGCGCCAGGCGGCAGGCCGCAAATTTCCTCGGCCTGTGCGGCGATGGCCTCGAAGCCACGTTTCATGTTGATGCCGTGGTCGCCGTCACCGATTGCCTGATCCAAGTCGGTCAGCTCGTCGGCGTTGGCCAGGATCCGGGTCACCACCTCGTCGCAAATGGCGCGCATGAGCTCAGGTGCCATAGGCCGCCTCCCGCACGTCGCCGGTGGGATCCGTGGCGATCCGCTCGCCCTGGGCGTCGAAGTAGATCGCAGCGCCATCGCGCACGTCTATGGAAACCAGCTCACCCACCTTGAGGGCATCGGCCGCGCCAAGCAGCGCGTGGACCTGGGTTCCCTCGACCTCGAGCAGGACTACCGTCTCCACACCCAGATGCTCGACGGCCAAGACCGTCGCGGCGACGCCGCCTTCCCGGCGCAGCCGTACATCCTCCGGCCGCACCCCGACCAAGGCGGTGCCCCGGGGGGCACTCTCCAAGCGTAGCAGCGCCACCTCCAAGAGGTTGATTTGCGGACTGCCCAGCCGGCGCGCGACATAGACGTTGCGGGGCGATTCGTAAATCGCCCGGGGCGTGCCGAGTTGGACCAGGCGGCCCTCGGACAGTACGCCGATCCGGTCGGCCAGGGTCATGGCCTCTAGTTGGTCGTGGGTGACATAGAGAATGGTCGCGCCCAGATCGCGCTGAATGCGTTTCAGTTCGACCCGAAGTTCCTCCCGCAGCTTGGCGTCCAGCGACGACAAGGGCTCGTCCATGAGGAATATGGTCGGCTCACGCACCAGCGCCCGGCCGATGGCGACCCGTTGCATCTCGCCGCCGGACAGTTGCGTTGCCCGATTTTTCAGTTTTCCGTCGATGTGCAAGACCTTAGCGATCTCTTGCACGCGCAGGTCGATCTGATCCTTGGTCAAACCCTGGCCCGGTGCCTTTAGTGGAAAGGCCAGGTTCTCGTAGGCGCTGTAGTGCGGGTAAAGCGAGTACTGTTGAAAGACGAAGGCGACATTGCGCACCATCGGCGGCAGCGCGGTCACGTCGGTGCCATCGATCGAGATACTTCCGGAATCCGCCTTCTCCAACCCGGCGATCAGGCGCAGAGTCGTTGTCTTTCCGGCCCCGGTCGGGCCCAGAAGCACGACGAACTCACCGCTATGTATCGTGAGGTCAAGATCGTCCACAGCCATCGTATCACCGAAGGCCTTGGCAATTCCCTGAAGCGCCACCTCAGCCATCGGACACCCCTGCATAGAGATCGCTGGCTAGCGCCCGGTTGGTCGCGGGATCGAATACCACCACTCGCTTCGAGTCGAAATTCAGGCCGACGTTTTCACCGAAGTCGACCCGCACCGTATTGGGCGCGCGCACACGCAGGCGACCGGCGTCCGTATCCACAGTGATCAACTGGCGCGAACCCATATATTCGACCGCGAAGACCCGGCCCTTCAGGGCTCCCTCGTCGGCGATGCCAATATTCTCCGGCCGCACGCCCAAAACCGCCGCCTCATGATCGAGGCTTTCGTGCAGGCGGGGCACCGCAATCACCGAGCCGTTGACGCGCACCGCCGTCGCACCGACCTCCAGACCGCCCATGGCGGGCAGAAAATTCATCGCC
Organism: Kiloniellaceae bacterium; assembly: GCA_021776095.1. Taxonomy (GTDB): domain Bacteria; phylum Pseudomonadota; class Alphaproteobacteria; order Kiloniellales; family J153; genus JAJFGN01. The sequence continues at coordinate 40,042 of JAJFGO010000058.1, read as the reverse complement.
GGGCTGCCGATAAAGCCGGCGACAAAGCGCGTGGCCGGGCGGGCATAAATCTCCGCAGGCGGAGCGATTTGCAGAACCTCCCCCTTGTCCATCACGCAAATCCGGTCGGCCATGGACATCGCCTCGATCTGATCGTGAGTCACGTAGACCTGGGTCGCGCCGACCCGGTCGTGGAGCAAGCGCAGTTCCTCGCACATCATCTCCCGGAACTCCGCGTCTAGGGCGCCGAGCGGCTCGTCCATGAGAAACGCCTTGGCGCGGCGCACAATGGCGCGACCGAGAGCGACGCGCTGTCGGTCGCCGCTCGACAGCCCAGTCACCGGACGGTTGAGCAGGTGATCGATCTGCAGCATACGCGCGACCTCGTCCGTGCGCTCGCGAACCTCGCGCCGCGGCAGGCCCTCCATGCGCAAGGGGAAGGAGATGTTCTTGCGCACGTTCATGTGCGGATAGAGGGCGAACAGCTGAAACACGAACGCGAGGTCGCGGTGGCTGGCGCGATTGAAGGTGACTTCCTCGCCGTCCAAAAAGATTCGCCCGGCGCTCGGCATTTCCAAGCCGGCGATCATACGCAAGGTCGTGGTCTTGCCACAGCCAGAGGGGCCGAGCATGACGAAGAATTCACCATCGCGCACAGTGAAACTGGAGTCCCGTACGGCGACGAAATCGCCGAAGGACTTGAACAGGTTTTCGATCCGGATTTCCGCCATGTCCCTACTCCGGAAAATGACTGACGATCACGAAACCGATGGTACCGGCCAGGATAGTCGCGAAGGAATAGCTGAATAGTTGTATCGACAAAGATTGCATCAGCATGAACACACCCAGCGCAATCAACGCCGTTGCCGCGTTTTCCCAAGGGCCGCGCCGGAACCAGCGTGCGACGCCGCCGCGCTTTTTCGTCTCGGCGCTCATTTGCGCACCGCGCCGAAGGTGATCCCGCGCAGAAGTTGGTTGCGCAGCAGCACCGTAAAGAACACGATCGGCAGAATGAACAGCGTCGTGCCCGCCGCGACCGCCGGCCAGTCGAGCCCGCCCTCACCAATGATGATCGGAATGAAGGGTGGTGCGGTCTGCGCGTTGCCACTGGTCAGCAGCAAGGCAAAGGCATACTCGTTCCAGGCGAAGATCAGGCAGAAGATGGCGGTCGCCGCGATACCGGCGCGCATCTGGGGCAGGACCACTTTGATGAACGCCTGAAACCGGGTGTAGCCGTCGACCACCGCGGCCTCTTCGTATTCGCGCGGAATTTCGTCGATAAAGCCCTTGAGCAGCCAGACCGCCAGCGAGACATTGACCGCAGTATAGAGCAGGATCATGCCTAGGACCGTGTCGGAGAGTCCCAGCGTCCGGTACATCAGAAATATCGGTATCGCGACCGCGATGGGTGGCATCATGCGGGTCGAGAGGATGAAAAACAGAAGATCATCCTTCAAAGGCACCTTGAAGCGGGAGAATCCGTAGGCCGCGAGCGTACCGAGAAAGACCGCTAGAAAGGTCGACCCGAATCCAATCGTAACCGAGTTCATGTAACGGTCGATGAAGCGCGACGGCCCGGTTATGACCATGTTCCGCTTGCGTGCGATCCCGTCGTACCAGGTCTCCGCCGGCCCCAGGCTCTCGATATATTCCGGTGTCTGACGCGAACGGTTGGTGAAGAGGTTCACATAGCCCTCGAGGCTGGGTTCGAAGACCACCTTGGGCGGATAGGAGATGGAATCGGGCGGCGATTTGAACCCGGTCAGGAAAATCCAGACCAGCGGCACAACCGCGACCAAAGCATAGGCGACGACCAGAACGCCAGCCACCCATTTGCCCGCCGCCTTCGACTCGGCAACCGAGTGCGCGGATGTCGCGGCGATACTCATTGCTTCACCTTATTGAGCGCCTTAACGTAAATATTGCCGAGCCCGAACACCGTGACGAAGAGTATAACGGCGAAGGCCGACGAGTAGCCCGTGCGCCACTTTTCGAAGGCTTCGCGCTTGAGATTGATCGAGGCGAGCTCCGTGGTCGATCCAGGTCCGCCCGAAGTCAACTCGACCACCAAATCGAACATCTTGAAGTTCTCGATGCCACGGAAAAGCACCGCCAGCATGAGGAAGGGCAGGACGCGCGGCAGCGTAATGTACCAGAACTTCTGCCAGGCATTGGCGCGGTCGATCTCGGCGGCTTCGTAGAGGTAATCGGGAATCGAGCGCAGACCCGCCAAGCACAGCAGCATGATGTAGGGCGTCCACATCCAGGTATCGACGATAATGATCGACCAGGGCGCCAAGCCCACGGAGCCGATCATATCGATGGGCCCGACCTCCACCACGGCGTTGACGATGTAACTGAAGATCCCGGTCTGCGGCTGATAGAGATAGGTCCAAAATGTGCCGACAACGGCCGGCGACAGCATCATGGGAATCAGGATAATCGTGGTCCAGAAGCTGGCGCCCTTGAAATTTCGGTTGATGAGCAACGCCAGGCCGAGACCAAGAACCACCTGGATCACCATGGTCCAGGTTACGAAGTGCGCGGTCGCCTGCAGATAACCCCAGATATCCTCGTTGTTGAGCAAACGCTCGTAATTCCGCGTGCCAATCCAATCGACCGGGCGGCCCGGCCGGTTGGCACGGTAATTCGTGAAGGACAGATAGACCGTCCAGATCAGGGGAAAGATATTGATCGCCAGCAAGAGGACGATCGTCGGCGTAATGAAGAGCCAAGCGATCGCGCGGTCGGACAACCCACGTACGCGGCGGGCGATCCCGGCCGGGGTCATGGCCGCCGCGTGCGCGGCAGTCGATATGACAACACGATCCGTCATGATCCTGTCCGTGCAGTGCGCCTGACGCAAAGAGACATGGGACATCGGTCCCGGGGGGCCGGCCGGGCCATTATAGCCCGGCCGGCCGCGCGAACAAATTCGCCGGGCGGAAAGCTAGAGCTTACCGTCGTCCTCGAAGACCTCGGTCCAGTCCACGATCATCTTGTCGAGCGCCTCCTGCGCGGTGCCCTTATCGGCGACCACGTAGTCGTGCACCCGCTTCTGCATGGATTGCAGGAGCTCGGCATAGGTCGGCTCCTGCCAGAAGTCCTTGACCCCATCCATCGCCTTCAGGAAATCGGCGGCGAAGGGCGCGGTATTGGGGAAGTTCGGATCGTCAAGCACCGCCTTGGACGCCGAATAACCACCCAACGCCCACCACTTCTTCTGCACGTCGGGCTTGGCGAACCACTTGATGTACTTCAGGGCCAATTCCTTTTTATCCGAATAGGACACAACCGAAATGCCCTGGCCGCCCAAAGTGGAGGCCGCGACCTTTTGCGCCGGATTGACGAAGAAACCGGACTTGTCGCCACCGACGTCCTCGTCCTTGGCAATACCGGGCATGAAGGCGAACCAGTTCATCTGCATGGCAACCTGTCCCGACTTATAGGCGTCCAGATTGGCGACCATGTAGGCGTCCGAATGGCCCGGAGGCACGCAACATTTGTAAAGCGACTTGTAGAACTCCAGCGCCTCAACCGCGTCCGGCGAGTTGACAAAACCTTCCATGCTATAGGGCTTATTCGGGTCTTCGTATTGAAAACCCCAGGCATACAAGGCCGCGGTCACGCCCATGGTAATCCCTTCCGAGCCGCGCTCGGTATAGATCCCCATGCCGTAGACCTTCTTGCCATCGATATCGCGGCCCTGGAAAAACTCGCCGATATGCTTGAGCTCGACCCAGTTCTTCGGAACCTCCAAATCGTGGCCGTATTTAGCCTTGAATTCCTTACGCAGGTCCGGACGCGCGAACCAGTCCTTACGATAGATCCAGCCCAAGGCATCGCCCATCGCCGGCAAGGCCCAATAGTTTGGCGTGCCCTTGGGCCATGTCGAATAGGCGTAAACCGTGGCCGGAGCGAAATCGTCCATGGAGATGCCTTCTTTATCGAAGAAGTCATTCAGCTTGATGTAATGGCCGTAAGTCGCCGAGCCGCCGATCCACTGGCTGTCGCCGATCAGGAGATCGCAGAGTTTGCCGCCGGAGTTCAGTTCGTTGATGAAGCGATCCGCGAAGTTCGTCCAGGGCACGAACTCGTAGTTCATCTTGATGCCGCTTTCGGCAGTGAAATCCTTACCCAATTCCGCCAACGCATTTGCCGGGTCCCAGGCCGCCCAGCACAGCGTCAAATCCTCGGCCTGGGCGGCGGACGAACCCGCCACGGCAACACCGAATCCGGCCGCCGCAAGGCACAATTTCCAACGTTGCATTTGTTAACTCCTCCCGTTTGTGTTGTTAGGGCCGATACGGAATCTTCGCGCAGGAATCCGCAATTCCGTTCTTGTTCCCCGGTACTCCAGGGTTGATTCACCCATTGCTAGTTTAGTAAATTGAAGTCACTAAACTAAACTTTTGTCAAGAAATATGTCCCGGCCGCTTTACCCGCCTGGCGGATCGACGTTAAGCTTTCTCCTCCAGTGCTCAGAATCTTTGGGCAATAATCCGGGACCGTGGCACTGGGAAACAGGCCGCATAAGGGGAGGATGGCATCTTGGGCGCGACACTTTTCACCAACGTTCAGATCATCGATGGCAGCACCGCCGAGCCTTTCGCCGGCCAGGTCCTGGTCGAGAACAACCGCATAAAAACGGTCGGCGAGGCCGGAGCCGTTTCGACGGGTCAGGCAGATGGCGCGACGATTGTCGACGGCGGCGGCGCCACCTTGATGCCCGGCTTGGTCGAGGCCCATGCGCATATTTCCTTCTGCAATACGCCGGACCTCGAATCCCTCGGCGATTTACCGCCGGAGGAGCACACGCTCCAGTCGATGAAATTCGCCAAGGTCATGCTGGATCAGGGCTTTACGTCTTTATTCAGCGCGGCGGCGGCCAAGGCGCGCCTCGATGTGGTGATCCGCAATGCGATCGACGCCGGCGAGATTCCCGGCCCACGCATGCGTGCGGCGAGCCCGGAATTGACCCCGACCAGCGGCCTGGGCGACGTGCGCCGCCGCCATATTCACCGGGAAACCTTCGCCATCACCTGCGACGGCGCGGACGAATTCCGCAAGGTCGCGCGAGAGATGGTCCGCGAGGGCGTTGACACCCTGAAGATCAATCCGGCGGGGGACGAGTTCATCCCCTTCGCCCGGGCCCACGAGACCATCATGAACGAGGAGGAGGTCGCCGCCGTGTGCGAGGTCGGGCGCAGCCGGGGCAAGAACGTAGCCGCCCATGCGCGCTCCGCGGAAAGCGTCAAGATGTCCCTGCGCCAAGGCGTGAACGTGCTCTACCACTGTACCCTCTCGGACGAGGAAGCGCTGGACATGCTTGAGGCGCAGAAAGAGCGCATCTTCGTCGCGCCGACCATCGGTATGGCCCATATCACCGGCCAAGGCGAGGGCAAGGCCTACGGCATCGACTACGACCACCCGGTTGCGCTCTATTTCCGGCGCGAGGGGGAACGTGGTATCGAGAATATGAAGGCCTTGAAAAAGCGCGGCGTGCGCGTCCTGCCGGGCGGCGACTACGGTTTCGCCTGGAACCCAATTGGCACCAACGCCCGCGACATGGAGCATTTCGTGAAGCTCCTCGATTACGCGCCGCTCGAGGCGATCCACGCCGCGACCGCCCTGGGCGGGGAATTGATGGGCCTGGATGTGGGGCAAGTGGCCGAGGGCTATCTGGCCGACCTCATCCTGGTCGACGGCAATCCGGCCCGGGACATCGCCATCCTTCAAGATGCCGACAATCTGCTTGCCATCATGAAGGACGGACAGTTCCACAAGGAACCGCGGGGCCGAATTTCGGCTGGGCAACAAGCCGCCGAATGATATGGCAGGCGCGCAACACTCAATACAATTGAGGGTTCCGCTGTTCGACCGACGGTAATAGTGGCCCAATCCGCTGAGCGCTGTTCTACGTCAGGTCACTTGACGAGGCTGATACGCGAGGCCCGTTGCCGCGCACGGAGCGCCAAGCCCGCCGGGCCGAAACCAACGCCAAGATTTCCACCAAAAGCCGAGGTTCTGGCCATGGCCAGCGAACTCGGGCTTCACGTGGCCGACCCCTTGCCGGAGGAGTCGGCCACGTCAGGGTTCTATTCACGGGTCGCCTTCGACTTGGGCCACCACAACGAGGAGGGCAACCGGGTGGTGGCGAATAAGGTCTTGGCTGTCTTGAAAGAGATATTGGGGCCAGGAATCGGCCCTGCGGACCCGCCAGTCAAACCCACGCCGAATTGAGCGCCGCAGCACGGGCAGCTTCCCTCAAGCGGTAGGTTAATGCAGGTTTAGGAATTGATCTAAACAGGGTAATACTATTCTGGTAATTTATTGGACTGGTAACGTTTTCGAATATAAAAAGCAGCCCGGATACCGTCGTAACGGCCGTTTCAACTAATGACCAGCAGTAAGACCAACGCTTTGCACGAATCCCTGACCCGGGACGAGGCGGTTAAGACCTCGTCCGACCGCGCCTTCGGGGTGGTCTTTACCGTGGTTTTTCTGATTATTGGGCTTTGGCCCCTGCTCGGCGGCGCGACGCCCCGTGTTTGGGCCCTTGCGGTCGCCGCGGTGTTCCTCGTGGCGGCGCTTATCCGGCCAGGCGTACTGGCGCCACTCAACCGGCTGTGGACGAAACTCGGGCTTCTGCTGCACAAGATCACCAATCCGATCATCATGGGCTTGGTGTTCTTTCTGGCGGTGACACCCACGGCGTTGGTCATGATGGCCCTGGGCAAGGACCCTTTGCGGCGAAAGATCGACAAGACGGCCGCGTCCTATTGGATACGCCGCGACCCGCCGGGGCCCGCGCCCGAAACCATGAAAAACCAATTCTGAGAGCAGCCATGTCCTTCCTAAGAGAACTCTGGTCCTTTATGCGTATCCGCAAGAAATTCTGGTTGATGCCCATCGTCATCATGATGCTGGTGTTTGGCGGGCTGGTGATCCTCACCCAGGGCTCCGCGGTCGCGCCCTTCATCTACACGATTTTCTGATACGGGCGGGCCAAGGAATGCGGGTGCTTGGCCTATCGGCCTTTTATCACGACAGCGCGGCAGCGCTGATCGAGGATGGGAATATCGTGGCCGCGGCACAGGAAGAGCGCTTTACCCGGAAAAAGCACGACCCCGATTTCCCGACTCATGCGATCGAATACTGCCTAGCGGAAGCCGGCATGGCGTTGTCGGACGTCGATTTCGTGGCCTTTTACGACAAACCCTTTCTCAAGTTCGAGCGCCTTCTTGAAACCTATGTGGCCTACGCGCCCCAGGGGTTCCAATCCTTCCGTATGGCGATGCCTCTGTGGCTCAAGGAAAAGCTTTTCCAAAAGTCGCTTCTTCGCAAGAAGCTGCAAAGCCATGCGCCGGAATTCGATTGGGAGGAACGCCTGCTGTTCGCGGAGCATCACCAAAGCCACGCGGCCAGCGCGTTTTATCCCTCGCCGTTTCAGAGCGCGGCGGTCCTGACCATGGACGGGGTCGGAGAATGGACCACGACGTCGCTCAGCCAAGGCCGGGACAATTCGGTCGAGATGATGCGAGAGATTTACTTTCCCCATTCGCTGGGGCTGCTCTATTCGGCCTTCACGTACTACACCGGGTTCCGGGTGAATTCGGGCGAATACAAAGTTATGGGCCTGGCGCCTTACGGCGAACCGAAGTATTCGAAACTGATCCTCGACAATGTGATCGATGTAAAGGAGGACGGCTCGTTCCGCCTCGATCTCTCCTATTTCGACTATTGCACTGGGTTGCGCATGACCAACCAAAAGTTCGATGAGCTTTTTGGTGCACCCGCACGCGACCCGGAAACCCCTCTGACCCAGCGGGAGATGGATATCGCCGCCTCGATCCAGGACGTCACCGAAGAGGTGGTGTTGCGGCTCGGCCGTTCGATCGCGACGGAAACCGGCGAAAAGAACCTATGTTTGGCGGGCGGCGTTGCCCTAAATTGCGTGGCGAACGGCAAGCTCCTGCGTGAAAACTGTTTCGAAAACATATGGGTTCAGCCCGCGGCCGGCGACGCCGGCGGCGCCTTGGGCGCGGCCCTCGTTACCTATCACCATTTCCAGGGTCAACCGCGCAAGCTCAACGGGGCGGCGGACAGCATGAAAGGGGCTTACCTGGGCCCCGCGTTCGCGCAGGACGATATCGAGGCCCGCCTAACGGCGGCCGGCGCGAAGTTCACCGTTCTTTCGAGCGCGGAAACGATTGATAAGACCGCGGCCGCCTTGGCCGCGGAAAAGGCGGTCGGCTGGTTCCAGGGCCGGATGGAATTTGGCCCGCGCGCCCTTGGCGGCCGTTCGATCCTGGGCGACCCGCGCTCACCGACCATGCAGAAGACGCTGAACCTTCGGGTCAAATACCGCGAATCCTTCCGCCCCTTCGCGCCCTCGGTGCTGCGCGAGGATGTTGCCGAGTGGTTCGAAATGGACGGCGACAGCCCCTATATGCTGATGGTCGCCGGCGTCCGGGAAGACCGGCGCATTGCCATGACCGACGATGAGAAGGCGCTGTTCGGCATCGATAAGCTCAATGTTCCACGATCGGAGATCCCGGCGATCACCCACGTGGACTACTCGGCCCGCATTCAAACGGTGCATGCCCAGACCAACCCGCGCTATCACGCGCTGATCAGCGCGTTCAAAGCCAAAACCGGCTGTCCGGTGGTCATCAACACCAGTTTCAACGTGCGCGGCGAGCCGATCGTGTGCACGCCCGAAGACGCCTTCCGCTGTTTCATGGGATCCGACATCGAAGTCCTCGTGGTCGGCGACTGCTACCTCGAGAAGGAAGATCAGGACCCGGCTCTCAAGCTCAACTACAAGGACGCCTTCGAGCTCGACTGAGCGCCGCCGGCGCAATCGTTACCGCCCCAAGGCCGGGTTAGCGCGCATAAGGGTCGAGGGCTCAGGAAACACGGCGAACGATCCGGGTAGAGCCCGAGCCCAACGGCTAGAGCATGTTCCGATCATATTGAACCATTTGACCGGATTTTCGCGTCTGCTGGCTAGGTGCGGCCCACGCCGCGGTCTGGTTGACCGCTAGTGGGTCGCAACGACGTCCAGCGGGCGCGAAAATCCGGTCAAATGGTTCAATATGATCGGAATATACTCTAGCGCCCTAGCTTTCGCTCCAGACGGTCCATCAAGATAGTCAGTTCGGCGTGCTCGTCGGCGTTCATGGCCGGCCCTGGCGCGCGCGTCGCGGCGCAGCGAATGGCGCCGCGGCGGCGCAGGATTTCCTTGCGGATGGCCAGCCCGAAGCCGGTTTGATACTCGTAACGCAACAACGGCAAATAGAGATCGTAGAGATCTTCGGCGGCCTCGGGATCGTTGTTTTCGAAAAGCTGGTAAACTTTGACCAGCATGTCTGGAAAAGCAAAGCCGGTCATCACACCGTCGGCCCCGCGACGCATTTCCAGCGGATAGTAGAGCCCGGCGTTGGCCACCAAGATGGAAATCCGCCGGTTCTCCACCAGATCGCCAGCCGTGCGTATGGCCGTAAGCTTCCGCAGGGCCGGGAAATCCTCGTGCTTGAGCATGACTAGGCTCGGGTGATATTCGACCAGCTTCAAGAACGTGTCGACGGAAATATGCACGCCAGTGCTGGTCGGGAAGTCCTGAAAGCAGACCGGAATTTCCGGGCCGAGCGCCTCGAACACCGTGTCGAAATAGCCGAGCACATGAGCTTCCGTTTTCAGACCTGGCGGCGGCGCGATCATCACCCCGGCCGCGCCTATGTCCATGGAGGCTTTCGATAGGCCGGCAAGGCCTCTGACGCCAGGATTGCTGACCCCGACGATCACCGGCACCTGGCCGTCAACCCGCCGCATCACCCGCTCGACGACGGCGAGGGATTCCGCTTCGCTGAGCTTCGGCGCCTCGCCCATCATGCCTAAGATGGTCAGCCCGTGCGCACCGCACTTAAGATAGAAATCGACCAGGCTATCGACGGACTCGAGATCGAGCGACCCGTCGTCGGTAAACGGCGTGGCTGAAATGGGAAATACACCGCGCGTCGTTTCGCCGATCAAGTGGCTTGCCATCCTTGCCTAGCCGTCCTTCCGACGGTTCAGGTTTTTCAAAATTTCATCGAATTTGCCCTGGCGCGCATCGAGACTCTGAACCCGCACGGCCGCCGCCGTCAAGGCCGTGAGCCCAAAGTTCTGCGTCGTCTCCCTGCCTGCCTCGGACCATTTTGCGCCGACACCGCCGTGCTGTATGATTGCCTCCGGGCGCCGATGACGGGAGTTCGCGATCTATCGTTGGCGTTCGAACCCGAGACGCTCGTTTGCGGGGAAAGGCGACATGTACGCGCGGCCGACGACAGTAGATGCGGCGCTATCGCTCTTGGCGGAGAACCGGTGGACGGTCCTTGCCGGTGGCACCGATTTCTATCCGGGCCTGCGCGACCGGGCAGTCAACGAGGCGGTTCTGGACATCTCGGCCGTTGAGGGATTGCGCGGAATTAGGCGCGACGACGACGACGGCTGGCGCATCGGCGCCCTGACCACCTGGAGCGACGTGATAACCGCCGATCTGCCGCCCGCCTTCGACGCGCTGAAACTGGCCGCGCGGGAAGTCGGCTCAGTGCAGATCCAAAACCGAGCCACGGTGGCGGGGAATATCTGCAATGCCTCGCCGGCCGCCGATGGGGTGCCGCCGTTGCTGGCTCTAGATGCGGTCGTGGAAACCGACTCGGCGCAAGGCAAACGCCAGGTTGCCCTTTCGGACTTCGTTCTGGGCAACCGCGCGACCGCCCTACGGCCGGACGAGATCGTGACCGGATTTGCAATCCCGGCCGGGGCGGCGCAGGGACGGTCGCATTTCATCAAACTGGGGGCCAGGAAGTACCTGGTCATTTCCATCGCCATGGTGGCGGCCCGCCTGGAAGCCGGTGACGGTGGCAAGGTAGGCGACGCGCGGGTCTCGGTCGGGGCCTGCTCGGCGGTCGCGCAGCGTATGGAGGGTTTGGAACAGGCGCTGATCGGGAAGCCTTGCGACGAGACCTTGGCCGGGATCGTATCGCCGGCGCACTTCGGCCCTTTATCGCCCATAGACGACGTGCGCGCGAGCACCGGATACCGCAGCGAAGCGGCTTGCGAGTTGGTCCGGCGCGGCCTTCTCGGCTGTTTGCCGTGAGGCCGGCGACATGAGCGGTATTGAGGTCAGCTTCGATCTGAACGAGGTGCCGGTTCGCGCCAAGGTCGCGCCAAGCGACCGTCTATCCACCGTGCTGCGGGATAGTTTGGGGCAGACCGGCACCAAGGTGGGATGCGACGCCGGCGACTGCGGCGCCTGCACCGTGCTGATCGACGGCGAAGCCTGTTGCGCCTGCCTAGTCCCCGCTGGGCAAGTAGAGGGTGCGAAGGTCACCACGGTCGAAGGCTTGAAGGCGAATGGCACGTTGTCGCCACTGCAAAATTCGTTCCTGCATTTCGGCGCGGCCCAATGCGGCATCTGCACGCCGGGCATGCTGGTCTCCGCAGCCGCGCTGCTCCAGCGCACACCCCATCCGACCCGGGACCAGGTGGCCGATGCTCTTGGCGGCGTTTTATGCCGCTGCACCGGCTATCGCAAAATCGTCGATGCGGTGGTGTATGCGACCGGCTTCAATGGTAGCGAGGTATCGCCCCCGGCGGGCGCCGGTGTGGGCGCGTCAGTCCGCCGTTTGGACGGCGAACCCAAGGTGGCGGGAACCGAGCTCTTCGGCGCGGACGCCACGCCGGACGACGCGGTCGTGGTCCGGGTTCTGCGCAGCCCGCATCACCATGCGGCCTTTAGCTTTGGCGACCTTGCCGGTTTCGTCACGGATCATCCCGGCGTCCTGGCGGTGTTCACTGCGGCGGATATCGCCGGCCGAAACTGTTTCGGGGTTATCCCGCCCTTCGCCGATCAGCCTGTCTTCGCGGAAAAGGCTGCCCGTTATCGCGGCGAGGCGGTGGCCGCCGTCGCCGGTGAGCGCGCCGCCATGAAGCTGCTTGACCTGAACCGATTCCCGATTACATGGGTGCCTTTACCCCACGTTTTGACCCCGGTCGAAGCGCAAGCCCCGGATGCCCCCCGGCTGCATGACGGCCGCGACGAAAACGTCCTGATCCGCGGCTATGTGGCGCGGGGCGATGTGGCGGCCGGATTCGCCCAGGCGGCCCATGTCGCCGAAGGCCGATTCTCGACGCCCTTCGTCGAGCACGCCTATATCGAACCGGAAGCCGGTTTCGCGCGCCGCGTCGGGGACCGCATCGAGGTCTTCGCCTCGACCCAAGCGCCCCATATGGACCGGGAGTCGCTCGCCGAAATCATGGGCATCGACCCGGCGCAAGTCCGCATCGTACCGAGCGCCTGCGGCGGCGGCTTCGGCTCCAAGCTCGACGTTTCCCTGCAGCCCTATATGGCAATCGCCGCCTGGCACCTAAACCGTCCGGCAGCCCTGACCTATAGCCGCCAGGAATCCATGCAATCGACCACCAAGCGGCATCCTTCCGAGATGACCGCAAGGATCGGCTGCGACGAAACAGGGAAAATCACCGCGTTTGAATTCGACGGAGTTTTCAATACCGGCGCCTACGCCTCTTGGGGCCCGACCGTGGCCAACCGCGTACCGGTTCATGCCTCCGGGCCCTACTTCACGCCCAATTATGTAGCGCGTAGCGCGGCGATTCATACCAACTGCCCGCCGTCCGGCGCCTTCCGCGGATTCGGCGTGCCGCAATCGGCCATCGCGCAGGAATGCCTCTATGACGAACTGGCGGTTGCGCTCGGCATGGACCGCCTGGAGTTTCGCCTTCGTAACGCGCTCTTGGACGGCCAAGCGACCGTGACGGGGCAGGTGTTCGAGAGCGGGGTCGGCATTACCGCGTGCCTGGAGGCCCTCAAACCGGCCTGGGCGCGCGCCCAAGGCGCGGCGAGTGGCTTCAACCGGCGGGCCAACGGCACGGGCTTGCGGCGCGGCATCGGGATCGCGTCCTGCTGGTATGGCTGCGGCAACACCTCGCTGCCGAACCCCTCGACGATCCGCATAGGGGTAAGGCCGGACGGCGGCGTGGTCTTGCATCAGGGGGCGTCGGATATCGGCCAGGGCGCGAATACGGTGATTGCCCAGATCGCTGCCGATGCCGTGGGCGTCCCGGTCCACGACCTGGAACTTGTCGGCTGCGACACCGATTTGACGCCGGACGCGGGAAAAACATCGGCGTCGCGCCAAACCTATGTCAGCGGTTCAGCGGCCAAACTAGCCGGCGACTCTTTGCGACGAGAAATTCTTCGTCATGGCAATGTATCGAGCGGCGCAGGTTTGCTTTTCAAGCCCGGCCGTATCGAGTTGACCGACGGTGCGGCGGTCGCTGAGATCGATTTGTCGCGCCTGCCCCTGGACAAGTTCGGCTACGCCTTTCGCGGCGAGGAAACTTACGATCCACCGACCAAACCCCTGGACGAGGACGGCCAGGGTGTGCCTTACGCGGTCTTCGGCTACGGCGCACAGATCATGGAACTGACCGTCGATACCGCACTGGGGACGGTAAAGCTCGAACGACTGAGCACGGCGCACGACGTTGGGCGCGCTATAAATCCGGTGCTGATCGAGGGGCAGATCGAAGGCGGGTCGGTTCAGGGCATCGGCATGGCCTTGATGGAAGACTACATTCCCGGTCGCACGGAAAACCTGCACGACTATCTCATTCCCACTTTCGGCGATGTGCCGGAAGTGGAGAATATCATTGTCGAAGTGGCCGACGCGGAAGGCCCTTACGGCGCAAAAGGTTTGGGCGAGCATGTCCTGATTCCCACGGCGCCGGCGATCCTGAACGCGATCCGCGACGCCACCGGCGCGCTGGTCCGCGACCTGCCCGCCACGCCGGACAAAGTTCGCGCCGCCATAAAGGCGATAGGCGAATGACCGAGGGTGCGACATGAGCAAGGACAAGCCGGCGGTTGAAAAGATCCGCTGCGATGCCTGCCCGGTGATGTGCTACATCGCCGACGGGCGGGCCGGCGCCTGCGACCGCTACGCCAACGAAGGCGGGCAACTGGTCCGGGTCGATCCGCTGGTCCTCATCGAACGACGCCAGGAAGACAGCGGCAAGCTGGTGCCGTTTTTGGACCTGGGCAAGGACTGGGACGGCGAGGTTGTGACCCCGGGCGAGGCCTTCGTCACCGCGATCGGCGCCGGCACCACCTACCCGGATTACAAGCCGGCACCCTTCATCGTGTCCCGCGAGGTCAGCGGAATCGACATGATCACGGTCGTGACCGAAGGCATTTTCAGCTATTGCGGCGCCAAGGTGAAGATCGACACCGACCGGCACCTGGGCCCCGAACAAAACCCGGTGCGTGTGGACGGCGAGCCGATCGGCCATGTGACCACCGGCGAGTACGGCTCCCAGATGCTGTCCATCGGGGGCGTACATCACCTGACCGGCGGCGGAAAGAAGGAAGGCCGCGTGACCTGTCAGTCGCTCATGGACCTGTGCAATCGGAAACCCGTCGAGATGACCATCGACGACGGCTCGACGGTGGTGGTCGAGGCCGGCAAGGCGCCGATCATCAACGGTGTCGAGGAACAGCGCATGCGAGTCGGTTGCGGATCTGCGACGGTCGGAATGTTCGCCTCGCAATGGAAGGGCTTGGTCGACGAGGTGGTGGTGGTCGACGATCACATCACCGGAGTCATGTCGGAACATCAGGCCGGTAAGGTGATCGGCTGGCAGGCCACCGGCATCAGGGTCAAGGGGCGGCGCTCCACGCCGGGCCGCTATTTTCAGGTCGCGGAGCCGGGCACCGGCTGGGGCGGCACCGATATCGACGATCCCTTGCTGATCCTCGACCCATTCAATCCGAAGGTAGCCCGCCCCGGCCAGTCCTTACTCATGGTGTCCACCACCGGGGAGCAGTTTGCGTACTTCGAACTCGACGAAGACTTGATCCCCCAACAGTTGGAGATGCCGGAGCGATTGCTGCCTTCGGTTCGGCGGATCGAGGAGAATTGCGAACCGGCCCTATGCTCGGTCCTGTTCATGGGCGGCGCGGGCGGATCGTTGCGCGCCGGGGTGACCGAAAACCCGGTTAAGTTGACCCGCTCGGTCAAACAGATGCTGACCCACATTACCTGTGGCGGGGCGCCGGCCTATGTCTGGCCGGGCGGCGGCATCACCATCATGGCCGACGTCACCCGTATGCCGGAGCAAGCCTTCGGCTATGTTCCGACGCCCGCCCTGGTGGCGCCGATCGAATTCACCATGCGGCGCGAAGACTACGAAACCCTGGGCGGCCATATGGACCACGTGGTGCCGATCGAAGAAGCGGCCAAGGGCGTCACCGGACCGCAAAACGATCATGTCTTGAAAGGTCAAGTCCGCATTCGCCAGGGCCAGGACAATCCTTGGCCGACTCGTGCCGGGAACTACGGCTGGGCCGATCCGGATCTCGACAAGTGAGCGCCTTCCGCCAGTGCGGCCCACAGATGGCTCTGCTACTGGACGGCAAGCGGCTTCATTTGCAACATGGGCCGATCGATTTGATCGTGGAGGCAAGCGGAAGTCCCGAAGATGTCGCCGCCGCCTATGGCCAAGCCAATCGAGCCTTCGAGCCCGTCTTGGAAACCCTGGTCGCGGAGTTGTCGATCCTGCGGGCAACCCTGGGCCCAGGGGCCGCCGTGCCCAGGGGCCCGGTCGCGCAGCGAATGCGCCGCGCCGTCGCGCCCCACGCCAGGATGTTTGTGACCCCCATGGCGGCGGTCGCTGGCGCGGTCGCCGATCATATTTTGGCGGAACTTCGCCACGGCCGGCGCTTGCGCCGGGCCTATGTCAACAATGGCGGCGACATCGCCTTATACCTCAATCAGGGCGAGGCTTTTACCCTGGGCGTGGCCTCCGGCGAGGGCTTGGAAACGGTGACCATATCCAGCCAGGACCCGATACGCGGCATCGCGACCAGCGGCTGGCGCGGACGCAGCCACAGTTTGGGTATCGCCGACGCCGTGAGCGTACTGGCGGAGAGTGCCGCGGCGGCGGATGCGGCGGCGACCCTGATCGCCAATGCGGTCGACCTGCCCGGCGCGCCCGCGGTCCGCCGTGCGCCCGCACGGGATCTATCGCCCGATAGCGATCTGGGCGAACGGCTTGTGACGGTCAGGGTCGATCCGCTCAGCGCGGATCAGAAGGCCACGGCCCTCGACCGGGGCGCGAAGCTGGCGCAAGATATGCGCCGCCGTGGCTTGATCGTCGCAGCCAGGTTATGTCTTCAGGGCGAAGTCCGGGCGGTCGATAAGATGGAGCCCGCGAGGCTATCGCAAGGCGAACAAAAGGTGGAGAGCCTGATTCATGCCTGAGGTTGTTGTCAGGAAGTCGGTGATCACCATCGACGAGATTTTTCACGAGGGCGGGCCCGTGGCCGCGCTGCCCTTGAGGCGGGCGGCGGTTTGCACGGTCATCGAAAACCCCTTCGCCGGACGCTATGTCGAGGACATTGTCGGCTTTATCGACGATTTGAAACCGCTCGGCCTGAAGATGGCTCAGGATTTGATCGACGCCCTGGGCGGCGACGCCTCCATTGTGGAAGGCTATGGCAAGGGCGCTATCGTCGGCGAGGCGGGAGAATTGGAACATGCCGCCCTCTGGCACGCGCCGGGCGGCTATTCCATGCGCGAGCTGATCCCGAATTCCAAGGCCATCGTCGCCTCGTCGAAAAAGGTCGGCGGGCCCGGCACCCGGCTCGACATTCCGGTGACCCATACCAACGCCTCCTATGTCCGCTCGCACTTCGACGGAATCGAAGTCGGCATCAACGACGCGCCCCGAAAGAATGAAATGCTGGTCGCCCTAGTCATGACGACCGGGCCGCGTATCCACAACCGCGCCGGTGGATTGAAGGCCAGCGAGATCAAAGGAGAGGATGGGCTGAGATGACCCAAGCAAAGATCCGCAAGATCGTCACCATTGTGGAAGAGACCCGCAAGGAAATCGGCAAGGATATCTCGCCCCCGACCCGCCGCGCGGCGGCTGTGGCGGTGATCGAAAATCCCTTTGCGGGCCGATATCAAGAAGACCTGGAAGAACTGATGGCCGTCGGTGAGGAATTGGGCGGTGTGCTGGGCCGGCGATGCGTCGAGGCCCTGGGCATCGAACCTCGGCAGGCGGAAAGCTATGGCAAGGCCGCCATGGTCGGCGAGAACGGCGAGCTGGAGCACGCGGCGGCGATTCTACATCCACGCCTGGGCAAACCGTTACGCGCCGAGGTCGAGAAAGGCGCCGCCCTGGTGCCCTCGTCAAAAAAGATGGGCTCCATGGGCCAGCCGCTCGACATCCCTCTGGGCCACAAGGACGCGGCCTATGTGCGCTCCCACTTCGACGGCATGGAAGTGCGCATCAACGACGCGCCCCGCGCTAACGAGATCATGGTCGCAATCTCGGTCACGGATTCGGGGCGTCCCTTGCCCCGCGTCGGCGGCTTGACCGCCGAAGAAGCCAAGGGCGAGGACGGCTTGCGTTAGCCCCCACGCGGCGCGGCTCTATGTCACCTGTTCCGGCAGTCTCGTCGCCGGCGGCGTATTGCGGGACCGCGCGGAGCGCGCCACGCCGTCGATCACGGTCATGCCGACGCCGGGCAGATTGCCTTGGTGGATCGACTCCAACATGTCCTTGCCCGGCGCGTGCTGGGCGGTATCGATCAGGATAAAGTCGGCGGACTTGCCGGCCTCGATCAAGCCGCAATCAAGCCCGCGCATGCGCGCAGTATTGCCGGTGGCAAAGCAAAAGGCGATTTCCGCCGGCACGTCGCCGAGCGACGACAGCATGGCGATCATGCGCAGGATGCCGAGCGGCTGCACGCCCGAACCGGCCGGCGCATCGGTGCCCAGGATCACCCGTTCCGACTGCTTCAACTCGAAGGCGGTGCGCATGGCAAGTAGTGCGGCCCGCTCGTTCCCGTTGTGCACGAGCTCGATCCCGCGCCCGCACCTTTCGCACAAGCAGACGATCTGATCGTCGGGCAGCGCGGTATGACCGCCGTTGATGTGGCCGATGATGTCGGCGTCCGCCTCCAGTACCACGTCCTTGTCGATCAGGCCGGAGCCGGGAATCGACGGGCCGCCGGTATGGATGGTGGATTGAATTCCGTATTTGCGCGCCCAGGCCACCATCTGCTTGGCCTTGTCCCCGGCCTTGACCGAACCTAAGCCGACTTCGCCCAGCAGCGTCACGCCAGCCTCGGCCATGTCCTTGAAGTCCTGCTCTTCCATGCCCTCTTCGATGACCGGCGCTCCGGCCAGGACTTTGACCCCGGAGGGGCGGAAATTCTCGTACCAGCGTTGAGACGCGATGGCCATGGCCTTGAGCCCGACGATATCCTTGGGCCGGCCCGGCATGTGCACCTCGCCCGCTGAGATCATGGTGGTGACGCCACCGTGCAAACAGGAGTCGATCCAGTTCAGCTGCTGCTGGCGCGGTGTGTAATCGCCGATGACCGGATGCACGTGGCTGTCGATCAGGCCCGGCGAGAGGGCGACACCATGGGCATCGATCAAGCTATCCGGCTGATCCGTATCGAGGTCCTTCTCGTATCCGACCGCGGCAATCTTGCCGCCGACCGCCACCACCGTGTCGCCCTCGATGATCGGTTTTTCCAAAGCCCCGGATAGGATCAGCCCGATGTTCTTGATGACCAGTTTATGTGCCGAGTCCGCCATGGCCGTTCCTCCCTAATTTCGCCGCGTTGCCGCAAAGGTCCTTATGCGCCGCAGCTTGATGAATCCATCAATGACCCATGCCGAGGTAACGGTCGAGCATGTCCGGCGAGTCCCGCAGGGCTTCGGCCTCGACCGTATCGCGGCTGCGTCCGTTTTCCACGAACAGCACCCGGTCGGCAATCTGCAGGACGGCATCGACCCGCTGTTCGACCAGGATCACGGCGACGCCCTGGCTTTTCAACTCTAGCACCACGTCCCGGATGCGCGCGATCATGGAGGGCATCAGGCCCTCGGTCGGCTCATCCAGAAGCAAGACTGTCGGTTCCAGACACAGCGCCCGCGCAATCGCCAGCATCTGCTGTTCGCCGCCCGACAAGGTGCCGGCCCGTTGGTCCAGCCGCTCGCGCAGAGCCGGGAAGAAATCCAGCGTATGTTCTTTAACATCATCGCCGGACCCCCGTGCCATCAGGCCGATTTCCAGATTATCCCCCACGGTCAGTTCGGAAAACAGGCGCCGGCCTTGCGGCACGTAGCCAATGCCGTGCCGAGGCGCTTCCTCGGCCTGTAGGGCCGCGATATCGACCCCGTCGATCATCACCCGCCCGCTACGTGGGCGTACCAGGCCCATGATGGATTTGAGCGCCGTGGTCTTGCCGGCCCCGTTGCGCCCCATGACACAAAGAATCCGCCCCGCCTCAGCCGCGAGTGAAAAATCCCGCAACACCTGGGTGTGGCCGTAGAAGCAGTTTATGTTTTCGACCGTCAGCATCACTTGCCCAGATACGCCCGTCTCACCGCCTCGTTACGCCGGATTTCATCCGGAGTCCCTTGCGCCAGAATGCGGCCCCGATCCAAGACCGTGATAGTGTGGGCCAGGCCCATCACCACATCCATGTTGTGTTCGATCAGCAGGATAGAGGCATTCTGCGCGATCTCCTTCACCAAGGTGACAAAAACCGCGATCTCTTCGTCCGAAAGGCCCTGGGTGGGTTCGTCGAGAATCAGAAGCTTTGGGTCCAGGCCAAGCCCCATGGCGACTTCGAGAAGCCGTTGATGTCCATAGCTCAAGTTCCCGGCGATCTCGTCCCGCCGCGCAGCAAGCCCAACCCGCTCGAGGGCGCTCAGGGCGACGCGCTCCAACAACGCCGGGTCCGGGCCGAACAGTCCTTTCGACAAGCGCCTTTGGGCGGAAAGCTTGACGTTGTCCATGGCCGACATGCCGGCGAAAACGCTGGTGATCTGGAACGTGTAGGCGATCCCGCGGTTGACCCGGGCGTGAGCGGGAAGCCGGGTGACGTCCTCGCCGGCGAAAACGACCCGCCCCTCGGTCGGCGGAATGCGCCCAGACAGAAGGTTGACGAAAGTGGTCTTGCCGGCCCCGTTCGGGCCGATGAGCGCGCGAATCTCGCCCTCGAGGAAGGTGAAACTGACCGAGTCCACGGCCCGCAAGCCGCCGAACTGCTTCGACAGGTTCTCGGTGGAGAGCAAGGTCATGGCAGCCATGGCGCGGCCCGCTCGCGGAGGCTTCCCAGGATCCCCTTGGGAAAGAACAGGATCAAACCGATCAAGGCCAGGCCAACGATCAACATGTTGGCGGAGGTGAAGCCGCTGCTGATGTCCACCAGATAGAACATCAGCAAGGTGCCGACGAACGGCCCCAGGACCGTGGCGGCGCCGCCCATCAAGACCCAGAGCAGCGGAAAAATCGAATATTGGATCGACGCGAAGGTCGCGCCGACGTAGCCGAAGAGCATCCCGTAAGCGGCCCCAACTAGGCCAGACATGGCGCCCGAGATCGTCAAAGCCACAAGCTTATATAGAAAGACGTTGTAGCCCAGCATCCGGGTCCGTTCCTCGTTTTCCCGGATAGCCGCCAGGACGCGCCCCATGGACGAACGGGCGACGGCGAAGCTGATCGCCAGGCACAGGGCGAACAGGGACAGCGCCACGAAATAGCGTGTGGCCGGCTCGGCCAGGAAAAGCCCGAACAGATGGCGCAGATGGGACGGGATCACGAAACCCTCGTCCCCGCGGGTATATTCGCCGAAATAGAAGGTCGCCAGAAACGCCGCCTGGGCGAACATGAGGGTGACGATCATGAAAGAGACGCCGGTGGTGCGCAGGGCCAGGCAACCGACCGCCGCGGCCAAGGCCAAACCAGCCGCGACGCCTAGGAGGAGACCGCCCGCCGCACTGACGCCGGCAAACTGCGCCATGAGCCCGGCCGCGTAGAGCCCAGCCGCGAAGAACATGGCGTGGCCCAGGCTCAATAGGCCAGTATAGCCGAAGGCGATATTGTAGCCCATGGCGAAGCTGGCCAGAACCATGACCCTGGCAAGATTCACATGGTGGTATTCGGGCAATACGAACTGAAGCGCGAAAAGAACCGCGATCACGCCCACATGTAGGACGGTCGCTTTGTTGGCCCAGCGTGATCTCATGCGGATTGGGTGCCGAACAAACCCTTCGGCCGTATGACCAGGATCATGGCGACAACAAGGGTGGCGATAATCTTAGCGAGGGTCGGCGAGAAGAAGACCGAGATAATGCCGTCGCTCAACCCGATTATGACGGCCGCGAGAACGGTCCCCCTCAAGCTGCCCAGGCCGCCGATGATAACCACAATGAAGGACAGCAGCAGCGGGTCGTTGCCCATGAGGTAATGGGCCTGTTGGATCGGCACCACCAATACGGCCCCGATAGCCGCCAACATGGCGCCGAAGGCGAAGACGCCGCCATAGACCCGGTCGACGGGAATCGCGAAGGCGCGCGCGGTTTCGGAATCGAATTGGGTCGCGCGCATCATCAGCCCGATCCGGGTCCGGGTCAGCCCCCACCAAACCGCCAACATCACGACGATGGACGCCGCGATCACCAGAAGCTTGTAGCCGGAATACCCGAACCAGGGCAGTTGGACCCGAAAGTCAATGGGCGCCACGACCGGCCTAGCGTCCGGCCCATAGGTCATCAGCGCAACCTGCTCGATGACGTAAAGCAAACCGATGGTGGCGACGATGGTGCTTTCGGGATTGTAGTTCAGCCGTCGCAGGATCAGGCGTTCCGCCAACACGGCCACGGCACCGACGGCCAGGGGACTGATAATCAAAGCGGCGAGAAAGCTGAGCATAGGGCCAGCGCCGAGCGTATCGGCGACCCACCACGCGATAATGGCGCCCAGCATAAAGAACGCACCGTGGGCGACATTGACGATCCGCATGACCCCGAAGACCAGCGACAGGCCGAGGGCGGTCAGCGCCAGCACCGCCGCGCCGACGGCGCCTTCAAGCGTGGCTAACAGAAAATAGGGACCGAAATCCAACGCGGTTGTCCCCTGACAGGCGGCGTATCGGGAAAGGAAACCGGGACGGAGGCCGGTATCCTCCGCCCCAGAAAACGTGTCCGCTCAGAGCGGTTGAGAGGTGTAGTCGACTTCGTCTTTGTAAAAGCCGTCCTCGATCGCAGTCCTGTGCACGACGTTGAGCTTGCCGCCGCCGACCTGCGATATGTACTGGTGCCCAAAGACCTGATGGGTTTTGCCGTTGAAGAGCTTGGCGCCCTGCGGGTGGGCCTGGCTGGCCGCCATGTCGGTGATGGATTCGACCGCTTCGATCAGCTTGGCGCGGTCGCCCGGGCCGCGATAGCCGGCCGATTCCATGCCCTGCTTGATGACGTGAAGCGTTTCCCAGCATCCGAACATGTGGGCGTAGGTCGAGATGTCCTTCGGGTCGTTGACGCTGGCGCCGGTCGCGTCCACACCTACCTTGGCGCGGTAAAAGGCGTCGAACTTGGTCGATTGCGCTTGGGCGTAGCGCGGATTGCCTTCCCAGAAATAGCTGCCCTCCAGGAATTCCAGCCCCGGGCTGTTGATGTTTACCGCCTCCAGCGAATCGATGAAGCCGAATATCTCCGGCCGCTTGGAACCGAAGAACTCACCCATTTCCTTGACGAAGGTCAGCACGCCGGGGCCGACCATAACATGGTAGAGGACGTCGGTGCCGCGCGGGATCTTCGGGAAATATTTGAAGAACGAGCTTTCGGTCGGGGGAATCGCGATCTTGCCGATGACCTCCCCGCCCTGCGCCGCCATGGCGGCCGAGAAATAATCCCGATGATCGTGGCCGAACGCGAAATCCGGGTAAATCATGGTGACCTTCTTACCCAGATTAGCGGCGACCCAAGGCGCCATGGACTGGACCTGGCTTTTTACGTCCGTGATGCCGGGCTGCAGTGTATAGCGGTTCAGCATGCCAGAGGCGACGTGATGCCCCTCGCTAACCACGAAATACGGGATCTTCAGTTCCCCGGCGCGCGGCGCGGAGCCGATGACCACATGGCTGAACAAGGTGCCGAAGGCGACATCGGCGCCATGTTGGGTGGCGAATTTCTCCACGACCTCGGCGCCGCGTTTGGGATCCGTGCCGTCGTCTTCGGCGATGATCTCAACCGGGCGCCCGTTGATGCCGCCCGATTCGTTGATCAGGAGGGCCGCTGCCTTTGTGGTTCGATCATACCAACGGCCATAGGACGCGCCGATGCCCGTGCGATGAACCTGGAAGCCAATCTTGATCGGGGCCGAGGACTGAGCCTGCGCATAGCGCACGAAACCCGGCAAGACGCCGGAAACCGCCGCGCCGCCCAAACCGACCAAGGCTTTGCGGCGTGTAACGCCGCTCACCGGCTGTTTGCGTTTTGGCCTCACCGATTCAACCATGTCTTGCCCTCCCAAGGTGCCTTGTTGGTTTGCGCCGAAGCGACATTTACTTTTCCCACAATATGTTAGTGCCCTGCCGGACCTGGAATCCAGCGAAATCGACCGCCCGGTCACGCGCCCGTCGGAGTCGACAAGAGCCACAAGCCAAAGACCGTGTAGGCGACCATCAAGGCGGCCAAGGGGACCTGAGAATTCGCGGCGCGGCGCGGCGTGTCGTGCAAACGAAGCGCGATCGCATGGGCCAGGACGACCGCCCAAAGATGGCCGATGACAATGACGCCAGCCACCAGATTCCAGATCACCTCCACGCTGCGATGGTCGGCCAGGAATGACGTGGTGACGTGAAAGCGCCCAAGTCCCAACAGGTCCAGTCCCATGCCCAGCGGGTCGGTCGCCGCGGCCAGGGCGTATTGCAGATTGACCAGCAGCACCGTCAAGTAATGGGAAAAGTGGTAGGCGAGAGAGATCGGCAAGAGTGCCAGCACAAGGCACCCGAGGCCGGCCCAAGGATTCTTCGCGCCGGCGGCCCGGGCGCCAACAGCGACGCAAAAGCAAAAGAGGCCGGCCATGGCGCCGAACATGCCAATCAAACCGAAAGTATTCGGCCAAACGACGGCAGAACGGCCTGGAAATGCAAGCGGGTTTATGCCGATCAAATCCAAATACCAGAAGGTTTTGTTCAAACCATCGAACGACACCGTCGCCAGGGCGAGCAGGATAAAGAGCACCGCGCTCAGCGGTGGTGGTGGCGCGGCGAGGACGCGCGCGCCCGGGACCACCGGCACAATTCGGCCGGCGCCGTTTCGCGCAAACGGCGCCAAAAGTGAAACGAAGCGAAAAAAGATCGAAAAACACTCGCCCCGAGATCGCCATTCGGCCTCGCCGAATGCCAACATGGCGCCGAATGTGATCGACCAATAGGCTCCCGCCGCCCAGGCCAGGCGGCCGGGATCGTCGGGCGCCAGGTCGACCAGCTCGAACCAGCCGACGGCGAACAGACCCAGGATCGCGGGCAGATGGCCGAGGCCCTTCGGCAGGCTCAATGGCGGGCGCTCCTCATCGCGACGTATCAAGGCGGTGACGATTCGATAGGGGCCGCTCCAGGGATTAATCCAGTGCCAAAAGTTCCCGAAAAGAGCATGGGCCAGGGTTAACCCGACCCATCCCAGGGTCCAAATCGTCAAGGGCAAGGGATTGGCCAAGGGATCCCGACTGCCGGCGAATCCGCCATAGATCAAGAACGCGAAGATCAAGAACGACAAACCGCTGACGGCATATCGGCGCCCGTTTTCAGGTCGCGGCGGCGCCTGGGCCGGCGCCTCGGTATCGTGTACGAAAATCCTGCCCAGGATGTGCGCGGGCATGAAGCCCAGTACCGCGAAGGTACAGGCGACGGCGATCGCGCCACCGATCAGGTAGTAGTCCGTCGGCAACAGCATGAGCACCGCGCGCTCCGACGTGTGGGCCAGGGCATCGCCTAGGGCGGCGGCGCTCAACGGCAACGCGAGGGCAATTGCATTGGCGCAGATTTTGCCACGGCGCATCGCCGCCACGTGGCGGATCCAGGGCCAAAGACCGCAATTCCGAAAGGGGTTTCTCATGGGAGGACGCTACGAAACCCGCTTCACCGGCTCAAGCGGGTTTTGCCCGGCGGCGCCCCGGACAGCGAAGCCGGGCCTCAATTCAAGACCTCGGTGACAACGCCGGCCCGCACCAGGTCCTCAAAGGAGGGGAACCACATATCGTCGGCGCCGCGTTCGAACATCTTGGCTTGGAACCAGGGTTCCACATGGCGCGCCGCATAGAGCGCGCGATCGCGATCCTGTTCGGCGACAGGATCGGCGGTCAAAACATTATAGTCGGCGTCTATCCAGTATTGGTGAAAACCGAGACGAGCGCCGCGTTTCAAGGACCGGCGTTGCCCGCCGATGAAAACGGTCGTGCAGGCCGAGATGCAGAGGTCCTCGACCCGGGTGTCGAGCCGTCTGTCGCGGATCAGCTTCGATAGGCCGCGGGCTTCGTAAATATTCCCGCCACTGCTATTAAGGGCGATGATCCGGATCTCCGGAAATTGGTCGAGCCGCGCGGTCAGATTCCGGGTAATTCCCAGTTCGATGGTGCCCGCGATCGACAGCGTGCGGCCGTCCGTGGCGACATCGAGCCGGTATTTACTGGCATGTTCGCGGTCCATGCGGGCGAGGAAGTTGTCTTCGCCCGGGGCCGGCAGGGTCATCTGCCAGCTGTCGAAGGCGTAGGAGGCGGTCAACCAGAAGGCAATCAGTGCGCCCAACTGCGCGCCCCAGACATTCGCCATGGCGCCTTTGGCCCGGATATGGGCCTCCGCGGCGCGCAGGACCCCCACGACCTGCCAGAGGAAGACGATCCCGTGAATCCCGAAGCTCAGCCCCAGCACGAGCGGGCCTTGGGTGCTGTAATCGCTGCCCTCATCCGGGCTCAGTCCGTCCTGCGCCAAGAGGATAAGCGCCCGCAGGAGAACCAGATTGATCCAAAACGACCAAGCTAGACTCTGCCGTCCCCGCCAATGGGCCGCCAGGTAGGTCCAGTATTTCATGCCGAATTGCGCCAAGGCGTCCATTGGATCCAGTGTAAGGAGCATGAACTATGACCCTATCCACACCGCCTCGCCACCGCCGGCTCTGCGCCTTTGCGCTGCCCTTGGCATGGTTTTTTGTGAGTCGTCGCAAACAGGACAATGGCGGTCGCGGGATTGCGCGGATTAAACGCCCAAGCGTGGAAATTCTACAGTCAGCAGGGTAGGTCGGAGCACAATAAATGCTGTCGAACGGCATTGTCGATCCACAGACCGGCATGCACCGGACCGTGGAATGGCGCAATGGCGATAAGGTTTATTCGCCGTTTTCCGGCGCCGAGATGGACCGGCGGCAAAACGAGTTGCGCGCCCACATGGCCGCCAACGACATCGAACTGTGCATCCTGACCAGCCTGCATGGCATCAACTATTATTCGGGATTTTTGTACTGCTATTTTGGGCGCAAATATGCCTGCGTGATCGATCACAACACGGCAACCACGGTGTCGGCAGGTATCGACGGCGGTCAGCCCTGGCGGCGTACCCACGGCGAGAACGTAACCTACACCGACTGGCGGCGGGACAATTTCTTTTTCGCGTTACAGGGCCTTGCGGCTAAAACCAGGCGGATCGGGATCGAACACGATCATGTCAGTCTCGACTATTTCCGGCTGTTGCAGGACGCCTTTCCAGACGCCGAGTTTGTCGATGTCGCCCAGGCGTCCATGTGGATGCGCGCGATCAAATCGGACGAGGAGATCAAGCTAATCCGGGACGGCGCACGCATCGCGGACCTGGGCGGCGCCGCCTGCGCCAAGGCCGTCGCGCCGGGCGTGGGCGAGGAAGAGGTCGCCATGGCCTCGACCCAAGCCATGATCCGCGAGATCGCCCGCAGCTATCCCCAGGTCGAGTTGATGGACACTTGGACCTGGTTTCAATCGGGGCTCAACACGGACGGCGCCCACAATCCGGTCACCAACAAGAAGGTTGAGGCCGGCGATATCCTCTCCCTCAACTGTTTTCCGATGATTTTCGGCTACTACACCGCCTTGGAGCGCACCTTGTTTTGCGAGCATGCCTCCGAGGAACATCTGCGCCTCTGGCAGATCAACTGCGAGGTACACCGCGCGGGCCTTAAGCTGATCCAGCCGGGTGCAAAATGCTGCGATATCGCCAAGGAGCTGAACGAGATCTACCGGCGGCACGATCTCCTGCAATTCCGGTCCTTCGGCTATGGCCATTCCTTCGGCGTGCTGTCGCACTACTACGGCCGGGAAGCAGGCGTGGAATTGCGGGAGGACGTGGAGACCGTCTTGCAGCCCAACATGGTCGTTTCCATGGAACCGATGATCACGGTGCCGGAAGGCATAGCGGGCGCCGGGGGCTACCGGGAACACGATATCTTGGTGGTAACCGAAGAGGGCGCGGAGAATATTACCGAATTTCCATTTGGCCCCGAGCACAACATCCTAGGGGTAAGCCATTGAATTATTGGAATATCGCACAAAATCGGTCATTTTAACGTTAGAAGGCGAACCTTTTATTGACCTAACTAAGTAGACACTATTGGATAGAGGAGGGAGGAACTGGTTGGCTTTAACGGCTGGACCTCTCGGGATCAGGCCGGAATTACCGGGGGGTCCGATACAAATAACTGAGACTTACAGGGTGGTCGAAGAAATCAATGCCAGCGACGGATGACGCTTTTGTACGCTTTAGCAAGGTACAAAAGAGCTATGATGGCGAAACCCTCGTCGTCAAAGACCTAAACCTGGATATCGCCAAGGGCGAATTCCTGACCATGTTGGGCCCCTCGGGCTCCGGCAAGACAACCTGCCTGATGATGTTGGCGGGTTTCGAGCCGGCCACCAACGGTGAAATATACCTGGGCGACATGTCAATTAACAATGTGCCGCCGCACAAGCGCGGCATCGGCATGGTGTTCCAGAACTATGCCCTGTTTCCGCACATGACGGTGGCGGAGAATCTGGCGTTTCCGCTTCAGGTTCGCAAGGTTGCCAAGGCCGAGGTCGAAACGAAAGTCCAGCGCGCCCTGGACATGGTGGAGTTGGGCGATTTCGGCTCCCGGCGCCCGGCGCAATTGTCGGGCGGGCAGCAGCAGCGCGTCGCGGTCGCGCGCGCGCTCGTGTTCGAACCCGATTTAGTCTTGATGGACGAGCCGCTCGGCGCGCTGGACAAGCAGCTGCGCGAGCAGATGCAGTACGAGATCAAGCACATTCACGAAAACTTGGGCGTCACGATCGTCTACGTCACCCATGATCAGACCGAAGCCCTGACCATGTCGGACCGGGTGGCGGTGTTCAACGACGGCGTGATTCAACAGCTGTCCAGCCCGGACCACCTGTATGAAGATCCGCAAAATTCCTTCGTCGCGCAGTTCATCGGCGAGAACAATAAGCTGAACGGGGAAGTGATCGAAATTTCCAACGACGTTTGCACCGTGAAGATCACAGACGGCACGATATTAAGGGCCGACAAGATGAATGTGGACGCGGTAGGCGACGGAACCACCATATCGCTCCGGCCGGAACGGGTAGAGCTGGATCCCGCGGTGGAGATGGACAATATGTTGGAAGGCAAGATCGAGGAGTTGATTTATCTGGGCGACCACATTCGTGTCCGCATGAATGTGGCCGGCAACAGTGGGTTCATCGCGAAAGTTAGAAATCGCGGTGATAGGCGCATCTTCGCCGAAGGCGAAGTTGCCAAGTTGGGCTGGTCCGCAAGCGACTGCAAGGCGCTTGATTTGGTATCCTAGTCACGAATCACGAAACTCGCGCCCGACCTTTTGCCAACATGAAACCGGGCGCGCATCCAAAACCTTGAGAGATTCCTCAGGTCCTAGAAAATACAGGGAGTGAGTCGATGAAAATGAAAAACTTGCTACTTGCAACCGTTGGGGTGGCGTTCGCGTCGTCCGCGGCGATTGCAGACGACATGACCATCGTATCATGGGGCGGCGCCTATTCCGCCTCTCAGAACAACGCCTATCACAAGCCATACATGGCGAAAAACCCGGGCGTGAAAATCATTAACGACGAATCCTCGGCGGAGGCGGTGGCAAAGCTCCGCGCCATGAACGAGGCCGGTAACGTGACCTGGGATGTGGTCGATGTGGTCGCGGCCGACGCCATGCGGCTGTGCGACGAAGGCCTGGCTGAAGTCATCAACCCGGATACCGAACTTGCCAAGGCGCCCGACGGCACCTCGGCGGCGGACGATTTCGGCGAATTACTGGTATCGGAATGCTTCATTCCGCAGATCGTTTATTCCACCACATTCGGGTACCGCACTGACAAGGTCAGCACGCCGCCGACCGACATTTGCGCGGTTTTCGATCTGCAGAAATATCCGGGCAAGCGCGCGCTCGAAAAGCGCGCGATCAACAACGTCGAGTGGGCCTTGCTCTGCGATGGCGTTCCGAAGGACCAGGTCTATGACGTTCTGTCCACACCAGCGGGGGTTGACCAGGCCCTGGCCAAGTTGGGCACCATCAAGGATCAGGTCGTCTGGTGGTCGTCGGGATCGGAAACCCCGCAGCTTCTGGCCGACGGCGAAGTGGTCATGGGTTCCACCTACAACGGCCGTCTGTTCGCGCTGATCGAAGAGCAGAAGCAGCCCGTTGCGATGCTTTGGGACGCCCAAGTCTTCGACCTCGACGGTTGGATCATCCCGAAGGGTCTGTCGCCGGAACGTCTGGCCCGGGCCAAGGACTACATCATGTTCGCGACAGACACCCAGCGTCTAGCGGATCAGGCTAAGTACATTTCCTATGGGCCGGCCCGCAAATCCTCCGCGCCCTTGGTTGGGAAGCATGCGGAGCTTGGGATCGAAATGGCGCCGCATATGCCGACCGATCCCGAAAATGCCAAGAACACCTTCCTCTACAATTACGAATGGTGGGCCGACAACCGTGACGATCTGGATGGAAAATTCCAGGCCTGGTTGGCGAAATAGCAGCCCGATTGAACGGTATGGAGCGGGGCGCTCCGGCGCCCTGCTCCTCACCGACGCATCATCCGCGAAAGACCATGACTAATGAGTGAAGCAACTAGCAACGGGCCGGTACTCACTCAAGATGGCGTGCCGCTCAAGACAAGCTTGGCCAAGGCGCTGCGCCGGGAAAAGCTGCGCGCGTTCTTGCTCATCGCGCCGCTCCTGGTTTTCATTCTGATCACCTTCGTTCTTCCGATTGGCGACATGCTTTGGCGGTCGGTAGAGAACGGGATCGTTCGCGATACCATTCCGCATACCATAGAATCGCTTGCCGATTGGGATCCTGCGTCAGGCGAAACGCCGGGCGAGGCAACCTTCGCGGCCCTACATGTCGACCTGCTGGAAGCGACCAAGGAGAAGACCCATACACGCTTGGGCTCCCGCTTGAACTACGAGATTTCGGGTGCGTCCAGCATGTTTCGTAAAACCGGCCGCCGCGTCAAAAAAATGAAGGACGAAAACTTCAAGGAACAGTTCATCAAGGTCGATAAGAAATGGGGCGACATCGAGTATTGGCGGACGATAAAGCAGTTCGGTCCACGTTATACCGGCGGGTATTTTCTAAATGCGCTTGACGCCGAAAGCACTGCCGGGGGCGTCAGTTTCAAACCTGAGGACGAACGGATTTATTTGTTCCTGTTTCAACGAACCATATTTCTGAGCGTGAGCATAATGCTCTCGTGCCTCTTGCTCGGCTATCCGATCGCGTTTCTCTTGGCCAATTTGCCGGTCAAGACGTCCAATATACTGATGATCCTGGTCCTGCTGCCGTTCTGGACATCTCTCTTGGTGCGAACCTCCGCTTGGAAAGTCCTGCTGCAGCAACAAGGGGTGATCAACGATATTTTGGTTTGGGTCGGCCTGGTGAACGACGCGGGCAGGTTGGTGATGATCAATAATCAGACCGGCACGATCATCGCCATGACTCACATTCTTCTGCCCTTCATGATCCTACCCTTGTTTTCGGTCATGAAGACCATATCGCCGACTTATGTGCGCGCGGCCAAAAGCATGGGCGCAAACGACTGGACGGCGTTCTGGCGGGTCTATTTCCCGCAGACCATACCGGGCATCGGCGCCGGTTCGATTCTGGCATTTATCCTGTCCATCGGTTTCTACATCACACCGGAGTTGGTCGGCGGCACCTCAGGTATCTTCATCTCGAACCGGATCGCCTATCACATATCCAGCTCCTTGAACTGGGGCTTGGCTGCGGCGCTCGGCGTTATGTTGCTGGTCATGGTGATCGCGCTTTTCTACGTTTACGACAAGATTGTCGGCATCGACAACGTGAAGCTTGGGTAGCAGATCATGGCCGCATTACCCCCCTATACCTCAACCGCGCAACGCACCTGGCATTACACCTTCAGGATAATTTGCGGTCTGATATTCTTCTTTCTCATCTTTCCGATCATCGTGATCGTGCCGTTGAGTTTCAACTCCCTACCGTTCTTTACCTTCACGCCGGAGATGCTTAGCTTCGATCCGGCCGGATACAGCCTAAAAAACTACGCGGATTTCTTCACCAATCCCGACTGGAACAATGCGCTGAAGAATTCCGTGACCATCGCGCCGGTCGCGACCCTGCTGGCCACGAGTATCGGAACCCTCGCAGCCATCGGGCTGTCGCAAAGCCATGTGCCGTTCCGTTCGGCGATCATGGCGATCCTGATCTCGCCGATGATCGTGCCGCTGATCATATCCGCGGCCGGCATGTATTTCTTTTATTCGCGGATCGGCCTGCAAGGCACCTATTTGGGGGTGGTTTTGGCCCATGCGGCGCTGGGAACGCCCTTCGTGATTATCACGGTGACCGCGACCCTGGTCGGCTTCGACAAGAGCCTAGTGCGCGCGGCGGCCAATATGGGCGCGGATCCGGTCACGACCTTCTTCAAGGTGCAACTGCCCTTGATCGTGCCGGGGGTGATATCCGGTGCCTTGTTCGCCTTCATCACCTCGTTCGACGAAGTGGTCGTGGTGCTGTTCCTGGGCTCGGCCGGTCAAAAGACCCTGCCATGGCAAATGTTCACCGGCCTGCGCGAACAGATTTCGCCGACCATTCTGGCCGTCGCGACCATCTTGGTTGCCATCAGCATCCTCTTGCTGACGACGCTGGAGCTCTTGCGCCGCCGTTCGGAGCGCCTGCGCGGCATCCGGTCAACCTAAAGCGGCGGCGAGGGCGCCGGCCCGGGAAAGCAAGCGGCTGGCCTCCGCATGCGCTCCAGCGCCCGTTGCCTGGGGGGCCTGTCGGCGCCTAGGATACCGGGAAAAGTGCTTTTGTGGAGCCGCTTAGGTGACCAGCCAAATCATAGGTTCAGACCTCGACGACCTCGTTCGGCGCATTCCGAACGGCGCCAAACTGGCAATCCCAAAGACGGATTGCGCGGGCGCCATGGCGGCGACCCGGGCCTTGATCCGCCGAAAGGCACAGAACCTTCACCTGATCGTCGTCCCAACCAGCGGCCTGCAGGCGGACCTCCTGATCGGCGCGGGTTGCGTCGAGACGGTCGAGGGGTCGGGGATCACCATGGGCGAGTACGGGCAGGCGCCCTGTTTCGGCCGCTTCGTGCGCGAGGGGCGGATAAAGCTGAAAGATTCCACCTGCCCCGCCGTTTATGCCGGCTTGCAGGCGGCGGAAAAAGGCATCCCCTTCATGCCCATGCGGGGCTTGATCGGCTCGGACCTGGCCGCCTACCGGGATGACTATACGATCATGTCCAATCCCTTCGCCGACGACGACCCGATTATGGCGGTGCGCGCGATTCAGCCGGACGTGGCGCTGTTCCACACACCGCTCGCCGACCGTCACGGCAATGTCTGGGTCGGCCGGCACAAACCGCTGATGCTGCTGGCCCACGCGTCGAAGGAAACCCTGGCCACGGTCGAGGAGGTCCGCGAAGACAACCTGCTCGATGATCCGGTGTACGGGCCCGCGACCATACCATCGATTTACATTACGGCGGTCGCCCAGGCGGCGCGCGGCGCCTGGCCCTTGGGCCTGACCGGCCACTACCGGGAAGACAGCGAGCATTTCGCGGAGTACATGCGCCTCGCCGCCACCGAAGGCGGCATGGTGGACTATCTGGACCGCCATGTCCGCCGGGTCGGCGTTGCAGCGGAATAAGCCAATCGTGGACTACGCGCCCGAAGAGCTCCTTATCGTGACCGTCGCGCGGCTTCTCGAAGGAATCCGGCACGTCGCGGTCGGCACGGCCTCGCCGATTCCCGGCTCAGCCGCTTTGCTGGCCCAGGCGCTCGCCGGTGGGGACATGCGGGTGTCGATCTTGGGAAGCCGCGAAAGCCAAGTCTGGTCGGACACCGGCGTGGAGCTTTTCGACTGCGCCGGCCAAGGCCGTATCGATGCCTTCTTTCTCGGCGGCGGTCAGATCGACGGCCAGGCCAACATCAACTTGGTCGGCGTCGGCGACTACCCGCACCAAAAAGTGCGCTGGGCCGGCTCCTTCGGATCCGCCTACCTGTATTTCGTCGTGCCTCGCGTCATTCTATTCCGGGAGGAGCACACCCGGCGCGTGTTTGTACCCAAGGTCGATTTCATCAGCGCACCGGGAACCAGCGCGCCGAATGTCTATCGCCCGGGCGGGCCCTGGGCCCTGGTGACCGGCCTGTGCCTATTCGGCTTCGACCGCGACAAACGACGGTTTCGCCTGGAAAGCGTGCATCCGGGGCACACCCTTGAGGAAGTCCGCGACAACACCGGATTCGATTTCGATATCCCGGACCGGGTCGCGGAAACCCCGGCGCCGGCCCCGGGCACCTTGGCCCTGATTCGCGATCGGGTGGCCGTCGAGGTGGCCGATGCCTACCCGCACTTCGCCAAACGGGTTTTCGGCATCGGCCGGGAAACCGAAGCGGCTATCTAAAGATCCCGGCCGGGGCCAGGTCCGGCTATCAAATGATTCCGCGTTTACGCAGATCGGCGATCTCATCCGGGGACAACTCGGTCAGTTTAGACAAGACCTCGTCGGTGTCGTCGCCGAGCGCCGGCGGCGCCTTCCTATAGGTGGCGGGCGTGCGGTTCAGCCGGGCCGGGTAGGCGACCACCGGGATCTCGGTACCGTCGGGCCGTCGGGTCGGGACCTCCAGGGCGCGGGCCTTCACATGAGGGTCCGCGAAAACGTCCGGCAGGGCGTTGATCGGGCCGATCGGCACCCGGACCGCCTCCAGCTTTTCGATCGCCTCGGCGCGAGTGAAGCCGGAGAGCAACGCGGTCAGGCGAGCGTCCAGAGCGTCGCGATTGACGATGCGGTCCTCGTTGGTCCGAAATTTCGGATTGGCGGCCATGTCATCGACGCCAAGCGCACCGCAGAGGCGCTGGAACTGGCTGTCGTTGCCGCAGGTGATAATCACGTGGCCGTCGCTGGTTGGATAGGCACGGTACGGTACAACGTTGGGATGATTGTTCCCCATCGGCTCGGGCACCACGCCGCCGGCCAGCCAGTTGGACGCTTGGTTGGCTAGCATGGCGACCTGAGCATCGAGCAAGGCGCAATCGATGTGCTGGCCCTCGCCCGTACGATCGCGCCAGGTGAGTGCCGCTAGGATCGAGACCGTCGCATACATCCCGGTGAAAAGATCGCAAACCGCGACGCCAACCTTGACCGGCTCGCCGCCCGGCGTGCCCGGCGGTTGGCCGGTTATGCTCATCAGCCCGCCCATGCCCTGGATCAGGAAATCGTACCCCGGCCGGCCCGCATAGGGCCCGTCCTGACCGAAGCCGGTGATCGAGCAGTAAACGATCCCCGGATTGACCGCGCGGATGCTGTCGTAGTCGAGGCCGTACTTCCGCAATCCGCCGAGCTTGAAATTCTCGATCAACACATCGGACCGGCTGGCCATTTCGCGCACCAGTTCGGCGCCCTCGGAGGCCGAGAAATCTATGGTCACCGAAGATTTGTTGCGGTTGGCGGTGGTGTAGTAAGCCGCGTCCCCGCGCGTCCCATCGGCGGTCTTAATGAACGGCGGGCCCCATCGGCGCGTGTCGTCGCCACCGCGCGGGCTTTCCACCTTGATGACCTCGGCGCCGAGATCGGCGAGCGACTGGGCCGCCCAAGGGCCGGCCAGAACCCGGCTGAGATCGAGAACGCGGATATGTCCGAGCGCCGCCGCTTGGCTATCTTCTTGGTCCATCGGGATGGTATTTCACTAATCGAAGGGCTGTTTCATTTACATCCTGCCGTGTTCCTGACATCGTTCAAGCCCTTACTTCGACACGGTTTTTGAGCCTATGCGAAGGGTCACCGCCGGCCCGATGGAAAGAGCCATGGATTTCACACTGAACGACGAACAACGCGCGCTTCAAGATACGGTCCGGCGTTTCGCCACGGCTGAGCTGCCCGAGATCGCGCACAGGGTCGAAGACGACGACGAGCCGCCGGGCCCCGAGGTTCTGCGCCGTTTTGCCGATCTGGGCCTCCTGGGGGTCAATCTCCCGGCCGAGTATGGCGGCGGCGGTCTGTCCCACTTCGATGCGGTTCTGGTGCTGGAGGAGATCGCCAAGATCTCGAATGCGGTCGCCTTCCCGATCTTCGAGTCCAGCTTCGGCCCATCGCTCGCCGTTGCGCACTTCGCGCCGGAGGAGATGCGCAAGAGGCTGCTGCCCAAGGTTTGCGCGGGCGAGATGATCATCGCCGTGGCCATGTCCGAGCCCAATGCCGGTACCGCGTTGACCGATTTGACCGCTAGGGCCGCGGTTTCGGGCGATACCGTCACGATCAACGGCACGAAACGCTGGTGTTCGGGCGCCGGGCACGCCGATGCCTATGTGGTGTATTGCCGGATGTCGGAAGCGCCCGGCGCCAAGGGGATCGGCGCGGTCCTGATCGAGAAGGGCCGCGACGGCTTCACCTTCGGCAAGCGCGAACACCATCTGGGCTTTCGCGGGGTGAGCAGCGCCGACATGTTCTTCGACAACGTTCAGGTTCCGGCCGCCAATGTCATCGTGCCCGCCGGCGGCTTCCGCCAATTGATGGAGGCCTTCGATCTGGAGCGCTGCGGCAACGCGACGATGGCCCTGGCGCAGGCGGCCGGGGCGCTCGAAGACGCCGTCGATTATGTCCAGGAGCGGCAGCAGTTCGGCAAACCGATCATCGATTTTCAGGCAGTCCAGTTGAAGCTGGCGGAAATGGCGATGCGGGTCGAGGCCAGCCGGTTGCTGGTTCATCGCGCCGCCGTCAATGCCGAAAACGGCCTGCCGAACATCTTCGAATCCAGCGTCGCCAAATGCTTCGCCAATGAAATGGCGCGTGAGGTCACCGGCCACGCGGTGCAGCTGATGGGCGGCTACGGCTATTCCAAGGACGGCCCGATGGAGCGCCGCATGCGCGACGCTTGGGGTTGGGGCATCGCCGGCGGCACCATCGATATCCAAAAAATCAATATCGCCTCGGCCATGGCCGGTCGGCGCTTCGACCAAAGGAAATAAAGACTATGAGCGAACAGACCAGCGACGCCGGGCCGGGGGCTCTGGCGGGGATCAAGGTGATCGACTTGAGCCGCGTCCTCGGCGGCCCGTCCTGCGGCCAAATCTTGGGCGATCACGGCGCCGAGGTGGTCAAGGTCGAGCCGCCGATGGGCGACGAAACCCGCCAATGGGGACCGCCGTTCGAGACCGACGCGGACGGCGAACATATTGCCAGTTCATATTTCCACGGCTGCAACCGCAACAAGCGCTTCACCGCCCTCGACCTGCGTCGCGAGGACGGCCGGCAGGTCTTGCTGCGGTTGCTGGAGACGGCCGACGTGCTGCTCGAGAACTTCAAGGCCGGGACGATGGAGAACTGGGGCTTGGGATACGAGGACGTGCTGCGGGAGAGATTTCCGAAGCTGATCCATTGTCAGATTACCGGCTTCGGCGCCGACGGTCCACTCGGCGCCTACCCCGGCTATGATGCGGCGGTGCAGGCGGCGACCGGGCTGTTCAGCGTCAACGGTGCGCCGGAGAGCCCGCCGACGCGGATGGGCGTGCCGGTGATCGATCTGGCCTCCGGCCTCAACGCGGTAATCGGCATCACCATGGCGCTGGTCGAGCGCGGACGCTCGGGCCTCGGACAAAAGGTCGATATCACTCTCTACGACACCGGCGTCAGTCTGCTTTATCCGCATGCCGCCAATTGGTTCATGAGCGGCAAGTTGCCCGAGCGAACCGGCAACGCACACACTAACGTCGTACCCTACGATCTGTTTCCGACGGCGACGCAGCCGATCTTTCTCGCCATCGGTAACAACGGCCAGCTCCGCAAGGCGTTGGAGATACTCGGCAAGCCCGAACTGGCCGATGACCCGCGTTTCGCCACCAACGGCGCGCGCGCCGAAAACCGCGCCGCGTTGACCGAGGAACTAACGGCGCTGCTCGCCGGGCTTGATGGCGAAGCATTGAATACGCGGTTTCTCGAAGCCGGCGTGCCGGCCGGCCCGGCCAATGATTTGCGCCAAGTGCTGACCCACCCGCATACCCTGCACCGAAACATGGTCGTCGAAAAAGACGGCTACCGTGGCG
Source organism: Kiloniellaceae bacterium (assembly GCA_021776095.1). Classification (GTDB taxonomy): domain Bacteria; phylum Pseudomonadota; class Alphaproteobacteria; order Kiloniellales; family J153; genus JAJFGN01. Next base: position 2,582 of record JAJFGO010000058.1, on the reverse strand, counting down.
TCGGTGCGCCGGTCAAGTTGATGCGGACGCCGGCCACGGTGCGCAGCCGCCCGGCGGCGTTCGGCGTCGATAACCGCGCCGTGTTGGCGGACACCGGTTATGAGGAGGCTGAAATCGATGCGCTGATTGAGGCCGGAGCGGTGGTCGCGGAGCGCGTTTAGAGGCCCATTTGCCGCACGGCGGCGATCGCCAGTTGGGTTTTCGGATCAGCGAATTCGGCGACGATGGTGAAGTGATTGCAGCCGGGAATGGTCATCGGCGTGCAGTTTCCGCCGCGTTCGTTCCAGGCCTCCACCAGTTCCGCCGATTGGCGCTTGAATTCATCGCTCTCGTCGCCGCCGACAGCGACGATAAATGGCGCGGCGGGAACCGGATCAAAAATCATGGGGCTGTTCCGGAGGACATCGTCGGCGCTGAATTTCAGTTCGTCATGCATGTAACAATGGCGCAGCGGCTCCAGGTCGAAAACGCCGCTCAACGCGCAGCCGCCCTTGATCGGAATGGCGCCGTCGGCGATCAGCATCGCCGCGATATGGCCGCCGGCGGAATTGCCGGAGACGAACAGGCGATCGGGATCGGCGTTGATCTCGGCGGCGTTGGCGTGAACCCAGGCGACGGCGGCGCGGCATTGCGCGACCAATTCATTTAAATCGACGTCGGGCATCAGCGTATAGCCGGCGATCACCGCCACCGCGCCGGCCTCGACGAACGGTCGCGCCGTCAACGTCAGGTCGCTTTTCGACCGGCTCGACCAATAGCCGCCATGGAAATAGACGTTGACCGGGTAGGGGCCGGGGCCGTGGCGCGCCGGGTCGGGCATGATGATGTCGAGCTTTTCCCGTTCGCTCGGGCCGTAGGGCGCGTCGAGGCGATGCGCGTAAGTGCGCAGCAACGTCGCCGCCGGATCGCGCCACGCCGCGTAGAGGTCGAGAAATTCCGGCACCGCGGCGCGGTTGTTGTACTGGCGATCGAGCTCGGCGCGGGTGTAGCGCCGAAATACCAAGGGTTCGTTCACAGTAGTCACCCCTACGTTAGCGGCAGCATGACGTTGTCGCGGTAGGCGGAGCGCTTGCTGAGACGCCGCCACCAAGCCAGCAGGTTCGGAAGATCGGGCCGATCGACGTCCATTTCGTGCCAGCGGTAGGCGGCGCAACCGACCGGAATATCGCCCATCGACGGCGCATCGCCGATGATGAAGTCCCGCTCGGCGAGATGCGCGTCGATGATTGTCCAGAACGCCGAGGCGTCCTCGACGGCCTTGGCGACGGCGGCTTCGTCGCGGTCTTCCGGGGCGGTTCGGATCAACGCCCAAAAGATCACCGTCATCGGCGCGTGCAGGCAGGTCAGGTACCAATCCATCCACTGGCTGGCGAGGGCGCGAGGGGTCTTGTCGGCCGGTCGCCAAGGCGCGTCGCCGTAGGTTTCACAGAGATAGCGGACGATGGTGTTCGATTCCCAAAGCGTGAGATCCCCGTCTTCGAGCACCGGAATGCGGCCATTTGGATTTTTCGCCAGGAATTCCGGCTGATCGTTGCCGCCGTAAGCGCCGCCGATGTCGATACGATCCACATCAACGCCCAGCTCCGCGGCGCACCACATGACTTTTTGCACGTTGATCGAATTGGCGCGCCCAAGAACCCGTATCATCGCATATCTCTCCATCGTCGAAATTGCGCCGCAGTGGCGGCGTTCATATCAATTCACATCATGCATACGCCGCGTTCATCGGGGTCACACACGAGGTCGATACAGTCCGATGCACGTTGATTTGAATAACGGTGTTTGGCAATGAAAAAAGACTTCAAAACAATTTATGGATTGATCGCCGCCGTGGCGCTTATTCTACCACTTTCCGTTATCGCTGCCGCCAAGGTGCCAGAGTCTTCCGGCGATGCCGTGCGTCTCGAAGTCACCACCATCTGCAATCTCGAAGCAACGATGATCAAGGTTCGCAACGCCGGCGCGTCATGGCCGAAAACCAGCCGATTCGCGATTTACGATTTGGCCGGCGACAGTTCCGAATTGCTGTCGAAACGCCGTCGTCAACTGCACCGGCAAATAAAATTGATTTAAACCCCATGCCCTCGCACATCGGAACCCCCCGTCCGATGTGCATCCCTACCCAGAGGCCCGGTCCCCCCAGACCGGGCCTCTGGTCGTTTTGTCCGACAGCGCGTTATTCGATTTGGGCGCTGAACTTGTAGCCGCAGCCGATGACCGTGGTAATCAGCGTCGGTTTTTTCGGATCGGATTCGATTTTTTTTCGGATGCGGCTGATCAGCACATCGATCAGGCGATCGGTCGGCGAGTCTTCGTCCTGGCTGATCGCGTCCAATAGAAAATCGCGGCTCAGGACACGGCCCGGCGCGCGGACGAGCGCCGCCAGGAGATTGAACTCGGCGCGGGTAAAGGTCACCGACTCGCCGCCCACATTGTCCACCGTGCGGCTATCGACATCGACGATCCAGCCAGCGAATCGGTAAACCTCGCCGGCCCGAGCGGCGACTTCGGTTCCGGCGGTGCGGCCAAGCATGTTTCGAACTCTGAGCACCAATTCGTCGGGATCGAAGGGCTTGGTCAGG
>JAJFGO010000057.1 GCA_021776095.1 Kiloniellaceae bacterium | reverse complement strand
TTCGACGCGACCCGGCCCGATTTCACGCCGTACTACGAGGATTTGCGCGCCGCGCGCGATTTTCCGCCCGGCGCGCCGGCCCCCGGCGACCGCCTCATCCCCGTGCCCGCTTAGGAGGCGATCGCATGAAAAACTGGATCGCGCTGCCGCGCATCGAGGGCAAGTCGTCGCGCCAGGCCCACGCCGACCTGCCGGAGGGGACCTACGAGCGCGAGCTCGGCCGCGAGGGATTCTTCGGCCCGGCGACCCAGATGTATCACCGCCATCCGCCGACCGGCTGGCGCGATTGGCAGGGGCCCTTGCGCCCGCGCGCCTTCGACCTCAATCGCATCGAAGGCATGGCCGGCGACCCGTGGGAAGCGGCCCCGATCCTGCATAATGTCCACGTCAAGTATCGCTATTGGCGTACGCAAGGCGCACTGAAAGCGCTGGTCCGTAACGCCGACGGCGACGATCTTTTGTTCGTCCACAAGGGCGCCGGCGCGCTTTTCTGCGATTACGGCCACCTGGCCATCGAGGCCGGCGACTACATCGTCCTGCCCCGAGGCACCATGTGGCGCACCGCCTTCGACGGCGCGGCGGAGGTCCTGCTGATCGAGGCGAGCGGCGGCAGTTATCGTTTGCCCGACAAGGGCTTGGTCGGGCCGCACGCGATCTTCGACCCGGCGGTTCTGGACACGCCGCGCATCGACGATGCGTTTCTCGGCCAGCAAACTCCCGAGGGCCGAGAGGATGTCTGGCGCGTGCGGGTCAAGCGGCGCGGCGCGATCTCGACCGTCACCTATCCCTACAACCCGCTCGACGCGGTCGGCTGGCACGGCGACCTGGCGCCGGTGCGCCTCAATGTGCGCGATATCCGGCCGCTGATGAGCCATCGCTATCACCTGCCGCCCTCGGCGCACACGACCTTCCTGGCCGACCGCTTCGTGGTTTGCACCTTCGTGCCGCGCCCCTTCGAGACCGATCCCGGCGCGCTGAAGGTGCCGTTCTTTCACAACAACGACGACTACGACGAGGTCATCTTTTACCACCGCGGCGATTTCTTCAGCCGCGACAATATCGATGCCGGCATGATCACCTTCCATCCCTGCGGCTTTACTCATGGGCCGCATCCCAAGGCGCTTGAAGGCGCCTTGGCCCCAAAGAAGAGCGCGACCGACGAATATGCGGTCATGCTCGATACCCGCGATCCGCTGGAGGTCGCCGCCTTGCCCGAGGGCGTGGAAGTATCCGACTACGCGCAGTCCTGGCGCGCCACCACGTGAAGCTGGCATCTCTGAAAGAAGGCGGGCGCGATGGCACCCTGATCGTGGTCGATCGGGCCTTGAGCCGCTTCGTGCGCGCGGCGCCGGTGGTAGCGAGCCTGCGCGAGGCGCTGGAGAGCTGGGATCGGATTGGCCCGAAACTAGCAGAAATCGCGGCCGCCCTGGAGGCCGGCGAAAGACGCGACACGGCGGTTTTCGAGCCGGCAGCTTGCGCTGCGCCGCTGCCGCGCAGTTATCAGTTCGCCGACGGCTCCGCCTATGTCCATCACATGGAATTAGTACGCAAGGCGCGTGGCGCCGACATGCCGGAAAGCTTCTGGACCGATCCGCTCATGTACCAGGGCCTGTCCGACGGTTTTTTGGGACCCTGCGACGACATCGAGGTCGAGACCGAATCATGGGATATCGATTTCGAGGGCGAACTCGCCGTGGTCGTGGACGATGTGCCCCAGGCGATCTCGGCCGAAGCCGCCGGGGCCCATATCAAACTGGTCATGCTGCTTAATGACGTCAGCCTGCGCGGCTTGATCCCAGCGGAGCTCAGCAAGGGTTTCGGCTTTTTTCACAGCAAGCCGACCAGCGCCTTTTCGCCGGTCGCGGTGACGCCGGATGAGCTCGGCACCGCCTGGGACGGCGCTCGCCTGCATCTGCCTTTGACCTGTCGTATCAACGGCACCCTGATTGGCAATCCCAATGCGGGCCAGGATATGACCTTCGACTTCCCGCAGTTGATCGCCCACGCGGCCCGCACCCGGCGCCTGAGTGCCGGCACGATCGTAGGCTCGGGCACGGTCTCGAATACCGGGCGCACCGCCGGCTCGGCTTGTTTGGCCGAGGTACGCATGATCGAGACCCTCGATCATGGCGCGCCACGCACGCCGTTCCTGAGCTTTGGCGACAAGGTGCACCTCGAGATGTGCGATGCCGCGGGCGCCTCGGTTTTCGGCGCGATTGAGCAGACGGTGGTGCCGTGTCCATGACCCGGGCCGCCGATCCATTTGCTGCGGCGCGGACCGACCCACTAACGTCGCACGCCACGCGGCATTTTCTCAATCTACGACGTAAATAAGGGACAGCATGCCCAATACACCAAACAAGCGATCGCGGGCCTACGAAGACTCGGATTTCCTGCACGGTCCCGACGCCCGGGCCCTGCGCATCCTGTCCGAATACATGGAGCCGAACAGCCGCTTCAAGCACTACAACATCCAGGATACCATCATCTTTTTCGGCTCGGCCCGCATTCTGCCGCGCGACGACGCCGAGGCCGGGCTCAAGGCTGCGGAAAAGAATGGCGGCGATGTGACGCAGGCGCGCATGCGCCTGGAGATGTCAACGTACTACGAGGCGACGCGCGAGCTGGCTAAGCGCTTGACCGAGTGGTCCAAGGGCCTGGGCGAGGGCGGCCGGCGCTTTGTGGTGTGCAGCGGCGGTGGCCCAGGCATCATGGAGGCGGCTAACCGGGGCGCGTCCGAAGCCAAGGGCATCAATGTTGGCCTCAACATCTCGCTGCCTTTCGAGCAATCGGAGAACCCGCATATTAGCCGTGAGTTGACTTTCGAATTCCACTACTTCTTTATGCGCAAATTCTGGTTCGCCTATCTTGCCAAGGCGGTGGTCGTCATGCCCGGCGGCTTCGGGACCCTGGACGAGTTGTTCGAACTCCTGACCCTGATTCAAACCCAAAAGATCCGCAAACACCTGCCGGTGGTACTATTCGGCAGCCGCTATTGGGCCGACGTCATCAACCTCAACGCCTTGGAAAAGTACGGTACCATCGACCCGGCCGACCTGGAGCTGTTCTTCCGGACCGATTCCGTCGACGAGGCTTTCGATTACCTGACCGAGCAACTTAAGGTCTATGCCATGGAGAGCCCGGGCGCGACCTTGTGACCGCGCTGGGCACCGAAGCGTCCGAAAATCACTGGGAGGACTGCAATGTTGAAGAAGGGATTTAAGCAGCTTCTAGCCGAGGCCAATGCCGAGATCGAGAGCATCTCGGTGACTGCGGGCCTGAAGCTGCTTAGCGATCCCGAGGCCGTGTTTCTGGATGTGCGCGAACTGAACGAGCGTCAGCAGGGCTTCATACCGAACTCAATGCACGCCCCGCGCGGCTTTTTGGAGTTCATAGCCGATCCGGACGGGCCAATGCATGACCCGCGCCTGATCGCCGGCAAGCAAATCGTGGTCTATTGCGGTACCGGTGGGCGATCCGCCCTGGCGGCCAAGACCCTCAAGGACATGGGCTTCCCCCGGGTTGCGTCGCTGGTCGGCGGCATCCAGGCCTGGCAGGCGGCCGGTGGTGAGACAGCGTCGTGAGGCAGTCCGGGCTGGTTCCGGCGCTGAAATTTATAGATACTCCCTATAGACAATATACAAAATATCGATTTCCCTTATATACAGCCGGACTGGCGTAATGGAGGGTCCAGCGATCTCCGGCGCCGTCAGGTTGCGAATATGTGACAGATTTATGAAATCAGTAGAGTCTGTGACATAATAGTCTGGGGTTGCGGAGTCGCGCAGGTGCTGACAGGCCGGTCACGCCGGTTCGCGGGCGACGAAAAATACGCGATCCTATATCGCGGGCATTGATGGAGAATCGTTCTTGAGCGGCCACGAACTGCTGTTACATATCGCGGGCGGCGTCGCCCTTTTATTGTGGGCGACGCGCATGGTGCGCACCGGTGTCTTGCGTGCCTATGGGGCCGAACTTCGTAGCTTTCTCGGCCGTTCAACCCGGAATCGGGTCACCGCTTGCGGCATGGGTTTGGCCTCGGCCGGCCTGCTGCAGAGTTCGACCGCGACAGCCTTATTGGCCGTCTCTTTCGCCGGGCGGGGCCTAATCGGCGTCGCCGCCGGCCTGGCCATCATGCTGGGCGCCGATATCGGATCGACCTTAGTTGTCCAGGTGCTGTCGTTCGATGTTTCGGGCCTTTCGCCGGCGCTCATTCTGATCGGCGTGGTGTCCTTCCTGGCCGGCCCCTCGGCGCAATGGCGCCATGTCGGCCGCGTGTTCATAGGCCTGGGCTTGATGCTGCTGGCGCTCACCCTTGTGGTGGGGGCCTCGCAGCCGCTGCGCGATAGTTCGGCACTGCAGTACGTCGTGCAGCCGCTGGCGCAGGATCCGATCCTTGGGCTTCTCTTGGCCGCAGTGATCACCTGGGTGGCCCATTCCAGTGTCGCCATCGTCCTGCTGATCATGTCTTTGGCCGCGGTCGGGGTGATCCCGGTCGAACTGGGCTTTGCGCTGGTCTTGGGGGCCAACGCCGGGTCCGGCATCATTCCGGTCGCGTTGACCGCGTCCGGTGCCGCCGAGGGGCGCCGCATACCCATGGGCAATCTGATATTCCGGGCCCTCGGCGCGGCCATATTCTTGCCGCTGGTCGGCCTGGTGGGGCCCTATATCGAACTGCTGGGCAGCGAGCCGGCACGGCAGGTCGCGAATTTCCACACGGTCTTCAATCTGGCCTTGGCGGCGGTGTTCCTGCCGCTGACCGGCGTCATGGAGCGCTTGATGGAGCGTTTTCTGCCGGCGACGGTCGGCGATGGCGGCGCGGTCGAGCCCAGGTATCTGGACCCGGCCGTGATCGAGAAGCCCTCGATCGCGATCGCTGTGGCGACGCGCGAGGCCCTGCGCATGGCCGATACGGTGGAAACCATGTTGAGCGGGGTTATCGACGTCCTGAAGTCCGACGATCCGCAAATGCTGGCCAAGCTGGAAGATTTAGACGACGAGGTCGACACGTTGCAGGAGGCGATCAAGCTCTATATCGCCAAGGTCACGCGCAATGATCTCGATGAGGACGACTCGCGCCGCTGTGCCGAGATTTTGGCCTTTACCACCAACCTCGAACATATCGGCGATATTATCGACAACGACCTCTTGGACATCGCACAAAAGAAGGTGCGCAAGAAATTGACTTTCTCGGCACAGGGTTGGGAAGAGTTGAGCGCCCTGCACGCCAGGGTTATCAACCAGATGCAACTGGCGCTCAGCGTTTTCGTTTCCGGCGACGTGGCCACGGCGCGTCAGTTGATCCGCGATAAGGAGCAGTTTCGCGAGCTCGAAATGCAAGGTGGGCGCAATCACATGGAGCGGCTACGTTCGGGCCGGCTGGAAAGTATCGAGACCTCGGCACTGCACGTGGATATCCTGCGCGATCTGAAACGGATTAATTCCCACTTGACGGCGGTGGCCTATCCGATCCTGGATGCATCGGGTGATTTGCGGAGCAGCCGGCTGGTATCGCGTCCTGAGAAGGGACGTGACAAGCCGCCAGGCGGCAACGGCAAGCATAAGGACTCTAAGGCCGGCAAACGAGCTGCCGGCTGATTGGGAGGGAGGCAGGAAATCAGGGTAAGCGAGCCAAAAACTGTAACCTAGGCTCGATATACAAAGAATTCCGTAGCCTTCTAAACGGAGGAAGGGCCGGGTGGGGTCGAGTGGTCCCAATGCCTGGGCCGATAACAGGGAGCGAAGAAACAATGCGAAAGAACCATTTGTTCCGCCTCATGGGCGGTGCCGCGTTTGGCGTGGCAGCGATGGCTTGGGCCATGGGCCCGGTGTTCGCGAAGACCGAGTTGACGGTCTATACAGCCGTCGAGGCGGAAGACCTGAAGCGCTATGCCGAGGCCTTCAACCAGGACCATCCGGATATCGAGATCAAGTGGGTCCGCGATTCGACCGGGATCGTGACTGCCAAGCTGCTGGCTGAGAAGAACAATCCACAGGCCGATCTGATCTGGGGTCTGGCCGCGACCAGCCTATTGCTGATGAAGGGCGAGGGCATGCTCGAGCCCTATGCCCCGAATGGGCTGGAGAAGCTCGATCCCAAATTCCGTGACGGCGACAACCCGCCCTATTGGACCGGCATGGACGCCTGGGTCGCGTCGATCTGCTACAACACGGTTGAGGGCAAGAAGTATAACCTGCCTGTGCCGACGTCTTGGAAAGACCTGACCAAGCCGGTCTACCAGGGCCATGTGGCTATGCCGAACCCGAACTCCTCAGGCACCGGATTCCTGGACGTCTCAAGCTGGCTGCAGATCTTCGGCGAAAAGGGCGGCTGGGATTACATGGACGCCTTGCACCAGAACATCAGCCACTACACGCACTCGGGCTCCAAGCCCTGCAAGCAGGCGGCGGCCGGCGAGATCCCGATCGGCGTGTCCTTCGCCTTCCGTGGGGCTAAATCCAAGGCTGCCGGGGCGCCGCTAGAGATCGTAGTCCCCTCCGAGGGCATCGGCTGGGACATGGAAGCGACCGCCATCGTACGCGGCACGGAAAAGCTGGATGCCGCCAAGAAGTTGGTCGACTGGTCGATCACCGAAAAAGCCAACCGTCTGTATAATGAGGGTTACGCAGTCGTCGCGATCCCCGGCCTGGCCAAGCCGGTCAAGCATTTTCCGGCCGGTATCGCAGAGGCAATGATCGACAACGACTTCGAGTTTGCCGCGCGAAACCGCAACCGTATCCTCGCCGAATGGCAAGCGCGTTACGACTCCAAGTCCGAGCCCAAGAAGTAGTCGGGCAGTTCGAAGCGTCTAGAGCAAATTTGGACCGAAGGGTATCGCCATAAAGCGACCCTTCGGTCCGATCCCTCTGCTAAAGTCGTTTTGTCCGGAGCGGTTCCAACCCTTAGCGATCCGCTCTAGCGGTTACCCGGACCGGCGCCGAATTGAGGGCGGCGGCCCGCGGTACCGATTGGCTTTGGAGGTGTTGTGAGCATTGTCCAAGATATCGTGACCGAGGACTCGCGTGGCGAGCCCGTCGCAGCGGTCGCAAAAACCTATTTGCGCATCGAAGGCCTGAGCAAGATGTTCGGGGACTTCACGGCCCTGCGCAATATCGATCTAGAGATTTACGAGGGCGAATTCGTTTGTTTTTTGGGCCCTTCGGGGTGCGGCAAGACAACTTTGCTGCGTGCCATCGCCGGGCTCGATATTCAAAGCAGCGGCCGGATAGAGCAGGCCGGCCAAGATATCTCGGCCCTGCCGCCGGCGGAACGCGACTTCGGCATCGTCTTTCAGTCCTACGCCCTGTTTCCAAACCTGACGGTGGCCAAGAACGTCGCCTACGGATTGGAGAACCGCAAGGCCCCGCGCGACAAGATCCGCGCGCGCGTCGCCGAGCTCCTGGACTTGGTTGGCCTGGCGGATCAGGGCGCCAAGTATCCGGCGCAACTTTCCGGCGGCCAGCAACAGCGAGTCGCCTTGTCGCGCGCCATCGCGACCTCGCCCGGGCTGCTGCTTTTGGACGAGCCGCTTTCGGCGCTCGATGCCAAGGTCCGGGTTCACCTGCGCCACGAGATCCGAGCCCTCCAGCAACGCCTGGGCGTGACCACCGTCATGGTCACCCACGATCAGGAAGAAGCCTTGACCATGGCCGACCGGATTGTGGTCATGAACCAAGGCGTGATCGAACAGGTTGGCCCGCCGTTGGAGATTTACCGGAACCCGGCGACCGCCTTCGTGGCCGATTTCATCGGCACCATGAACTTCGCCGCCGGCACGGTCGAAGGGCCGGGCCAGGTGCGTCTGGGCGGCGTCGGATTAGTGTGCGACACCGGTGAACTCGACGCCGGGACCCCCGTGACCGTCGCCATCCGGCCCGAGGATATCGACGTGCAGGATGTCGCATCCGGCGAGGAAAACGCCTTCGAGGCCGAAATTGGCGACATGGAGTTCCTCGGTTCCTTCTTCCGCGCCGAGCTGACCGGCGAGGTGATCGATGGGGCCGGGCTGCGCGCCGACATGTCGATCAACCTGGTGCGCCGCAAGGGGCTGAAGGAGGGCGCGCGCGTTCCCGTTAAGCTGCCGCGCCAACGCATCCGGATCTATCCGGAAAGCGCTTTGCGTGGCTAGCGTCGCGCAAATTCCGGGCGCGGCGATTCGCCCCAAGCTGAGCCGCGACGATTGGGCGATGCGCGGCCTCATGGTCGCGATCGGCCTTTATCTCATCATCACCCTGGCGTTGCCGCTCTACGCCATGATGTCGAAGTCCATCGAGATCTATGCGTTTCAGCCGGCTAACGTCGAATTCCAGGTCGATGAGGGCCAAGGCTGGGGGCCCACGATCAATGCGCTGACCCGCGGCGAGGAGTTGGGTGTTCTAACCCGCGACGATCTGGTTACAACGTCCGACGGTCGGATTCAGGCGACCCGGTTCTTCCCCGATTTCAGTTTCCTGTCCGAGACCCGCTATCGGATCCGCAATACCGAGCCGACCGACGGCGGATTCATGATTCGCGGGCTGCAGGTCACCCACGATGATTGGGTCGAATATTCCAGCGGCGATTTCCGCCGAGTGACCCTGCGCCCGGGCCTGAGCACCGGCTTGGGGAACTATCTGGCCTATTTCTCGAACCCGGCGCTGTTCTCCTCGATCTTCAACAGCTTGACCATTGCACTGATCAGCACCGTGGTCACGGTGACCTTGGCCTTTGGGTTCGCCTATGCCCTGACCCGCAGCCAAATGCGCTTCAAGGGCGCCTTCAAGACCATCGCCATGGTGCCTATCCTGGTGCCGTCGCTGCTACCCGGCATCGCCCTGATTTACCTCTTCGGCAAGCAAAGCCTGGTGCTCAAGGTCCTGGAGTGGATGCTGGGTGAGGAGGCTGTAGCGGGCCTTTGGCAAGGCTTGATCAACGGGACCTACGGCCCGACCGAGATCTACGGCCCGATCGGCATCGTAATCGCCTCGGTCTTCTTTACCTTTCCGCACGCCTTGCTCATCATCATGACCGCTTTGGCCATCGCCGACGCGCGCCTGTACGAGGCGGCCGTTGCTTTGCGCGCGCCGCGCCCGCGCATCTTCTGGACCGTCACTTTGCCGGGCGCGCGCTACGGTTTGATCTCCGCCGCCTTCGTGGTGTTCAACCTGGTGATCACCGATTTCGGCGCGCCCAAGGTGATCGGCGGGCAGTTCAACGTCTTGGCGGTCGATATCTACAAGCAGGTCATCGGCCAGCAGAACTTTCAGATGGGCGCGGTGGTCAGCGTGGTCCTGCTGATCCCGGCCTTGATCGCCTTTACCGTCGACCGGATGGTGCAAAGGAAGCAGGTTGCGTTGCTCTCGGCGCGCGCGGTGCCCTACGAGCCGAAGCCGAACCGGCCCTTCGACCGTCTGATGCTGGCCTATTGCAGCCTGGTCGGCGTGTTCATCCTGGGCATCCTCGCGGTTTGCCAGTACGCGGCGGTGATCAAGTTTTGGCCCTACGATCTGTCGTTCAGCTTAAACAATTACAACTTTGACGTCATGGACGGCGGCGGCTGGGCCGCCTATGGCAATTCGATCCGCCTGGGCCTCTATACCGCGGTGTTCGGGACCGGTTTGGTGTTCCTGGGTGCCTACCTGACTGAAAAGGGGCGGGGCTTCACCTATGGCCGCACCGGGTTCCAGTTCCTCGCCATGATGCCCATGGCGATTCCCGGCATGGTTCTGGGCCTGGCCTATATCTTCTTCTTCAACAACCCGGCAAACCCGCTGAACGGCATCTACGCGACCATGGCGATCCTGGTGGTCTGCACGGTGACTCATTTTTACACCGTCTCGCATTTGACGGCGGTGACCGCGCTCAAGCAGATGGACCCGGAGTTCGAGGCCGTGTCCCAATCCTTGAAGCAGCCCTTCTACCGCACCTTCGGCCGGGTCACGGTGCCGGTCTGCACGCCGGCGATCTTGGACATTTCGATCTACCTTTTCGTCAACGCCATGACCACGGTATCGGCGGTGGTGTTCCTCTACAGCCCGGATACCGCGCTGGCCTCGGTCGCGGTCTTGAACATGGATGACGCCGGCGACGTCGCCCCGGCGGCGGCCATGGGCATGATGATCTTCTACACCAACGCCACCGTGCGCATCCTGCACAGCCTCGTCACCCGCGGCCTGCTGACCCGCACCCAGGCCTGGCGAATGCGCTAAAACGCGCCGATTCGCTTTCCCTGTTATTCCCTGCTGAATGGGGAAAAAACAGGGGCCGATTCAACGACCGAATCGCGGCCGAGAGGGTTCGCCGGCAAACCCCGTGTCGCGACACTCCCACGCAAGCCTAACGCACGGTCTGGCCCGAGCAATGCTAAGGCTGTGGAAAGCGTGCGAACCACGACGACGCGACGTTACCAGAGGAACAGTGCTTTCGCACCGTTATCGTCTATAGGCGGGGAAGGGAGCGGACCGACTTGCTATGACGCAAACGCCCCAGTGCCATGTGGCACCGGGGCGCTCAGGTTTTTTCGTCTATTCGGCCGGCTGTGCGCTGACCTGCGCGTCAGCATGCTTATCGCGCATACCATCGCGATACAGCGCCTTGGTCAGCGAGACGCACATCAGCCCCATGACCATGGTAAAGGGAAGCGCCCCGATGATCATGGCGCTTTTCAACGCCTCCATCGGGTCCGCTCCACCGTTGGTCTTGCCCGCGATCAGCAGCGTGCCGATCACTAGCGTCAGGATCACACCCCAGACGATGCGGTGTTTGACGCCGGCGTGCTGCTCGCCACCGGACATGATGGTGTTCATGACCAGAATACCGGAGTCCGCCGACGTGACCAGGAAGGTCATAATCAGCACAACACACATGATAGTGATTGCCTGCAGGAAACCGCCCGACATCATATGGCCCAAGGTCACAAACAGCTTGGCTGTGTTCGAGGCTCCGATGATGGTGCCATTGGCGCCACCGGTTAGTTCCAGATCGATCGCCGTACCGCCCAGAATGGTCATCCATGCGAAGCAGACCAGCGCCGGTGCGATGACACAGCCCAGAATGAACTCGCGCACCGTGCGGCCCCTCGAAATGCGCGCCAGGAAGAGGCCCACGAACGGCGAGAACGCGATCCACCATGCCCAGTAGAAGGTGGTCCAACCGGCCTGCCAGCCAAACTGACGGCCTTCTGTACCGGCCTCGTAGGCTGCGATCTGAACCTCCGCGGGCAGCTCGGCCGCCGCACCGGTCAGCCCGCTCTGAAAGCTTGCAAGCGAGCCCCAGGCATTGGTTGCACCGGCGAAAAGATCGCCGGCCAGCGGGGCCGCCTCGGCCGGTAAGGCCGCCGCGAAGGCCGCCGCCGACTGCGGCCCGTAGGGGCCAAAGGACAATGCCAAGAAGTGCAGCAGATAATCGACCAGTGCGGTCCCATAGGTGGTCATGGCAAAGAGGAACGAGCCAAAGAACACGAATGTCAGCAATAGGATCAGCGAGAGCACCAGGTTGAGGTTAGATAGGTATTTCACCCCGCGTCCCACACCCGATACGGCGGAAATGATCGACATGCCCATGATAGCGACCAGCGCCGCGATCAGGCCGACGGTACCTGGCTTGGGCGCGTCACCGGTCATATCCATCATCCAGTCCATGCCGGTGATCGCGTAAACACCGTCAACGAACTGGCTAACGCCAAAGCCGATGGTGACCGAGACGCCGAGAATGGTGGCCACGACGCCAAGCACGTCCACCACATGGCCAAAGAAGCCGTTCACGTATTTGCCGAACAGCGGTGTCAGGGCGGAGCGGATCGTTAAGGGCATGTCCCGCGTGTAGGCGTAGTAAGCCAGCGACAGGCCCGTCACCACATAGATCGCCCAGGCATGGAAGCCGTAATGCAGAAAAGTATAGCGATAGGCGCCGGTTAGAGCCTCGGGACTGTTGGCGGCAACCTCGCCCGACACGGCTAGGGGGTTCGATCCCCATAGACCCAGCGGCTCGGCCGTCGCGAAGACCATGAGGCCGACGCCCAACCCGGCGCCAAACATCATCGAGAACCACGAAAAATTCGAGAACTCCGGCGCTTCCCCGGGGCGTCCCATTAGGCGGCGCCCGGTTTGCGGCAGGATCGCCAGAACTGCCAGGAAGACGGCGAAAAAACCGACTATGACAATGTAAAAGCCATTGAACCCCTCCAACAGCGTCCAATTCACGCTGCCCAGCACGCCATTTGCCTTGACGGGCCAAAACAGCGCCCAGATCACTAGCATAGCCATGGTAAACTTGCTGATCAGCGCGATCGGAACGCTGTAGCCTTCATAAAATCCTGATGGAGACTTTTTGATCTCCAGATCGGTGAATGGTGGTTTTATCGGCATCTTTCCCTCCTAAGAATTGTCTAGATTTTTGTTGTTATGGGTCTGGTTTTTCTTTTGAGACCGGGACTTCGCTAGCTATTCTGCGGCCGCCGTCCGCCTGCCTGCTCCGCCGGTTCGTTCCGGACCAGGCGTGAGATCATAGAAGTGCGAACAATTTCCCCCGTAGCCGCTGCGACACTATCGGCATCAAAACCGACGGCCCTAAGGGCCGGCTTCGGTGATTCCGAAATCTCCGTTGGCGCTAGACCAACCGGGCCTGTCTAAGAAACCGGTGGTCGAGGCTCCGCCCTCCCCAAATTCGATTTCCTCGGCCCAACACTCAAATCTCACCCACTCAACAACGCTGTCTGGCTGGCGTTGGCGATGGCCGGTGCCGGGGCCTACGCGATTCGGGACCTGGAGCTCGCCGGGCCGGAATGTACTGACTATGGACGGATCGATGCATTTCAGTCAAAATCAAATTACTTAAGCGTGTTTCAGGAAAATTGAAATTGGTCATTAAGACCGAAATGCTTCGTTGCTTCGTGACTGTGGCTCGCAACGGCAATCTGGCCGACGCCGCGGACAAGCTTGGGCGAACGCCATCCGCTGTTTCGATGATGCTCAAACAGCTGGAGACACATCTCGGCACGCCACTATTTGAAACTGAACGCAAGAGCAAGCTTACGGCATTAGGCGTATTTGCGTTCGACGAGGCCTCACGCGAACTCGACCATTTTGAACGAACGGTCGCAGCGATAGAGTATTATGCACATGCCAAGTCCGGCTTCGTGCGTATCGCTGTCGTCCCCACGGTCGCCGGAGCGTTTCTGCCGGCGGTCGTTCAGGGGTTTCTGCGCGATCATCCCGATGTGCACGTCGATATTCGCGATATGGATTCAGTTGCTGTGCTGCGCGAAATCGAACGCGACCGGGTCGACCTTGGTATCGCGACCGGCACCGGCACGAATGCCGATATCGAGTGCGAGGAACTATTTTCCGATGCGTTCGGGATTATTTGTGGGGCAGGTCATCCTCTTGCGAAAGCCGAGCTTCCGCTCTCATGGAGCGACCTTACGGCGTGGCCATTCATCGCCAACGGGCTCTGCGCCCAAATTCCTGATGACGGTCTTCAGCGCATCATTGAAGATTCCAAACTGATGGTACGCAATACAACGTCCCTACTGGCGCTGGTTCGCGCGGGCGTTGGCGTTACCGTTTTGCCGCGTCTCGTTGTCGATAAAACGCAAAGCAATATCCGGTTCTTACCGGTTGCCGACACGACAGCAAGGCGGCGCATTGACATCATGCGCCAGGCCCATACCCAGCTGTCTCCGGCCGCGCAGAAATTCGAGTCCAAGATCCGCGACGTTGCGTCGAAATTGGCCGGCAGGATCTAATTCATAACGCCTCGCTTTGAAGCTGCCGATATCCGGAGTTCCCTTGGTGGCAACCACCGGCACCCCGGACTCAGAGGCCGCACGACTGATCGCGCCAGTGGCCGGCTCCCTCCCCCGATTTGATGCGGATCAATGAGCGCCTAGTCGAACTTGGGCATAGACAGGCCTTAGGGAGGCTAACAGATGTTCGAAATCCGCTTGCATGGGCGCGGCGGCCAGGGGGTTGTAACTGCGGCCGAATTGCTTTCGGTCGCCGCTTTCGACGAAGGCAAACATGCCCAGGCCTTTCCCAGCTTCGGCTCGGAACGCATGGGCGCGCCGGTGGTCTCGTTTTGCCGGGTCGACGATCAGGCGATCCGCCTGCGCGAGCCGATCCTGGAGCCCGACGCCCTGATCGTCCAGGACCCGACCCTGTTGCATTCGCTCGATGTGTTCTCCGGATTGAATCCGGAGGGTTACATTCTGATCAATTCGACCCGCACCTTCGAGGACCTGGGGATCGCCGATTACGCGAAACGCTTCCCCCCCGGCCATGTTTGCGACGTCGGGGCGACGGATTTGGCTATGAAGCACGTCGGGCGGCCGGTTCCGAACGCGGCGCTGCTAGGCGGCTTCGCGGCGATAACCAAGCTGCTGGCGTTTGACTCGGTCGCCAAAGCAATCCGCGAGAAGTTTCCGGGCGCGGTTGGCGAGGCCAACGTGGCCGCGGCCCGCGAGGCCTACGATATCGCGCTAGCCGCTTGAGGAAGGGGAATCATGCTCAAGCAAATAGAAGGGTCGCAGGGCGTTGCCGAAGCGGTCGCCTTGTGCCGGCCGCAGGTGGTTTGCGCCTATCCGATCACGCCGCAGACCCACATCGTCGAAGGCGTCGGCGCCATGGTCAAAGCCGGCACCCTGGAGAATTGCGAGTTCATCAATGTGGAATCGGAATTCGCCGCCTTGTCGCTGGCCATCGGCGCCTCGGCGGTTGGGGCCCGCACCTACACGGCGACCGCCAGCCAGGGCCTGCTGTTCATGGCCGAGCCTGTCTACAACGCGGCCGGGTTGGGCCTGCCCATCGTCATGACTGTCGGCAACCGGGCCATCGGCGCCCCAATCAACATCTGGAACGACCATAGCGATAGTATGGCCATGAAGGACGCCGGCTGGATCCAGCTTCACGCCGAAACCAACCAGGAGGCGGCGGATCTGCACATCCAGGCCTTCCGGCTCGCGGAACTGCTCTCTTGCCCGGTCATGGTGTGCATGGACGGCTTCATCTTGACCCACGCCTTTGAACGGATCGACGTCCCCACCCAGGCCCAGGTCGACGAGTTCCTGCCGCCCTTCGAGCCGGTCCAGCAGCTCGATCCCGAGGATCCGTATTCGATCGGCGCCATGGTCGGGCCGGAGGCGTTCTCCGAGGTGCGCTATCTGGCCCATCAAAAGCAGATGGAGGCGCTGGACTGCATTCCGCCGATCGCTGCGGAATTTTCCAAAGTCTTCGGGCGCGAATCCGGCGGCCTGGTGCGGCCCTATCGCATCGAGGACGCGGAGACCGTTGTGGTCGCGCTCGGCTCGGTCAACGGCACCATCAAGGACGTCGTCGATCAAGAGCGCGCAGCGGGTGCCAAGATCGGTAGTATCAGCATCTGCTCGTTCAGGCCGTTTCCCCTGGAGGCGCTGTGCGATCTCTTGGAAGGCGCCAAGCGGGTGGTTTGCGTCGAAAAAAGCCTCGCGCCGGGGCTCGGCGGCATGTTGGCCTCGAACCTTCGTATGGCCCTGCGTGGCCACCCCATGCCGGTCTATACGGTCATCGCCGGCCTGGGCGGACGGGTGATCACACGTAAGTCTTTGGCCGAGGTCTTCGGGCGGGCCGCGTGCGACAATCTCGACGACGTGACCTTTCTCGACCTCAATTGGGAGGTGGTGCACCGGCAATTGGCCCGTGCGAGGGAAATCCGTCGGTCCGGCCCCATCGCCGAGAACCTGCTGAGGGCCCTCAATCCCGGCCTGGTGCGGCGGGTCACGTGAGCAGGGGGACCATCGAATGACAGAGCAAGACGCCGCCCAGAAGGTCAAGTTCTATCAAACCGGGACCCATACCATCGGCAACCGGCTGATGGACCAGGACAAGCGGACGGTTCAGGCCTCCATGGACCGGTCCAATGCCATCACCTCCGGGCACCGGGCTTGCCAGGGTTGTGGCGAGGCCCTGGGCGCGCGCTACGCCATCGATGCCGCCATGCGCGCGGCGGGCGGCAAGTTGGTCGCGGTCAACGCGACCGGGTGCCTTGAGGTCTTCACCACGCCCTATCCGGAAACCTCGTGGCAGATTCCCTGGATCCATTCCCTGTTCGGGAACGCACCGGCGGTGGCCGCCGGCGTTGCCGCCGGGCTCAGGGTGCGCGGCCGGGATCAGGTCAAGGTGGTGGCCCAGGGCGGCGACGGCGGGACCTTGGATATCGGCTTCGGTTGTTTGTCCGGCATGTTCGAGCGCAACGACGATGTGCTCTACGTCTGCTACGACAACGAGGCCTACATGAACACCGGCGTGCAGCGCTCCTCGGCGACGCCGCCCATGGCGCGGACCGCGACCACACCGGCCGTCGGCGATGCGCCGGGCAATGTCTTCGGCACCGGCAAGAACATGCCGCAGATTGCCATGGCCCATAACATCCCCTATGTGGCGACCGCGAGCGTCGCCGACTTGCACGATCTGGAAGCCAAGGTCACCAAAGCCATGGCGATTCGCGGCGCGCGCTACATCCACATCATGGTGCCGTGCCCGCTCGGTTGGGGCTCGGCATCGCAGGACACGATCAAGGTCGCCCGCATGGCGGTCGAGAGCGGGCTGTTTCCCTTGTTCGAAGCGGAACACGGCGCGGTCGTTTCCGTGAACAAGATCCGCCGCCGGGTGCCGGCCGAGAACTACCTGCGTTTGCAGCGGCGCTTCGCCCATCTGTTCAAGAAGGGCGCGGAGGACAGGGCGCACATCGAGGCCATCCAGCGCATGGCGGACGCGAATATCGCGAAGTACGGACTGCTGGCTGAGGAGGCGCGGCCATGAGCAACAGCGATCTTCCCTTCGCCATTACCCTCGACCCCGGCACGAGCCTAGCCAATCAGACCGGAAGCTGGCGTTCGTCGCGGCCGGAATACGTCGATCGTTTGCCGCCGTGCAACCATGCCTGTCCGGCAGGTGAGAATATCCAGAAATGGCTGTTCCACGCCGAGGAAGGCGATTACGCGGCGGCCTGGCAAAGCTTGATCCAAGACAACCCGCTGCCCGCCGTGATGGGCCGGGTTTGCTATCATCCTTGCGAGGACGCCTGCAACCGGGCGCAGTTGGATGACGCGGTCGGGATCCACGCGGTTGAGCGGTTTCTCGGCGACTTCGCCATCGAAAAGGGCCTCGTCCCGGCCTTCGAGGCCGCGCCCGGCGGCAAGAACGTCTTGGTCGTCGGCGCTGGGCCGAGCGGGTTGTCCGCGGCCTACCACCTGACCCGCCTGGGCCACCAAGTGACCCTGCGCGAGGCCGGGCCCATGGCCGGCGGCATGATGCGCTTTGGCATCCCGAAGTATCGCCTGCCGCGCGAGATCCTCGATGCGGAAATCGCGCGGATCGTGGAGATGGGTGTCAGGCTGGAATTGAATACCAAGATGGAGCACATCGATGCGGCCTTCGCAGAGGAAGGATTTGACGCCGTCTTTGTCGCGGTCGGCGCTCACCTGGCAAAGCGCACCGCGATCCCGGCCCATGCCGCCGGCAAGATTCTCGATGCGGTTTCGGTGCTGCGAGATATGGAACTCGGCGACGAGCCGCCGCGGCTCGGCCGGCGGGTCATTGTCTACGGTGGCGGCAACACGGCCATGGATGTCGCCCGCACGGTCAAGCGCCTAGGGGTCGACGAGGCCATGATCGTCTATCGCCGCTCGCGCAAGGAGATGCCGGCCCACGACTTCGAAGCCCGAGAGGCGGAGGAGGAGGGGGTCATGATTCACTGGCTGCGCACCATCAAGCAGATCGACGACACCACCTTTACCGTCGAGAAGATGCGGATCGACGAGAACGGGCGGCCGCAGCCGACCGGCGCGTTCGAGACCCTGGAGGCGGACAGCCTGATCCTCGCCCTGGGCCAGGATGTGGATACCGAGTTCCTGACCCAGGTGCCCGGGGTGGATATCGCCAAGGACGGCGTGGTTCAGGTCAACGATCAGATGATGACCGGGCGCGAAGGGCTGTTCGCGGGCGGCGATATGGTGCCGGCGGAGCGAACCGTCACCGTCGCCATCGGCCACGGCAAGAAGGCGGCCCGTCATATCGATGCCTGGCTGCGCGGCGCGCGCTACGAAAAACCGCCGAAGCCCGGCCTGGCCGCCTTCGAGAACCTGAACGACTGGTACTACGATGATGCGCCCCGGCGCATGCAGGATCAGCTTTCATCCCTGCGCCGGCAATCGGGCTTCGAAGAAGTGCTGAAAGGTCTGACCGAGGAAAACGCCCTGTTCGAGGCGCGGCGCTGCCTGTCCTGCGGCAATTGCTTCGAGTGCGACAACTGCTATGGCGTCTGCCCCGACAACGCCGTGATCAAGCTGGGCCCGGGCAAGCGATTCCAATTCAATTACGACTACTGCAAGGGCTGCGGCATGTGCGCCGCCGAATGCCCCTGCGGCGCCATCCAGATGGTGCCGGAGGAAGTTTAAGGCACGGGAGTGGGCGAAGGCCTAGTTCCGTATTCCGTTTACGTCGGGTACGCGGTCTCAATGCCGCCACGACCGGCTCGCTCACACCTCCACCGTCTGCTCCCCCACCAGTTCGAAGAACGCGCGCACGGCGCGCACGGCGCGGCGTTCGGCCAGGCAGGCGGCGTATTCGACCGCTTCGATTTCCACGTCGCGCAGGGTAAGGCGGTGCAGGCGGTCGTCGCGGCCGAACTCGCTTTCGAAGACCACGCCCGCGCCCAGGCCGGCGGCGACCGCCTCGCGCACCGCCTCGCGGCTGCCGATCTCCAGGCTGTCCTTGGGGGCGACTTCGGCGCGCTTCATGGCGCGGTCGAGCACGGCGCGGGTGTTCGATCCCGGCTCGCGCAGGATCAGCCGCTGCCCGGCTAGCTCGGCCAGACGGATGCTGCGCCGGGCCGCCCAGGGATGGCCCCGCTCGACGAAGGCGACCAGGCGGTCGCGGCGCACCGGTACCGCGTGCAGGCGCTCGTCCGGTTCCAGGTCAGGCAGGACGGCGACATCGCAGCGCCGGCGCAGCAGGTCGTCCTGGACTTGGCCGGTGTTGCCGAAGGTGAGCGAGAGGTGGATCCCCGGATAGCGCCGGTTGAAGGCGGCCAGCATGGGGATGACGTTATAGGGCGCATCGGCGCCGACCCTTAGCTGGCCGCTGGTCAGACCCCGGGCCGCGACCAGGAGTTGTTCGGCCTCCAATTCCTGGGCGAACATGCGCCGGGTAACGTCGAACAGGGCCCGGCCCAGGTCGGTCGGCTCGACCCCGCGCCCGCGCCGCTCGAACAGCTTGATCCCATAGCGCTCTTCGAGCGCCCCAACCTGGCCGGAAAGCGTCGGTTGGCTGACGTTTCGGGCCTGGGCCGCGCGGCTAAAGCCGCCCTCGGCGGCAACCGCGTGAAAGGCCCTCAGGTGGGCATGATTTATAGTCATGGTCTATGAATCTCATAAGTAATATGGATTTGAATTATGCATCAGAATATCGGAAAAAGGAAGCCGTCCTGTCACGAAGCCCCGGTAAAGCCTGGGTTGAGGCTGACAACCCGACGCAACCAAGCGAGACGGCCATGACCCAGCACCGCCCAGACGGCCCCGCCGCAAGCCCGACCGGCGACCCCTGGCTGTTGACCCCCGGGCCGCTGACCACCTCGGCCACGGTTAAGCAGGCCATGTTGCACGATGTCGGCTCGCGCGATCACGGCTTCATCGCGGTCAACCGGCGCATGCGCGAACGCCTGGTCGCTATCGCCGGGGCCGAGGGCAGCCACGTCTGCGTGCCGGTGCAGGGCAGCGGTACTTTCGCGGTCGAGGCCATGCTCGGCGGTTTCGTGCCGCGCGGCGGCAAGGTCCTGATCCTGGTCAACGGCGCCTATGGCCACCGCATGGCCAAGATCTGCGCCTATTACGGCCGTGCCTTCGAAATTCAGGAAACGCCGGAAGACGTGCCGGCCGACCCCCGGGCTTTGGATGCCGCGCTGGCGGCCGATGAAACCATCACCCACGTGGCCGCGGTCCACTGCGAAACCACGTCCGGCATTCTCAATCCGGTCGAGGCGATCGCCGAGGTCACGGCGCGCCGTGGGCGCAGCCTGCTGATCGACGCCATGAGCGCCTTCGGCGCGATCCCGCTCGATGCCCGAGAGGTCCGCTTCGACGCTTTGGTTGCGTCGTCCAACAAATGCCTGGAAGGATCGCCGGGCATGGGCTTCTGCATCGCCCGGCGCGACGCGCTGGAGGCGACCAAAGGCAACGCAGTTTCGCTCGCGCTCGACCTCTACGATCAGTGGGCCGCCATGGAAAAGAACGGCCAGTGGCGCTTCACCCCACCAACCCATTGCATCCTGGCCTTCGATCAGGCGCTGGCCGAGTTCGAGGCCGAGGGCGGGGTCGCCGGCCGGGGCGGACGCTACCGGGATAACTGCCGCATCCTGGTCGAGGGCATGCGCGGGCTCGGTTTCAGGACTCTGCTGCCCGACAACTTGCAGGCGCCGATCATCGTCACCTTTCACACGCCGAGCGATCCGAAGTTCGAATTCGAGGCGTTCTACGACGCCCTGCGCCGCAAGGGCTATGTGATCTATCCGGGCAAGCTGACCGTCGCCGAATCCTTCCGCATCGGCTGTATTGGCCGCATGGGGGCGGAACAGATGCACGGCGCGTTAAGCGCCATCAAAGAGACGCTCGACGAGATGGGCGTGAAGAACTGCATGCCGGTCGCGGCATGAGATGGGATCGCCACGCCGGTGCGTGAGCGAGGTAAAATGGAGAAAGCAATGAGTATCAAGAACGATTTCGTGTACAGCCGCGGCTATCGGGGCAAGGTCAAAGGATTGGTTCTCGACTGGAGCGGCACCACCGCGGACGCCTATGTGGTGGCGCCCGCCGTGGTTTTCGTCGAGGTTTTCAAGAAGCACGGCGTGGAGATTTCCATGCCGGAGGCGCGCGGTCCCATGGGCTTGCGCAAGGACCTGCACATCAAGGCGCTGACCGAAGAGCCCACGATCCGCGATCGTTGGAATTCGGTGCACGGCAAGAACCCGGATCAGGGCGATGTCGATCGCATGTTCGCCGACTTCGTGCCCATGCAGCTCGAGTGCCTGCGCGAGTACACGACGCTTTTGCCGGGTGTCGCCGAAACCACGCAGATGCTCCAAAAGCAGGGCATCAAGATCGGCAGCTCGACCGGTTTCGTGCGCAGCATGGTCGACATCCTCGAGGAAGACGCCAAGAAGCAGGGCTACGTTCCTGACGCCTCGGTGGCCGGCGACGAGGTTGTCCACGGCGCGCGGCCCAAGCCCTTCATGGTTTACCGCAACCTGGACTTGATGGACATCAGCCCAATCCAATCGGTGGTCAAGGTCGACGACACGGTCTCCGGCGTCGGCGAGGCGCTTGAGGCCGGTTGCTGGGGCGTCGGCATCGCGCGCTACAGCAACTACATGAACTTCGACACCGTTGCCGAAGGCGACGCCGCGCCGGCCGAAGAAATCGAACGGCGCCTTGCCTTCACCCGCAAGACTTTGCAACAGGCCGGTGCTCATTACGTCATCGACACCTTCGATCAACTGCCGGCGGTGATTGAGGATGTGAACGAGCGTCTCGCCCGCGGCGAGAAGCCTTAGGGGAGAGGGCGGAGGAGGGCAGCGGTGTCTGAGTCGCGCCCTCCGCCGGCCCACTTCGGTCTGTCTAAGTCCGAGGGCGAGACCAACCTGTCGCCGCAGCGGCGCGACTGGGTGGCGCGTAACCTGGACACCGGCGCCCGAGCGCTGGTCGACAGGGATGCGCAACATTTCCTGCACCAGGCGGTCTCGACGCCTTGCCTGACCGCGATTCGTAAGGCGGAGGGGATCTGGATCGAGGATCTCCAGGGCCGCCGCTACATGGATTTCCACGGCAACAGCGTCCATCAGATCGGCTATGGCCATCCCAGGCTGATCGCCGCCATCAAGGATCAACTGGACACGCTGCCCTTCACGCCGCGCCGCTTCACCAGCGAGCCGGCGGTGGCGCTCGTTGAAAAGTTGGCGGCGCTGGCGCCCGGCGATCTTTCCAAGGTTCTGCTGACCACCGGCGGCTCCTCGGCCATCGAGGTCGCGCTCAAGATTGCCCGGGCGGCGACCGGCCGCTTTAAAACGGTTTCCTTTTGGGATGCCTTTCACGGCGCCGGCTTCGGCGCCTCCTCCGTCGGCGGCGAGCAAATGTTTCGTTCCGGTGCCATCGGGCCGCTCTTGGCCGGGGCGGAGCATGTCGCGCCCTTCACCTGTTATCGCTGTCCCTACGGCTACCCTTGCGACGAAAACGGCGCACCACGGCTCGACCTTTGCAAGCTAACCTGCGCCAACTTCGTGCGCTATGTGCTGGAAAAAGAGGGCGATGTCGCCGCCGTGGTGGCGGAGCCGATGCGCGCCGTGCCCTATGTTCCCCCGCCCGGGTTCTGGCAGTTTGTTCGCGAGGCCTGCGACGCGGCCGGCGCGCTGCTGATCTTCGACGAGATTCCGACCGGCCTGGGCCGCACGGGGACCATGTTCGCCAGTGAGCACGAGGGCGTGACGCCGGATATCATGGTTCTGGGAAAGGGCCTGGGCGGCGGTGTGTTACCGATCGCGGCGACGGTGGCGCGGGCCGGGTTGGACGTCGGCGGGGACTACGCCTTCGGTCACTATACCCACGAGAAGAATCCGGTGACCGCGCGCGCCGCTCTGACCACGCTCCAGATTATCGAGGATGAGGGACTGGTTGAACGTTCCGCCACCTTGGGCAAGCGCGTGCTCACCCGGCTGCAGGAGATGAAAGCGCGCCATCCGATCATCGGCAATGTGCGTGGGCGCGGTCTGCTGCTGGGTGTCGAACTGGTGCGCGACCGCGCCACGAAGGACCCGGCGCGCGATGTCGCCGAGGCTGTGCTCTACCGTGCCCTCGACCAGGGCCTCAGCTTCAAGATCAGCATGGGTAGCATCATCAACCTCTGCCCGCCGCTGACCATCGCGGAGAGTGATCTGGACCGCGCGCTGGATATCCTGGAGGAGTCCATCACGGCCGAAGAGGGGGGCTGAGGCTCAGAGCCCGACAGCGAATTTGCTCGAAGCTGCGTCTTCGGCCAAAGCCGTGCGCTCGATACGGTAATGCGAGTTATCGAATCACGAATCGAAAAGCGGCTGTTCGTATAACGCGCTGATGTGGCGCCATGGAGTGGACACATTGTCCTCGGAATGGACTCCAGCGGATAAATAAGGAAAAGGCCGCCAACTTGACTTGCATCATTGATTGCCAAGAAAACTTGTGCTGGGTTCGAACGTGGGTCATTCCGATCGGGAAGGCGCCTGTGAGTGTTCTTAAGCCTGGGCGGGGAGTGGTGTTCTTGGGGAGGTGAGCCATGTTTCGAAAATCGATGGGTGCCGCAATTTGCGCCGTGATTATCGCTGGTATCTCGCCTGGGGTCGACGCAGCGCTGATTAGTCGAGCGATCATCGATCCCAACGAGATTGCTGCGCCTCGTTTCGCGCTCGACAACCTGGCGATCGGTTCCACGACACTCAATTTCAGCGAGGTTGCAACTCAGCCTGTCGATGGGCTGACGGTCAACGGCATCACGTTCACCTTCACGGTTGGTGGTTTCACAAGCCTCGATGCGCTCTACAATACGACATCGGGTCCGGGCACGACCGCGCTTTTCCAACCGCCTAATTTGGAGGGTGACGCATCCGGAATTCTGCAACTCGATTTTGCCACCCCGACATCTTCGTTATCCTTTGACTTCGGCCTTTTCAGTGTCGGATTTGTTGGTGTTGGCGGGACCGTGCAGATATTCGATCCGAGTCTCACACAGATCGGCAGTGCCTTGCCCATAAACGTTATTCTTCCAGCAACAGGCCTTACCGAGGGCCAATTCAGCGTATCGGTGCCGGAGCCGAATTCCCTGGCGCTGTTTGGCGTGGGCATCCTTGCCTTCGTCCTGATGCTCCTGAGGGATCGCTCGAGAGCACCGGCAAACAACGCCGGGCGGCGTTAAGCTTAGTCGGTCCCATTGCCACGCGCCGCCGACCGTTGTCCGGCGTGGCACATGCTTGGTGACGCTCTCAACGCCAGCTGCGTTCCGCGCCGTCTCCTCTTTGGGAGGGCGCTTGAAAAGGTTTGCGGAGAGGGGACCCGTTTGGGCGTGTCTGCGAAGTTACACTGGCAAGCTGTTGATTAAGTCGGGGCACGACAGCAAATCCGAGTTCTCCGTAACCTTCTAGCACCTCGTCACCGCCATCAACGGCCCGCTCCTGGTTGGTAGCGGTCGGTGCCTGGCCCCTCGAAATTATCGAATGGCGGTCGGCGGCCGACCAGGGCTTCGAGTAACCGTAATTCGGCGTCGGTGTGGTCGATGACAGGTGCCGCCTCGATCGGCGTTGGCGCGCCCGGCGGATAGATGTAGCGGGGCTGGTCGTGATGCCTGGTGGCGACCGTCTCCAATAGTTGGCCGGTCGGGGCTGAGATCAGATCGGCGCGGCCGTAACACAGGCAGGCATAGGTCCGTTCGGCGCCGGCGTCCACATAGCAGGCCGTGCCGCGAATGCCGATGTTCGCCAGGCGGGTCGAGATGGTGGTATTGCCGGTCTTGCCGAACACCGAAAGCATGGCGCCGGTCGCGACCCGCAGAACACCCGAGACCTTGCCGTCCTCCTCGAAATAGACCGGAAAGAATTCGATCTGGCTGCGTTCGCGGAGCATGAAGGCGTGATGCCCGATAACAATGACGGCACTGCTGTCCGCGCCGGTGGTGGCGACATCGCCTGGGTTGACCAGTTGTCCGCGATGGACGGGAGTGTCGTTGAGGCGGCAGTCGCCCTCGAAATCCTGCACGCCAGGCACGATGGGGGTCTGCGACAAAGCCTGGGCCGAGCGCACCGCGCTTAGGAGGCCGGGCGCCATGCCCCCGGCAACCAGAAGGGCCCGGACCAGGACCCGGCGGGTCACATGCAGCCGCTCAAGCATCGAATGCGTCCTAAATAAAGGGTCTCGCCTGTTCTGTTTCAGGCGCCATTGCGCCTCATGCCGTCCGCTTACCAAGCGCGCCGCCAAGCGTAAAGGACGCGGTGAACAGTATCGTCGCCCCGACTACGATAGAAGGGCCGGCCGGAGTGTTCCAAGCGAGCGAGGCGAAGAGGCCACCCACGACCGAGAGCGCGCCGAGCACGGCAGCCAACGCGGCCATCTGTTCCGGCGTGCGCGCGAAGGGGCGGGCGGCGGCGGCTGGAATGATCAGCAGCGAGACGATGAGCAGCACGCCGACCACCTTCATGGCGATGGCGATGACAATCGCCAAAATCAACATGAAGGCGAGTTGTATGGGCGCGACCGCGACGCCCTCGGCACGGGCCA
This sequence comes from Kiloniellaceae bacterium, assembly GCA_021776095.1. Classification (GTDB taxonomy): domain Bacteria; phylum Pseudomonadota; class Alphaproteobacteria; order Kiloniellales; family J153; genus JAJFGN01. Next base: position 11,911 of record JAJFGO010000057.1, on the reverse strand, counting down.
GATCCTCGTTCAGGGTGATCGCGAGCAGGGGCCGCCAGATCAGAGCCAGGGTCGCCAGAATCGCGCTGCCGCCCAGATAGATCCACAGGATGTCGGCCCAGGTGACGGCCAACACGTCGCCGAAGAGGTAGCCCATGAGATCGATCCGCACACCGTGCATGAAGGCCAACGTGACCAGCCCGATGGCCAGGCCGGCGTGGGCCAGGATGCCGAGCAGGGTGTCGCTGCCGATAGTGCGCTGGCGTTGCAGGCCGGCGACGATCAACGCAATGAGAATCGAAGAGGCGGCGATCCCGAACATTGGGTCGATGCCCATAAGCAGGCCGAGGGCGACGCCCAGCAGTGCGCCATGGGCCAGGGTCGCCCCGAAATAGGCCATGCGCCGCCAAACCACGAAGCAGCCCAGCGGCCCGGCGACTGCCGCGACCCCAGCCCCGGCGATCAGCGCGCGCAGGAAAAACTCCTCGATCATGATTGGCGCGACTGTGGCGGCACCGGTCTCTCCCACATGGGTCCACCGCCCCACGCGCGCTCGTCCCCCCACCTTAACCCTCCCCCTCGTGGGGGGCGGGAACGAAGGGGCAGCAGCCCTTTTTCCCCCTCCGCCTTGAGGGGGGAGGGTTGGGGTGGGGCCGACTCGAGGACGAGCGCGGACATCACTTGCCCACTCCTTGACTTGTCCGCTCCGCCGGAACCGGGTTGCCTGCCAGGTCGTGCTCATGGTCGTGGGCGTGGCTATAGACCGCGAGGCGGCGCGCGGCCTCGGGGCCGAAGAGGGCGACGTACTCCGGGTGTTGCTGAACCGATTCGGGCGCGCCGGAGCAACAGACATGTTGGTTGAGGCAGACCACCCGGTCGGTCTGAGCCATGACGATGTGCAAATCGTGTGAGACCAGCAGCACGCCCATACGGTGGCGCCGGCGCAGGCGCCCGATCAAGTCGTAAAGCGCGAGCTGCCCGCCCAGATCGACGCCCTGTAAGGGCTCGTCCAAAAGCAGCAACTGCGGCTTGCGCAGCATGGCGCGGGCCAACATGACCCGCTGAAACTCGCCACCGGAAAGATCGTGAACCGAGTGCTCGATCAAGTCGGCCGCCTCGACCTCCGCCAGCGCGGCCTCGAGCTCGGCCGGCCTCGAGCGTTCGGCCAGTGAGAGAAAGCGGCGCACGGTCAGTGGCAGCACCCGGTCGATGCTCAGACGTTGCGGCATGTAGCCCAGGCGCAGGTCCGGCTGGCGCCAAACCGTGCCCGATGTCGGCGCGACCAGGCCTGCGACCGCGCGCACCAGGGTCGATTTGCCGGAGCCGTTGGGCCCGATCAGACTGACGATCTCGCCCCGGCAGACCTTTAGATCGATATGGCTCAGAGCCAGGATCCCGCCGAAGCGCACCGATAAGTCCCCGGCCTCGATCAGCAGGTCGGCGCCGGCGCAAGGTGCGGTCTCGAGAGGCCGCGTATCACCGGGCATGATCGGGTGCCCCTGCGTGGTTCCGGCAGGGCGGGCACAAGCCTTCGACCTCTATGGTCTTGCGCCGCACGGTAAAGCCCATTTCATCGGCCCGCCGCTCGATCGCCGCATTGACTCGCGGATCGTCGATCTCGGCCGCCGTGCCGCAGGCGCTGCAGATCAAGAACTGGCCGGCGTGGGCCTGGCCGGGGGTGCAGCAGCCGACGAAGGCGTTCAGGCTCTCGATGCGATGGATCAGGCCGTGCTCGCGCAGAAAATCCAGGGCCCGGTAGACCGTGGGCGGCGCCGCACCATCGCGTTCGCGCGCCAGCAGGCGCAACAGTTCATAGGCGCCGATCGGCGTATGGCTCGACCACACCAGTTCGAACACCCGGCGGCGCAACTTGGTCAAGCGCGCGTCGCGTGCGGCACATACCCGTTCCGCCATGGCCATGGCGCCGGAGACGCAATCGCCATGGTCGTGCCCGACCTCCGGAAAGGCCCGGCTGCGCTGACCGCCCCGTTGCGGCGTCCGTTTCATGCTGATCTCGCACCCCGATCTCAACTTGACATATCGACCGTACTCTGGAAACGTTAGGTTATAATATAACGATATGACGACATATGGCAATGAAGGCAATGGAGTTCGGCGGAATATTTCGGTTTCCCGGGAATGGGCCGCCGGGAATAGCCAAGTTCTTGGGGTCGGCCGCGCTGGCTCTGGGCCTAATGGGGTCCGGGCCAAGCCTGGGCCAGACGCCGGAGGCCGCGCCGCTGGTGGTCGCCTCGATAGGGCCCCTGCACAGCTTAGTGTCTGCCGTGATGGAGGGCGTGGGGACGCCTTATCTCCTCATGGAGAGGACGAGTTCGCCGCACGACTACACCATGACTCCGGCCGATGCCCGCGCCTTGAGCCGGGCCGATGTGGTGATCTGGATCGGCGAGGCCCTGGAGACGTCCTTGACCCGCCCGATAACCGTCCTGGCTCAAGATGCGAAGGTGTTGGAAGTCCTCGGCCTGGCCGGGATCGAAATTCTGCCGGGGCGTGAGGGCGGCGTCTGGGAAGCCCATGGACACGACGAAGACGGGCAAGAGGAAAAAGAGCATCACGAGCACGAACACGGCACACACGAACACGTCGAGCATGCCCATGATGGAATCGACGCGCATGTCTGGCTCGACCCGCGCAATGCCGCCGTCCTGGCGCGCGCCGTCGCCGAGACCTTGCGTTTGCGCGATCCGGCCCACGGCGCCGACTACCGGGCCAACGCAGCGGCGCTGGAGGCCCGGCTCCATGCACTAGAGCGTGAACTGGTCGGCGTCTTGGCCCCGGTACGGACCAAACCCTACGTGGTATTTCACGACGCCTACCACTACTTCGAGCACCGATTCGCCATGAACGCGGTCGGCGCGATCACGATCAATCCGGCCCAGTCGCCGGGCGCCAAGCGGCTCAGCGAGATTCGCGCCCGCTTGCGTCAGTCCGGTGCACTCTGCGTCTTTGCCGAGCCGCAATTCGAACCGGCCTTGGCGCGTACGGTGGTCGAGGGGACAAGGGCCGGGATCGCGGTGCTCGATCCGCTCGGCGCCGACATCGCCTCGGGGCCCGAGGCCTACTTCAGCTTGCTTCGCCGCATGGCCGGTTCGCTGCGCGATTGTCTATCCGCCGCCTCGTAGGTTCCGCCGATTGAAGTGAGTCGCGCGCGGTACCGTTTCGGGCGGTTACGGGCTTGCGCGTTTTCGCCAAAGGGTGCATTGAGCAAAGAGACCCCCCGCGAGGCCGCGCCACTCATGTTCAAGACACTCGCTTCCGTCGCCGCGATTCTGCTCGGCGCCGTGATCATGATGACCGGCAACAGCCTTTTGAACCTGACCTTGCCGCTCAAGCTGACGGCGGCGGATTTCGCGCCCGAGGCGATCGGCGTGATTATGGCCGCCTATTTCGCCGGACTGTGGGCCGGGGCCGCCTATGGCCGGCGGCTGATCAACGCGGTCGGGCACATCCGGGCCTTTGCCGGTTTCGCCGGGATCATCGGCGCGGTGGCGCTGGCCTATCCCATGTTGTTCAACCCCATCTCCTGGGGCGTGCTGCGGTTCCTCGCGGGCTTTTGCATCGCCGGGGTGTTCGCGATCATGGAAAGCTGGCTCAACGAGCGCACCGAGAACAAGACTCGGGGCCAGGTCCTGGGCGTTTATATGATCGTGATGTACGGCGCCGGAATCTCCGGCCAACTCATGGTCAACCTTTGGGATCTGGAGGCCCTGGAGGGTTTCGTCATGGCGGCGCTCCTGACCTCGCTGTCGATCGTGCCGGTGGTTCTGACCCGGGTTGAAGCGCCCCGGCTCGACCGCATCCAGACCATGACCTTTCATCAGCTTTATGTGGCCTCGCCGCTTGCCGTGGTCGGGTCCTGCGGCGCCGGCGCGGTGATGAGCTCGTACTACGGTATGGGCCCGGTCTTCGCCACGGACGCAGGCTTGAACGTTCTGGAAATATCGATCTTCATGGCTTCGGTGATCCTGGGCGGCATGTTGTTCCAGTGGCCGATCGGGCGCCTCTCCGACCGCTTCGACCGCCGCGCGGTTCTCCTGGTTGTGCTGGGGGTGGTCGCCTTGGTGTGCGCGGCCGGGATCGGAGCGACCTTCCGCGCTGCGCCGCTGCCCGTATTTTTGGCGATCGGGATGCTCTTGGGTGGTGGCATGACCACGATCTACCCGATCTGCATCGCCCAGGCCTTCGATCACTTGCCGCGCGAGCGCTATGTCGCGGCCTCGGGCGGCTTGCTGCTCGCCTATGCGGTCGGCGCGACCTTCGGTCCCATTATCTCCGCCTTCGCCATGGGCAGCCTGGGGCCGAGCGCCTTCTTCGGCTTCATCGGCGCGGTGTCGCTGCTCTATGCCGCCTTCGTGGTCTACCGCAAGACCGCGCGCGCCGGCGTGCCGGCCGACCGCCAGGAGCCGGTTGTCGGCATGACCCGCATGTCGCCGGTCGCGGCAAGCCTGGACCCACGCGCCGGTCCGGCCAACGGCGGGGCCGACCCAGGCGCACCGGACGCCACCTCCTGACGCGATCGGTTTAGCGCTTCGGCTGCAAGGGCCGTGCGACGCCCCGGCGCAGGCCCAAATTGGCCTCGCGCCGCACGATGTAGATGCCGCTGGCGGCCACGATGGCGACTCCAAGCCAGACGTGGAGGCCGGGTATGTCGCCCCAGAGAAAGAAGCCGAGCAGAACCGCCCAGATTATGGCCGTGTATTCGAAGGGCACGATCACCGCGACCGGGGCGTGGCGGAAGGCATTGGTCATGAAGATTTGCGCCATGCCGCCGATCAGCCCGACCGCGATCAGCAGGGCGAGGTCAGGCAGATCGGGTGTGACCCACTGAAACGGCATAAAGGCGCCGGAGACCACGGTGGCCGACAGCGAGAAATAGAACACGATGGCGGCACTGGTCTCGGTCCTCGACAGCTTGCGCACGAAGATCATGGCCAAGGCCATGAAAATGGTGCCGGAGAGGGCGACCATGGCGACGCTATCGAAAATGCCGGCGTCGGGCCGCACCATGACGATCACACCGATGAAGCCGACCACGACGGCGCTCCAGCGGCGCGGGCCGACCGCCTCGCCAAGCAGCGGCACCGAGAGCGCGGTGATGAACAGTGGCGCCGCGAAGCTGATGGCGACCGCGTTGGCCAAGGGCATGTTGGCAAAGGCGTAGAAGAAAGCGCTCATGGCCGCGAGGCCCATGAAGGAGCGAAAAATATGCCCGAGCGGCCGCTGTGTCCTGAGGGAGCCCAGGGTGCCGGTGCGAAAAATGAAAATGCCCAGGGGCACAAATGCGAAGAGGCTGCGGAAAAACACGATTTCCATGATCGGATAACGAGGTGCCAGCCATTTGACCAAGCCGTCCATGAAGGAGAAGAGTGCGATCGCAACCACCATGAAGGCGATGCCGCGTCCGACCTCCTTTGCTTGATCGATCTGGCGCGCCGCAAGCCGCGCGGCTTCGGCGGCCGGCAGGGCGGCGGCCGGGGTCTCGTCGGAAGGGGCGGTCATGGGATCCTCAAGAGGCGTAGAGACGGTTCGAAGGTCAACCTAGGCCGATCCAGCTTTCGCCGGTACCCGCAAAGACCGCAAGCCAGGGCGGCGCGGAATGCGGGGCTGAGGTTGTGCGGTGGATGCGTTTACTCCACCGCGCGCGGGTCGAGGGCGTCTTGCAGGCCGTCGCCCAGGAAGTTGAAGGCGATCACGGTGGCGAAGATCAAGAGGCCCGGATAGATCGCCAGGGCGGGCGCGTCCCAGATCAGTTCCTGCGCGTTGGTCAGCATGTTGCCCCAGGACGCGATCGGCGGCTGGATGCCGAGGCCGAGAAAACTCAGCACCGATTCCAGCAAGATGATGTTGCCGATAGACAGCGTGGTCGCGACGATGATCGGCGAGACCACGTTGGGCAGAATGTGGACCAGGACGATGCGCGGCGCGCCGGCGCCCAGCGCCCGGGCCGCGCGCACGAACTCGCGGGTTTTCATGGATAGGGTCGCGCCCCGCACCAGGCGCGCGACCGTGGTCCAGCCGACCAGGGCGATCAGCACCACGATGCGGTAGAGGCTGACATCCTGGGAGGTGGCGAGCGCTTCCGGCAGCCCCAGCTTGGTCAGGTCTATGGCGGCCAGCACGATCAAGAGCGGCAGCAGGGGCAGGGCGATCACACCGTCGGTCAGGCGCATCAGCAGGGCGTCCGCCGCGCCGCCGAAGTAGCCGGCCCAGAGCCCGACCGCGGTGCCGATCACGGCGGCGCAGAGGGCAGCGACCAGGCCGACGGTCAGGGAGACCCGGCCGCCGTACAGCAAACGCAACAGCAGATCGCGGCCCAATTCGTCGGTGCCCAGGGGATGGGCCAGGGAGGCCGGCTGCTTGGCGTTGAACAGATCGACCAGGGTCGCGTCATGGCCGAGCAGTTGCTCGATCACCGGGGCGGCCAGGGCGGCGGCGGCGAAGAGGATCAAGACCAGGAGGCTGCCCAGCGCCAGGCGATGCTCCAGAAAGCGCCGCCACAAAATCCCCGCCGGCGAACGCGCGGGGCCGAGGGCCTGGGCTGCCTCGGCGGTGAGGGTATTGGGGCCGGGCTCAGTCATAGGAGATCCTCGGGTCGAGCCAGGCGTAGCAGATGTCGGCCAACAGATTGGCGAGTAGGGTGGTCAAGGTCGCCAGCAACAGGCCCACCAGGGCCAGGTTGAAATCGTTGCCCAGGATCGAGTCGTAGATGGTCTTGCCCATGCCCAGGGTGCCGAACATGGTCTCGGTGATTAGCGCGCCGGAAAACAGCGCCCCGAAGTTGAGCGCCAGGATCGTGACAACCGGGATCATGGCGTTGCGCAAGACATGGCCCAGCACAACCTGACGCTCGCCTAGGCCCTTGGCGCGCGCCGTGCGCACATAATCTTGACGTAGCGCCTCCATGGCGGCGGCGCGTACGAAGCGCAGGATTCCGCCCAGGGTGGCCAGGGTCAGGGTCGCGACCGGCAGGGCCAGGTGGGCGATCTGGGCGCCTAGGCCGGCGCCGCGCGGCGCCATGCCGCCGGCCGGTAGCCAACCCAGCAGGACTGCGAAGACGATGATCAGCAGAATTGCGAGCCAGAAGGGCGGAACCGAAATCCCCGCGAAGGCGATCACGTTGACCGCCGCGTCGCGCCAGGAGCGTGGTTTGAGCGCGGCCAGCAGCCCGGCCGGCACCGCGAGCAGCAGGGCCAGCGCGAAGCTCAACCCCATGAGGATCACGGTGGTGCCCAGGCGCGGCCAGAGGATCTCGAGCACCGGCCTGGAATGCAGACGCGAAAACCCGAAATCGCCCTGCATCGCGCCGCCGAGCCAGGTCAGGTACCGCTCCCAGATCGGCCGGTCGAGGCCATGCAGCGCCCGCAGGCGCGCCGCGTCCGCCGCCGTCAGCTTCGGATCGGCGTTGATCATCAGGTCGATCGGATCGCCCGGCATGAGCCCGATCAGCCCATAGATCACGAACGACATGATCAGAAGGACCAGTGCGGACTCGCTCAGGCGTTGGGCGATATAGCGGAGCATGACCGGCGGGCCGGATTCAGGTTTCGGGACGCAAGATTAGCCTAGTGCGATTCGAGTCGCGATCCGTTATATCCGTCACCGTGAATCGGTCCATTCCTCAACCCAGAGCGTGGTGGGGTCCTGGTGGCCGGTGGGGCGCACGCCGCTTAGCCACTTGGGCAAGATAAAGGCCGCAGCGCGCCAGTAGAGTGGGATGGCGGGCAAGTCTTCGACGTAGATGCGCTGCAGGCGTGACCATAGAGCCTTGCGCTTCGGCCGGTCGAGTTCCGTTTCGATGATCTCAAGCAGGGCGTCCATCTCGGCGTTGTTGTAGCCCGTGTAGTTCTGCCCGCCCCAGGCGTTGTCCTCACTTGGGATTGACTCGGAATGGAGTGTCGTGCGCGGCACGTTTTCCGGCGCGGAGAGCCAGGCGAACATGGCGGCGCCGGTGAACTTGCGTTTGCTCACGGTTTCGCCGAAGAAGACGCGCGCCGGCTCGTTGCGAATACGCACATCGATGCCGACCTGTTTCCACTGGCTTTGCAGAACTTGCTCGACCAACTCGCGGCTGCGGTTACCCGCCGTGGTCATGAGTTCGATCATGAGGCGCTCGCCCGCCGCGTTGTGCCGCACGCCATCCTTGAGGTCCGACCAGCCGGCCTCGTCGAGCAAGGCCTTGGCGCGTGCCGGATCATAGGGGTATTTCGGAATTTCAGGATCGTGTACCCAGTCGAGCGCACTGACGGACCCATGGGCGACCGGTTGGCGCCCCTCGAAAAGTCGTTCGCTGATGGAATCGCGGTCAAGGGCGTGGACCAAGGCCTTGCGCACGCGCTTGTCGGCCAGGATCGGATTGTCGAGATTGAGGTCCAGATGCTCGTATGTCAGCCCGGGCTTGTACATGACATCGAAGCGCGCGCCATTACGCTTTTCGAACGCGAGGGCCTGATCGAGGGTCAGGCCGAGTTCCCCTGTGATCATGTCGAGCGCGCCGGACAGAAGATTGGCCTCCAGGGCGGCGGTGTTCTCGATCACCCGCACGGTGATCTTATCGAACGCGGGTTTTTGTCCCCACCAGGTTTCGTTGCGGACCAGGACGATGCGCGCGCCGCTTTCCACTTCCGAAACGCGGTAGGGGCCGAAGGCTAGGCCTGGGTTGGTGGGGTCGGAATCGAAGGCGGTACGGCTGCGATAGCTGGCCGGATCGGCTTCGAAGATCGGCCGCTCGATATGGGCCGGTAGGAGGAGGAAATCGTTGATCGCGGCATACTCGAAGGTGACCTTGTCGGTATGCAGGGTGACGGTCTTATCGTCCAGAACGTCGATCGCGATGATCCGCTTGTAGAGTTCCAGGTTGCTGACGCCCGACAGCGGGTGCCGCCCAACCTCCCATGCGAACATCACGTCGGCGCTGGTCACCGGTGTGCCGTCGCCCCAGGTAGCCTTGGGCTGAATCTTGTAGGTAACCGCGATACCGTTCTTGCCGTCGGCCGTCGTCTCAAGCACTGCCAAGCCGTTCTCCAGGCTTGGCAGCTCGGTGCACAGCATGCAGATCAACTTCCACTCCTGATCGTAGGCCGTGAAGGGCCGGCGGACCATGGAGTTGACGTAGGTCTTGGCCAGCATGGAATCGATCAAGGGGTGCAAGGTCGAGGGGAATTGGGTCATGCCGATGGTCAAGTCGCCCGCGCGCGCCGGCCCGCCTGGAAAAAAGGCCAGGGACAGGGCGAACGCCAGGGCGGCGAATGGGCGGAGCGCGCGGATCGGCGCGGCGCGGCGCCACCGCATCAGGCGAGGGATGGCGCGGTTTCCTGCATACTCGGCCGGCGGCTCATGGTCGACCACCAGCGGCTCAATTTGGGCGCCCCACTCAACAGGCTTTCGCCTTCCGGCGTCTGGCGGAAATAATCGTGGACCGGGGCCAGGTGCAGATCCGCCAGGGATAGCGCCTTGCCAGCCAGGAACTCACCCACGAATAGGGATTCCAGTACGGCTAAGGCCTCCGCGGCCTCCGGAACGGCGGCGTCGATCGCCGCTTCGTCCGGCTTCTTCTTGCTACGCACGGCCGTGAAGCGCGGAATCACGATACCGGGGATTATCGGGCGGTAGGCATAGCAATCGATAACGCTGATTATCTGGGTCATGCGAGCCCGCCCCCCTGGGTCGCCGGGCTGCAGGCGCGGGCCTTGAAAGGCTTCGTCGATGTAGCGCAGAATCGCGCAGGTTTCGTAGAGAACGAAGCCTTCGTGCTCGAAGACGGGAACCTTGCCGAAGGGATGGCGCTCCAAGTGCGCGGCTTCCTTGTGGGCGCCGGCGAACATGTCGACCTCCTCGAGATCGTAGGCGACGCCCTTTTCCGCGAGCGCCAGTCGCGCGCTCCGCACATAGGTGCTGAAATGCGGGCCATAGAGAATCGGATTTGTCATTTTCTTGCCACCTTTGAAGTGCAATCTCGGCGATAGGTTATGGACCGCCGGTGACGGTTGGCATCGTGAATCATGGCAGAACCCGTCCCGCTAGGACAAGACCGGATGCGCATGAAATGACAATGAGTTTCAGGCGCGATGCGGGCTCGCTATGGGGCTGGTACTGTGGAGGAAAATCACGTATCAGTTACCAAATGGGCTCCTGCGCGGGGGATGCCGCATAGCGGCGGCCCGTAAGACGCAAGATGGGTGGGCGCGGCCGGAATGGCCGGACGCCTGTTTGCGGCCCTAAAGTTCCAGGGAAAAAACCTTTTGTGAGGCGTTGCGATGAAACGATTTTTTCTCGCCGTAGGTGCTCTTGTCGTCTTGGTTGTGATCGCCGCTGTGGTGGTTCCGTTTCTGGTTCCGGCGGAGGTCTACAAGGAAAAGATCGTGCAAGCCACGCGCGAGGCGACCGGCCGCGAATTGAGCCTGAACGGCGAGATCAAGTTCTCCATTTTACCGCGCCTGGAGTTGCAGGCCGAAGACGTCGCCTTCGCAAATGCGCCCGGCGCCGCGACGCCGCAGATGGCGGCCTTGGAAGAATTGATTTTGCGCCTGCAGGTTTGGCCGTTGCTATCCGGCCAGATCAAGGTCGACAGCTTCGTTTTGGTTCGCCCGATCATCAATCTAGAGATCGATAAGAACGGTCGGCCGAACTGGGCCTTCGAAACCGCCGGCGGCGCACCCTCGGCGCCGGCCACCGGGACGCAAACCACGGGCGAACAGAGTACGGGGACGCAAAGCGCCGGGGCACCGACGTTGCCCGAGATCAGCCTGGGCGATGTGAGGCTCGAGGATGGCCTGGTGACCTTCCGCGATGCGCGCGGCGGCGAAGCGGTGGAAATTTCGGATATCCAAATGAAGCTGTCTTTGCCCGACCTGGACAGCCCGGCGCGCGCCGAGGGATCCCTGGTTTGGAACGAGGAAAAGCTGGACCTGAGTTTCGAAACCGCAACTCTGCGGGGACTGTTGGGTGGGCAAACCACGCCGATCGGGCTGTCGCTCAATTCTAAGCCGGTCAATCTGGGCTATGACGGCAAGGTCACCAATGGCGCGCCGCCCAAAATCGAAGGCGAAATCGATTTGGACGTGCCCTCGATTCGCGAACTCGCCGCTTGGACCGGGAATCCCCTGGACGTGCCGGGCGAAGGGCTGGGGCCGCTCAAGATTAAGGGTACCATCGCCGCCACCGACAAGGTCTTTGCCTTCAACCGGGCGACCATCGCCCTCGACGCGATCAACGCCACCGGCGACCTAACCGCCGATATCCGTGGCCAGCGGCCGTCCCTCAAGGGCAGCCTGGATGTGGATGCAATCGACCTCAACACCTATCTGCCGCCCGAGGAAGACGGTGGTGCGGTGGCATCCGGCGGCACGGGCGCGCAAACCGGTACCAGCACCGGCGGCCCGGCGCCGACGACGACGGCGGGACCGCAAGAGTGGAGCGACGAACCCCTGGTGCTCGACGGGCTCAAGGCGGCCAACGTGGATTTCGCCCTCAGTGTCGGCGCGATCAAAGTCCGCGAGATCGACGTTGGCCCCAGCGCGGTCGTGGTCTTGCTAAAAGACGGCCTGCTCAATCTCGATCTCGAGAAACTCGTTCTTTATGGCGGCAGCGGCCACGGCAAGGTTAGCCTGGACGCGCGCGGCGCGGTGCCATCGGTCACCGAAAGCTTCGTCATGGAGGATATCCAGGCCGAGCCGCTGTTGCGCGACGCGGCCGGCTTCGACCGGCTCTCCGGCACAGGCCAGATGGAATTCGCGCTCACGGCCAAGGGGCGCAGCCAGAAAGAAATGGTCAGCGCACTCGACGGTAAAGGCGCGATCAAGTTCGCGAATGGGGCGATCAAGGGGATCAACCTGGCGGCCATGGCCCGCAACGTACAATCCGCATTTCTGAATACCGGCGCCGAAAAGGAACAGCAGACCGACTTCGCGGAGCT
>JAJFGO010000056.1 GCA_021776095.1 Kiloniellaceae bacterium | reverse complement strand
CGGCGATCAGGGACAAGATCGTGTCCACGGCGGGGTCGCCCGGTTCGGGCGCGGCGGTTTCATCTGTACTCATGGCGCGGGTCATAGCACGAAGTCCGCCCCCCTCCGCAAGCAAAGCGCCGATCTTGGCCGCGTGTAAGGCCTGGACGGACCCAAATGGAGCCACGATAATCGGCCCCGCATGTTAACGGGGACCTTGGATTCGCTGATCGCCGCAACGGCCCTGTTCGTGGCCGGGCACTTTCTCTTGTCCAGCCACCCTCTGCGCCGCCCCCTGGTGAACGCGTTGGGGGAGCAGGTTTTCCTGGGCGGCTATGCGGTCGTGGCGCTCGCCGCCTTCGTTTGGATGCTGGCCGCCTATGGCGCGGCGCCCTATCTGGCGGTCTGGTCGCCGCCCCCTGTCTCGCGCTGGGTGCCCCTCGCCCTCATGCCGCTGGCCTGCATTCTGGTGGTGAGCGGCCTGACCACGCGCAGCCTGACCGCGGTGGGCGGAGTCCAGGCGGTCGTCGCCGGCGGCCCGGGCAGTGCCGCGCCCGGCATCGTCAGCATCACCCGACATCCTGCCCTATGGGGTTTCGCGCTCTGGGCCGTCTCGCACCTGGCGGTGCGCGGCGACGCGGCCAACATGGTCCTCATGGGCGGAATCCTGGCGCTTTCCCTGGGTGGCATGGTCCATATCGATCAGCGCCGCGAGGCCGCGCTGGGCAGCGATTGGGGTCCGACCAAGATGACCACCGGCTTGATCCCCTTTGCCGCGATCCTCAGCGGACGCACGAGCCTGGATTGGAAAGGTATCGGTTGGCAGCGCCCGCTCGCCGGTCTGGCGGTCTTCGCGATCCTGCTTTTCGCCCACCCCTGGATCGCCGGCGTGGCGGTGATGCCGCACTAGAGCACGGTCCGGTTCAAACGAACCGGGCTATGCTCTCTTTCAAGTCGATTGGTCGCATTTTCGAACCGGCGAACCGGTCCCCACGTCGCCTGAAAAGGCTCTAGAAAGACAGCTTCATGCCCTCGTGGCTGGCGACGAAGCCGAGGGATTCGTAGAAGTGCTGCGCCTCGGCGCGGGTCTTGTCGGTGGTGAGCTGCACCAGGCCGCAGTGCTTTTCCTTGGCGCGGGCAATGGCCCATTCGAAAAGCACGCGGCCCAGGCCCTGGCCACGCAGGCTTGAGGCGACGCGCACCGACTCGATTTGGCCGCGCCAGGCGCCCCGGCGCGACAGGCCGGGGATGAAGGTCAGTTGCAGGCAGCCGACGACGGCGCCGCCGCGTTCCATGACGGCGAACTCGTTATTGGGGTCCCGCTCGATCGCCTCGAAGGCCGCAGTGTAGTACGGTGCCGGGGTTTCGCCCAGGTCCTCCCGGCCCCGCCCCAAACCGTCGTCGGCGATCAAGCCCACGATGGCCGGCAGATCGGCGCGGGTTGCCAGGCGGATATCTGTGTCATGACTCATAGGGATAGCCTCATGCCCTCGTGGTTTGCGGCGAAGCCGAGCGATTCGTAAAACCGAATGGCCTCGCCGCGCTTCTTGTCGATGGCCAACTGCACGAAGGCGCAGCTTTTGCGTCGTGCATGCGCGATGGTCCAAGCCAGGAGTTCACGGCCCAGACCTTGACCCCGCAAGCGCGACGAGATTCTAACACCCTCGATCCATCCGCGCCGCGCGCCCTGGCGGTCGAAGCCGGGAAAGATCGTGATCTGCAAGCAGCCAACACAAACGCCGTCGCGCTCCATGACCACAAGATCGTTGTCGGCGTCTTTTGCAATGGCCTCGAAGGCCGCGCTGTACTTGTCGTTGGGCGGGTCCGTTGGGTCTTCCCGTTGCCGTCCGATGTCGTCGTCGGCGAGCAAGCGCACGATGGCGGGAAGGTCGTCGCGTGTCGCTATGCGAATCACATCGCCGCCGGTCATGGCCGCACTAGATGTCGCCCTGGCGTTTGAGCAAGCGCAAGCGCAGGGCGTTGAGTTTGATGAAGCCTTCGGCATCGCGTTGGTCGTAGACCGTGTCTTCCTCGAAGGTCACGTGCGCTTCGCTGTACAGCGAACGGGGCGACTTGCGGCCCTCGACCGTGACGTTGCCCTTGTAGAGCTTCAGGCGCACCGTGCCGGTCACGTTCTTCTGGCTCTCGTCGATTAAGGCCTGGAGCATGCGGCGTTCCGGGCTGAACCAAAACCCGTTGTAGATCAGCTCCGCGTAGCGCGGCATGATCTCGTCCTTCAGGTGCGCGGCGCCCCGGTCGAGGGTGATCGATTCCATGCCCCGGTGCGCGGCAATCAAAACCGTGCCGCCCGGGGTCTCGTAAACGCCACGGCTTTTCATGCCGACGAAACGGTTTTCGACCAGGTCAAGACGGCCGATCCCGTTCGCGCCGCCCAGTTCGTTCAGGCGGGTCAGCAACGCCGCCGGCGACAGCGGTGTGCCGTCGATGGCGACCGGATCGCCGTGCTCGAAGGCGACCTCGACCAGGGTCGGCGTATCCGGCGCGGCCTCGGGCGACACGCTGCGCGAATAGACGTACTCCTCAGGCGCGACCCAGGGGTCTTCCAGGACCTTGCCCTCGGCCGAGATGTGCAAAAGATTGGCATCGACCGAAAACGGCGCCTCGCCGCGCTTATCCTTGGCGATGGGAATTTGGTGCTGTTCGGCGAAGTCGATCAGCTTGGTACGGCTGTTCAGGTCCCATTCGCGCCAGGGCGCGATCACCTTGATGTCCGGGTTGAGCGCGTAATAGGCCAGTTCGAAGCGGACCTGATCGTTGCCCTTGCCGGTCGCCCCATGGCACACGGCGTCGGCCCCGGTTTCCTGGGCGATCTCGATCTGGCGCTTGGCGATCAGCGGCCGGGCGATCGAGGTGCCCAGCAGGTAAACCCCCTCATAGAGTGCATTGGCACGGAACATGGGAAAGACGTAATCGCGCACGAAGGTCTCGCGCAGGTCCTCGATGA
>JAJFGO010000055.1 GCA_021776095.1 Kiloniellaceae bacterium | reverse complement strand
GAAGGCAACACCGGAGGAGTGTTTGTTTGTTGGAGATGGGGGGCATGGAGAACTTGCGGGGGCGAGGGCGGTTGGGCTTCACACTGTTTTGTTCTCCGGAGTAATTCAGCATACGTGGCCGGAGCGCATTCCTGCGTTGCTGGCCGACGCTGATTCTCATGTTTCATCGCTGGATCAACTGTTTTCGATACCTATGCTTCATGGATTACGATGACAGTGCACCAATTAACCGCACTATTACCGTAATCGCTCATAGCGAAGAAGCGAAAAGCTTGGCCCTATTCCGTTATGAGTTGACTGGCCATGATGGAAACGTAATAGGGCACGGGGCCGGGCGTGACACCCGTGGATAGGCTGCTTACGGCAAACGCCTAGTTGTACTCGGGCTCGTGTTGAAGGTGGCGCGGAAGGCGCGGGCGAAGGCGGAGCCCGAGCCGAAACCGCACGTCAGGGCAATGTCGCTGACGCTGCGGTCCGTGTGGTCCAGAAGGCGGCGTCCTAAGGCCAGACGCAAATCGGTGTAGTAAGTCTTGGGGCTGGTGGCCAGCTTGACCGCGAAGCGGCGCGACAACTCGCGCGGGCCGACCCCGGCAGCCCTGGCCACGGCGGCGATAGTCAGGGGCTCCTCGATGTGTTCCTCCATGGCGCGGATCGCGCGCAGCAGCACCGGGTCCTGCCAGGACAGGCGCCCGACCGAAACCATGTGCTGAGGATCGCGACCGGCGTATTCCTGCTCGTAAATGAACATGCTGGACACCGCGATCGCCAAACTCAATCCGTGTTGGCGGCGCAGCAATTCGAGCATGAGATCGAGGGTCGGCAAGGCGCCGCCCGAGGTCATGCGCTCGCGCGCGATCACGAAGCGGTCCGGCACCACCGTGACCTTGGGAAAGCGCTCGGCGAAGGCGCTCAGATCCTGCCAATGGGTGGTCGCCTTGTGGCCGTCGAGCAAACCGGCGCGGGCCAGAACGTAGGCGCCGGTTTCCATGCCCCCCAGGGCCACGCCTTCGCGGGCCCGGGCGCGCAGCCAGCGCAGCAAGGCCTGGGACGTGTGCTTTTCGGCACCGTAACTCGCGATCACGAAGACCGCGTCGTGCGGGCCCAGCGCCGCCATGGCGCAGTCCGGGTCAACCGCCAAGCCGCTGCTGCTGACCACCGATCGGCCGTCCTGGCTCGTGATGGTCCAGGTATAGGCCGGGCGGCGCGCCACCATGTTGGCGACCCGCAGCGGCTCCATCAAGGCCGCCAGGGTCAGGTTGGAGAAGGAGGGCAGCAGAAGGATCGCGATCCGCTGCGCCGTCTCACCGCTTTCCGGCATAGCTGGGTTAGTCCGAAATGGTATCGATCTGAGCCGATATTGTATCGCATCGCCCGGCCCACTCGCAATACGGTCGGTCGTAGGCTCAGGCGCCACGGCCGCCGGGGATGTGGCCGCGAACATGGGAGGTTGGTCGATGAATTGGGAGGTCTTCATCACCTGCGCGATTACCGGCGCAGGCGATACTACGGGCAAGAGCGATAAGGTGCCGGTCACGCCCAAGCAGATCGCGGACTCGGCCATCGAGGCGGCCAAGGCCGGCGCGGCGGTCGCCCACATCCATGTGCGCGATCCCGAGACCGGCAAGGGCGCGCGGGACCCGAAACTGTACCGCGAGGTGGTCGACCGGGTGCGCGACAGCGATACCGATGTGGTCCTGAACCTGACCGCCGGCATGGGCGGCGATCTGGTGCTCGGCGGGGCGGAGACGCCTTTGCCCCTGGATGCGCCGGGCACCGATATGGCCGGGGCCATGGAACGCCTGGCCCATGTGGAGGACTGCCTGCCGGAAATCTGCACTCTGGATTGCGGCTCCATGAACTTCGCCGCCGGTGGCGACTATGTCATGGTTAATACCCCCGACATGTTGCGCGCCATGGCCAAGCGGGTTCAGGAATTGGGCGTGCGGCCGGAGCTGGAGGTCTTCGACACCGGCCACTTGGTCATGGTCAAGGACCTGATCGCAGAGGGTCTGATCGACGATCCGGTGGCAATTCAGCTCTGCATGGGCATTCCCTACGGCGCGCCGGACGATCCCAGCACCTTCATGGCCATGGTCCAGGCCCTGCCGCCGGGGGCCATTTTCTCCGCCTTCTCGATCAGCCGCATGCAGATGCCCTTTGTTGCCATGGCGGCCTTGGCCGGCGGCAACGTGCGGGTCGGGCTGGAAGACAACGTCTACCTGGAGCGCGGTGTCATGGCGACAAACGGTCAATTGGTCGCGCGCGCGGTCACCATTCTGGAGGCCATGAACGTCAAGATCATGGGTCCGCAGGACGTGCGCGCGAAGCTCAAGCTGACCAAGCGGGGTTGAGATTTGCTTGGGTTGACCAGCGCACCCCCCACCCTAACCCTCCCCCTCAAGGGGGGAGGGAACGATGGCATCGCGCTCCCTCTTTCCCCCTCCCCCTTGAGGGGGGAGGGCCGGGGTGGGGGTGAAGCGACGGCCGCATCAGGCGGGTTCTGGAAGGGAAGACGATGAACGAGATCAAGGCGGTCGGGCTGTTGGGCGGCGGTGTGATCGGTGCCGGCTGGGCCGCGCGCTGCGTGCTGAACGGGCTCGATGCCGTGGTGTGCGACCTGGACCCGGAGGCCGAGCGCAAGCTGGACGAAGTGCTGGCCAACGCCGAGCGCGCCTATCGCAAAATGACCCTCGCGCCCGTTAACCGACGAGGCAAACTGCGCGTGACCCGCGACATCGAGGACGCGGCGGCCGGCGCCGATTTCGTTCAGGAAAGCCTGCCGGAAAACGAAAGCGTCAAGATCCCGCTGCTGAAGCGCGCGGCCGCGGCGGCGCGGCCCGCAACGATCATCGGGTCTTCGACTTCGGGCCTTTTGCCCTCGCGTTTGCAAGCGGAGATCGCCCATCCGGAACGCTTCGTTGTCGGCCATCCCTTCAATCCGGTCTACCTGATGCCCCTGGTCGAGGTGTGCGGTGGCGATAAGACCTCCGAGGCGGTCAAGGCCCGGGCCGTCGCGTTCTATGGCTCGATCGGCATGCGCCCCTTGATGCTGCGCAAGGAGATCGACGGCTTTATCGCCGACCGTCTGATGGAGGCCCTGTGGCGCGAGGCGCTTTGGCTGGTCAATGACGACATCGCCACGGCCGAGGAAATTGATGATGCCCTACGGTTCGGGCCCGGCCTGCGCTGGGCCTTCATGGGCACCTTCTTGACCTATCGCGTGGCCGGTGGCGAGGCGGGTATGCGCCACTTCATGGCTCAGTTCGGCCCAACCCTCAAATGGCCCTGGACCAAGTTGATGGACGTGCCCGAGCTGACCGACGACCTGCTCGACAAGATCGTCGCGCAGTCCGATGCCCAGGCCGGCCACACCTCGATCCGCGATTGGGAGCGTTTGCGCGACGATTGCTTGGTCTCTGTCATGCAGGGTTTGCGCGGTCACGACTTCGGTGCGGGCGCCGTCCTGAAGGCCTATGACAAAGCACTTTTTGACCGCGCGCATGGAACCGAAACCCAAGAGGACGTGGACCCTAAACAGCCCTTACGCCTGCACAGCGCCCGCGTCCTGCCGGAATGGATCGACTACAACGGCCACATGACCGAAAGCCGCTATCTGCAGGTCTTCGGCGACGGCACCGACGCCTTGCTGCGTCATATCGGCGCCGACGCCGATTATCACGCGCGGGGCTTCAGCTACTACACGGTGGAAACCCATATCCGCCACCTGCGCGAGGTTGGCGTGGACGCAGCCTTGCATGTGACCACGCAAGTCCTGGGCGCCGACGAAAAGCGGATTCACATGTTCCATTCGCTTTATGAATCCAAGAGCGAAACCTTGCTCGCGACTTCGGAAAATATGCAGTTGCACGTCGGTACCGCCGGGGGCCGCGCCTGCGCGGCGGCGCCCGAGGTGCTGAGCAAGGTGCAGGCCATCGCGAACGCGCAAGCTGCGTTACCAGTGCCCGAAGGCGCCGGGCGGGCCATCTCCATGCCGAGCCCTAAGGCCTAAATGCGGTGTACGAGATGTCCGGCCTGCCCCCCGCCCTAACCCTCCCCCTCAAGTGGGGAGGGAATAGTTGCGGCGCGCTCCCTCTTACCCCATCCCCCTTGAGGGGGGAGGGCTGGGGTGGGGGTGACCTTCTTGGCAGAAGTGACGCGCTATCGCGCTGCAGCAGGAACGGACGGAGTTAGCATCATGGATTTCGGCCTGAGCCACGAACAGCAGATGGTTGTCGACACCGTGCGCGAGTTTGTCGAGACCGAGCTCTTTCCGCTCGAGCGTGAGGTCGAGCGCAGCGGCGCGTGCCCGCGCGAACTGGGCAATGAGATTAAGCGCAAGGTTATCGATCTCGGCTTCTATGCACCGAACATTCCAGAGAAATTCGGCGGCGGCGGGCTCGATCAATTGACCTTTACGCTGCTGGAGCGCGAGCTTGGCCGCACCGCCATGGCCCTGTCGGTTTGGTGGGGCCGGCCCTCCAACATCCTGTGTGCCTGCAACAACGAGCAGCGCGCGCGCTACCTGATCCCTTGCGTCAAGGGCGAGAAGTTCGATGCCCTGGCCATGACCGAGCCCGATGCCGGTTCCGACGTGCGGGGCATGAAGTGCGCGGCGCGGCGTAACGGCGACGATTGGATCGTCAACGGTACCAAGCATTTTATCAGCCATGCGGATATCGCCGACTTCGTGATCGTGTTTATCGCGACCGGCGAGGAGGAGACGCCGCGCGGACCGAAGAAGCGCATCACTTGCTTCTTGGTCGATCGCGGCACGCCGGGGTTTGAGGTCCGCCCCGGCTACAACTCGGTCTCGCACCGCGGCTATCACAACTGTATTCTGAATTTCGACGATTGCCGTCTATCCTCGGCGCAGGTTCTGGGCGAAGAGGGCGGCGGTTTCGAGGTCGCCAATACCTGGCTATACGCGACCCGGCTGACGGTCGCCGCGACCTGTGTCGGACGGGCCCGCCGGGCCTTCGACCTGGCCCTCGACTATGCCGCGCAACGCAAGCAATTCGGCCAGGTCATCGGCAAATTCCAGGGCGTGTCCTTCAAGCTGGCCGACATGAGCACGGAGATCGACGCCGCCGATTGGCTGACCCTTTCGGCAGCCTGGCGCCTGGACCAAGACCTGGACGCGAACCGCGAGATCGCGCAAGCCAAGCTCTATGCCTCCGAGATGCTGGCGCGGGTCGCCGACGAGGCCCTGCAAATCCATGGTGGCATGGGCCTGATGGACGACCTGCCCCTGGAACGGATTTGGCGCGACGCGCGGGTCGAGCGAATCTGGGACGGCACCAGCGAGATCCAGCGCCACATCATCTCGCGCGCGCTTTTGCGCCCCAAGGGGGCCTGAGCGGGGTGGACGCCGGGCCCCGCCGTCAACCCGATCTCTCCCGCCTCTTGCGCCCGCGGTCGATTGCTGTGTCGGGCGGAAAGTTTGCGGCCGAGGTGATCCGGCAATGCGACCGCATGGGTTTCGACGGCGAGATCTGGCCGCTTCACCCGCGCCTGGAGACGCTTGAGGGGCGGGACGCTTTTCGCACCGTCGGCGATCTGCCAGCGGCGCCGGACGCGGCCTTTCTGGGGGTCAACCGGAACGCCAGCCTGGATGTCATGGCGGCTCTGGCCGAACGGGGCACCGGCGGCGCGGTCGCCTATGCCTCCGGCTATGCCGAGGCAGGGGATGACGGCCGGGATTTGCAAAGCCGGCTGGTGCGCGCGGCGGGGGCCATGCCGTTCCTGGGACCGAATTGCTACGGCTTCATCAATTACCTCGACGGCGTCCCTCTGTGGCCCGATCAGCACGGCGGCAAGCGCGTCGAGCGCGGCGTGGGCATCGTCACCCAATCGGGCAACATCGCCCTCAACTTGACCATGCAGACCCGCGGCTTGCCGATCGGCTACATGGTCACCCTGGGCAACCAGGCGGTGGTCGGCCTGGCCGGCGCCATCGCGGCCCTGGCCCAGGACGACCGGGTCAGCGCCATCGGCCTGCATATCGAGGGCATTGACGATCCTGCCGGTTTCGAGGCCGCGGCCCAACTTGCCCGGCGAAGAGGCGTGCCCATCGTCGCGCTCAAGACCGGACGTTCGGAAGCCGGGGCCCGCATGACCGTCAGCCACACGGCTTCGGTCGCCGGGGCCGACGAAATGGTCGATGCTTTTCTGAACTCCTGCAGCATCGTCCGGGTGCATGGGATTCCGACCTTTTTGGAAACACTCAAATTGCTCCACGTCTGCGGCCCGCTGCCGGGCCGCGATATCGCCTCCATGAGCTGTTCGGGTGGCGAGGCGGCCTTGATCGCCGACGCGGCCGAAGAGCGGGGCTTGCGGATGCGCGATCTGGACGCCGCGCAGACGGCCGCCGTGGCTGCGACCCTGCCGCCCCTGGTCAGCGTATCCAATCCCCTCGACTATCACACCTTCACCTGGGGCGATGAAGCGGCGCTGACGGAGACCTTTGCGGCCATGATGGCGGCCGGGTTCCACATGACCCTGCTGGTCTTGGACTTTCCGCGCCCGGACCGCTGCGACGATGCCGATTGGGACGACACCTTGCGGGCGTTGACGACAGCCGCCGAACGCAGCGGCGGGCGCGCCGGCGTGGTCGCGAGCCTGCCCGAAGCCATGCCGGAAGCGCGTGCCGAGGCCTTGGTCGCGGCCGGGATCGTTCCCTTTGCCGGGATCGGGGAAGCGCTCGACGCCATCGCCGCCGCGGCCGACGCGAGCGAAATGGCCCAGCGAGACGACCGCGATGACTACACGATCCTAAAGAGCCGTGTGACTACGGAATCGCTGCAAACTGTGAGCGAATGGGACGCCAAGCGGAGCCTGTGCGGCCATGGTTTGAGTATCCCGGACGGCCGCTTGGTCACGGATCCCGAGGCCGCCGTCGCGGCGGCGCGGGAGATCGGATTTCCCGTGGCGCTCAAGGCGGTCGGCGCAAACATCGCCCACAAGAGCGAAATCGGCGCCGTGAAATTGAATCTGAGCAACGACGCAGCGGTCGCGCGCGCGGCGCGGGACCTGGCCCCGCTCGGCGAAGCCCTTCTGGTCGAGGCCATGGTGACGGATGCGGTGGCCGAACTCATCGTCGGGGTCGAGCGCGACCCGGCCCTGGGGCTTTTCCTGCTCGTTGGCTCCGGCGGTATCCTGGTCGAGCTTGTCGGCGACGGCCGGATTCTGCGGGCCCCGGCCACGCGCGGCGAGATCGGCAACGCCCTAGCCTCGCTCAAGGCCGGCGCCCTTCTAAGGGGCTATCGCGGTAAGCCGGCGGGCGACATGGAGGCCGCGGTCGATGCGGTGCTGGCGGTGCAGTCCTATGCCCTGGCGAACGCGGCACGCCTCTGGGAGTTGGACGTGAACCCCCTTATGGTGCGCCCCAAGGGTCTTGGCGCCGTGGCCGCCGATGCCCTGATCAGCTTAATGAAGGAGACCGAAGGTGACTGACGACGTGGTTCGCACCCGGCGCGAAGGCGCCATCCTCGAGGTCACGCTGGATCGGCCCAAGGCCAATGCCATCGACAACGAGACCAGCCGCGAGATGGGCCGGGTCTTCGCCGCTTATCGTGACGATCCGGACTTGCGGGTCGCGATCCTGACCGGCGGCGGCGAGAAATTTTTCTCCGCCGGTTGGGACTTGAAGGCGGCGGCGGCCGGTGCGGCGCCCGATTCCGACTACGGTGTCGGCGGTTTCGGCGGCTTGCAGGAGTTGCCCGGCATGAACAAGCCGGTCATCGCGGCGGTCAACGGCATGGCGGTCGGCGGCGGCTTCGAGCTGGCATTGTCCGCCGATCTGATCCTGGCGGCCGAGCATGCCAGCTTCGCCCTGCCGGAGATCAAGGCCGGCACCTTGGCCGACGCCGCGACCGTGAAGCTGCCGCGCCGCATGCCCTATCATGTGGCCATGGACCTTTTGTACACCGGGCGCTGGATGGCGGCCGAGGAAGCGGCGCGCTGGGGCCTGGTGAACGAAATCGTCCCGGCCGACCGCCTTATGGCCCGGGCGTGGGACTTGGCCAGACTCCTGGCTGCCGGTCCGCCACTGGTCTTCGCCGCGATCAAGGAGGTCGCGCGCGAAACCGAGACGCTGGGCTTTCAGGAGGCCATGCGGCAAATCACCGAGCGCAAGCTGCCCAGCGTCGACCGGCTGTACGATAGCGACGACCAGCTCGAGGGCGCGCGGGCCTTCGCCGAGAAACGCGATCCGGTGTGGCGGGGCCGCTAAATACTTGGTATTGGGCGCGCTTCGAGTCCCAGGCCTCGCGCGATCTCGACTTTCTTCCTGTTGGGACTAGCTTAGACTGTGTCGAATGCTCAACCGGTGCGGGAGCCCTGTCATGAGACGATTTTTGCTGGTCTTGTCGATCTTGGCCTTGCCGATTCTATTGGCCTGGACAGTAATTCCGGGCCCGGCCCGCGCCGATACCTTGGACCAAATGCGCGACTCCGGTGTCTTCAAGCTCGGCTTCCGGATGGATGCCAAGCCGCTTTCGTTCCTCGATCCCGACGGTAACGCGGCCGGCTACACCGTGGACATTTGCCGGCGGGTCGCGACCGCGATCCGGGTCCACATCGGCCTCGACACCTTGAAGGTCAAGTTCGTGCCGGTCAGCGCGGAAAACCGCATCCAAATGCTGCTCGATGGCAAGATCGACATAGAATGCGCGACGACGACCCGCACCCTGGAGCGCCAGGAGAAGGTCGATTTCACCCTCCTGACCTTCGTCACCGGCGCGGCCATGCTCAGCCGCACCGAGTCGAAGATCGCCGATCTGCCCGATATCGCCGGGCGCAAGATCGGTGTGCTGGCCGGCACCACGACCGAGGCAGGCCTGAAACGTGCCATGCAGACCCGCGGGATCGAGGCCGAAGTCATGACCACCGAGCGGCACGAGTACGGCATCGCGTCCCTGGAAACCAAGGAGATCGACGCCTATATCGCCGATCGCATTCTTTTGCTCGGCCTGGCGGACCGGGCCATCGAACCATCCAAGTTGACGCTTTCCGGGCATCTCTATTCCTATGAGCCCTATGCCCTCATGGTGCGGCGTGGCGATTCCGATTTGCGGTTGATCGCCGACCGGACCATCGCGGCATTGTATCGGAGCGGCGAGATCGAGGCGCTATATAAGACTTGGTTCGGCATGGCCAAGGCAGGTAACCTCTTGCGCGCGCTTTACGTTCTACAGGCAATTCCGGAGCGCTGACGCCCAACCAAGACGCCTCGGAGGACCGCCCCCATCGCCAGGTGCCGATTTCTGCTCCTTCTGACCGGCGTCGCATTTTTTGTGGCTGGCGATGCCATTCCGGCGGCGGGCGACGATCATGCCCTACGAACCCTGACGGTCTGCCCGCCCGATTCGGTAGCCGCCGATTGCGATTACACCAGCATTGCCCAGGCCGCCGACGCAGCGCGTGAGGGCGACACCCTCGTGCTGCGCAAGGGGATGTACCGAGAGGCGGCAGTCCTGAAAGCGGCGCGCCTAACGCTGCGCGCCGAACCGGGCGCACATATGCAGGGTGTGGCGGCCGAAGAGAAGGCGGCTTTGGTGGTCCGGGGCGACGATACCGTGATCGAGGGCCTTGAATGCTCCCAGATCACGGTTCCCCATGGCAACGGTGCCTGCGTGCGGGCGGAGGGCCACAACCTGACCCTGCGGGGGGTCTATTTCCACCACGGCCAGGAGGGTATTCTGGGCGGTCGGGGGCGCATCTTGATCGAGGATAGCCGCTTTGAGCGCCTGGGCGGCGATCTGGCGACCGGGGTTGGACAAGCGCACGGCATTTACATCGGCTATCGGGTGGAGGAATTTATTCTGAGGCGCAGCGTGGTTGTGGCCTCGAAGGAGGAGGGCCACGAGGTCAAGAGCCGGGCCAAGCGCAACATCATCGAAGATAATGTCATCGGTTCGAAGGATGGGGTCGATAGCCGGCAGATCGACCTGCCCCACGGCGGCGAGATCGTGATCCGGCGTAACATCCTGCAAAAGGGCCGCCGAAGCACCAATCCGCAATTCATCGGAATTGGCATGGAGCGAGGAAATCAGCCGGAGTTGGACAAGGACTATAGCACCGGCCCGGCGCTGATCGAGGACAACATCTTCATCGTCGATTTCCGGCGCCCTGCGTATATGGTGGCGGTCAGAAATGCCGCGCCCGCACAGCGTACCAACAATACCGTGGTCGGCCGTGAGCCCGCCGATATGGGCGATAGCCGCCGGATCCCGACCCGAAAGGCGGCCGGCCTGCCGCCGTATCCGCTGTTGCCGGCCGCGCCGCCCTTTTGACCGGGCGGGCCAACGGCGACAGCACTGGCATTCGGCGGGTGCCGGGGCTACGCTGGCGGGGCGTTCATGACTTCTTTACCGGACCGGCGCACAAGATAGGGGCGGGCGCCGTCATCGGGCGCGCCGGTTGCGGGAATCGACGAGGGCTAGAATCATGCGGATGAGAGGACTGTTGGCGGCTATGGCGCTAGGCCTATTGGCCGGCTGCACGCCGCCCAGCTTCACCATGCCCCCGGGAACGCCGGCCTATCGCGACGGCTACGCCGAAGGCTGCGATGTCGGCTATGCCGTCGCGGGCAGCGTGCTTTACCGCACCATCGATAAAGCCGAACCGCCGCCTCAGGGCGATCCCCAGCGGATTGGCTGGCTGGCGGGCTACGACCGCTGCAAGCGCAACTATCAGCGTATGCAAACGGTCTTCAGTTCGTTCTTCGGGCCGCCCTAAGCCCGGCGCCAGGTCCCAGGCGAGGCCGTGACGCGCGATCAAACAGATGGCAAGATAGGCGAACAAGCCGGTCAAAATCATGCCGGCGTCGCTCGACACGGGGGGCAGCTTATGGATTCAGAGCTTCAGGCCTTGAAGGGTAGAGAGGTCCATGGCGAGGGGCGCCGGCGGTTACGCCTGGCCTTGGCTGGCTTCGGGGCTGGCACCTGCGGGGCGGCCATGGCTCTGGTTCTAGTGTTTTACGGCACGCCCTTCAATCCGATCTGGTGGGCGGCCATGGCCGCGGTCATGGGCGGCTCCACCGCCGTGGCGACACTCTTTGCCCCCCTGATCGAATGGGTCATCGCCGGGTATCGGGGGACTCCCCGCAAAGGCTAGAGCGTCTTCATTCAGGCGGCGCTGGCCCCGGTGAGCAGACCTTGTACTGGCTTCTGGGCCCGGCCGAATTGCGCCACTGCGGGCCATTTTCAGCGGCAATCAAGCCGGTTTCGGGACCGAAGGCTAAGCGGTTGTCGCCTGTGCCTCTTTGTTGCAGGATACCGGCCTGGACCCCGTATGATCGGTGGTCCCAAGAAAAATTCTAGGCTTCACAGGGAGATTGAACCTCATGCGCATTCTCAATACTGTTTTTGGCGCCGCTATGGCACTGGCCTTGGTAGGCGCCGTGCCGGCCGCAGCCAAGGAGCTCAAGGTCGGCCTCGGCAACGAGCCGTCCGCGATTGACCCCCACTACCACAACCTGGGTCCGAACAGCGCGGTTGCATCTAGCATCTTCGACGCCTTGATCAATCAGGACGAAAAGCAGCGCCTGATGCCGGGCCTGGCAACGTCTTGGAAGCCGCTCGACGACACGACCTGGGAATTCAAGCTGCGCAAGGGCGTCAAATACCACGACGGCTCGGACTTCAACGCGGACGATGTCCTGGCCTCGTTCGAGCGCGTCCCGAACGTGCCGAACAGCCCGTCCAGCTTCGCCACCTTCACCAAGGGCAAGACCTTCACGAAGGTTGACGACTATACGATCCACGTGAAAACCGCAGCGCCGCATCCTTTGACGCCGAACGATTTGTCTCAGATTTGGATCGTCTCCGACAAGGTGGCGGCAACTGCCTCTACGGCCGACTTCAACAGCGGCAAGGCCGCGATCGGCACCGGGCCTTTCAAGTTCGTCGAATGGGTCCCCAACGATCGCCTGATCTTGGAGCGCAACAACGCCTACTGGGGCGATAAGCCGGAGTGGACCAAGGTCTCGATTCAACCGATCAAGTCGGGTCCGGCACGCGTCGCGGCGCTGTTGGCCGGCGACGTGGATTTTATCGACGCCGTGCCGACAACGGATATCCCGCGCCTTAAGGGCGATGGCGACCTGTCGCTCAGCCAGGGCCCGTCGAACCGCGTGATCTATCTGCATCTGGATCACGACCGCGACGATTCGCCCTTCGTTAAGGCCAAGGACGGCGGGTCGATCAAGAACCCGCTGAAGGACCTGCGCGTGCGCAAGGCGATCTCGAAGGCGATCAACCGTGACGCCATTGTCGAGCGGGTTATGGAGGGTGTCGCGGTGCCCGCCGGGCAGCTTCTGCCGGAGGGTTTTTTCGGCGTCAGCCCGAATCTTAATCCGGAGCCTTACGATCCGAAGGGGGCGCAGGCTCTGCTCGCCGAAGCCGGTGTGCCGGATGGTTTCAAGCTAACCATCCATGGGCCGAACGACCGCTATATCAACGATGCCAAGATCGCCGAGGCGATCGCCCAGATGTTGACTCGCATCGGTATCGAGACCTCGGTCGAGACCCTGCCCAAGGCGGTTTATTTTAAGCGTGCCTCGCGCGGCGGGCCGGACGGTTCGCCGGAATTCAGCTTCGTCCTAGTCGGATGGGGTGCCGGGACCGGCGAGGCGTCCTCGCCGCTCAAGGCCCTGACCCACACCTACGACAAGAGCAAGGGTCTGGGCACGACCAACCGCGGTCGGTACTCCAATGCCGCGCTCGATACCATTATCGAACAGGCCCTGGCGACGGTCGACGACGACAAGCGCAAGGGCTTGCTGCAAAAGGCGACCGAAATGGCGATCGGCGATCTGGCGGTCATTCCATTGCACTACCAGGTCAATACCTGGGCCGCGCGCAAGGGCATCAAGTACACGGCGCGCACCGATGAGCGCACCGCCTACGCCGGCGTTCATTCCGGTATGTGACACTCGGCGCCGGGTGGCGGTGGTTTCCGTCACCCGGCGCGCACTTCCCTCGCGTGTGACGGGGTGTGTGGAGAGCGGACATGAATGACGCGGTGAACTAAGTGTCGGTCTTCGTCATCCGCCGCCTGATGCAAAGCATCGCGGTCGTCGCCGTGATGTCCTTCATCGTCTTCTTCGGGATCCATATTGTCGGCGATCCGGTCGACATGCTGATCAATCCGGAAGCCGACCAGGCGGATATCGAAGCGGCGATGCACGCTCTAGGCCTCGACCGGCCGGCTCACGAGCAGTACTGGTATTTCCTGGTCAATGCCTTCAAGGGCGACCTTGGTCGCTCTTTCATTTTCGGCGAACCCGCGCTTCAGCTCATCGTGCAGCGCATGCCGGCGACCCTGGAACTGGCTTTCGCCGCCCTATTCCTGTCGGTCCTAATTGGCATTCCGCTGGGCGTTTACTCTGGGCTGCACCCGGATACCCTGGCCAGCAAAACCATCATGTCCGGTTCAATCCTGGGCTTCAGCCTGCCGACCTTTTGGGTTGGTCTGATGATGATCATGGTTTTCGCGGTCATTCTGGGTTGGTTGCCATCGACTGGGCGCGGGGAGACGGTGCCGCTGTTTGGGATTCCGGTCAGCTTTCTGACCCTGGACGGGCTCAGCCATTTGCTCATGCCGGCGGTCAATCTCGCCCTGTTCAAGATGTCCCTGGTGACCCGCCTGGCGCGTGCCGGAACCCGCGAAGTGGTGCACCAGGATTACATCAAGTTCGCCCGCGCCAAGGGCCTTAGTCCGCGCCGCGTGGTCCTGGTTCATGTGCTCAAGAACATCATGATCCCGGTGGTCACCGTTATCGGGCTGGAGTTCGGCGGCCTGATCGCGTTTTCGGTGGTGACCGAGAGCGTTTTCGCTTGGCCCGGCATGGGCAAGCTGATCATCGAATCGATTCAGAACCTGGACCGCCCCGTGATCGTGGCCTATCTGATGATCACCGTCTTGATGTTCGTGACCATCAACCTTGTGGTCGACGTGCTGTATTCGGTGCTCGACCCGCGGGTTCGCTTGCAGGACATACGCGCATGACCGCCCTGGCCGAACAGGGCGTCCCGCCCGGTGCGCCAAGCGATGCTGTCGGCACTGACCAAGCCGACACCCCGCTGCGCCGCTTCCTGGCCGATTTCTTCGAGAGCCGCGTGGCCACAGGCGCCTTGGTGGTTCTGTTGGGTATCGTTTTTATCGCGGTATTCGCACCCTGGATTTCGCCAACCGATCCTTACGATCTGGCGACCGTGGATATCATGGACAACCGCCTACCGCCGGGCAGCGAAAGCTATACCGGCATGATCTACTGGCTGGGTACGGACGGGGCCGGGCGCGACCTCTTAAGCGCGATATTTTATGGCCTGCGCACCAGCTTGAGCGTTGGCGTGATGAGCGGCCTGATCGCCATGGTCCTGGGCAGCTCGATCGGCTTGACCGCGGCCTACTTCGGGGGCCGCACGGACACGCTCATTATGCGCGTCGTCGATGTGCAGCTCAGCTTTCCGGCGATTCTGGTGGCTTTGATTCTGCTCGCCCTTCTCGGCAAGGGCGTGGACAAGATCATCATCGCCCTGGTCGCCGTGCAGTGGGCCTACTATGCCCGGACCGTGCGCGCCAGCGCCCTGGTAGAGCGGCGCAAGGAATACGTCGAGGCGGCGACCTGCCTGGCGCTCAGCCATCGGCGAATCTTGTTCCGCCACGTGCTGCCAAACTGCCTGCCGCCGTTGATTGTGGTCGTGACCGTGCAGACCGCGCATGCGATCTCCCTGGAGGCGACGCTCAGTTTCCTGGGTATTGGCCTGCCGGTGACCGAACCGTCCCTCGGCCTGCTGATCGCCAATGGATTCGATTACATGTTGAGCCTGAAATATTGGATCAGCATCTTCCCCGGTATCGCGCTGCTGATCACCATCGTCACCATCAATCTGGTCGGCGATCAGTTGCGCGACGTCCTCAACCCGCGTCTGCAGAGATAGCCCGCGCGCCATGGGGAGCAATGCACCGACCTTGCGGGTCGAGGATCTCAAGACCCACTTCTTCACTAAGGCCGGCGTGGTCAAGGCGGTGGATAATGTCAGCTTCTCGGTCGATCGCGCGCAGATCCTGGGTCTGGTCGGCGAATCCGGTTCGGGCAAGACGGTTACCGGATTTTCCATCTTAGGCCTGGTCGATGCGCCGGGGCGCGTGGTCGGCGGACGGATTGAGTTCAACGGCGAGGATATCGCGAACGCCGACGAGGGGCGCATGCAGACCCTGCGCGGCAACCGAATCGCCATGATCTTTCAAGACCCCATGATGACCCTGAACCCGGTCTTGCGGGTCGAGACCCAGATGATGGAGACCGTCTTGGCCCATCAGAAGGTCGACCGGAAGACAGCCCGCCAGCGGGCTCGCGACGCCCTGGGACAGGTCGGCATTCCCTCGCCAGATGAGCGCCTGGCGGCCTATCCGCACCAGTTTTCCGGCGGTATGCGCCAAAGGGTCGCAATCGCCATCGCCCTTCTGAACGACCCGGACCTGATTATCGCGGACGAGCCGACCACGGCGCTGGACGTGACGATTCAGGCGCAAATATTGTTCGAGGCGCAGAAGCTGTGCCGCGAACGGGGTACGGCCATGATCTGGATCACCCATGATCTGGCGGTGATTGCCGGTCTGGCCGATAAGGTCTGCGTTATGTATGCCGGGCGGATCGTCGAGGCCGGCGCGATCGACGAGGTGCTGGACCACCCGGTTCACCCCTATACCCGGGGGCTCATCGGCTCCGTGCCCAGCCGCAACCGGCGCGGCGTACCCTTGTACCAGATCCCCGGCATGACCCCGGCCTTGCTCAATCTGCCGCCCGGCTGCGCCTTTCGTGAGCGCTGCCCGCAGGCCGACGGGGCCTGTATGGCGGAGCCGGGCTTGAGCGTGCCCTTCGACGGGCGCGCGGTGCGGTGTTTCCATCCGCACCTGGAGGCGGGCGCATGAGCCTTCCCGCCACGCAAGGGGCTCCAAACGGCGCGCTCATGGAGCTGCACGGCCTCTCGAAGCGCTTCGTGAAGACCCTCGACCTGGCCGGCAAGCTGGCCAGCAAGCTCGGCTCCTCGATTCGCGAGGAAACCGTGTATGCCTTGGACGGCGTGAATATGACCGTGGCCAAGGGCGAGGTGGTCGGCTTGGTCGGGGAGTCGGGTTGCGGCAAATCGACCCTTGGACGAATCGTGGCCGGTATTCTGGAGCCGACCGAAGGCCAGATGTACTACGAAGGTCGACACGTCGCGACACTGGAGCCGGCCGAGGCCAAGGCGGTCGCGCTCAAGGTTCAGATGATCTTTCAAGACCCTTTCGCTTCGTTGAACCCGCGCATGCGGGTGCGCGATATCGTCGGCGAGGCACCGCTGGTCCACGGTCTGGTCTCGAGCGACGAATTCGAGGGCTATGTGGACGACGTTCTGGGCCGTTGCGGCCTCGATGCCAGCTACAAGCGGCGCTATCCGCATCAGTTTTCGGGCGGGCAGCGCCAGCGAATCGGCATTGCGCGCGCCCTTGCGGTGCGGCCCGACTTCATCGTCTGCGACGAGGCGGTGGCCGCCCTCGACGTGTCAATCCAGGCTCAAATCCTCAACCTCTTCATCAAGCTGCGCGAAGAGCTCGGTCTGACGTATCTCTTCATTAGCCACGACCTGGGCGTGGTCGAGCATATCAGCGACCGGGTCTACATCATGTACCTGGGCCGCATCGTGGAGACCGCGCCGACCGAGGACTTATTCGCCGCGCCGAATCACCCCTACACCAAGGCCCTGCTGCGCGAGGTACCGCGGCTGGAAACCCGCCACTCGAAGTTTCTGCCGATCGAGGGCGAGATCCCTTCGCCGCTCGAGCCGCCGCGCGGCTGTCATTTCCATCCGCGCTGTCCCCACGCCACGGCGCGCTGCCGCGAGGAGGTGCCGGTCTTGCGCGAAATTGCGCCGGGCCGCGAATCCGCCTGCCATCTGAACGACGAGGCCTAAATCCTTTGAACGATAACCTTGTGCCGCGCGTTCTGGAATTGCGCGGGCCGTCCGAACCTGCGGTCCCCCTGGTATTCGATTCGCCTCACAGCGGAATCGACTATCCGGCGGATTTCGACCACATCGCGCCGCTCAAGGATCTACGCCAGGCCGAGGACACCTTTGTGGACGAGCTCTACGAGGCCGCGCCGGCCCATGGCGCGACCCTGTTGCGCGCACTCTTTCCGCGCAGCTATGTGGATCCGAACCGTTCGGCCGAGGACCTGGATCTGGACCTGATCGAGGGCATGTGGCACGGCCCGGTGGTGCCGAGCGAGAAATGTGCGCTCGGTCTCGGCCTGTTGTGGGGCCGCTATCCGCCGGGCCTGCCGCTCTATGGGCGGAAATTGAGCGTGGCCGAGGTGCGCCGGCGGATCGACGGCTATCACAAACCCTACCACGACACCCTGCGCCGGGCTCTCGACGAGACGCACGCGCGCTTTGGCGTGGTTTGGCATATCGATTGCCATTCCATGCCGGCCATGAGTAACCAAATGGCGAGGGAAGGGCCGGGCATTGCGCGCCCGGACTTCACCCTGGGCGACCGCGACGGCACAACCTGCGCGCCCGAACTGACCGAGGCGGTGCGCGCGGCCCTGAGCGCGCGCGGCTATCATGTGACCGTGAACGATCCCTACAAAGGGGCCGAATTGGTCCGCGCCTGGTCGGCGCCGGCGGCCGGGCGCCATAGCCTGCAGATCGAGATCAATCGGCGGCTCTATATGGATGAGGAGACCTTCGAGAGAAACGAAGGTTTCGACCGGCTAAAAGCGGACCTCGGTCATCTCACCGCGAATCTAGCGGCATTCGCCAAGGCCAGACTGATCTGACCGCTCAATGCGGTGCCCACGCCGGGTCTGTATGATCCGTGCCGCGAAGCTTCGATCTTAGCCGCTCCACCATATCTGCGTGCCCTGGAAGTCCTTGGCCGCCGCCTTGGCGCTCGGGTTGTTTTCGATAATTGGGGCGTAGGCCTTGTCTTCGGTCATGATGTGATGGCTTAGCCAATCGCGCAGGAAGCTCAGGAGGTCCTGGTTCACGATCTCGCTGGTGCTTTCGGGGTCCGCATCGAATTGGCGGGTCAGCTCCAGAATGCGCTGCACGAAGTCGCGGTGCTCGCCGCGATGTTCCTCGAGATGGGGATAGGCGCAGGCCATTAGAACTTTTTCCTCCCGCGCGAAGTGAAACTCCGCGTAGCGGCGCAAGGCAACCAGAGATTGCCGCAAGGCGGCCCGGCGCTCCTCTGGCGGGTATTCGGTGCCCAGTTGGTTGATGATGCGGATTAGCTGTTTGTGATCGTCGTCCAGCTCGGCCAGGCCGACGCTCAATTTCTTGGTCCATTCCATGACGCTCACGGCCGGCTCCTTTCCCCATTGGCCAAACCGGCGTGGCACCGTTCGGGCGCCACATCCCGGACGCCGATTATGAACACCGCGACGGGGCGTCACTTTGATACATCTCAATCGCTCCCGGGGCGGGCATGTCCTCGGGCGGCGCGACATGCCGTGCCGGCCAAGCCCGCGTGAGACCGCGGGGGACGGGCCTCTTTCGATCTCTGTTGCAGTGCGGGGTACCCTGGCGGCGGTCCGCGGCCGGGGTTCTGGGCGACTAGCGGCCGGTTCCCGGCGCCGAGGCGCGCTATTGCCTAGAGCATATTTCGATCATATCGCACCATTTGATGGCGCCAAATCAGGTCACTCGGCTAGGCACGGAACGCCGGGCGATGTGGGGCATCGGGCAAGTTTCGTAACGACGCCGATGGGCTGATTTGGCCCACCGGAGGCCGGTTTTTCGCGTCCGCTGGACGTCGTTGCGGCCCGCTTGCGGTCACCCGGACCGCGGCGTGGGCCGCGCCTAGCCAGCAGACGCGAAAAACCGGTCAAATGATGCGATTTGATCGGAATATGCTCTAGTTGAAATCCGGCTCCCACTCGCCGCACCAATCGTCCGAGGCGACCTGCGGCCAGGGCGAGGATTCGCTATCGCCGGCGCCCTTGGGGCCCGAGACCATACCAGGCCGCGGCGCATAGCGGCGGCATATGCCGAGTTGAACCTTTTGGTTGGCGGTCGCCGGATCGATCCGATCCACGTCGACGTTTTGGTTCTGCCAGTGGGTGCAGCTGCGGCATCCCTTCATCGGCTCATCCTCTGGTTCTGAAGGCTCAGGAAACTATGGCCGCACGCCGACCGCGCCGCGGGTATCGGCCTGCTCCAGGGCCGTGCCGCGCAAATCGGCACCGGTTAGGTCCGCATCCATGAAGCAGGCTTCACGGATGCTGGCATCTTTCAGGCTCGCGTTACGCAGGATGGCGCGGGAGAAATCGACCTTCTCGACGTTTGCCCCCGACAGGTCTGCGCCGTCCAGCCGGGCGTCGCACAGGTTGCTGGGGACGCTGTGCCCGTCCAGGCCAATCAACGACAAAGGGCTTAGGTTCGCGGACCGCAGGGTCGCCCGGGCCAAGTTCGCGCCTTCCAGGCGCACGCCCCGCAAATCGGCGTCGCTAAAGTCGGCCTCGACCGCGAGCGCGCCCGCCATGTTCGCCATGATCAGCCGAGTTGCCCGTAACGCCGTAAAGGACAGGTTGGCCAGGTTCAGTATCGCCGCCTGAAGGTCGACCCCGGAAAGGTCCAGGTTCTGCAAATCGACCCGCGAGAGGTCCGCCTGGTTGCCGGAGGCACCTAGGGTGCTGACCCAGCGCCCATGATCCTCGAATATCTCGATAATCGTTTTGTCCAAATCCGTGACTGTCTTGGGCAGGCGCACCCCCTCGGCCTTGGCATAACGCAAATCGCTGGGCATGAAATGGGAGGCGGTGAGATCGGCACCTTCCAGGTTGGTGCGGCTCAACAGCGCGCCGCTCAACATGGCGCCTTGAAAGATGCAGCCGCTCATGTTGGCGTCGGTTAGGTCGGCTCCTGAGAAGTCGGCGCCACGTAAATCCGAGTTGGACAGATCGGCGAAGACCAACTTCGCGTTCTTGAAGTTCGCGTTGGTCAGCGTGGTGCGGGAGCCGACGATTCGGCTCAAACTGGCTCCACTCAGGTCCGCCCCGGTGAGATTGCTGCCGCGCATGTCCGTGGTGCCGTTGCGGATCGGTACCAAGCCGCCGGTTTTATCCCGAACCAGGATAAAGCCATTGCGTATATCGGCCTCGTGCAGGTTGGCGTTTTCGAAATTCGCGCCCGAAAGGTTGGTGCCGCGCAGATCGGCCCGAGTCAGATCGGCATTCTTCATGTCTGCGCGTTCAAAGTTGGCGCCGAAAAGGTTACCCCGCGCCAGGGAGGTGCCAACAAATCGCGCGCAAGAGAGTTGAGCCGCGACCATCTCGACCTTCGCCAGGTCGTGGCCGCTGAACTCCAGATGCTGGGCATCGCGGAAACTAAGGAAAAGGCGGTGCCCGCCCGGCTTGCCCAGAAGGTAGGACTCATGGAGCACGAAAGCTTCGTTCAGCCAGACCTGACTGACGCGCTTTAGCTCTTCTTGGGCAGCTTTCATGAACTACTCCGGCTCAAGCGCGGGCTCGGTGCTTGGCACCAACCGGGATCGACCGATTCGGCGCCCGAGTCGCCTTGCATTAAGCACTTCTAATTAAAGGGAATGATTCAAGAATTCGTTATAACGCTAACCCTTATTGCGGCAGAGTCAAAGCAGGGTCGACCGTTGAATTACTTAGCAGAGACTTTCCGAAAACCGCCGAATTCGGGCATATCGGCGCACAAAACGACGGATATGATCAAAAGTTTATCAATCTTGTTGACAGTATGCGTAATGGAATCTTAAAGTCAGAGATAACTATATAGTCATTAGTCGCATCTTGCTGTGCTTCGACCTGATCTGGTTCAGATAGGAGCTTCAAATGATTTCGGGGGAAATATGCCAACTAAAGAAGAAGACGAAGGTTTGCTTGAGGTAACCTCGCGAATCGTCGCGGCTCACGTCTCGAACAATTCGGTCCATGCGGCCGATTTGCCTGAACTAATCAATGGTGTCCACGAGGCCCTCACGCGCTTGGGTCAGGGACAACCGCAAGGTCCGGCTCCGGCCGTGCCGATCGCCGATTCAATCAAGACCGAGTACATTGTCTGCCTGGAAGACGGGAAGCGGCTGAAGACCCTCAAGCGGCACCTTCGCGCCGCCTTCGGTATGTCACCGGAGGAATACCGCGCGAAATGGCAGCTACCGCCCGATTATCCCATGGTCGCGGAAACTTATTCCGAACAGCGCCGCAAGCTGGCCAAACGCATCGGCCTGGGCCGGCAGAGACGCAGTCGCGACCGGGCGGAAGCCTAAGCGGCAATCAGACCTTATACCGCCGGTTTGCCCTGTTTCGGGCTCTCTGTTCTGCGCGCCCGCGCGCGAGGGGGCTATTCCAAATTTAGCGGCTTGTTTGGACGGCCCGGGACGTGACCCGCCGGCGATTTACTTGGCGTTGCGGTAGTAGCTGCCGAACTGGGCTTGCCGCGCGCGCGACGAACAGCGGTTCAAGACCACGCCAATACGCGCGCCGGTGTCGATCATGCTCAAGGCTTCCTTGACCGCCGATTTAGGCGTCTTCTCCGCTTCCACCACCATGATGACCTGACCGACATGCATGGCCAGGGCACAAGGTTCACTGGTCGCCAGAATCGGCGGCGCGTCGAATATCACAATCCGGTCGTGATAACGCTGGGCGATGTCCGTCACCAACTTACTCATTTGGTGACTGGCCAGAAGTTCCGTGCTCAAGTTGTGCAGGGAGCCTGCCGGGAGAACCGAAAGCTTGTCGATATTGGTGCGAATCATAACATCCGCCATGTCTATCGAGGGATCTTCCAGAATATCGATCATGCCCTTTGTCGATTCCAGACCGAGCGTGTTTAAGACGCTGGGACGGGCAAAATCCCCGTCGACCAGAAGGACCGTATAGTCGCGTTCCAGGGCGACGCTTATGGCCAAATTTACGGCCGTGAAGGTCTTGCCTTCGTTCTGTTTGGCGCTGGTGACCATGACCAGATTGTTAGGCATCCCCGGATTCCGCGCGCTTCGATCGAAGGCGTGTTGCAAGATGCCCCGTTTGATGACTCTGAATTCTTCCTGGATTCGGCTTCGCGCGGAGTTGGGCGTAAGGATCCCCAATTCCTTGAGCCTTTCTAGGTCGATCTCGGCGTAGCGGCTGGTCCGCGCGGCGGCAGGGCCTTCGTGGCTTGCCGCGGGGGCCGAGGCTGCGTGGGGGGGCTGGGCCGGTCCGACCGGAGGCCTGGCGGGTGTGGGCGTGCCCTGAGGCCGAGCCGGCTTCGGAGCGTCGCCTGGCCGAATCGAACCGACGGCGCGCTCAATCAACGGCAGGCGCTCGCGCCATCCCGGTTGACCAACTTTTTCTCGCGTTTCGTTCATCCTGACCCCGAACGGGTTGTTACACCAATGAACAGCTCTTGGCCCCCTCTTTGGATGGGGCTGTTTGTCGCCGCCATCTCAAAATACCGGCAGGCGCTGCAAGATACTGGCGGGCAAGCGGTCCAGCAATCCACCCATTGCGAAATCGTTCAATCCAAGCCGGACTTCAATGAACCATAAGGCGGCAAAGGTTGCGAAAAGGGCAAAGGTCATGGCCCAAAACAACACCGATTTGCCATGGGATAGAATGCCGCCGCCAGTATTTTCGGTGATCGAGACACTGCCCAGAACAGGGACGCCTAAAACGGCCTTCAGCTCGGCCGTGCTGGTGAAGGTCTCGCTCGACAACGCAAGTAGCACGGCGACGCCGATGCCGGAAGCAAGACTTACAACGAGTGAGATCACAAGCAACAAGAGCCGATTAAGACCGGCAGGGAGAGTGGGGACTGTCGGCGGTTCCACCACGCGGAACTGGATCGATTCGGCCTGGTTTTCACGCGCCCGCGAAATTTGCTCGGTCTCGCGGCTGGCCACGAGCCGATTGTAGCTGACCATCAAAACCTCGTGGTCGCGGTTCAACCGGGCCAATTCGACTTCCAACTCAGGTCCGCGCGATGCCGTTTTCCTGGCCCGCTCCACGTCCTTGGTGACATTGGCCACCTTGTCTTTGAGCGACGTCACCTTGGCTTCTGCCTCGACCACCTGGATCTTTATCTGTTCGTAGATCGGATTCGAAATGCCGGTTGCTTCCACCGGCTCTTCGCTGGTCTGCGGCCCCGCATCGAGGGCGGCGGCTGCTGCCTGAAGCTCTTTCTTCTGTTGTTCGAACAGGGTCTCCAGGCGCCGTTTCGCGACGACGACATCGGGGTGTTTCTCAGTATAGCTGGCCAAGAGGTTGTCGAGCACCGATTGGGCTTCGAGGATCTGCACGGCGGTATCCGTGGGCGGTCCGGCGCCAAACCCAGAGCCGGATTCGGCGGCAAAGAAGCGTGGGATACTCTTGAGCTCGCGTAGCAGTGTCGTGCGCCGCAATTGCGCGTCGCGCAAATCCGCCTCCACGTCCGCCAAACGGTCTTGTGTGGCTTCGAGGGTTCGTGTCTGAGCCCCGTCGCGTGGCAAGAGGCCGATGTTTGCCTGGCGGAATTCGGAGATGCGGCGCTCGGCCTCCGCGAGCCTCGTCTCGTAGAGGATGATCTGGTCTTCGATGAAGCGACGCGCCGTATCCATATCGCCCCGGCTTTGCCCCAGATTGCTTTCGACGAAGATGGTCAGCAGGGACTGAACCACGTCGTGCGCCAATTGCGGGTTCTTGTCTTTGAAGGAGATGGCAAAGAGATCCAAGCCCTGTCGCTGACCTTGCCGCTCCACCTTGATCCGGCCTGCGAGGTCCTCAATCAGCCTTTCGCTGTCCGACACACTGCGTGCTTTAAGATCCAGATCTGTGTCGCGTATCACCCTTTCGATGTTGGGTCTGCTCAACAGGGTCTTCTGCATGAGCCCGATTTCCGACACGCGATCGAGATCGACGGTCAAGCCGCGGAGCAAGGGCTCCAAAATGCTCGCCGTGTCGACATGAACGACCGCTTCCGAGCGAAAGCTGTCGGGCAAGAGGGATACCGCAGTCCAAGATCCCAGGGCCACGACCCAAGCAACCGCAATCGCGTAACCCCGGTTCCGCCACGCCGCAAAGGCGTGGGTCAGGAGTTGTGTGATGATTTCCGCCATATAGCCTACCTGACTATGTTCAAGCTCAAATCAACGAAGGACGTCTTCACCAAATTCAAGTCGTCTTGCGTTTCGTTGCCAGAGATACGGTGCCGTATTCTATCCGGGGCCTGACAATCAGGCTATGAGGCCAGCATCGGGCTATCCCAATCGAGGCGCGATCACGCGCGAGAACCTTGCCTCGCGATCATGCTCCCGTTTTCCCCTGTGCGAACTCGCTCCTCTTACTACGTTTCCGCTAGAAAACGCTCTCCGGGATAATGATGACGTCGCCCGGTAAAAGGTCGGCGTTCGCCGAAATATCGCCGTCCTTGATCAGATCGGCGATGCGCAGGCGGTATTGCTTTTGTTCGCCGCCCACCCGGCGCACCAAGGTGGCCCGATTACCGGCCGCGAATTCCGCCAGCCCGCCGACCGAGATCATGGCGTCCAGCAAGGTCATCTTAGCGCGATACGGGATCGCCTGTGGATTTGTCGCCTGGCCGACAATCCGGACCTGCTCGGTGTAGTTCCCGATGAAGCCCGTGATAATCACGGTCACCAGGGGATCCTGGATATATTCGCCCAACTTTCCTTCGATCTCGCGGGATAAATCGGTCGCCGTTTTTCCGGCGGCGACGATGTCTTCCAAGAGCGGCACGGAAATGCGACCGTCCGGGCGGACTGGAACCGAAATACCAAGATCCGGATTGCGCCACACGAATATCTGTAGACTGTCGCCCGGGCCGATCTTGTAAAGGGGCTCGCTACCCGCTTCGGCTTCGCCGACCCCGGGTAGTTCCTGGTGCCCGGAGCAGGCGCCAAGCGCAAACACAGCGACGACAGCCAGTCGCCGCAGGGATTTTCCAAAGTCGGTCAGGCCAAATGACATCGGGTGGTCTCCGGATGATCGCTTAACATTCCTAAGCCGACGTGCTCCAAAGAGGGAATCGGCCACACAAAACAAAGATAACAAATGAACCATGCACTTCAAATGAGGCTAAACGCAAGACCGTTGACTGATAATGGACTTAACTTGGGGACCCCCATGTCCGTTTCGAAAGGACTCGACTAACCAAACATGAATTGGCGCCAAGTGCACTCCAAGTATTCGGCCTTGGGATTTTCTTGTACTCCCACCACGCCCGATGGCGTGCGCCCTCCCATTGTTCCCTCATCGCCTTCAACCGTGAAGGCTCCCCTACAGGTAACATTGCCCTAAGAGCCTTTAAATTCGACAAACTATATAACATAGATATGCGGAAAAATAAATGGAAAAGTAGTTAGTTGTTAAGCTTAATGTCTCAACACGTTTTATTTACTATACTTAATTTTCTTAGTTCTTATATTGGTGGCTATGGATAGGGTGCTAAACGCTTTGCGTTGCCAATGGATTGCTGACCGGCCCTGGCCCCTGGGGTTTATCTTAGCCTTGGCGGTACTTTGTGCAGCGAGCTATGGCGTCCTCAATACCGCTGCCCGCTATGTCGATGCACCTGCCGAGGTCACTGCCGGAGTCGCGCCGCCGCTGGACCTGCGACTCTGGCAGCAGACGACGGCCGGAATCACGTTCGATGAGGAGGCCGATATGGTCATCGCGCGTCTCATGCCCAGAGGCGCTGGCCAATCCGCCGTGCTGCAGGCGCCCGTTGCGTTGCCGCCCAATGTCGATGCCCTTCGCATTACCCTCAAGCTTGGCGCCGAGAAGCTTAGGCCCGGCCGACGGTCTTGGCAGACCGCGAAGGTTGAGCTCCTGGGGTTCGGTCAGTCCGGTGATTTTCTATGGTATTGGCCGAGAGAGGTCGCGGTCCTGTCGAGCGACCAGCCGTTCAGTCCGGTCACGGCGGTTTTGCCGATCGAAGCTGGCCCCAAGCACGCGGTCCTGCGCATTTACAATGGGGCCGAATCGGGTGTGCTGCGGGCCGGGGCGCCGGAAGTTGCTGCCCTAAGCGAGCGGCCGGCCTTCGTGTTCATGAGGGGAGCCTTGGTTCTGGCCTGGGTGGTCGGCGGCTTGTTCCTCGCACGCGCG
Organism: Kiloniellaceae bacterium; assembly: GCA_021776095.1. Lineage (GTDB taxonomy): Bacteria > Pseudomonadota > Alphaproteobacteria > Kiloniellales > J153 > JAJFGN01. Next base: position 66,883 of record JAJFGO010000055.1, on the reverse strand, counting down.
CTGCTTCGCCGGGTGACAAGTCGCCTGCGCGCTGGCCTATTGCTCGGTCTGATGGTCTTTGCGCTGGTTGGAACCCTAACCCCACAGCCCTATTTTCGCAGCGTCACGGCGCCACTTGAGGGGCTGGCCTTGGCGGTGGCCGACTACACTGTCGACCGGCTGCGGAGCTGGATCCGAACTCCGCCCGGCACAGCGGAGCCGCGCGACCTTGCTAAGGATCTCGGGACCGCGCCGTCAAATGCCGCGCCGAAAACCAGCGCCGCAAACGGCTCAGGACAGACTCCGCCGAAGGACCGGTCCGAAGGGCGCGCCGAAGTCGAATCCGAATCCGAAACCGCCAACGCGACCGCGGAAACTTCTGCCGCACGGGCACCGCCGCAGATCGATTATCCCTTCAATCCAAAGCAGATTGGCCATTTCGCCGCGTTCTTCCTGCTCGGCCTTGCTGGCTTTGCCGCGTTTCCCCAGGCGCCCTGGGCTGGCCGCTTGGTCTGTCTGTCAAGCTTCGCCCTGGCTACCGAAAGCCTGCAATGGTTTGTCGTCAGCCGCAACAGCGCGGTTCCGGATCTGGTGGCGGATCTGATCGGACTCGCGTTAGCGGCCTCGGTCGTTGCAGTGCTTTCCGGCATCAAGGTTGCGGCAAGGGCTCGGACTCGGGATCGGGCCGCGCGCGGCGGAAGGTCTTGACCAGGATGTGACGGATCAGCATGCCCGGCGGCATGCGCAGCCAATGCGATCGCACAAATAAGAGCCAACGCGCAAACGCTGCCCCCGGCGATTGGCGGTCCGGGGGCTCGTGCACCAAGGTCGCGGCGACCAGCCAATCCATGACCCGGCGTGCGAGCGGATTGGGCGCAAAGGCCTCGATTTCGCTCAGGGCCCCGGCCGGTATGGATGTCCCCAAGAAGCGGCGGCAATAGCGGGTGCAATAATACAACGGGCCCTGCAAATTATGCGTGGCGGCGTGGCTTACCAATTCCGGCCAAAAAGCCTCGTCGCCGCCAAAGTGGCTGAGCAGATCGTGCATATCGATCAGGTCGCGCAGGGCCATGATCATCTGCTCGTTGAACAAATGCACGGCGCTGTGCAGCACCATGTCGGGGGGGCAGAGCACGCGCAGGCCGCCGTCCTTCAATGGCTGGGCATCGCGCAGAATTGCCTGGGTATCCGGGCCGGCGCGGCCGGTCGGCGGGGCGATGGTGTGATGAACGTCCAGTTCGCTCTTCCGCTCGAGGTGGCGCAAAGGCGGGATCTGATGGCTCCATTCCCGGTAATAGCGTTGGTCGTAGGCGTTCATGGCCGGGCTCTGCCAGCCCTGCTCCAGCAAAGCGTGCTCAACCTGTTCGATGCGCTCGCGCGGCACCAGTATGTCCAGATCGCCGGACAGCCGGCCGCGCGATGGCGGCAAGCCGGCCAGCAGATAGGCACCGCCCTTGAGCAGCACCACCGGGATATCCATCCCCCGCAGGGCATGCTGCACCCGGTTTGCCTCGTAACGTTGCATGGTCTGATTGGCCTTCGCCATGGCGGCGGAGTCGGCCAGCAAATCTTGAGCGATCTGGGGGAGTTCCGCCAGCAAGCCGGCATCCTCGAGAACGACAGCTAGGCGCCCGAGCAAGGTATGGCGCCCGGCGCAAGCCATTAAGGCGTTCCAGTCGGCCGGGCCAAGGTCTAGGACGTGCCGCGGGTCGCGCAGGACCCCGAGCAGAATTTCACCGCCTCGGGTCACCTCTAGGCCGCCCCGTCGCCGGGTTCCGGCGCGGCGACGGTTTCGATGGCCGTCATCGCCGCACCGAGATCGCCGAAAGTGATTTCGTAAAACCGACATTGCTCGGTCAAGTTCGCCACCGCCTCGAAACCGGTGCGCAAGGTTGCCACGTAATTGACCGAATTCTCGATCAGGCGGATGAAGCCTTGGGCCTTTTCCAGTTTCTTAATTTCGGTCTCGGCCCCGCTCTGGAAGCGCGGAAAGACGACCCGGCTTGGCGGTGCAGATTCTGCGGCCCGCACGACCGAATCGGGGGTCGGACAGACGAAAGAGATCGTGCCCCGAACGGTGCCTTCGTACGAGTCGGTAAAGGTCGCTGCGGGGGCCACGGCGCGGATCCGGGTTATGGCATCGTTCTTGAGCGAAATTGGCCGGGGGTTGCCGGCGATTGCCGGCCCGGTGGGGTTTAGCAACACCATTTCGTCGGATAACAGGCGCCACCCGGTCTGGGAAAGTGCGGCGCAGAGCGTACTTTTGCCCGAGCCCGAAGGCCCGGTGAGGATGAGCGCTCGGCCGTCGCGCTCGATCGCGCCGGCATGAAAAATGACATAGCGCAGAATCAACTTGGCGATCGACCAGTTAAGGATCGATTCCAGCATGGGATAGGCCAGGTAAGTTGGGAAGGGACCCAAGATCTGCCGGTCGTTCACGAAGGCTTGCACACCCCGGTCGCGCCATGGGCCGCGCCATTTGCCCCGTTCGATCCGCACCTGCATGTGATGGATCGCCGGTTCGGCTTCGACCTTGTGGCCGCCATAACTGCGTGCCAGCATTTGGGCCAGGCTTTTCAGATCGGTGCGCAGGTGAACATGAAATGCGCCGGTGTCTAGCACCAGGCCGGTACTGCTTAAGTGCCGGAAGATCTCGTCGACGGATAGATCTCTCAGAATCATGCGGCGGCCGGCTCCGCCAGGCCGAGGTCGTCCAGGCGCGCCAATATACGGTCGGTCGCGGCCCGCACCCCGTCGTCGCAATCGACTTCGAGCAGATCAGCCAGGCGACCCGCCAAATCGCCGCGCCGTGTCGACCCGGCCATTAAGGCATGAAAAATCTCGGCGCTGGCGATATCTAAAAGATGAGTCGCGCCTGATATCGGGTTGAAGACAACCAACTCGCCCTGCCACTGGCGCCAAGCCAATTCGCGACCGGTCACACAGAGCCGCCAGGAATCTCCGTCCGTAATGGCATTATCCCGAAGCCGTCACGCAGCCCAGCCTGGCGCGCCTCTTAGCCGACTTAGCTCCAGCGCCGGCCCGGATCACAATACAACGACGTTTTCCATCCGCCATCTTTGAGCTCATTCTTGACATACTTTTTGTCGTAGCTCATGTCCAGTGACTGGCAAACGGCCACACTCGCCGCCCAGGCCTCCTTTTGGCCGAGCGTGACGATCAATGGCAGGGCGGCCGCGCCGCCCAAAAGAAAACGCCGGCGCGCGGCCAATCGCTTGGCCTCCGCCGAATCGTGTTCCATCGGAACACCGCTCCCCACTTTAGTCCCTTCGGGTTCCGAAGTCTTGGTCATTTTCTAGCCGTCCTGGCTTCATTGATTAATCAAAAGAACCCCATCCGCACCCGTATCTTGGCAGAACTTCTGTGGATTTTCAATGTCAAATACGGAATACAGTGTCACGAAAGAGGTGATTTTTCTAATCGGCCGCGAATTCTAATTCAAGCTTTCTGGGACGGTTTTGGACAAGGTGTGAAGTCGTTCGGTATAAGAAAATAAGCCTAATCAATAAGTTAGAGCGTATGAGCCCATCGAATTGGGTCCGATCGTGCGCTAGTGGCGCGACCCAAACGGATGGTTCCCATCCGTTTGGATAAGTCGCCCCACAAGATCAACGGCTTGGTGGGCCGATTCACCTAACGCTTGGGAACCAAGCGTTAGGATCGGACCACTAGACCCCGAGGGATGGCGCCGTTCTCTTGCCACATTCGGCTCCGAACTAGCCGTGACAGCCGTCTAGGGTTCATACACAAAGTATAATTGAGAGTCTACGACAATATAATGAAAAATAATAATAAAATTATTTAGAATATGTCTAAATAATAATCATATTTTAACTTAATTAAATAGTCGAATATTTATCGATTCTGATGTACTATCTGATTGTATGCTTGATGTTTGCTCAACTGCTCTGGAGTTGGAGGAGGTTTCTTGGCAGACACGATCCTAGATGCGCAAGGTTCCAGGGCCGTTATTGAGACGCCGTCTGGTCAACAGATCGCGGTCGTCCCGCCGGACGAAGGGGCGACCCTGCGTATCCCGGTGGAACCGGGCGATACCTTGGCATTTGGCTTTCCGGCGGCTGAAATTCAGGCGCACCTGGACGGCGAGTCGTTAAATCTACAGTTCAGCAATGGCGGTGTGGTTCGTCTCGACCGTTTTGTCGCAGCGGCCGAATCCAGCCAGCCGCCGAGCATTGTGATGAGCGATGGTTCGGTCATGACCGCTCCCCTACTTATCGCGGCCATAACGAGCCTGGAGGCCGACGCGGTGCCGGAGACGGCCGCCGGCGATGCGCAGCCCTTGACATCCGGGGCTGGCGCCTACGAGGACGACACCGGCGAATTGATCGGCGTGGGGTTGAACCGTTCGGGTTCGATCGATCCGATAGATACTGAACCTTTGGGACTGGTCGAGACCGGAATCCAGGACTTTGATCGAAACTCTTCCTTTCAACCCGGTGAAGCCGGTCCGGCCGGCAACCTTGAGTTGGGGCCCGGCGGGAGGGCGGACCCGCAATCTGTTCCGGCCGCCAGCCTTGAGCCCGATCCAGAGCCAGAGCCGGAACCAGAGCCCGAGCCCGAGCCGGAACCCGAGCCCGAACCGGAACCAGAGCCGGAGCCGGAGCCCGAGCCCGAGCCCGAGCCCGAGCCGGAACCCGAACCCGAGCCGGACCCCGAGCCGGACCCGGAACCAGAGCCAGAGCCGGATCCCGAGCCGGAACCAGAGCCCGAACCTGAACCCGAACCTGAAGATCCCTGCGATCCTGAAGGACCGAGTGAAGCTCCCGGCGTAACGCTGATTGGCGATCGGGGAAACGACACGCTGCGCGGCGGAGTTGGGGCAGATTTGCTTGTGGGCCGGGGCGGACGGGATGATCTGCGTGGCGGCGCTGGCGATGACGTCCTGTTAGGTGGCTCCGGCAATGACAAGCTGCGCGGCGACGACGGGGCCGATACGCTGGATGGGGGTTGTGGCGACGATAGCCTTCGTGGTGGCGCTGGTGACGATGTCCTGAAAGGTGGTTTGGGGAACGATAGTCTCCGCGGCGATAGCGGCAACGACACCCTTATGGGCGGCGACGGCAACGACGATTTGCGCGGCGACCAAGGCGACGACACCCTGTTGGGCGGGGCCGGGCGGGATTCCCTGCGAGGCGGCCCCGGCGCGGACAACTTGGATGGTGGCACCGGCGACGACAACCTGCGTGGCGATAGCGGCGCCGATGTGTTGCGAGGCGGCGAGGGGAATGACCGACTACGCGGCGGTTCCGGCGACGATACTTTGGAAGGCGGTGCCGGCTGCGATAGTCTTATTGGCGATAGCGGCGACGATTTGCTGCGCGGTGGCGAACACGGCGACTATCTCAATGGCGGCTCCGGCGCCGATGCCCTGGATGGCGGGACCGGCAACGACCGGTTGATCGGCGGTACCGGCGACGACCTCTTGCTGGGAGGCGAGGGAAACGACTATCTCAACGGTGGCACGGGAGACGACATTCTCTTCGGCGGTGACGGCGCCGACCGCATGGTCGGTGGACGCGGTGCCGATGTCTTTGTGCTGGATTTAGGCGGCGCGCCGGACCTTATCTTCGATTTCAATGCCTCGAGGGGCGACGTCTTGAACCTTTACGACATCCTTTCCGGGAATGGCGGGGCCGTGCCGGCGGTGGACGCCGATAACCTGGACGATTATTTGCGTCTCAACGTCGATGGCCGAAACACGGTGATTGAAGTCGATGCGACCGGAAGCGGTGAGAACTTTGCCGCCGCCGCGATCCTGAGCCGGGCGAGTGGCCTTGACGCGGATCAGTTGTTGGAGGATGGCGCCATCGACCTCAGCGCGCCGTTCGGTTAGACCCCCGGGGCGGCCTCTCCTAGAGGTTTTGCAGCGCGGATTCGACCTCTCCGGCCTTGCTGGCCGGGTCCGCCGAATTGGATTTTTGGCTCGCCTCGATTCGCTCAATGCTGGTCGAAAGGTGAGCCGCCAGCTCGCGCAATCCGCCGACCGGTATCAACAAGGTGGCGACCACCTGCGGCTCCAATTTGGCGGCCTCCGTGCTCCGCTTGAGCTGCAGGAGCTCGATACGCGCCACGCCGTTCGCGACCGCAACGGCGCGCACGCCATCGACAAAAATGTCATTCATGTCCGTTATCCTGTCGAGTCTGTGTCCGGGCGCTTGCGAACTCGTAAGCCCATGCCTTGGCCTCGCGCGTGGGGCTTAGCGTTCGGGGCCCGGCGTATGGGTATAGACCGGGGGTCGTTATCATTCCCTTGCCGAGATCAGGTGGCCCAGAAGGGTCAGGGAGGGCTCCCCGGTTACCGGTAGGCCGGCATCTGCCTGGAAGGCCTCAATCGCGGCCCGGCGGCGCGTCGTATCGGGGCCTCCCCGGCGCGGGTCCAAGAGGCCGAGCTCACTCAGCAGGTCCTCGATGGTCTTGACCGGCGCTGACGCCGCTGGGCTGCCGCTTTTGGGCGGCCGACCGCCGCCCCAGTCGCTGCCGGCGCGGCGCAAGGCGCTGACTGCTTCCTCACGCCCGGTGCCGGGCCGGAACAGTGCGGCCGAGAGGGCGCCCGCCACGTGGCCCTGCTTGGTCTGCATATCCAGGACATGCAGGCCGATCACCCGCAACTTGCCGCCGGCCAGCGCCAGGAGGGGCGAGCCGGAATCGCCCTTGGCCACGTCGCAGGCATGGGCTAGTCCCCGACCCTTGCCAAATTGTCCCAGGATCTTGCAGTTGAAACTGACCGACATGATATGGGTCCAGCCCTGCCGGTATCCGGCCTGCAGGATCCGGGCCTGGCCGCGCCCGACTTTCGAGATCAGGTCTTTACTTGCCTGGCCCAGGCCGATCCAGCCGGCGTGCCGCCCGATCGGCCGTGCCAAGGTCAGGACCGCCCAATCGTGCAACGCGCTCGCCGTGCCGCTTGCCGGGCCGGGCTTGAAACCGGCACCCCGGGCATAGCTGGCGACCGGCGAATGGAGGGTATAGGTATCGCGCTGATAGCCGGCCACGAAGTGCAGTTCCGTGGCGCCGCGCCAGCGCTGCTCACGCATATCGTAGAGGCAGTGCGCGGCGGTCAGAACGGCGCGCTCGCCGACTAGGAACCCGGTGCAGTGGCCCCGGCCCCCGGCATTCACCCGGCCGATCGCGCTCCAGGGATACTCCATGGCGTTGACTTCGATTCGCCCGGTTTCCTCGGCCAAATTCCGGCTGGCCGCCAGGGCGCCCTCGGTCGGAGCGAGCGGCACCAAATCGAGTACGAGGCCAAGGCAAAGGACAAAGGGCCCAAGATACTGCACGGCGGAACCGCCGCGGCGCGGAGATCGATGAGGGGAAGGACAGTTTGGCATGCAGCTTTGATATAGCAGAGCGGGCCCGCGCCGCGAAACCGCCGCGGCGATCAGGCGGAGCCTAGGTCGGCCAGGAGTTTTTCGCCCGCGACCGATTGCGCCACCTCGCGCAGGGCAGTGATGACCCGTGGGTCATAGCGCTCCGCGTTGCTTTCCAGGATATCCAAGGCTGCCGCGGCGGTTATGCCCCGGCGGTACGACCTGGGCTCCAGCCGGGCGCAGAAAACGTCGCAGGCGCCAAGGATCCTAGCCGCCAGGGAGATGTGCTCGCCCGATAACCCGGCCGGATAGCCCTGGCCGTCCAGGCGCTCGTGCATGGCCATGACAGTTTCCAAGACGGGAAGCCCGAATTCGATGCCGCGCAGGACGGCGGCGGCGTGATCGAGATGGCTTTGCATCTGCACGATCTCGTCCGGGGTTAGGCGGCCCGGCTTGTTCAAGATTTCGCGCGGTACGCCCAGCTTGCCGATTTGCGATAAATCGGCCGCAATTTCCACGGTCGCGATGTCTTCGGGACACGCGCCCAGGCGTTGGGCGACCGCGGCCGCGAATCCGGCCACCCGTTGGGAATGCCCGGCCAGGTAGGGATCGCGCAGCTCGACCGCGCGAACCAGGGCGGAAACCGTCTGGCGGACAGCTTGCTCGCGCTTTTTCTGTTCCTCGACCAGTTCGGTCACGTCGCGGGTCACCGCCACGATGCCCGAGAAGACCCCCGAATCGTCGCGGTGGGGAATCTTGGTGATCTGTAGGTGGCGCGGTTTGCCGCCCAGGTAGACCTCCTCGTTGACCGTCACTGCCGCGCCAGAGGCTAGGGCGCGCTGGTCCGAATGCTTTAGGCGCGCGGCCGTGCCCTGGCCATAGATGGCGGCGTCGTCCAGGCCGATCGCTTGATCGACATCCTTGCCGATGGTGCGGGCGAAGGCCGGGTTCAGGTAGCGATAGGCGCCGTCCGGGCCTTTCAATCCGATGTGGTCTGTAATTGTGTTGTTGATGCTGTCGAGAAGGTGTTTCTGAGTCTCGATGCGTGCCGCCAGGCGGCGGTATTGCTGGGCCAGGGCCGAACTGTGCTCGTTGGCCAGGCGCCACCAAAAGGCCCCGAAGACGGCGCCGATCGCCAGGATCACCAAAACCGCCAGGGTGACCACGGTCGCAATGAATCCGCCCAGGCGCTGGCTCATGGCCTCGGCTTTGATCTCCTGGACAGCCCACCAGCCGGGGCCGCTCAAGGGTGCGCCGACTGAATAGACCGATCCGCCGGCGAGCCCGGCGCGCCGGGCAAAGCCGATGACCGGCCCGGTCCGTTCCGCGGCCAGGCCGCTGACCGGACGCAGCGCGGGCGTCTCGCCCGGCGCGATCTCGTAGGCTTTGCCGTCGGTGAACTGAAGCAGCCTTAGCCGCTCGCCTGGCTCGGTGAGCGGGGGCGGCGCCAGGAATTGTTGCAGGCGCGGGCTGACCGGCACGCTCAAAAGCGCCACGCCGACCGGGCTGGCGCGGTCGCTGCCGCTTTGCGCGCTGCGTACAGGGGCGAAAATATCGAGGATCAAGCCGCCGGCCGTGTCGCGCAGCGGACCGTAGCGCAACACGCCACTCTTGACGACCTGCGCGGCCAGTTCGGCCTGGGCCGGGCCGAGTTCAGGCGCCCCGGCACTACCGACGTAGGCCACGCCGCGGCGGTTGATCAAGTGACCGGAGGCAAAGCCCTCGCTTTTCGCGAAATCGGTCATGACCTGCGACATGAAGGGGATCTGCGCGCTCAGGGGCACGCTGATATCGCTGCCGGACGATTCTGCCTTGGGGCGCCGGTTGCCAGCCGCCAGATCGGCCATGTCGGTCAGCGACAGATCGACCTCGGTGGCGAACAGGCGGAACATCTCGCTGTTGACCACCTTGTCGACCGGGTGCGCCAAGCCCTCCAGCCAAGTATCGATGACCTCGGCCCGGCCCCTGGCCAAGATTCCCAGGCGCCGCTCCAGATCGGTCAGCAAGCTGGCACGCTCATTGTAAATCTGAATCGCGGGCACGATCACGGCCAGGGTGGCAATGATCGCCAGGACCCAGATGGCGCGGGCCATGAGCGCCCGCGGGCCGCCCGGCTTCGCCTCGGTGGCCGGCAGGTCCGACGATAACAAATTAATGGCTCCAGGGCTCTCAACGCCCGCCGCCGAGTCCATCTTCGCTCTCCGACTCAATTTTGACGGGCGGCCAGCCCTCGATAGGGTGCCGTCGGCTGGTTCCGGAAACCGCCGACATGGGCCCAGCGCCTCGATTCGTTCATCGAGTACTGCGGCCGGTAATGCTTATAGCGATCATGGGGCAGGATCAAATTGGATAAACTGTCGAGAACAATAATCTTGTCCTCTTCGTATATCGCCAAAACGGCGTGCCCGATACCGCGAATCTCATCCATCAGTATCACCACCCGCAATTCGTCTTCGCCGAAGCCGAGTTGGCGCAGCGCGAAGTACTTCGCGATGGAGTAATCTTCGCAGTCGCCGGAGCGGGCCATGAACTCGCTCGGCGCCGCCCAATACTCGCTGCGTCCGTAAATCTCACGGTCTTCCTTGTAGGGCCAGCGATTGAAGAACTCATTGACCGCGCGGATCTTGCCGGCGCGGTTGAGCTTGGCCGCCGAGTTGATGATATGGTGCCAGTTACGCAAGGTCGGGGAGGTACAGCGCGAGACGTCGCGTGCGCAGGCGTCGAACTTGGGGCGCTCACGGCCCATCTCCGCCAGAACGCGAGTCCACTGCGGCAGACCCTTGAGTGAGTCGGACACGAACTCGGCGGTGCCAAATAGGCCGTTGCCGGTTATTGGACTGGAGCCGTTCAGGGCCTGGGGTCTTATCGTGGCGCCGGTTGCGCTCTGGCTGGCGCGGGCGAGATCGCCCAGGGTTTGCGCTTGAGCCGCCCGCCCACCTGCGACCGCCAAAGTCAGTAAGAAGGCGGTGCAGACGACAGATGCGCTGCGCCAAAACAACACCAGAAATTCGCTCACAATTCGATCGCTTGACCGGCACGGGATAGGGCCCCTTAGAGTGGCTGGTTTTGGTGAAGGAAGGATTTCGGCTTATGGTTAGTCACAGATAGAACATATAAACAAATCAATGGTTAATAGACCTTCATTATAACATGAGGGTCGCCGGGTCCTGGCGCGACGGCGGCGCGAGCCTTGGACCGGCGGCGACCGCGTGCCGGCCGGTTCCCCGACGCTTGGATCGGTGTGTGGGATGGCCCCGGGGGGGCTTAGCGTTCCCTTAGGGCGCGATCGCGGGCCTTGAGGATCGGCTTGAGGAGATAGTCCAGGACCGACTTCTTGCCGGTCAGGATCTCCACCGTCGTGGTCATGCCCGGGATGATCGGCAGTTCGTTGCCCTGGTGGACAATGGTGTTCTGATCGGTCCGCAGGTAGACCCGGTAGAAGCTGTCGCCCTGTTCGTCCTTGATGGTATCGGCGCTGATCTGCTCCACCGTGGCCTTGAGCCCGCCGTAGATCGAGAAATCATAGGCCGCGACCTTGATGACCGCGTTCTGCAGGGGCCGCAGAAAGGCGATATCGGTCGGCCGGATCTGGGCCTCGATCAAAAGCCGGTCGTCCAAGGGCACGATTTCCAGAATATCCTCGCCCGGCCGGATCACGCCGCCGACCGTGGTGTGCATGAGTTCTTTGATGGTGCCGTGCACCGGCGAGCGGACTTCGGTCCGGGTGACCCGATCCGCGCCGGCAAACATGGTTTGGCGAATCGATTGCAGCTCCGCGCGGGCCCGGTTCAATTCGTTGGTGATCTCGCTCTTGGCGCTCAGGCGGACTTCCTCGATCCGCTGCTCGGCCTCTTTGACCGCGGATTGCAACCGTGGGATCGATAGGCGGATGGTTCCGATCTCGCCCTCCAGGTCGGACACCTGGCGGTCGATTCGAATCAATTCCACGCGCGGCATGACGCCGTTACGCACCAAGGGTTCGGTGATCGCGCGCTCTTCACGCGTCAGCGCCAGGCTGCGCCGCAGCTGCTTGGTCCTACTATTCATCTCCGCGATTTCTTGTGTGCGCTGCAAGGCTTGGGACTCGAGCACCGAGATCTGCGCCGTCAATTGGCGCCGGAGAAAATCGAATAAGGATTCCTGGTCGGCCACGGCGGCGGGTGCCTTGTCGCGCAAGTCCTGGTCGATCTTCATGTCGCGGCCGGACTGCTGGGCGTCCAGGCGTTCGATCGTGGCGAGCAGGGTGTAGTGTTGGGCCTGCAGGTCGCGGAAGCTCGCCTGCGCCGCGGTGTTGTCGATCCGTACCAGGATATCGCCCGCCTGAACGATGTCGCCTTCGCGGACCAGGGTTTCGGCCAGGATGCCGCCTTCCAGGTTCTGGATGACTTGGATTTTGCTTGAGGGAATGACCCGGCCTTCCCCACGCGTCACTTCGTCCAGGACCGCGTAGTGGGCCCAAACGCCCATGATCCCTATGAAGAGGAAGGTCAGGAACGTCAGAATACTGGCGAAGCGGTGCCCACGGCGCCGCGCCGCCGCGTGAACGTCGGGCATGAAGTGCAGGTCTTCCTGGTTGCTGACCATGGCGCTTTCCCGGTCAGTTCCGGTTCGACCGGATCTGGCCTTGTTTCAGGGCGGCCAACACCTGCTCTTTCGGGCCGTCCGCGACCACCTTGCCGCCATCGATGATGATCAGGCGGTCGACCAGGGTCAGGAGCGAGCTTCGATGGGTGATCAGCACCAGGGTCTTGTCTTCCAGGATTGCGCCCATGCGCCGCTTGAAGGCGGCCTCGGAAGAGTTGTCCATGTTGCTGGTCGGCTCGTCGAGCACGATGATCGGCGGGTCGAGCAGCAAGGCGCGCGCGATCACGATCGATTGGCGCTGTCCGCCCGACAGGCTCATACCCCGTTCCCCGACCTGCAGATCGAGGCCCAGCGGGTGGGTGCGAACGAACTCCGTGACTCCGGCGACCTCCGCCGCGCGCATGATCGTCTGGTCGTCCAGATGGGGGGCGCCAAAGGCGATATTGTCGCGCACCGTGCCGAAGAAGAGATAGTTATCTTGCGAGACATAGCCGACATTGCGTCGCAGATCGGCGGGGTCGATCTGCCGGATGTCGGTTCCGTCCGCCAGGATGGCACCTTCGGCCGGCTCGTAGAGGCCGATCAGCAAACGGGCGATGGTGCTCTTGCCGGAGCCGATGCGGCCTAAGACGCCAACCCGCTCGCCCGGCTTGATCTGGAACGACACGCCGTCCAGGGCCTTGGCTTCCTGAGCGGGGTAGCTGAAGCCGACATCGTTGACGTCGATCTCGCCGCTCAGACGGGGCCGGTGCAGGAAGGTCTTGCCCTCAGGCCGCTCCACCGGAGATTTCATGATCGCATCGAGAGACCGCAGTGCGACCCGCGATTGCTGCAGGCGGGTTAGCATGGTCGCGACCGAGCCGAGCGGAGCCAGTGATCGGCCGGCCAGTATGGTCGCCGCCACCAAGGCGCCCATGGTGATATCGCCGGCGGCAATCAGGTGCACGCCGTAGACGACGACCACCACGGTGCAGAGCTGGATAGAGACTTGCGCGAAGGTGGTCGCCAGACCGGAAAGAAAGCGCGCCTTGCCGGAGGACTCGGCGGTCAGGCCGACGAAACGTTCCCAGCTTCGTTGCACACGGCCCTCGGCCGCGGCAGCCTTGATGGTCTCCAGCCCGTCAATGGTTTCGACCAGAAGCGCATGCTTCTGACTCTGCTCGCGGTGTGTCTTCTCGATCACATTGCGCAGCGGAAACTGCATGATCACGCCGACGAAAATGACGATCGGGACTGCCGCCAAGGGTATGAAGGCGACCGGGCCTGCGACCAGGTAGATCACGGCCACGAAAAGGAAAATAAATGGCAGGTCCACCAAGGCGACCAGCGTGCCGGAGGTGAAGAACTCGCGCAGGGATTCGAACTCGCGCAGGTTGTTCGCCATGGCGCCGGTCGAAGGGCCCTTGCTCGCCAGCTTCATGGACATGAGTTGCTGCAGCAGCCGGCTGGCGATGATGACGTCGGCGTTCTTGCCTGCGACATCGACGAAATAGGTGCGCAGATTGCGCATGATGAATTCGAACACGAAGACAGTGACCACGCCCAAGGCGAGGACCCACAGGGTCTCCAAGGCGTTGTTGGGCACCACACGGTCGTAGACGTTCATGATGAACAGCGGACTGGCGATCGCGAAGAGGTTGATCAGAATCGAGGCCATCAAGACATGGCTGTAAATCGGCCAGAACTTGGCCAGTGTGCCCCAAAACCAGGCCCGCGGCTGGCTCAGGCGAATGTCCGAGGCGCGCTGATCGAACTTGTACTCAGGCCTGACAAAGATGGCGTAGCCGGTGTACTGCTCTTCCAGGTCCTTGATCGGCACCGTCTTCTCAGCCGTTCCCCCTTCGGGAATCAGCACCTCCGCCATGCCGGCTTTCGGATATTTCAGCAGGACGCAGGCGTTCTGGCCCTTCAGGATCAGAATACAAGGCAGGGTGACCGGCAGAATTTGGGATAGGTGGGGCCGGCGCGTCACCCGCGCGCTCAGGCCCGCGCGCTCGGCCGCGCGTACCGCCAGCTCCGGCGTGAAGTGCTCGGCGCCGTGAGGCAGCCCCGCCTTCAGTGCTTCGGCTGAGATTGGCCGCTCCAAAATTGCCGCCAGCGTGGTCAGCGACGACAACAAGGGGTCTATGAAATCGATTGCCGAAGGCGCGACGCGCCAGTCTGCCTTTTCTTCGAGCACGTCTTCCGGGGCGATTGCGCCGCCTGCGCCAGCGTTTGCGGCCGGGGCAGCCGGGGCGGGGGGCGCATTCCGGGCCGCGGCAGGCGCCGGGCCCGTCGGCCCTGGCCGGGCGGCGGCACTTGCCTGCGCGGCGGGCTGGGGGCGGTCGGTGGAGGTCGGCCGGCTGGCGGTTCCCGATTCGGTCCCTGGACCCGCGCTCGGGTCCTTGGGGCGGGGCACCGGGGCCTTGGGGGCAGGATCCCGCGGGGCGGGCGCTTTCGCACCGGCGGTACCGGCTGCACCTTGGGCGGGGGTAAGGGTGGGAACCTGTGATGCCGTTTTGGCTGGGGTCTGGTTCGTTGACTCGGTCGTTTCCTCGGCCCCTTCGGGCGCCTCGGCCGGGCGCGATGCGGCGGCCAGGGCTTGGATCAGCCGGTGCGTCGGATGGCTGCGCCGCGCCGCGCCGGGGGCGTCGGCGCCGGATTGGGTCTCGGAATCCTGGTCAGGGCGCGCGTTTGGTTCGCTCGGGGCGGCGCCAGACGGCGCTTCGCCCCGGCGCTCCGTTTCGCGGCGGGCAAGCGCTGCGATCATGTCGGATTTGCTGTTTCCGGCCGTCATGCCACGTGAACTGTCATTCTTGTTTATCCGCCCGCCTCGCTCCCGCCCCTAAAATTTTAGGATGGCTGGCATTGCATTGCGGGCCGCGGCTAGTGCCTCGGCCCGGCACCGGACACGTTCCGGCCCTTCCGTAGATGGTGACCCGCCCGAATATCGTGAATTATCACAGTACCATCAAGAATAACGATTATACGAGTAGCCTTCGGAAAAAGTTAATTTCACCGTTTAGCATTGATAGTTGCCCAGGACAGCGCTTGTCTAGTCGATGCTTTGGCCTGTCCGTCGATTGATAGATTCCCGGGTCCGGTTAACCTGATATTCGCTATCTACGCGTAAGCCACACGTTATGGAACGCGTTGACAAAGTACGCCCCGGCGGCGTAATAACCTTTGTTAATCTGTTGATTCGCCTTAAACACATGCCCTTAGAGTGGGGCGATATCCGAACGGAGGGGTGGGGGAATGCGATCACGCTTAGCCAAGGTTCAGGCGACGCGCTGCTTTAGGGCAGTATTACTTGCAACGGTATTTGCGTTTCCTGGGGCCTACGCGGCCCAGGCCCTGTCGCTGACGGAAGCGGTCGACCATGCGGTGTCGACTAATCCCGACATCGGTATCGTCGCCAGCAACCGTGAAGCGGTCGACGAAGAGCTGAGACAGGCCCGTGGCTTGTGGCTGCCTCAGATCGATGCCGCCGCGGGGATCGGCAAGGAGCGGACCAACGACCGGACAACCCGGGCCGATGTCAACAACCGGGATCCGCTGACATTAACCCGGCAAGAGGCCTCGGTAACTTTGCAGCAGCGGATTTTCGATGGCTTCGAAGCCAACAGCACGATCGAGCGAGAAAAATCACGGGTCGAATCGGCGGCCCGCCGGGTTGAGGAGAATTCAGAGTTCCTGGCCCTCGACGCGGTCGGCACCTATCTGGAAGTCGTTCGCCAGCGTGAACTCGTTCGATTGGCGGAAATCAATCTCGACGTTCATCTGACGATTCTCGACGCGGTGCGCCAGCGCCAGTCCGGCGGCGGCGGCAGCCGCGCCGACGTGGTGCAGACCGAGGCCCGCACGGCGCGGGCCCGCTCGACCTTGACCCAGAGCTTGAATGACCTGCGCGACAGCGAAGCTACCTTCACGCGCATTGTTGGACAGTTCCCGGACGGTCTAGAGCCGGTCGAGTTCCCGCAAGGCGTCCTGCCGCCGGATCTGGAAACGGCGGTCGCCTTGGCCGGCACCAACAATCCGACCATCAAGATCTTCGAAGCCGACGTGCGCACCTCGAAGGCGGAGGTCACCCTGGCCGAGGCGCCGTTCTATCCCGCCGTTAGCTTGGAGGCCGAATCCGAATACAACGACGGCCGCGATGGCATCCAAACCTATGAGTTCAACAATCAGGTGATGCTGCGTTTGCGGTGGAACCTGTTCCGTGGCGGCATTGATCGGGCGGCGCGTCAGGAGGCCTTGTCGCGTGTGGCCGAGAACAAGAACCGACGCATGCGCTCCTACCTTGAGGCGCAGCGCGAGATGCGCCAGTCTTGGTTTGCCTTCGAGGCGAATAGGCAGCGGGTCGAAGACCTGTCCGACGCGGTGCAGTTCAACATGGAAACGCGCGATGCCTATCGCCAACAGTTCGAGGTCGCGCAGCGTACACTGCTCGATGTGCTCGACTCGGAGAACGAACTATTCGTTTCCAGTGGCCTGCTGGTAACCGCGCAGACCAATGAGCTTCTGGCCTCCTACCGAATTCTCGCAGTCGGCGGCTTGTTGCTGGACACCCTCAACGTCCGAGCCCCAGAGCAGGCAGCGGTCAATCACCAGTCCTGGCTAGGGGGCCTCAGCCCGGCCGGTCAGTAAACCGCGTCTGGCGACAGTCGAAACCCACCAAGCGAAGCCCAGCCTAGAAATAGGCTGGGCTTTTTGGCTTGCGGGCCCTTCAGCCGCACCTCGGCCCGCCCGGGTGGTGCCCAGTCCGTGCCGACCATGCGGCCATTTCATGGTTAACGTATTGAAACTAATTTAACTTGCGCGAATTGGCTGGGTGTGATTCGATATACTACTATCGAGCGAGTAAGAATACGCCTTCAAGGGCGAATTGAAACAGTGCGACATAATGGCGAAATCGCTAGACAAAACCGGCCTCCCAAGTCCCGGTCCTGCGTCCCGGATCGGCGCTGAGAGCGAGTCTGCCCTCTTGGACGCTCAGGTGTTTCAGGACGGGCCTCAGGCTATGCTGATCGACCAGGCGGCCTTGGACGAGGCTCTTTTCGGCGGGACTTCCGGGCCGTCGGAGATCGCCGATCAACTCGTTTCCTTGACCCTAGACGATTTGCTGCCCGACGACGCGGGCGAGGTTGTGCTGGTTGCCGCCGATAACCTGCCGATCAATCTGCTATCCAGCGAATTGGTGACCGAGGCCGGGATCGCGCCGGCGCACGTGACCGCTGGCGGTATGGAAGTGGCTGGCCTGCACTATTACAACTTCGAAAGCGGCCTGACCGTTTATAGCCCAGTCGATCTCTTGATCCTTGACGACCCGAACGGCGGCTGAACCTTAGCTCTTACGAAGCTTGAATTCGCGGTGGCTGCCGCGCCGCCAACTCGCCGGTCGGGCGAGGATTGGTCGAAATCCATAGAACCGCATAGAACTCGCCTTCGCCACGGGCCGGCGCGGCGACAAAGCGGGCTGGGGCCGCCAGCACGCGCCCCGGCACGACGTGCAGGATGTTGACCTCGGCCGATACGATCGTCCCCGCGATCAGGTCAAGCCAGATGTCGTTCAAGGGCCGTCGTGTCCGCAACTGAACCACCGAAGTCAGTTCGCTCCCCGCGGCTGGCCGGCGGTCGCGGCCCAGCCAAGCCAGAAAGGCCGCGTTGTAGGCGATGATCGTGCGGTAGCGCGAGATCAGAAGCCCCGGCGTGAAGGCGGTCAGCACCAGATCGAGGATGCTTGTGCGGCCAGACGTTAGGCTTGCCCGCGCCAGGTCATGCTCGCTGTCCAGCATGCACAGGACGCGCAGGTAGGACGAGAAATTCTTGCCCGTGAATGCCCCCGCCAGCTCGCCGACGTATTTGCCCAGGCGCAGGTTCTTGCGCGCGGCCTGACGCTCCAGCTGTTGCCAGAAAATTGGCTCCAGCCGGATCGAAAACCGCCGATTGTCGTACTGCACGACCCGCGGCTTTGGCTCCTGCAGGCGCGGGCCGGGCTTCGGGGCATCGGGCAACTGGGCATTCCTTGGCGATGCGTATGGCACGGTACGAGGTCAAGGCTCATACAATATTATGTGCTTGCCGGCAAGATTGTGCAGTATCAGGTCGTGCAATTGTAGCTTTCGTCGTTTGAAAAGACCGCCTGGCAGGCTCAGGGCAATTGCAATTCGTCCGAATCGCCAACAATGCCGCGAAGGTCTGCGAGCCGACTACGCAGGCTATAGCGGAGCGCCAGTTTTTCTTGGGCCGCGGCAGGTAGGTCGGTCAGGGCTATGATGCGCTTGTCGATCAGCACCGAGATCACGTCCTCGAGGACGCGGATTAGTCCGTGATCGGAGTCGCTCAGCGCGTCCCGGACGCGGCTGCCGCCCGCCGTCACCAGAAACTGCTGCAGGTCCGGATCCTGCGGCGTTAGCTCCTCCTGCGCGCGCTGGCTGCGGGCGTGGTGGACCTCGGCGATTTGTCCGGATTGGTCGCGGACGACAAACGGCATTGACCAGGCTCCTTACCAAGGGTGGAGCCTAACCTCGCCGCAGTTAAGAGAGGGTAAGAATTGGTCGCCGGCGCGTGGCCGCGGCATCGGTCCGATGCGGCCAAGGCTTGACGAAGGGCCTTGAGCCCTACATGGCATTTTCCTTGATATAGGCGATGACGTCGTCCCGCTGCTTTTCCTTCTTTAGGCCGGCAAAGGCCATCTTCGTGCCCGGGACTACCTTCTTGGGCTTTTCCAGGTAATTCGCCAAGGTTTCTTCGTCCCAAGTGAGGCCGGATTCCATCATGGCCTTCGAATACTTGAAGCCTTCGACGGCACCGGCGGCGCGGCCCATGACGCCGTGCAGCGATGGGCCGATCTTGTTCTTACCCGCTTCTAGGGCATGGCAGGCCTTACACTTGTTGAAGACCTTCTTGCCCTTGGCCGCGTCGCCATCGGCGAAAGCTGGCCCACTCGCCAGAACGGTGGCGGCGAATAGGGCCAGGCCCAGGTTTACGACTTTGCGATTCATCGATGGCTCCTTCCTCGAGACAGTCTTGCAATGCAACGATCTTGCAGATTTACCTAATTTTCGTACCGCGTGCCAGGGTCGTCGTATACTGATACGGCCATGAGTCAACTTAACATCCCCACCCGGGCCGGATTAACGGCCCTTGTCCTGCTCGCTATGGCATTCTTCGACGGCTTGGCGGCCCAGGCGCGCGACGATCACCTGGTCGGCCAGCCCAAGGTCGTCGATGGCGATACCCTGGATTTCGCCGGAAACCGGGTCGAGCTTTCGCATATCGACGCGTTGGAGGATGGGCAGACCTGCGGCACGGGGGTGGCCGTCTGGAATTGCGGCATGGAGGCCCGTTGGGCCTTGCTCAACCGGATCGGGCGGCACTGGGTGACCTGCGTGCCGGAGGGCCCCGCCGATGCCGCGGGGCTGCGGGCCACGTGCTATCTGGCCGGGGTCGGCCAGCACGATGTCGGGGCCTGGCTGGTTGCCCAGGGTTGGGCCCTGGCGGATCGCCAAGTGGGCGATACCTATGTGGCGGAAGAGGCGGCCGCGCAGGCCGCTCGGCGCGGCATGTGGCGTGGTGTCTTCGAGGCGCCCTGGGATTGGCGGCGCGCCCGAGGATCGCAATAATCCTGCGGCGCCGAGGGCCTAGAACGGCCCAAAACGTGGTTAATTTTCGTTAGCCTTAACTCATCTTTGTCACATCCTTGACACGCTCATGCCTCGCAGAATCAGTCAGCTTGAATGCTGTTGAGAGAGCAAGAGGTGACCCCCAATGATAGGACAAACGCTGGAGGCCACCATCGTCGTATCGATGATTATCTTGATCGCTTATCCAAGCGCCATCGCCTTGAAACAGGCATTGCGGGAATGGCGGGAACGGCAGGTCAGGGTTATCGCACGCGACGAAGAGAGGCGAACCGAAGGTGTATGAGGCCCTCAGATCGACTTTGGATAGAGGGCCCGGGGGAACATTGAGAGCGCGTCACCATGATAGATCAGCTCCTGACCGCCAGCTTGGCGTTGGTATTGGTTGTATTTTTAATCTGGGTCATCTTGATCCAGACTTCGGGACTAACCTTGAACCAGTTCTTTTGAACCGATTTCTAGAAGGATTGGCCGGCGTGGCATTCAACCCCAGCTCGCGTTCGGTCGATTAGGGGATCGCGTTTTACGCGTCCCTGATACTCCCCGCCCGACCCTAGTGCGCCCCGCCTCGGCGGGGCGCCTTTTTTTCGCCCGCCGCTGGTCCCTTAGGAGGGCAGCCAGCGGGCGCGCTCCGCGCCCAGGCACACCGGGCCGTGCCCCAGCCGGGCTAGAGCATATTCCGACCATATTGCGTCATTTGACCGGTTTTTCGCGTCTGCTGGCTAGGCGCGGGCCACGCTGCGGTCCGGGTGACCGCAAGTGGGCCGCAACGACGTCCAGCGGGCGCGAAAAACCGGCCTCCGGTGGGCCAAATCAGCCCATCGGCGTCGTTACGAAACTTGCCCGATGCCCCACATCGCGCGGCGTTCCGTGCCTAGCCGAGTGACCTGATTTGGCGCCATCAAATGGTGCGATATGATCGGAACATGCTCTAGTGTTTCCTACATCGTTCCGCAGTAGGCTGGGTGCCATGGAAAAGCGGCATTCTCAGGCCCCGGACCTAGCGACTCGGCTCGTCTTGGCACTAGCCCTGGCTTTGATCTTAGCCGTGGGCCCGGCGGCGTCCGGCGTCGCCCAGAACACGCCCCAGGGCGGTGCCGACGGGCTGCGCGACCGGCTCCGGGCCCTGACCCAAGCGGAGGGCATCAAGGTGACCGGCCTGGATCTGATCGGCCCTGGCGCGCCCCGATCCAGCGCCGAAAGCGGCCCCATCGAGCAGCGGCTGCAGGCTCTCTTGCTCGGCTACAATTTCGTCCTGTTCCACGATGCGGCGGGCCGGGTCTCGGGACTGCGGGTCATGGGCCGCAGCCGTGCCGGCCCGCCCGAGCTCAATGAGGCCAGCGTTTCAACCGTCCGCCAGGGGGGCCATCACCTGGTCGATGCAGTGCTCGTCGGGCCCACCGGGCTGTGGGCCAGCCGCCGCCTGATCGTCGATACCGGGGCCAGCACGGTGGTCCTGCCGGTTTCGGCGATCTCGTCCTTGGGCTTGCGCGACAGCGACTTGACCCTGGGCACGGTCGAGACTGCGGGCGGTAAGGTTCCGGCCCGCATGGGGCGGCTCGCCGCCGTCCGGGTCGGTCATGCCGAAGTTAAGGATGTGCCGGTGACCTTTATCGCCGACGAGCATCTGGGCCGGAGGGCCCTACTGGGCATGAGCTTTCTCGACCACTTTCGCCTGACCATTGACGACGGCGCCCAAAGGATCATCCTGACCACGAAATAGGGGTCTCGCCGCCCTTACCGGGGATCCGGCGCCGCCCGGCCTTGGAAAACGCCGCGCGCGCACCCCATGTTATGAGATTGCAGCGACCGTTTGGGAGGTAACTGGATGCGGAGACCCGGCCTGTCGTCCCGTGTTCGAGTGCTCGGCCTGGCTGCCGGCCTGTGGGCCGCATTTGCGCTCCATGGCGGCACCGCGGGTGCCCAGGTTATGGAAAGCGAACGCCATGGCTTTCGCCTGGTCACCTTGGCCGAAGGCTTGGAGCATCCCTGGTCCATGGCCTTCCTGCCGGACGGTGCGATATTGGTGACCGAGCGCCCCGGCCGCTTGCGCGTGGTGCGCGACGGCGTTCTGGACCCGGCGCCGGTCGCGGGCACGCCCAGGGTCGCCGCGCGCGGCCAGGGTGGTCTGCTGGACGTGCTTCCGGACCCCGATTTCGCCCGCAATCGCCTGATCTATCTCTCCTACGCCGGCCCCGGTGACGGCGGCAGTGGAACCGAGGTGGCCCGCGCCCGCTTGGGCGACGGGGGCCTGGAGGGATTGAGCCGAATTCTGGCGGTCGCGCGGAAATCCGGGGGCGGGCGCCATTTCGGCTCGCGCCTGGCCTTCGGCGCGGACGGCATGCTTTACGTCACGGCGGGCGAGCGCGGCAGCCCGGACCGCGCCCAAGATCTCACCGACATGGCCGGTTCCATCCTGCGCATCGCGCCCGACGGAAGCGTGCCGCCGGATAATCCCTTTGTTGGCCAAGCCGGCGTGAATCCGTGGATCTACAGTTATGGCCATCGCAATCCGCAGGGCCTGACCCGGCATCCCGCGACCGGCGAAATTTGGGCGGTCGAGCATGGCCCGCGCGGCGGCGACGAGCTCAACCGGATAGAGCCGGGCGTCAACTACGGTTGGCCGATCATCACCCATGGCCGGGCCTATTCCGGCTTCTCCATCGGCGAGGGCAAGGCCAAGCCGGGCATGGCGCAACCGGTCGCCTTTTGGGTCCCCTCCATCTCGCCCTCGGGCATGGCGTTTTACGACGGCGATGCGTTTCCGCGCTGGCGCAATAATCTCTTTATCGGGGCCTTGTCCGGACAGGCGCTGGTGCGTTTGGAGGTCGAGGGCACGCGGGTGGTGTACGAGGAACGGCTGCTGCACAGCCTCGACGAGCGCATTCGCGACGTTCGCCAAGGCCCCGACGGCCTTATCTACCTGCTGACGGATTCGCCGGACGGCGCGCTTCTGCGTTTGGAGCCCCTAGGCTAAGCGGCGCGCCCTTCGGTGCCGCCAATCAAAGCCGCTTCCCGGGTGCCGGTTGAGCTTATGCTTGCTTAAAGAGTTGCGCGGCTAAGCTGCCCTATCCGGCCGTCCGCCTTGCCCCCGCGCCTTTGGGCCGGCGAGAACCGCCGGTCGCACAGGTGCCAAGATGCTCTATTACATGCACGAATTCGCGCGGCTTTCCATGACCCCGGCGCGGGCCATGTCCGAGGGCCTGCGCGTCCTGCTCGACAACCCCATGAACCCCATGTCCATGACGCCCATGGGCCGCTCCATGGCCTCCGCGGCGGAGATTTTCGAACACTTGACGCGCGCCTACGGCAAGCCGAATTGGGGCCTGGACGAAACTCAGATCGATGGCCGGCCGGTCGCGGTCGAAGAGGAGGTCCTCATCAGACGGACCTACTGCCACCTGTTGCACTTCAAGCGGGCGGCCGAAACCAAGGACCCCAAGCTGCTGGTGGTCGCGCCCTTGTCGGGCCATTTCGCGACCCTGCTACGCGGCACGGTCGAGACCATGTTGCCCGATCACGAGGTCTATGTGACCGACTGGCAGGATTGCCGGATGATTCCAGTCAACCAGGACCGCTTCAACCTCAACGACTACATCGACTACCTGATCGACTTTCTGCACATGCTGGGGCCGAACACCCATGTGCTGGCGGTGTGCCAGCCGTCGGTGCCCGCGCTCGCCGCCGTCTCGGTCATGTCGGGCTGGGGCGATAACTGCGTGCCGGCCTCGCTGACCATGATCGGTGGCCCGATCGACACGCGCAAATCGCCGACCCAGGTCAACCAGCTGGCCAAGGAGCAACCGCTGGAGTGGTTCGAGCGCAACGTCGTCGTCGACGTGCCGCCGCCCTATCCGGGCATGTTCCGCAAGGTCTATCCGGGCTTTATTCAGCTCACCAATTTCATCTCCATGAACCTGGACCAGCATATTCAGTCCTATGGCGAGTTGTTCGATCACCTCGTGCAAGGCGATGACGAAGCCGCCGAAAAGAAGCGGGACTTCTATGAGGAATACCGTTCGGTCATGGACTTGCCGGCGGAGTTCTACCTGCAGACCGTCAAGACCGTGTTCCAGGAACACGAGTTGCCCGACGGCAAGATGATCGCGCGCTGGCATCCGGTGCTGCCCGACAGGATCGCGCAAACCGCGCTCATGTGCGTGGAGGGCGAACTCGACGACATCTCCGGAATCGGCCAGACCAAGGCGGCCCTGGAAATCACGCCCAACCTGCCGGACGACAAAAAGCTGTATTACCTGCAATCGGGCGCCGGTCACTACGGCGTCTTCAACGGCCGCAAGTGGCGCGAACAGATCGCGCCGCGCATCAAGCGCTTCATCCGCGACCACGACGACGGCGACCGCGAGGCGGCCTACCTGCGTCACCCAATGCCGGACGGCGGCGAAGCTGGCTAAAACAGGCGATGGTGGGCGCGGCTGGGATTGAACCAGCGACCCCTGCCGTGTGAAGACAGTGCTCTCCCGCTGAGCTACGCGCCCGGCCCGTTGAGGGGCTGATATCGAAGCGCCTTGATGTAGGGCAGGGCGCCAAGCGGTGTCAAGGACCGGCGGTGGAGCGGGGCCCGACCTATTGCCTCCTAAACCCCGACCAGGGCCGCCAGGGCATCCGGCAGCTCGTCGAAGTGGTCGATCACCCGGTCGGCGCCCAGGTCCTGGGCCGGGATCGCGCCGTAACCGTGGCTGACCGCGATCGACGGCAGGCCGGCGGCGCGCGCCGCGCGGACATCGTTGCCGCTGTCGCCCAACATGACCGCCCGCGACGGGCGCGCGCCCATGGCTTCAAGCAGCCGCAGGATGTGCCCCGGATCGGGCTTTTTCACCGCGAAGGTATCACCGCCGGCGACGGCCTCGATCAGATCGCCCATGCCCAGGGCGTTGACGATGGCCTGGCTGGCGTGCTCCGGCTTGTTGGTGCACACCCCCAAGCGCCACCCAGCGGCGCGCACGGCGCCCAAGGCCTCCAGCACGCCCGGATAGGGCTGGGTCCGTGCCGTCATGCGGGTTTCGTAGACGGCGATATAGTCGGCGATCCGGGCCGCCAAGTCCTCCGGCGCCGGCACCTCGCCCGTGGCGGCGAAACCGCGCTGGACCAAAACCGCGACGCCGTCCCCGACCATCACCCGGACCTCGGCCTCGGAGACGGCACGCCGGCCATTCCGGGTCAGCAAGTCGGACAGGGCATCGGCCAGGTCCGGCAAGCTGTCCACCAAGGTGCCGTCCAGGTCGCAGAGCAGGACCGGGGCCTGCGCCACGGGGCTCAGGGCCATGGGAGGCCGGGGCACAGGGTTAAGCTAAAAATAACGGGCATGATGTAATCTGAGTTAATAAATGGTGATTTGCGGGCTCACCGGCGCGTATGGCAAGTTCCAGCCGGTTTTCCCGGGCCTTATTGCCAGTCCCGATCAGCGACCACAAGAGCCTCCGCTCGAGCATCCATGTCAGATCGTAAACTTGCCGTTGTCGTGCTAGCAGCCGGACTTGGGACTCGAATGAAATCGAGCCGCCCCAAGGTCCTGCACCCGGTTGCCGGGCGCAGCATGCTGGGCCACGTGCTGGGCGCGGTCGGGCATCTGGCGCCGGAGCGGGTCGTGATCGTGGCCGGGCCGGGGATGGAGCCGGCGGTCGAGGCGGTCGCCACAGAGGCCGATGTGCCGTACCGGGTCGTGGTGCAGGAAGAGCGCCTGGGTACCGGCCACGCCGTGGCCTGCGCCAAGCCTGCGCTAGGCGGCTATCACGGCGCGGATGGGTCCGGCGACGTGCTGATCGTGTTCGGCGACACGCCACTGCTGCGCCCCGAGACTCTAAGCGCCCTGTGCGCCGAGCGGCGCGGGCCGGACTCCCCAGCCCTGTTGGGTATGGCCTTCCGGCCGGCCGATCCGGCGCGCTACGGCCGGGTGGTCACCGACGCCGGCGGGCAGGTGCGGCGCATCGTCGAATTCGCCGACGCCGGCGAGGACGAGCGGCGCATCGGCCTGTGCAACGCCGGTATCTTGCTCGGCGACGGGCCCAGTCTCATGGGCCTGGTCGACGGCTTGAGCAACGCCAACGCCAAGGGCGAATACTACCTGACGGACGTCTTCGCCTTGGCCCACCAGGCCGGCTTAGTGGCGCGCAGCGCCGAAGCCGACCCGGACGAGGTCATGGGTGCGGATTCGCGGGCCGGGCTGGCGCGCGCCGAGGCGGCGATCCAGGCCCGCCTGCGGGCCCATGCGCTCGAAGGCGGGGCTAGCCTGGTCGATCCCGGTACGGTTTGGTTCTCCTGGGATACGAAAATTGGCCGCGACGTGACCGTCGAGCCGAACGTGGTCTTCGGCCCCGGGGTGACCGTCGACGACGAGGTTCATATCCGCGCCTTTTGTTATTTTGAAGAGACGCATATTGGGCGCGGTGCCATCGTTGGGCCCTACGCCCGCACGCGTCCGGGCACCGTGATCGGCGAGAACGTGCGGATCGGCAACTTTGTCGAGATCAAGAATTCCGTTCTCGGAGCCGGCGCCAAGGCGAACCACCTTAGCTATCTCGGCGATTCCGAAATCGGCGCGGGCGCGAATATCGGCGCCGGCACCATCGTGTGCAACTACGACGGCATCGCCAAGTATCGCACCACGGTTGGGCCCGGTGCCTTCATCGGCTCGAACACCGCACTGCTCGCGCCGGCCAATGTGGGTGCCGGTGCCATCGTCGGGGCGGGCAGTACGATTGGCGGCGAGGTCGCACCGGACGAACTGGTCGTGGTTCGCGGCCAGAAGAAAAGCCACCCGGGCGGCGCGGAGCGGTTCCGAGAGCGCCGGCGCGCCGAGAAGCAAGAGCGCGCGGCACAAACTTCAGACAAGAAAGGGTCCTGACACCATGTGCGGCATAATCGGAATTATCGGGAAGGCCCCGGTCGCGCCTCTGCTGGTCGACGGGCTGCGCCGGCTTGAATACCGCGGCTACGATTCCGCGGGCATCGCGACCCTGGTAAACGGCAGCATCGCGCGCCGCCGCGCAGAGGGGAAACTCAACAACTTGGCCAGCTTGCTCGAAACCGATCCGGTCGAGGGCACTATCGGCATCGGACACACCCGCTGGGCCACCCATGGCCGGCCGACGGAGGCTAACGCCCATCCCCATGCCAACGAGAGAGTGGCGCTGGTCCACAACGGCATCATCGAGAATTTTCAGGAGCTGCGTGCGGAGCTTACGGACAAGGGGCACGTCTTCGAAACGGAAACCGATACCGAGGTCATTGTCCATCTTGTGGCCGAACACCTGAACCAGCAAATGATGCCGCAGGAGGCCGTATCCAAGGCTCTGGTGCGTCTGCATGGCGCCTTCGCCCTGGCCATCGTGTTTGCCGGGCGGCAGGACCTGATGATCGGCGCGCGTGCCGGCAGCCCGCTGGCGGTCGGCTATGGCGACGGCGAGATGTATTTGGGCTCCGACGCCTTGGCCCTGGCGCCGCTGACCGATCGGATCACCTATTTGGAAGAAGGCGACTGGGTTGAGCTGACCAAGGATGCGGCGACCGTGCACGATGCCAGCGGCGCAACCGTTGCACGCGAGATTAAGCAGACCGCCGTCTCCGGTGCCATGATCGGCAAGGGCCAGTACCGCCACTTCATGCAGAAGGAGATCTTCGAGCAACCGGCGGTGATCGGCGACACCCTGCATAGCTACCTCAATCCGCTGCGGCGCACGATCGAGGTGCCCGATCTGCCGTTCGACCTGGGCAAGATCTCGCGCATGACCATCAGCGCCTGCGGTACCGCCTATCTCGCGGGTTGGGTCGCGAAGTACTGGTTCGAGCAACTCGCGCGTCAGCCGGTCGAGCTCGATATCGCCTCGGAGTTCCGCTATCGCGAGGCGCCCATGCCGGACGGCGGCATCGGGGTTTTCATTTCCCAATCGGGCGAAACCATCGATACCCTGGCCGCCCTGCGGTACGCCAAGGAACAGGGGCATAAGATCCTGTCCGTGGTCAATGTGCCGGACAGCGCCATATCCCGCGAATCCGACATAGTTTTGCAAACCTTCGCGGGGCCGGAAATCGGTGTGGCCTCGACCAAGGCCTTCACCACGCAGTTGACGGTCCTGGCTTGCCTGGCGCTCGCCACCGGGCGCGCGCGCGGCACCATTAGCCGCGAGATGGAGGCCGAACTTTCGACCGCCCTGACCGAGGTGCCGGCGCGCGCCGCCGAGATCCTCAATCACGACGAGGCGATTCACAAGATCGCGCAATTCGTGGCCGAAGCACGCGACGTGCTCTATCTGGGCCGTGGCAATATGTACCCCATCGCCCTCGAAGGCGCGCTCAAGCTAAAGGAAATCAGCTACATCCACGCCGAAGGCTACGCCGCCGGCGAGATGAAGCACGGGCCCATTGCCTTGATCGACGAGAACGTGCCGGTGATCATCTGCGCGCCCTCCGGCCCCTTGTTCGAAAAGACCGCTTCGAACCTTCAGGAAGTTGTGGCGCGCGGCGGGCAGGTCATCCTTTTTTCCGACAAGGAGGGCATCGCCAAGGTCGGGGGCCACGCTGTCTCCGCGATCGAGCTACCCAAGATTCATCCCTTCGTCGCGCCGATCCTCTATTCCTTGCCGGTGCAGTTGCTGGCCTATCATACAGCCGTGATCAAAGGCACCGACGTCGATCAGCCGCGCAACCTGGCGAAAAGCGTGACGGTGGAGTAACGGCGCAGGCTAGTCTTTCCTCTCTTGCCATGCCCTTGTAGGCTCCTGATTCCAGATGCGGCCGGTGTACGGTCCGCGCTCAAATAGGGACCGGGACATGACAACACCTAAGACGCTTTTCGAGCTTTCCGGCGCCACGCTGGCGCCGCACCGCCTGGCGGAGTCCGCTGTTGTCATGATCGACGCGCAGATGGAATACGTCACCGGACGCTTGGCCTTGCCTGGCGTCGATGCGGCCTTGGCGCAGGGGGCCGGACTATTGGATGCGGCGCGCAAAGCGGGCCGGCCGATCATTCACGTGCAGCACAAAGGCAAGGCAGGCGGCCTGTTCGATGGCGACAGCGAATATTTTGCCATCGCCGCGCCGGTCGCGCCCGAAACCGGCGAAGCCGTGGTCGAGAAGGTCGTGCCCAACGCCTTCGCCAACACCAATTTGGACGCGCTGCTGAAGGACTCGGGCGCAAAGACGCTGATCGTCGCTGGCTTCATGACTCATATGTGTGTCAGCACCACCGTGCGCGCGGCCTTGGATCTGGGCTATGGCTGCACGGTCTTGGCGCCGGCCTGCGCGACCCGCGACCTGCCGGACGGCCAGGGCGGCGTGGTGTCGGCGGCGGAATTGCACCGCGTCGAATTGGCCGCCCTTTCGGACCGCTTCGCCATGATCGCCAACAGCCTCGATCAAGTAACCGGCTGAACGCCGAGCGGCGTCAATAGCCGTGCCGGTAGCCGTAGTGCCGGCGATGATATCCGCCATGGTTCCGGTAGCGATAGGGACGGTAATGCCGGTAACCGTGCCCGCCGTACCCATGGCCGTAGCCATGACTATACCCGTAGTGGCCGCGGTAGGCGACGTGGGGTCCCGGGGCGTAGTAGTGGCAGGCGGACAACAGGCCGGCCAAGCCAAGCGCGGCGCCGAGCTGTAAGAGCCGTCTCCAGGGTCGGGTCATGGAAGTCTCCTCGGGTTGGCGCGCGCGGAGCTTTGTAGCCCTCGCGCGGCTTTCAACCCGTGATACGCGGCTGGGTGCTCGCGCGTTCCCGCTGCGAAACATATGTGGAGACGTCGGGTGAATTTTCGCCGTCGCGTGCAAAATAGTTGACACCCGCACCCAAGTTGGCCAATTGTAGCGATAGGCACCGATTTCGATCCGTCTGCTTGCGGGTGCCTAGCTAGGTTCAGCTAAGCGGCGGTTCGAGGAACAAACCGCCTGGCGAACGCCGAGGCGGTTTTTTGTTGGGCCCGGTCCGGCCTTAAACGGACCCGTGGGATTTGAGCGGGCAGCTTGCGACCACGCTAAAAAGCGCTAAAGCGCCACGGATTTGCTCCGTGGGCCCTTGTTTGGAACCTGGAGCGATCCCGATGACCCCATCCACTGTCGATCGCGATGACTTGGACGACCGGGCGTGGCGCCGTGTTGACCGCCTGAAGGCCAACTACGCGGGCCTGGACGGTGGCGCCCTCCTGGCCCCCCTGATCCATCGCGAGTTTCCCGGGCGCATTGCCGTTGTGTCCTCGTTCGGGGCCGAGGCGGCCGTGCTCTTGCACCTGGTTGCCGAGATCGAACCGGCGACTCCGGTAGTCTTTTTGGATACTGGCAAGCATTTTCCAGAAACCCTGGCCTATCGCGAGGAAGTGACCGCGCGCCTGGGGTTGCGCGACCTTCGCATCGTTACGCCCGATCCTCTAGCGGCCGCTCATCTGGATCCCCTCGGCATACTCTGGCGCGACGGGCCCGATCACTGCTGTCATCTGCGCAAGGTGCTGCCCCTCAAACGGGCATTGTCCGGCTTCGACGCCTGGATCACAGGACGCAAACGCTATCAGGGCGATGCCCGGACCGGATTGGAGACGGTCGAGGCGGCCGATGGCCGGATCAGGGTCAACCCTTTGGCACGCTGGAGTTCGGATCGGGTCGAGGCCGCCTTCGCGGCCTCGGATCTGCCGCGTCACCCCATGGTCGAAGAAGGGTACCGTTCGATCGGTTGCGCAACCTGCACCCGATGCACGGCACCGGGGGAAGCAGCCCGGGCGGGTCGCTGGGCCGGATTAGGCAAGAGCGAATGCGGCATTCACTGGCCGGTCGGGCCTAGCGCGTGATGGGTAACCTACTGGTTCGACATCGTAAATCAGAAAAAACACATAATTTTATCGTAAAATTACATCATTGTGCTATTAAAATACGTAATTACCACTTGACTTACACAACAAGGAGGGACAACTCTAACCCCAGGCACCGATTTCGATCCGTCTGCTTGCGGGTGCCCGGCTAGAGACAGCTAAGCGGCGGTTTTACGGATAAACCGCCCGGCAAACGCTGAGGGGCGGTTTTTTTGTTGGGTTTGGTCCGGCCTTAAACGGACCCGCGGAATTTGAGTGGGCAGCTTGCAACCGCGTTAACAAGTGCTAAAGCGCCACGGATTTGCTCCGTGGGCCCTTGTTTGGAACCTGGAGCGAGTCTTATGCGTTTTTTTCCCACCTTTTTCGATTTGGTCGACAAACCCTGCCTCGTCGTGGGCGGCGGTGAAGCGGCGGCGCGAAAGCTCCGCCTGCTGCGCCGCGCCCGCGCACGGGTCACGGTGGTGGCGCGCGATCCTATCGAGGAGATCGCGGACCTGGCGGCGGCGGGCGAGGTCGACCTCGTCCGGCGCGGTTTTGTCGATGGCGACCTGCAAGGCCGGGTCCTTGCCATCGGTGCGAGTGGGCAGGACGAGATCGATACCCGTCTGGCCGAGGCCGCGGCGGCACGGGGCGTGCCGGTCAATATTGTCGATCGGCCCGCGCTCTCGTCCTTCACGGTGCCGGCCATCGTCGACCGCGATCCGATCGTGGTTGCGGTCTCGAGCGGCGGCACCGCGCCGGTCCTGGCACGCCGCCTGCGGGCCCGGATCGAGGCCTTGCTGCCGGCCCGCCTTGGCCGCCTTGCCGAGCTCGCGGACAGCTTTCGGGACTCGGTCAAGGCGACCTATCCCAGCGAATCCGCCCGCCGCCGGTTCTGGGAGAATTTCTTCGATGGGCCAGCGGCCGCAGACGCGCTGGCTGGGCGCGAGAGCCAGGCCCGGGAGAAGATCCTGGATTTGGTCAACCGTCGGCCCAAGAAACTGGTTCCGGCCGGTTCGGTCGCCATCGTTGGGGCGGGTCCGGGCGATCCGGACCTCTTGACCCTGCGGGCCGCTGCGCTGCTGCAGGATGCCGAGGTCATCGTTTACGACCGCCTGGTTGGGCCTGGCGTTCTGGAGCACGCGCGACGCGACGCGGTGCGTGTTTATGTCGGCAAATCGCGCGGTCACCAAGCCAAGAGCCAAGATGAGATCAATGCCTTGCTGCGCGCCTACGCGCGTGCTGGCAAGCGGGTTGTGCGCCTCAAAGGCGGCGACCCCTTCGTCTTCGGCCGAGGCGGGGAGGAGCGGGATTACCTGCGCCGCCATGGAGTCGCGGTCCAAGTGGTGCCCGGCATCACCGCGGCCACGGCCTGCGGCGCTGTGGCGGGTATCCCGCTCACGCACCGCGACCATGCGGCGGCGGTAACCTTGGTCACCGGCCAGGGCAAGGACGGCGCCCCCGAGCCCGACTGGGCGGCGCTGGCGGGCTCGCGCCACACCCTAGTGATCTACATGGGTGTCGCCACGGCCGAGCGTACCACGCAACGCCTGATCGCTCATGGCCTGTCCGGGGACACACCGCTTGCGGTGATCGAGAATGGCACCCGAAGCGACGAGCGCGTGATCCTGGGCGCGTTGCAGGGGCTTCCGGCGCTGCTTCGTAACCACGGTGTGCGCGGTCCCGCGATCATCGTGATCGGCGAGGTCGCCCGTCACGCGGACGCCGCCACGCACATCGCCGCGCCGCACGCGCTGGCCGTCTGAGTAAGGAGATCTAGGGAATGACCGCGCAGATCGTGACCGCGAACCGCCTGGGCGACGGTGCCGTGATTTACCTGGGGCGAGACGACATCTGGGGCGAACGTTTGGGCGGTGCCGCCGTCGCCCGAAGCCAGGACGAGGCCGCGGCCCTTTTGGCCCGCGCCGAGGCGCCGGCGCACAGGACCAATGTGGTCGGCCCTTACCTGATGGACGTGATTGACGAGGCGACGGCCCCGCGCCCGGCCAGCAACCGCGAAAATATCCGCGCCCTTGGCCCGACGGTGCGCAGCGATCTTGGCCGTCAGGCCGAGATACCTGGGCGTAGGTAAGCGAGGACCAGCCGCCATGTACCGTTACGACGAGTTCGACCATACATTTGTGGAAGAAAGGGTCGCGCAGTTCCGCGAACAGGTCGCCCGCCGTTTGAGCGGCGAACTGACCGAGGATGAGTTCAAGCCCCTGCGCCTGATGAATGGCCTCTATCTTCAGCTTCACGCTTACATGCTGCGGGTCGCTGTGCCCTACGGCACATTGTCGTCGCAGCAAATGCGCAAGCTGGCGCACATCGCGCGGCGTTACGACAAGGGATACGGCCATTTCACGACGCGCCAGAACATCCAGTTCAACTGGCCGAAATTGGAAGAAGCAGCCGACATCCTGGCTGAGTTGGCCGAGGTCGAGATGCACGCGATTCAGACCAGCGGCAATTGCATCCGCAATGTGACCGCCGATCATTTCGCGGGTGCCGCGGCGGACGAAATCGAGGACCCCCGCGTCACCGCCGAGGTGATCCGGCAATGGTCGAGCCTGCATCCCGAGTTCTCGTTCTTGCCGCGCAAGTTCAAGGTGGCGGTGACGGGTGCCTCGAACGATCGCGCGGCGATCAAGGTTCACGACATCGGCCTGCAGATGGTGCGCGACGCGCGCGGGCGGGCCGGGTTCAAGGTTATCGTGGGCGGCGGCCTGGGCCGCACGCCGCTGATCGGCGAGACGATCCGCGAGTTCCTGCCCAAGCGCTATCTCTTGTCCTATTTGGAAGCCATCCTGCGGGTCTATAACGAGCTCGGCCGGCGCGACAATATCTACAAGGCGCGCATCAAGATCCTGGTCAAGGAGATCGGCGCCAAGGCCTTCGCCGAGATGGTCGAGAAAGAATGGCAATTCCTCAAGGATTGGGACGTCGACCTGCCGGACGAAGAGTTTGCGCGCATTCAGGCCTATTTCGCGCCGCCGCCCTTCGACGACCTGCCGGCGGTCACCGCGAGCTTCGAGGCGCAGCGTTTCGAGAACCGGGATTTCGCCCGCTGGGTGCGCAACAACGTCGACGCTCACAAGGCACCGGGCTATGCCATCGTCACGGTCTCGTTGAAGCCGGAAGGCGGCGTGCCGGGCGACGCCACGGCGGCGCAGATGGAGGCCGTGGCCGACTTGGCGGCGCGTTACAGCTTCGACGAAATTCGCGTTAGCCACGAACAGAACTTGGTCCTGGCCCATGTCCGCCAAGCGGATCTTTATGCCGTCTGGCAGGGTTTAATCGCGGCCGAGCTGGCGAGCGCCAATGCGGGCCTGATCTCCGACATCATCTCCTGCCCGGGGCTGGATTACTGCAATCTGGCCACCGCGCGCTCGATCCCCGTGGCGCAACGGATCAGCCGGCGATTCGCGGACATCGAACGCCAACACGACATCGGCGGCCTGAAGCTCAAGATTTCCGGCTGTATCAATGCTTGTGGGCATCATCACGTCGGCCATATCGGCATTCTGGGTGTCGATAAGAAAGGCCAAGAATTCTATCAAATCACGCTGGGCGGCAACGCCGACGAGAACGCGGTACTCGGGCGGATCGTTGGACCGGCATTTTCCTACGACACCGTGGTCGACGCGGTCGAGACCATCGTCGATACCTATCTTGGCCAGCGCCGGAACGGTGAAGCCTTCAACCAAACCCTCGCCCGGGTCGGATTCGATCCCTTCAAGGAGAAGCTCTATGCCCCTCATTAAGGATTCGCAGATCGTCGAAGATGTCTGGACCTCGCTCGATGACGGCGCGCCGCTGGCGCCCGGCGTCTGGCCGATCGTCAGCCTGGAGCGCTGGCAAGCAGAGCGCGAAACGCTGATGGAGGCGGGTGTGCCGATCGGGCTGCGCTTGCGTAGCGATCAATCGCCCCGGGCCATCGCCGAGGAGCTGGAGCATTTCGGCGTCATTGCGTTGGCGTTTCCCAAGTTCACCGACGGCCGACCGTATTCCAGCGCCCGCCTCCTGCGCGAGCGTTACGGCTTCACCGGGGAGCTTCGCGCCGTGGGCCATGTGCTGCGCGATCAGGCCCTGTTCCTGCTACGCTGCGGCTTCGATGCCTTCGAGGTTGCGCCGGATACCTCGCCGGACGCCTGGCGCGCCGCCTTGGCCAAGATCAAGGTCCGCTACCAGAGCGCCGCCGATCATCGCTCAACCGCCGGGCGCTTGAGCCGCAAGGCGGTTCGCCCGGCCCAGGCACGGACACCGGCCCTCAGCCTAGAGCCGGAGCCCTGCGCCGCGTCCTGGGCCTACTGAGCGGCCCGCAAGGGGGAACCGCGCGGGCGCTTCGGAATTCAGGCCGCCGCCGGATGCCAGCCGGCATCCGCCCAGATTTCGCCGCTTACGGCTTGGTTCGTAATCATGAAGCAAATCGCGTCGGCGATTTCTTCGGGCTTGATCAAACGACCCAATTGCGTGTCGGGAAGGACGTACTTGGCCAAGTATTCCTCGCCCATCGCCCGCAAGATCGGTGTGTCGGTGAAACCGGGATGAATGATTGAGCACCGAACGCCATGGAAAATGGCTTCCTTCATCAGGGTCGATGCCGCGCCTTCCAGCGCAGCCTTGGTGGAGGCATAGGAGATTTGACCCTTGTTGCCCTGTGAGGCGACGGAGCCAATGAAGATGATCGCCCCTTCCATCTCTTCGGTGGGGCCCCACTTGCCCAGGCCGCGTTTGAACCGACTTTCGACAATGCGGCCGACCGTTTCCATGGCCCAGTAAATCGGCGCGATGTAGTTCACCTCGGCGACCAGGCGGAAATTTTTCTCGTCATAGATTTCAGCCCGCCCCGTGGCCTTGTTTATTTTCACCGCCAAGGCGTCGCGAACGATTCCCGCCGCCGGCACACAGATATTGACCTGCCCATATTTGGCGCAGATATCGTCAAAAACGCCTTTGCGGAAATCCGTGTCGGTCGTGTTGCCTTGATAGGCTGTGGCGACGTTTCGGTTGGATCCACGATTGAGTCGGTCAGCTGAATCGATGACGCCGTCGTCGAGATCGACCAGAGCCACATGCTCGGCGCCGCGCCCGACGAGTTCCTCGCACACCGCGTACCCGATACCGCCGGATGCACCGGTGACGACTGCGACTTTCCCATTGATTCTCATGACTAATCTCCAATCCTGGCTGCCTGTGCCTCGCGTTGTCGAGACGCTTATTCGTTATCCCTTTCCATATAAAGGTTATTGTGCAGTGCAGCAAGGAAATATTGCATCGCACCATATAAATAATATCAACAACATAACCCCTTTTTTGGCTCGGATATAGGTAACGAGACGCCGCCATTCCAATCCCATGATTATGGCCGTCGATCGGGCCCGTTGCCGGCACACCTCCGACTCTTCTTGCCGCCCATCCCGCGCAACGAGCGCATAAGAGCCCAAACTAAGGCGCCCCCCGAATTGGGCGCCCCTTTCGCTGCTTCCGGGGCGGGCCTATATTGGCTCCAAGGCTCATCGAGCCAGGGAACCCAAAGCTCGTCATCACACCAATCGGAGGCAAATCATGTCCGCGCAAGCGCAGACCATATCCGGCGATGGCACGCCGCAACTGAAAGACGGCGCGCTGTTCCGGCGGCAATGCTACATCGACGGCCAATGGGCCGACGCCGATAGCGGCGCCTCGATCGAGGTCACCAATCCGGCGACCGACGAGGTTCTGGGCACGATCCCCAAAATGGGCCGGGACGAGACCGCCCGGGCGATCGAGGCCGCGAACCGCGCCTGGCCGGCCTGGCGCGCCAAGACCGCCAAGGAACGGGCCAACATCCTGCGCGTCTGGTTCAATCTCATGATGGAAAATCAAGAGGACTTGGCGGTCCTCATGACCCTGGAGCAAGGCAAGCCCCTAGCCGAATCCATGGGTGAGGTCGCCTATGGCGCCAGTTTCATCGAATGGTTCGCCGAGGAGGGTAAGCGCATTTACGGCGACACCATCCCGCAGCATCAGGCCGACAAGCGTATCATCGTCATCAAGCAGCCGATCGGCGTGGTTGCCGCAATCACGCCCTGGAACTTCCCCAACGCCATGATCACCCGCAAGGCAGGCCCGGCCCTGGCGGCCGGCTGCACCGTCGTGATCAAGCCGGCCACGGCAACCCCCTATTCCGCCCTGGCGCTGGCCGAGTTGGCGGCGCGGGCCGGTATCCCGGCGGGTGTCCTCAACGTCGTCACCGGTTCGGCCCGCGATATTGGGGGCGAGCTAACCGCCAACCCGATCGTGCGCAAACTGTCATTCACCGGTTCGACCGAGGTCGGCAAGGTTCTGCTGGAGCAGTGCGCCGGCACGGTCAAGAAGGTTAGCATGGAGCTGGGCGGCAATGCGCCCTTCCTGGTCTTCGACGACGCCGACCTCGACGCCGCGGTCGAAGGCGCCATGATGAGCAAGTTCCGCAATACCGGGCAAACCTGCGTCTGCGCGAACAGAATCCTGGTCCAGGACGGGGTCTACGACGCCTTCGCGGCCAAGCTGGCCGAAGCGGTCAAGGGCCTGAAGGTCGGCTTCGGGTTGGAAGCCGGCGTCAGTCAGGGGCCGCTCATCGACGTTGCGGGTTTGGAAAAGGTCGAACAGCATGTCGCCGACGCCACCGAGAAGGGCGCCAAGATCGCGGTCGGCGGCGCGCGTCACGAAAGGGGCGGCACCTTCTACCAGCCGACCGTGCTGACCGAGGTGACCACCGACATGAAGGTCACGCGCGAGGAAACCTTTGGGCCGGTGGCGCCATTGTTCCGCTTCACGACCGAGGAACAAGGCATTGCCATGGCCAACGATACCGAATTCGGCCTAGCCGCCTACTTCTACGCCCGCGATCTGGGCCGCGTCTGGCGGGTCGGTGAAGGCTTGGAAACCGGCATCGTCGGCATCAACACCGGGATTATCTCAACCGAGGTGGCGCCCTTCGGCGGCGTCAAGGAATCCGGCGTCGGGCGCGAAGGCTCGCGCTACGGCATGGATGATTTCTTGGAGATCAAGTATCTCTGCATGGGCGGGATCTAACTCCGTCCAGCTGCCCGCCGAACCATGGATTGGCTCACAGGCGCAAGGCTTCGGCAACGCGCCGTTCGCCAACTTGCGGTGCGGCCGCCAGGCCGGACCGCAGTCGGGTCAGGATAAATACGAAAAAGACTAGGTGGATCAGGGGCGCCACGGGAATCCCGACCTGGTTCATAGGCGGCCCGACGAAGGGCAGAAGATAGGCCCACAGGGTAAAAAGACCCTCATAGGGCCGGAACCCGTGGCGCAAGCCCCGGAGCGCCATCAAAATCGCCGCCACCGCCAAAATCGGCATGTCGTAGACATAGCCATAGGGCACCGCTAGGCCGGTACCGGCAAAGAGCAGGGCCAGTTGCAAGTCCGGTTCCGCCCGCTGACGAAAGGCCCAGTAGATACAAACGCAGACCGGCATGGTCACGGCGGCTTGCAGCGTGAGTGCTATCGGCCCGGAAAGCTGAAGAACCTGTGCCGCGAGGGTCACGCTGATGGAATAGCGGAGGAAATCGCCGATCTTTTCCTTCGCTGCTTTCGCGGTAAACCACGCCAGATAGTCTAGGTAATCTGCCCAAGTCACAATGTCGAAGGCCCATATTGCAAGCCCGGTCAGCGCGGCTGTGACGACAGTCGCCGCGAGGATGATCCGCCATTGACGCTTGGCTAGCAGGGCGAAGGGGATCAGCAAGCCAAGGTGTGGCTTGATCGTGAGCAGCCCGAAAAGGGCGCCGGCCGCCAAGGGTTTGCGGGCCGCCAATGTAGCGCCGGCGAGGAACAGTGCGGAGGTGAGAAAACCGGTCTGCCCGCCGGCGAAGTTCATGATCGAAGCCGGTGCGGCGACGGCCGCCAGGATCGCGAACCAATGCAGGCCGGCGATCCGCAGGCTCAACGCGAAGAGCGCCATCGTACCCCATTGCCAGCAAATCAGCGCGACCGGATAGGGCAGGGCCGCCAGCGGCTGAATCAATAGCGCGTAGGTCGGCGGGTAGTTGAAGGGATGCAGCCCGCCCGGCGCGGAACCGATCGATATCTGGAATACCTTCAGGGCCTCAGGGTCGTACAGCGCGGTCAGCATGCCGACCTCTTCCAGGAACCGGGCACTGGAATAGTACACGAAGAAATCGGTCTCATCCGATCCGCCCAAATCGCCGGTCGTGAAGTCCAGCTTGGCATAGAGCATGCCGACATTGATTACGGCATATACCACGAGGCTCAGCACCAGCAGAATACAAATAGCGCGCGGCGGATCTTCGCGAAACTTTTGGAGCGCGGCGTTCATGGGATCATCGCCTCACGGGGCCTCCGTGCCGGCCCGGCCTGCTCGCGCCAGCGTGATGGGCTTACCGCCCGGTTCTGCCTATATATGCCCGGGGACCGCCGGGCGCGGTGCCTCCGGCGCGAGGTGGCGTGGTATGCTTCACAAGGGCCCCGGCGCGGGGTAAGTCTAAGCGGCGGCATAAGGGCCGGTATAAAGGAACGACATTTATGATCTGTGAAATCGACTACGATCTTTTTGTCATCGGCGGCGGCTCGGGCGGGGTGCGCGCCGCGCGCATGGCGGCGGGCACCGGCGCGCGGGTCGGCATCGCCGAGTCGTACCGCTATGGCGGCACCTGCGTCATCCGGGGTTGCGTGCCGAAGAAGCTGTTCAGCTATGCCGCGCATTTCCACGAGGAGTTTGAGGATGCCGCAGGATTCGGCTGGGAGGCCGGGGCCGGGCGGTTCGATTGGGCCAAGCTGATCGCCAACAAGGACGTTGAGATCGATCGCCTGGAAAAGGTTTACGAAAACTTACTGCAGGGCGCCGATGTCGCGATCCACCGCGGTCACGCCCGGCTGCTCGATACCCACCGGGTGCAGGTTGCCGACACCGTGGTGCGCGCCGAAACCATCCTGATCGCGACCGGCGGCCATCCGGTTTTTCCGCCCGGCCACGGCTGGGACCACGCCATAAGCTCCAACGAGGCGTTTCACCTCGAGACCTTGCCGGACCGCGCGGCGGTCTACGGCGGCGGCTTTATCGCCTGCGAGTTCGCCAGCATCTTTAATGGGCTGGGCGTCCAGGTCACCCAGGTATACCGGGGCCCGCAGATCTTGCGCGGCTTCGACGACGACGTACGCGATACCCTGGCCGCAGAGATGGTCAAGAAGGGTATCGACCTGCGCGTGGAATCGACTATCGACCGCATCGACAAAACCGATGACGGGCTGATCGTTCATCTCTCCGATGGGGAGAAACTGGTAACCGGCTTGGTCATGGCGGCGACCGGCCGCCGGCCGAACGTTCAGAACCTGGGTCTCGACGTGGCCCAGGTCGAGCTGACCGACGAGGGCGCGGTCAAGGTCGATGCCTATTCGCGCACCAACCAGCCCAACATCTACGCCATCGGCGATGTGACCGACCGGATCGCGCTCACCCCCGTGGCAATTCAGGAGGCCATGGCGTTCGTCGATACGGTTTACCGCGGCACGCCCAGGGCCATGAACCACAGCGACGTGCCGAGCGCGGTGTTCGCTCATCCGAATGTCGCGACCGTCGGCCTGACCGAACTTCAGGCGCGGGGGAAATA
The DNA here is from genome assembly GCA_021776095.1 of Kiloniellaceae bacterium. GTDB lineage: Bacteria > Pseudomonadota > Alphaproteobacteria > Kiloniellales > J153 > JAJFGN01. The sequence continues at coordinate 26,932 of JAJFGO010000055.1, read as the reverse complement.
CGGTACGCTCGATATTTATCGCAGTACCTTTCGGGCCCTGAAGCACACCCTGTCCGGTCGCGACGAGCGCAGCATGATGAAGCTGATCGTGGACCGGGCCAGTCAAAAGGTGATCGGGGCGCACATGGTGGGTGCCGACGCACCGGAAATCATTCAGGGCATCGCGATTGCCATCAAAGCGGGTGCGACCAAGCAAATTTTCGATGCCACCGTGGGCATTCATCCGACCGCCGCCGAGGAGTTCGTCACGATGCGCGAGGCGGTTCCCGAACCGGAAGAGAAAGCCGCCGAATAACCGCCGCTAACGCCCTTTCTGGCGCCAGCGTTCGACCACCGCGGCGACGAAGTTCTGATCCTTGCCATCGCCTTGCCAGGCGCTCGAGAACGAGGCCGTGCCGCTGTGCGGCCGCAGGTTTTCGGGCAGAAGGTCGAACATCAAGCGGACCGGAACCGGGATTCCCTCGCCGACGGCGATCGCTTCGCCCGTGCGTAGGGTCGGCAGCGCGTCGATCAGTCCGATGGTCGATTCCGACAAGGTCGCGCGGACGAAATCCTGATCCTTTTGGTTGCTCATGCGCATGGCGAAGACCGTGTTGCATTGGGACAGGATCTCGATTGCCAAATCGGCCGGCCTCTGGCTGATCAGGCCCAGGGACACGCCGTACTTTCGGCCTTCCTTGGCGATCCGGGCCAAGGCACGCTTGGTCGGTTCGAAGCCCTGGGTGGTTTCCTGGCGCATGTAACGCTGGGCCTCTTCGCACACCAGCAGGATCGGCACCGCGCGCTCGCTCCATAGGGCGAAGTCGAAGGTCAGACGGCACAACAATGAGATCACCACGTTCATGATCTCCGAAGGCACCCCGGAAAGGTCGAGAATGGTGATCGGCTTGCCGCCGACCGGCACGCGAAAGATGCGCGATAGAATGGCCGCCATGGAATCCCGCACGCTGACACCGGGAAACATAAAGCCGTAACGCCGGTCGTTCTGTAGCGCGGTCAGGCGCTCCATCAAGCGCAGATAGGGCGCGGAGTCGGTTGCCTTATCCAGCTTGCCCAAGGCATCGTCGATCTGCCGCGCGACATCGGAAAGACGGTACGGAATCGGTGTGTCGGCGGTCAGGTTGCTGTCCCTGTCGGCGCCGGTCTGGCCCTTGAGCTTGGCCTGCAAGATCGCGTCCTTCAGGATCGCGATGTCGGCTTCCCGATTGCCCAAGTTGCTGCCGACCACGATCTCCTGCATTTCCTCGAAGTTCAGCAGCCAGTAGGGCAGCTCAAGGCTGTCGGAATTCAGAACCTCGGCGCAATCTGGAAACGACTGGGAGTACTCGTTGTGCGGGTCCAGCAAAACGATGTGGCCGCCCGGGTTTCCACTAAGGATCGCCCGCAGGATCAAGGCGACCGTGCAGGACTTGCCCGAACCGGTGGTGCCCAAGATCGCGAAGTGCTTGCCCAACAATTCGTCGATGGTGACATAAGCTGGCAAGGATTGATCCTGACGGACCGTGCCGATTCGCGCGTTGGGGACATCGGGTTGTGCGTAGATCGCCTTGAGGTCATCCGGGGTCGCGGCGAAGGCCTCGTCGCCCAGGGTCGGGTAAAAGGAAACGCCGCGCTGGAATTTCGGCTTGCCGTCGACGGCAAAGGATTCGCCGATCAGGTCCAGCGCCATGAGGCGTACCTCGTGGCTGGTGCCGTCCTGGGTCGGGGCCGGGATGTTTTGGCCACTGACCATGCCGAACACGGTGGACTGCGGGGTCGGCATACGGACCAAGGCACCGATCTGAGGCGCGCGCGCGGGGCTCGCCTGGGTGCCGTTCGCACTGGCCGCTAATTGCACCACGACATTGGCGCCGGACACCGAAACGATGCGGCCCAAACGGCCGTTGGCCTGGGCCGACGTCGTGACCGCGCCGCCGCTCTTTCTGCGGGCCGGTGCTTGCGCCGGCGCGGACACAGGGGCCGTCGGCCGAACCTGGCCGTTGCCGCCGGGGGCCCTCGGGGGTGTGTTGGAACGGATCGAGTCGGTCATACTTTGCCTCCCTGCCGCCGCGGGCCTGGACTGGGCACCGTGCCGGGGAAGGCTAGACCGGCCGCTTCAAGGAACAGTTAAGAAAGCCGCAATCCTTGGGGCGCAAAAGGGCTAAGGACTAGGGCGTTACCAAGGTTAGGCCCAGGTCGGCCAAGACTTTCTCGATGGGCAGGATAAGACTGGTCAGCTCGCTGCCGGCATAGGCCATGCCGACCAGCCGCCCCAGGGAATCCACAACCGGCGCCCCGCCGTCGCCGGGGCCGCTGATCCGCTCGACCGGGACCATGGCCGAGGTGATCGCGGACTGCTTTTGCATGGGCACGTCCATTTCGAGCAGAACCTTGCCCGATCGCAACTCGGACGAGCGTCCAAACAAGCGCACCGTCTCGCCAATTCCCGGGAAGGGCGCGGTCTCGGTTACCAGGCCAACTCCGGGAATCTCGTTGCGGGCCTCGACATCCGGATCGAGGGCGATCAGGGCGACGCCCGCCGCCGGGTCCAGGTCTCGCACCCGGCTCAGCGCCCCGATCGGCTCCGTGCCGCCGTCGAGCGCCGCCGGAGAGATGACGACCGGCTTGGCTTTCCGCCCCTGGAGCTCTGGGGAGAACAGGTAGTCGGCGGTCAGGAGAAACCTCTTGCCCGCGGCATCCTGCGCGATACAGCAGGCGGACGCGGCGGTCGAGACGCCCTCCGGGCCGATGCTGGCGCCCGCCAGGGCGACCGCGCGCGCCGGTACGGCAGGGGCGGGCTGGGCCGGCGTGGCCGGGGGCGCTCCGGGCGTGGTCGCGGCCGGCGCCGGGGACGGCGCCACAGTGGCGGTTGAAACAGTCACGCTTGGCGCGATCGTGGTTTGAGCCGTCGCGACCCGCTGAGCTGCCTGATCGTTCTTGTCCAGGGCGGCGAAGTACTGCTCGGTCTCCGGGTCGGGCAGGCCGAGGGCGGCCATCGACCTGACGTACCTGGCCGCCAGGCCGCGAACCTCGGCCTGTTCCTCCGCATCCATGTCCGTGAAGGCTGTGGCTTCCAAGTGGAGGCGCGCGGCCAAGTTGTAGACCAGCGGAAAGTCGACGTTCTGACTGACCAGGTTGTCCGCGTCGTTGATCGCGGTTTCCAATTGGGCCTTATAGGGGTCGAGGTTTTCTTGCCGGCCGCGGGCCGCCGCGTGGGTTTGATAGGTGACCCAGGCGCGCATGAATTTAACGAAATTGTCCTCGGTCACCTTATCGATCAGGCGCTGGGCCAGGGGCGGCGCGTCGCTGAGCGCACCGATGTCCTGCCACAAAAGACGGGCCGCGACTTCGAAGATGGCGCGGCCGGTTTCGGTATGGATTTCGCTGTAGTGGCGCTTTCCTTGCCCGCCTGCGGCCTTCGCTTGACGCCACTCCGCGTAAACGTGGTATCGGCCACCCACCTCGTCGACCCGGCCGCGGATTTCGTTCGGCTGTCGGATCCAATTGCGCAAGCGGCCCAAGATGGCTGTCAGGTTGATGCCCTGCGCTTCGATTTTGAGTTCGGAGAGGTCGGAGGTCCTGAGCTCCGGCGTGACGCTAAGGCCGGCAAACTGTTGGCCGGCCGCCTGAGGCAGGATTCGGTTGGTTCTTATTTGGCCGCGCCCTTCGTATATGCCGCGCAGCAGGCTTTGTTGTTGCTGGATGCCGCGGGTAAACCCCTCGCCACTGGCCGGGGCGGCGGCGCCGTCCTTGCTGTAATCGAAAACCGCGAGAACCGGAGATCGATCGAACCAGATCTTGTGACCCTCGGAGACGCACAAGACAACGATGCCGGCCAGGATCACCGTGTAGGCGACCTTGGCGCCAACTCCAAGGGCGAGTTGCAGTACCCCGTTTACGCTTATCTCTGCCATGGTCTAGCGAGTCCGCGTGGGTCATGCGTTCTTTACCGAAGCAATGTTTTCACCCTTCGGCGCGGAGTGCAAGCCGCTCGCATACGAATAGAGTCGGCGGATCAATGGTGTCCGGTCGCCGATAGCCATCGAACCTAGGCGGCGTTGGCCGCTTTCCGGCTGGCTTTTGCCGCGCCTGCCGCGTCGCCCAGTCCGCTCAGGACTTCGGCATATTTGCGCCAGCTCGGCAGGCTGTTGGGTTTCAGCAGGGCGCGTTCGGACAGGAGGGCGCGGGCCAAGGGCAGGTGTCCGGCGCGCATCGCCGCCTCGATCAGGTACTGGTGGAAGATATCCCGCTGGGCGTGACTGGCCCCGACCCGGATGAAATCGGGGCGAAGTGGCATCAAGAGCTCGACCGTTCGGGTGTAGTCGCCCTGGGCGAAACACCGGATCGCCTCGCACACAGGAATCGCGACGGGCTTGAGGGTGCGGGCGCAGGAATTGCCCGGCGTGCCGGCGAAGGCTTCCAAGGAGGTCAACAGGCGCCCGGCGGTTTCGTCCCGCCCGGTCGCTGTCAGCGCCATCATGGCGTGGGCGTCGGTGAAGGCCAGGACATGATCGTCCAGGCGGGTCTCCACGTGGTCCGCCAATTGGCCCCAGCGGTCGCCGACATCGGCGCCGGCGAACTCCAAGCGGACCAGCAAGGCCGCGGCATTTTGAATATCCAAGTAAAAATCGGATTTTTCCGACCGGATAGAGCGATCGTAGAGCGCCAGGACCGCGTCGTACTCGCCGCGCTCGTAAAGGAACAGCGCGCGATGCCACCACAGATGCCCGCGAAACGGATTGCGGTCGTCCCAGGCGTCGGCGGGGTAGTCGAGCCAGGCCAGACCCTCCTTCAGGCGGCCCTGCATCTCCAGTACATGGGCAACGGCGTGAACCGCCCAAAGGTCTTCCGGGTCGATCTCGACCGCGCGCTTTCCGGCCGTCTCCGCCTCGGCGTAAGCGCCGCATTCCTCATGGCCGAAGGCCATCATGCCCAGGATGTTGCCGTAACCGGGCACCTTGTCGTCCCAGGCGTGCAGAACCCGCGCCGGACCGCCGAGCAGATCGGCGCTTCGGCCCAGCCAAAACAGAGCGAAATGCTGGAGCCTAACCGCGAGCAGGTCGCGCGGATAGGCGACCATGATGTCTTCCCACATGGCGCAGGTCTTGGTGGTATCGCCGCCGAGCCAGGTTTCCAGCGCCGCGATGTGCGCCACCTCGCGTTCGCTGATGCCCTCGGCGTGGGCCCGGGCCAGGTCTAGAGCGGCGCGGGCGTGATCGTGAAACGCGGTCGAGCCGAACAGCATGAAGAGATAGCCGCGCAGGCAATGGCCGAAGGCGAACTCCGGGTCGGCCTCCACGGCCGCCTTGGCGTGCTTGCCGGCGCTGACGCGGTACTGGAAATAGTCGTCGATCGCGGCGTTGAAGTGCTGGACGGCCGCCTCCTTGCCGGTCGAAAGTGTCAAGCCGCGCACGTCGCTTAGCATGGTTCTCTCCTCTGCGGGATCTTGCCCAACCATCGGGCCATATCAGCCTCATCTGTTTGCCCCGGCAGACGCACCAGGTGCGCCGGGCAGCGGCGACAGTCCGTGCTGCCGAAGCCGGGGACTGGCGTCGTCACGCCTTCGACCGCCAGGATACGATCGAGCAGGGCGCACTCGCGCCCGTTCGGCACGGCGTGGACGGTGACGATGCGCCCGGTACCGGTTAAGCGATCGATATGCCAGTGCGGCCGTTTGTCCCGGCGCAGGTGGCGCAGGACCCGGGCGCGAATGCCACCCGGCCCGCGGGCGCTGCCGCAATAAGCGTAGCGCCCCGGTTCAAGCACCGCGCCAGTCCTGCCGGGCAGCGTCAATCGTAGCGGCCGGTCCAAATCGACTATCAGGACATACGCGCCCGGCACCTGCGGCAGCTCAGGCATTCGGCGGGCCCTTTAACTCGACGCTATTTCCGTCGGGGTCTTCGATGTAGAGGGAGGGCCCGCTGCCGTCTGCGCCATAACGCTGCGCGACCTCACCGACCGCGATACCATGGGATTGCAGGTGCGCGCGCAAGGCGGCCTCGTCGAAATCTTCGATGCGCAGGCAGAAATGATCCATATTGCCGTCGGCACTTCCCGGCGGTGCCGTGGCCGGGACCAGATCGATGAGCGAGGCGCCGGCGCGTAACTGCACCAGCCCGATGGACTCGACCCGACGCTCCACGCTGCAGCCCAGGACATCGCAATAGAATTGAATGGCGCGCCGCGTATCGGCGACACGCAGCACCACATGGTCAAGGCCCTTGATGGTAATGGTCAGGGTTTTGTCCTTCCGCGCGGTTCCGGTGCGTACGCACTGTGGCGCAGGGCGCCACCGGCGGCAAGACGCCGAAGCGGCCGCACGATCATAGCGTGACCACGATGTTGATCCACTCGGGCATATCCGACCGGCCGAAGGGCTCGACCTTGGGAATCCTCTTTCCCGTCGGCTTATAGCCGAACTGCCGCTGGTACCAGGCCGCGACTCTTGGGTCGTCCACGTTGGTGTAAAGGGTCTTGATACCCTGTTTGCGGAGAAAATCTTGGCGGACGTTCTGCAGGGCGGCACCGACCGCCTGGCCGCGGCAGTCCGGATCGACCGCCATCAGCGTGGTCTTGGCGGTCTTGGGGTCAAGCACCCGATACCCCGCGACGCCGATCACCCGGCCCGCAACCACCGCGACGAAGCAATCGCTCAAGGGGAACGACGGCATTTCGCGGCTGCCGATGCGATGAAAATTGGCCTGTTCCAGGATTTCCAGGATCCTTGGCCAATCGTCCTGCCCGGGGCGGCGTATCTCCACGGCGGGTTTGACCATGGGTTGTCTCTCCCGGCCCGGTTCTTAGGGCCGCTTGGCGATCAGGTCGATCTCGACCAGGGCGTCGCGGGCCAGGCCGGTCACCCCGATGCAAGTCCGCGCCGGCAGGCGGTCGGCCGGGAAATAGGACTTATAGACCGCGTTCATGGCCGCATAGTCGCGCTTGAATTCGGTCACATAGACCCGCGCGAAGACAATATGCTCCAAGCCCAGATCGAGGCCGCCGAGCACGATCTTCAGGTTGTCCATGACCCGGCGGGTCTGGGCCTCGATCCCCTCTGGCAAGGGCGCCGGGTCGTCGTGCGGGTCGGTCGGCATCTGGCCGGTTACGAAGACCCAGCCGTCGGCCTCCACCGCGTGGCTGAAGGGGGCGACCGGGGCCGGAGCGCCGGCGATCATATGGAACAGGGGAGAGGTCATGGCGGCGGTCCGGTCCTTGTGTCGGGCCCTATGTGGGGCAATGGCGCCAGCATAATCCCTCGGGCGCTCATCCGGTAGTCCGGCCCGCCGCTTGGCACCCGAGCTTTACTGTGGAAAACTATCCCCAAGCAGACTAGAAACAAGCCCCCGCCGCGTGCCAACGGTCGCGGCGCGCGAGGTGCGAGAGAGGTAAGATGGTTAACAAATGGGCGCCGGATAGCTGGCGCGGCAAGGAAGTTCGACAGGTACCGACCTATTCGGACCCAGTCGAATTGGCAGCGGTGGAACGGAGTTTGGCGGAGGTCCCGCCCCTGGTCTTCGCTGGCGAGGCCCGCCGCCTGAAGCAGCAGCTTGGCGGCGTTGCTGAGGGCAAGGCCTTTCTGCTGCAGGGCGGCGACTGTGCCGAGAGCTTCGCCGAATTCCGGGCCGACAACATCCGCGACACCTTCAAGGTCATGTTGCAGATGGCGGTCGTACTGACCTTTGGCGCTGGCTGCCCCGTGGTCAAGCTGGGGCGCATGGCGGGGCAGTTCGCCAAGCCGCGCTCGGCGCCCACGGAAGTGCAGGACGGTGTCGAGCTGCCCAGCTATCGCGGCGACATCGTGAACGGGATCGAGTTCGATGCGGCCGCCCGGCGACCCGACCCGCAGCGTCTGATGCGCGCCTACAACCAGGCGGCGGCGACGCTCAACCTGCTGCGGGCTTTCGCTCAGGGCGGCTTCGCCGATCTGCACAAGGTTCATCAGTGGAACCTGCAGTTCGTCGCCGACAGCCCCCAGGGCAAGCGCTACATGGAACTGGCGGACCGGATCGACGAGACCCTGGATTTCATGAAGGCCTGCGGCATCACGCCGGACGACGTCAGCAAGCTGCGCGAAACCGATTTCTACACCAGCCACGAGGCCCTGCTGCTCAACTACGAGCAAGCCCTGACACGGGTCGATAGCCTGAGCGGTCAGTGGTACGATTGTTCGGCCCACTTCCTGTGGATCGGCGATCGGACCCGGCAACTGGACGGCGCGCACATCGAGTTCCTGCGCGGTGTGCAGAATCCGATCGGCATGAAGTGCGGACCCAGCCTGGACCCCGACGAACTGGTCCGGTTGATCGAGGTGCTGAACCCGGAGAACGAGCCGGGCCGCCTGACGTTGATCGCGCGTATGGGCGCCGAAAAGGTCGAGGCCTCACTGCCGCCGTTGGTGCGCGCGGTGCAGCGCGCCGGACGAAAGGTGGTCTGGGCCTGCGATCCGATGCACGGCAACACGATCAAATCGACCACCGGCTTCAAGACCCGGCCCTTCGACCGTATCCTGGCCGAGGTGCGGGGCTTCTTCGCGGTCCATCGGGCCGAGGGCAGCTACGCCGGCGGCGTGCACTTCGAGATGACCGGTCAGAACGTGACCGAGTGTATCGGCGGTGCCCGGGCCATCAGCGAGGCCAGCTTGGGCGACCGTTACCACACCCATTGCGATCCGCGTCTCAACGCTGACCAAGCGCTCGAATTGGCGTTCCTGATCGCGGAGCAGCTCAAGACCGAGCGTGTGGCCCGCAACAACGGCCGCGTCGCGGCCGCGTCCTGACGGCTCATCCAGAGGGCGTGTCCGGAGCCTATGATCCGGACAAGGCCCGGGGGACGGGCAAGAATATGGAGACCCGGTATGTCCGCTGACTCCGCCCGAGCGCACCCCGCCCGGCCCGTTTGGCCGGCCGAAGACGCCGACATTGCCGACTGGACCGACCACTACTTTCAGCGCACCAAGCAGGCGGTCGAGCGTTTCGGGGATGCCGAGGTCACCTACGCGGTCTTCATGCGCCGTCCGGTGGTCTCCGCGCCGCGCCTGGCGCTTGATTGGCTGCAAGCGATCGGGTTGAAGCGCAAGGCCGAGTTCAAGATCGATTTGCGGCATGCCGAGGGCCGCTGGGTCGGGGCCGGCGAACCGATCATGTATATCACCGGTTCGCTCAAACATCTGGCGGACCTGGAAACCCTGTTGCTGCAAAAGTTGGGGCCGGCCTGCGTCGCCGCCTACAACGCCTATACCATGTGCGCCGACCTGCCGCAGGTCGCCTTTCTGGCCATGGACGCCCGTCATTGCGCGGGGACCGAGATGGCCGAGATCATGGCCTACGCCGCCGCCGTCGGCTCTGCGCGCGCTAAACGCAAGGTCGGCGCCGTCGGCTTTATCGGCAATGCGACCGATGCGACCGCCCACTACTTCGGCCAGGACCAGGGCTTGGGCACCATGCCCCATGCCTTGATCGGCTATGCCGGTTCCACTCTGCGCGCGGCCGAGATGTTCGATACCTGCTTCCCGTACGAGTCGATGACCGTTCTGGTCGACTATTTCGCGCGCGAGGTCACCGATTCCCTAACCGTGTGCCGGCGCTTCGCTCAGCGCGCCGCCGAGGGCCGCCTGTCGATCCGCCTCGATACCCCGGGCAGCCGCTTTATCGAAGGTCTCGATCCCCCGGCCTCCTACGCGGTGCTGGAGGGTAACAGCCATGCCGCCGTGCGCGGTTACCGCACCGAGACCGAGTTGCGTTATTTGGTCGGGCCCGGCGTTTCCGCCGCCGCCATCTGGTCCTTGCGCGAGGCCCTCAACGCCGAAGGCTTCGACAGAGTCAAAATCGTTGCTTCATCCGGCTTCGGTCCAGCCAAATGCAAGCTGATGGCCGAGGCCAACGCGCCGATCGACGTGATCGGCACGGGCAGTTATCTGCCGGATATCTGGTCGGAGACCTATGCCACCGCCGACATCGTCGAATACGACGGCGAGCCACGGGTCAAGGTCGGCCGCGAATTCCTGCTGCGCGATATGACGCGGTAGAAACGAATTCACTCCGCCGGTTGCGGGGCGGGACGGGCGAGTAGGGTTTCGTTGCCCGGTTCCGGGCGCGGCGGAATCATCTGGCTCAGGATCAGCGAGCAAACCGCGAACCCGGTGCCGGTCAGGAACACCGCCGCCGGGTTGACCAGCCACAAGAGGCCCAGCACAGCGGGCAGGACCACGGCGGCGATGTGGCTGATGGTGAAAGAGACCGCGGCCGTGGGCGCGATGTCGCGCGGGTCGGAGATCTTTTGGAAGTAGGTCTTGATCGCGATTGCCATGGCGAAGAACAGGTGATCGACCACATAGAGCGCCGCCGCCAAGGTCGCGTTCTCGACGAAGGCATATGTTGTGAATACGACGATCAATCCCAGGTACTCGAAAGTAAGTGCCTTGCGCTCGCCCCAGCGTACGATCAGCTTGCCGACGAGCGGCGCGAACCAAATGTTGGCGGCGTTGTTGATCAGGAACAGCAACGTGAGGTCGCCGACCGAGTACCCGAATTTTTCGACCATCATGAAGCCGGCGAAGACCATAAAAATCTGCCGCCGGGCGCCCGAGACAAAGACCAGCGCGTAGTAAAGCCAGTAGCGCCTGCGAAAGATCAGCTTCTTGTGCTGTTCGACCTTGCCGGGAAAGCGCGGATAGGCGAACCAGGCAAACACCGCGGCACCGACGGTCAGGCCGCCGCCGATCAGGTACACGGGCAGGTAATCCATGCCGATCACGTCGAAGGCGGCCCAGATCAAGCCATAGCCAAGCAGCGCCGCCGCGCTCGCCGCTGCCAGCACCCGGCCGAGCACGATCGGCGCCCGGTCCTTGCCGACCCACTGCAGGGCCAGGCTCTGCTGCAAAGCCTCGTAGTAATGAAAGCCGATCGACATGATCATGGTCGTGCAGATCAGGCCGAAAAAGCTGGGTAGGAACCCGGTCAGCGCCGTGCCCAGGCCGAGCAGGGCGAGCGCCAGGATCGCGAAGGTCTGCTCGCGCAAGACCAGCAGCACGAAAACGGCGGTGAAGGCCAGGAAGCCCGGCACCTCGCGCAGGCTTTGCAGGATACCCATTTCGGCGCCGGTGAAGGCCGCGCGCTCGACCGCGAAGTTGTTGAGCAAGGACATCCAGGTCGCGAAGGAGAGCGACCCAGCCGCGCCGAACAGCAGAAGCAATGCCTCCGGCGACCGCCAGCCGTGGCGTCGCAAGCTGTTCCATATCTCGGCGAGGCGTTTTAGCACGGCAGTTGTTTTCCCCTTGGAGCCGCTTGTGGGACGGGCTTGTCCTCTCCTTCGACAGGCTCAGGATGAGGACAAGGTCGCGTTCAACACCCCAGCCAAGACGTAACCTTGATCCGCTCCTGGCCCTAGTGGGGCGACTTACCCAAACGGATGGGAACCATCCGTTTGGGTCGCACCACCAGCGGCCTCATCCTGAGCTTGTCGAAGGATGATGACGCGATGAACTTGCCCTTCGCGGCGGTCCCTTCTCGAAGATGCCAAGATAAGCTTGGCTCGAATGTCATTCTATCGGCATAATGCCAATCAATGTCGGACAATGGACAAATCGCCAGGGATGCCCAAGACAGGCCCTTGCCCAACCCGGAGCATCCGGTCGTTGGCTATGCCCGGCGCTATCCCGATGGCCATGACACCGAGCGGCACGATCACGCCCATGCCCAATTGCTCTACGCCCTCTCTGGCCTGATGCGGGTCGAGACGGCCCTGGGGGTCTGGGTGGTACCGCCCCAGCGCGCGGTCTGGATCCCGGCCGGCATGGCCCATCAGGTGACCATGGTGGGCGAGGTGCAGATGCGTTCGCTTTATGTCCTGGAGGGCCTTGAGGGGCTTCCAGGGGCCTGTCAGGTGATCTCGGTCTCCGCCTTGCTGCGCGAACTCATCGCGGCCTTCTCGACGGCATCTCTGGACTTCGGGCCCCATGGGCCGGAGGCGCGCTTGGCGGCGGTCATCCTGGACCAGTTGCGCGCGCCGGTGCTGGCCACCCTTCACCTACCCATACCCCGCGCGGCGCGTCTACGACCCATTGCCGACGCGATTCTGGCAGACCCGGCCGATCCGCGGGGGTTGACCGATTGGGCCCGGGTCGCGGGCGCCAGCGCGCGCACTCTGGCACGTCTGTTCGAGGCCGAAACCGGCATGGGCTTTCGGGCCTGGCGTCAGCAGGTCCGCCTGCACGCGGCCTTGGCCCGCCTGAGTGCCGGGGAGGCGGTGACCAGCGTCGCCTTCGCCGTGGGCTATGACAGCCCCTCCGCCTTTATCGCCATGTTCCGCAAGGCCCTGGGCACCAGCCCGCGCGCCTACCTGAGCCAGGAGGGCGGCTTGCCACCCGGGGCCTTGGGAGCGTAAGAAACCGCCATGACCGATCGGCTCTCCATCGCGCTCGCCCAACTCAATCCGACAGTCGGCGACATCGCCGGCAACGTCGAGCTGATTCGCAAGCGCCGGGCCCAAGCGGCGGCCCTGAGCGCCGAGCTTCTGGTCACAACCGAACTGGTGGTCAGCGGTTATCCGCCCGAGGATCTGGTGCTCAAGCCGGCCTTCCTGGAGGAGGTGCGCCGCGCGGTCGAGGCGCTGGCGGCGGAGACGGCGGACGGCGGCCCGGGCCTGATCATCGGCACGCCCTGGTGCGGTCCTGAGGTCTCCGGTCCCTTGCGCCAGCATGTCACCAACTCGATCCTGCTACTCGATGGCGGCGAGATCGCGGCCCGGCGCGACAAACACGACCTGCCGAATTACGGCGTGTTCGATGAGGCGCGGGTCTTCAAGCCCGGACCCATGCCCGGGCCGATCAACTTTCGGGGCGTGCGCCTGGGCGTGCCGATCTGCGAGGATATCTGGACCGGCGACGTGTGCGAGTGCCTGGCGGAATCCGGGGCCGAGATCCTGATCGTGCCGAACGGAAGTCCCTATGAAATGGGCAAATCGGATCAGCGCATCCAGCTCGCGGTCCAGCGCGTGACCGAAACCGGCTTGCCGCTTGTGTACATCAATCAGGTTGGCGGCCAGGACGAACTGGTCTTTGATGGCGGCTCCTTCGTGCTCGATGCCGCTTGCAACCTGCGCGCCCAACTGCCGGCCTTTCGCGAGGCCCTGGTGGTGACGGAATGGCGGCGCGGCGCGGACGGCGTTTGGAGCTGTGCCGACGCTCAACGTGAGGCGCCCGATACCGGCCTGGAGCCGGTCTACAGCGCGCTCATGCTGGGCCTGCGGGACTACGTCAACAAGAACGGCTTCAAGGGCGTTATCCTGGGTTTGTCGGGCGGGATCGATTCGGCCCTCTCTGCGGCGATCGCGACCGATGCCCTGGGTCCGGATCGGGTTCATTGCGTCATGATGCCCTCGCCCTATACCAGCCGGGAGAGCCTGGACGACGCGGCGGACTGCGCTGAAATGCTCCAAGTCCACCTGGACACCGTGGGAATCGAGCCGGCCATGCAGGCCTTCGACGGCATGCTGGCGCCGGTTTTCGATGCGCTGGCGCCCGACACCACGGAGGAAAACATTCAGGCGCGCTCGCGCATGATCACGCTTATGGCGATCAGCAACAAACTGGGTCACATGGTGCTTTCGACCGGCAACAAATCGGAGATGTCGGTCGGCTACGCCACCCTCTACGGCGACATGGCGGGCGGCTATAACGTGCTGAAGGATGTTTACAAGACGGCTGTCTACGCCTTGTCGCGCTGGCGCAATCAATCGCTGCCGCGCGGCGCGCTGGGACCCGGCGGGCGGGTCGTCCCGGAACGCATCATCGACAAGGTGCCGACCGCCGAGTTGAAGCCGAACCAGACCGACCAGGATAGCCTGCCGCCTTACGACAAGCTGGACGATATCCTGGAGTGCCTGATCGAGGAGGAGATGGGCGTCGACCAGATCGTCGCGCGCGGCCACGAACGCGCGACGGTGCGGCGCGTCTGGCACATGCTGGAAAGCGCCGAGTACAAACGCCGCCAGGCCGCGCCCGGGGTCAAGATCACCCGCCGCGCCTTCGGCCGCGACCGGCGCTATCCCATGGTGAACCGGTTTCGAGGGCCGGTGTGAGGAAAAGCACGACGATGACGGACAAGCCGTGACCCTTCAGTTTCACAATACCCTGACTCGCGCCAAGCAGGCCTTCGAGCCGCTCGATCCAAAGAACGTGCGGGTCTATGTCTGCGGGCCGACGGTCTACGACCTGGCGCATATCGGCAATGCCCGTCCGGTCGTGGTCTTCGACGTGCTGTACCGCCTGCTGCGCCGGCTTTACGGCGCGGAGCATGTGACCTACGCGCGCAACATCACCGACGTCGAGGACAAGATCATCGTTGCCGCCAAGGAAAGCGGCGAGCCGATCGATTCGGTCACAGCGCGCACCACCAAGGCCTTTCACGAGGACATGGCGGCGCTGGGCGCCCTGCCGCCGAGCGTCGAGCCGCGCGCGACCGATCACATCGCGCAAATGATCGTCATGATCGAGCGCCTGATCGAACGCAGCCACGCCTATGCCGCTCCCGGCTCGGAGGCCGGGACAGGCTCGCACGTCTTGTTTTCGGTGCAATCCATGCCCGACTATGGACGGCTATCCGGGCACAGCCGGGACGAGTTGATCGCCGGTGCCCGTGTCGAGGTCGCGCCTTACAAAAAAGACCCGGCGGATTTCGTGCTGTGGAAACCAAGCACGTCGGAACAGCCGGGCTGGGACAGCCCCTGGGGCCGTGGGCGGCCCGGCTGGCACATCGAATGCTCGGCCATGGCGGAGGAACACCTGGGCGAGCACTTCGATATTCACGGCGGCGGCCAGGACCTGATTTTTCCGCACCATGAAAACGAAATCGCGCAATCGCTCTGCGCCCATGACGGCCGGCCCTTCGTCAATGTCTGGATGCATAACGGCTACGTGGTGGTCGAGGGTGAGAAGATGTCTAAGTCGCTCGGCAACTTCTTCACCGTGCGCCAGTTGCTCGAGGAAGGCTGGCCGGGCGAGGCGATTCGCCTGGCGCTGCTGTCCGGCCACTACCGGCAGCCTCTGGACATCACCCGTGAGAAGATCAAGGAATCCAAGGCGCAGCTCGACCGCTTTTACGGCGCCCTGCGCGCGGTGCCTGACATCGCGCCTTTGGATCTGCCGCCGCCCGACGCTGTGGTCGCGGCTCTGTCCGACGATCTCAACACGCCCGAGGCCCTGGCCGAGATGCACAGGATCGGCACGGCGCTCAACAAGGCCAAGGACAAATCGCAACAGGCGCGGCTCAAGGGCGTGTTTCTAGCGGCTGGCCGGCTCATGGGTCTCCTGGGCCAGGACCCGGAGGATTGGTTCCAAGGCGGTGGCGGCGGCGATGCCGAGGCCGAGGAGATCGAAAAATTGATTGCGGCGCGCCTTGCCGCGCGCAAGGCCAAGGACTTCGCCGAGGCCGACCGTATCCGCGATGAATTAGTTGAACGCGGCATCGTTCTAGAGGACGGGCCCCAAGGGACCACCTGGCGCCGAGCCTAGGTCCGTTCCGACAGGGCCAGGCGTAGCGCCAGACCGCCCAGTATGCCGGCGGCGAGCCAGCGGGCCAGACGACCGGCGAGGGCCGAGCCGCGAAGGCGGCGGCCTAGGCCAGCAGCTAGAACCGCGACCCCGGTGTTGCTCGGGATACTGCCCAGGTTGAACAGCAGGCCGAGGGCCAGGATCTGCCAGGCAATATGGCCACGTGCCGGATCCACGAATTGGGGCAGGAAGGCCAGCATAAAGATGCCGACCTTGGGGTTCAGGAGGTTGATCAAGGCGGCCTGGCCGAAGATCTTCACATGACTGCGTGCCGGCGCGATCTGCGTGCCCGCATCGCCGGGTTGGGCGGCGGGGGCGCGCAGCATCTTCA
The DNA here is from genome assembly GCA_021776095.1 of Kiloniellaceae bacterium. GTDB lineage: Bacteria > Pseudomonadota > Alphaproteobacteria > Kiloniellales > J153 > JAJFGN01. The sequence continues at coordinate 11,075 of JAJFGO010000055.1, read as the reverse complement.
AAGCCAGATAGACCAAGTAGAGCGCCCCGGCGATCTTGATGACCGTGAACAACTCCTGCGAGGCCATGATCAAGGCCGAGATGCCCACCGCGGCGGCCAGGGTGTGCACCATGCAGCCGCCCACGATACCCAGCGCCGCTGTGGCGCCCGCCCTTACCCCCTGGCGCGTGCTGGTCACGGCGATGAAGGCCATGTCCACGCCCGGAGTCAGATAAAGCGCAAAGCTGGCGGCAAAGAACGGCAGCAGGGTGCCCCAGTCGGGCAGGAAGGAAAGATCGCTCGGCATAACCGCGATCCTAGAGCAGCATCCGGTCCATTGGAATCGCTTTCAGCGATCCAAGGGACCGGATAAAGCTGCTCTAGCTCATTGAAGAGTAGAGCAATTTCACCTGAACGAATCGAACCGTATCGGTTCTATTCGTTCAGGTATTGCTCTAGTCACCGAGCCGACTGGGGGTCAATCGCCGGGGCGATTCAACCGGGCGGGGGCGTTGACGGCACGCCCCGGCTATGCTCATTGGCCCCCCGAGGCACATGACATGACCGTCGACAAACGTATTCATCTCTTCGATTCGACCCTGCGCGACGGGGCGCAGACCCAGGGCGTCGATTTCAGCGCGACCGACAAGGCGGCTATCGCCCGGGCGCTGGACAGCTTGGGCGTGGACTACGTCGAGGGTGGCTGGCCCGGCGCCAACCCGACCGACGATGTCTTCTTCGCGGAGCCGCCGGCCATGAGCAACGCCCGCCTCGTCGCCTTTGGTATGACCCGGCGGCCGGGGCGCAGCGCCGAGAACGACCCCGGCCTGGCGGCCCTGTTGAATGCCAAGGTTGATGCAATCTGCATGGTCGGCAAGGCCTGGGATTTTCATGTCGAAATCGCCCTCGGCATCAGCCGTGAGGAAAACCTGGCCATGATCGGCGATAGCATCGCCGTGGCTAATGCGCGCAAGGCCGAGGCCATGTACGACGCCGAGCATTTCTTCGACGGCTACAAGTCCGACAAGGCCTATGCCCTCGCTTGCCTGAAAGCCGCCCAGGATGGCGGCGCCCGCTGGATGGTTCTGTGCGATACCAATGGTGGCACCTTGCCGGACGAGGTCGCGGCCATTGTCGCCGAAGTGGCGAAGGAAATTCCCGGACATCTTCTGGGCATTCACAGCCACAACGACACCGAGAACGCGGTCGCCAATTCCCTGGCCGCGCTCAATGCCGGAGTATGCCAGGTCCAGGGCACCTTGAACGGCCTGGGCGAGCGCTGCGGCAACGCCAATCTGGTCTCGTTGATTCCGACCCTCAAGTTGAAGACGAACTACGAGATAGGCGTGTCGGATGCACAGATGGAAAAACTGACCGGCACGTCGCATCTTCTGGACGAACTTTTGAACCGGGCGCCCGCGCGTAACGCGGCTTATGTCGGCGATAGTGCCTTTGCCCATAAAGGCGGGCTGCATGTGTCCGCGGTCGAGAAAGATCCGCGCACCTACGAGCATGTCGATCCGACCCTGGTTGGCAATCGCCGACATTTCGTGATGTCCGATCAGGCCGGGCGCTCCAACGTGCTGGCACGGTTTCGCGATCTGGATATCGACGTTGACCTCAAGGACACGCGCCTGAATGCCTTGATCGATCAGGTCAAGGCGCGCGAGTTCGAGGGCTTTGCCTACGACGGCGCGGAGGCGAGCTTCGAACTTCTGGCGCGGCGCGCTTTCGGCGGCGTGCCCGGTTACTTCACGCTGACCCGTTTTCGGATCATGGACGACCGGCGCTGGAACGCGCGCGGTGAACTGGTCACGGAATCCGAGGCGACGGTGACCCTCGATGTCGCCGGTCAACAGCGCATGGAGGTCGCGGCGGGGAACGGGCCGGTGCACGCCCTAGACACCGCGATCCGCAAGGCGCTCCTGCCGATTTATCCGAGCCTCGAGGACATGCGCCTGGCCGACTACAAGGTACGCATCCTGACGCCCCAGGCCGGCACCGGCGCGGTGACGCGGGTCATGATCGACAGCGCGGACAGAGACGGCCGGCGTTGGACCACGGTCGGCGTGTCGCCCAACATCATCGACGCGTCCTTCAATGCCTTGCACGACGGTATTACCTGGAAGCTTATGCAGGACGGCGCTGAGGCAGGCGGCAATCTGACGCAACCCGCTTGAGCGCGGATTATGGCTGGCACCGATAATTCGAAAGCGGCAACGGGCGGCGGCCCCGCGGTCATCCTAGTCGATCCTCAATTGGGCGAGAACATCGGCATGGTCGCGCGCGCCATGCTGAACTGCGGCCTAGACGATCTGCGCTTGGTGCGCCCGCGCGACGGCTGGCCCAACCCGGCGGCCGAGGCGGCGGCCTCGGGGGCAACCTCGGTGCTGGATCGCGCGCGCCTGTTCTACACCCTGGGCGATGCGATCGCGGATCTGGACCGGCTCTATGCGGCGAGCGCACGCGCGCGCGATCTGACCAAGCCGGTGGTCACGCCGCGCCAGGCCGCGGCCGAATTGCGCGCCGGTGCGGCGGTGGGCCGGGCGGCCGGCCTGCTGATGGGCCCGGAGCGCTCCGGCCTGACCAGCGACGATGTCGCTCTGGCGGACGCGGTGATTCAGGTGCCGCTCAATCCGGCGTTTTCCTCTCTGAACCTGGCGCAGGCGGTGCTGCTGGTCGGTTATGAATGGTTTCAGGCCGGCGCCGAGACCCCGGCGCGGGTTCTGCCCATGGGCAACAGCCGCCCGGCGACCAAGGCAGAGCTGCTCAATTTTTTCGAGCGGCTGGAGACGACCCTGGACGAGACCGGATTCATGCACCCGCCAGAGCGGCGCCCGATCATGGTACGCAACCTACGCAGCTTGTTCGGCCGGGCAGATCTCAGCGAACAGGAAGTGCGCAGCCTGCACGGCATCGTTAGTGCCTTGATCGGTAAGAAACGGCCGAAAACCGGCTGAAACACTGGGTGCGTCTGTTTTAGGCAGACCTGGCTTAGGGGAAATTTTACCGAGCGGCGCCCAATCTGGGCCTTTCCGCCCAGGTTGCGAACGGTCGAGGCCGCCGCGCCTCGCCGGCCCGGCCCATTCGATCGGATCGTCACGTGACTCTAACCAGTCATCGGTATTTCGGGTGGATTACCGTCCGTGCCCGGCCGGGTCAGGCCCTGACCGACCGGGCCGACGTCATCGCCTGTGCGGCCGTGGTGTGCTTTGCAGCCTTGGTTCTGTTTCATTTCCATGATCGGTTCTGGTGGCCGCAGGCAGACGGTGCCTACGCGCATGTCGCCGAACGCATTCTGGCCGGCGAAGTGCTCCATCGAGACGTTCAGGATATTCACGCTGGCCATATCAACCTCGTCAACGCGGGAGCGATGGGGCTGTTCGGCATGAAGATGGTGGCCCTGCGCTATCCTCTCGTGGCCCTTACTCTGATTCAAACCTGCCTGGTTTTCTTTCTCTTGCTGCCCAGGGGCCGGATCGTCGCCATGTCCGGCGCGGCCGCCATGACCGCCCTGACTTTCGTGCAGTTTCCCAACCCAACCGCCAATTGGTACGCGCTGTTCTTTTTTGTTGCCGTGCTGTGCGTGCTGGCTTGGGTGCCTAGAGAAAGTCGTTGGCGTCTGGGCGCGGTGGGCTTTCTTCTGATCACCTTGTTTCTCTTCCGCCAGCTATCCGGGGTCTTAGTCGGGATCGGCGTGATGACCTATCTGCTCAGTGAGGCATCGCTGAGCACATCCCTTGGCCGCCGGCCTAAGGATAAATTTCTAGCCCGCACGCTCTTGTCGATGATGGGTCTTGGCCTCGTTTCCTATCTGCTCCTCAAGACCAGCTTGGGTGCCTGGATTCTGTTCGGCACCGGGCCTCTCGGAATTCTCGTTTGGGTGGGTATTCACACCGATCGCGGTAACCGCGACGTGGTGAAAATGCTCTTGCCCCTATGTCTGGGCGGCTTGGCCGCACTGGCTCCATTGTTTCTCTACCACTTGGCGAACGGTTCGATGTCAGCCTGGATCAACGATACGGTCCTGGTTGCCTTTGCCCTGACCGAGTTGCCATTTTTCGAGGAAAAGCGGTTCAGTCTTTTTTTGCTGTTCTCTGCGGTTTCGTTCCTGCAACCGTCCGGCCCAGTCGGTCTTGTGAACAGTCTGTATGTCATCGTGCTCATCCTCCTTGCGCCAATTCTCGCGTACATGACGCTGCGTGGGCTGTCTCGCGACGGCATGGCATCAGGCACCGCCCCCTACCTTCTGCCTATGCTGGCCTCGTTCCATGCCCTGGTTGCGGTTCACTACCAGGCGATAGTGTATCTTGCCTACACAGTGGCCATAACCTTTGCCGGGCTGTTGTGGCTGGCGGCCGCGCGCTCGGCCCGCGCCCGTTGGGGAACAATCGCGCTTGCCGTATTCCTGAGCGCAACCGGGTTGTACTTTCATGCCGGCCAATCCATCGATCGGGGCTGGATCGGCATCGTGGCGGGCAGCCGCAGTCCGGTCTATGCGGCGCCTGATCTAGAGCGCGTCGGCCTGCGAATCGGTGCGGAAGATGCCGCAATCTACCGAGATCTGGTAGAGCTGATTCAGCGCGAAACGCCGAAAGACGGTGCCATACTGGTTCTGCCCCTCGGCCCCGAACTCTATTTCTTGTCGGACCGGCGGAACCCGACCCGATTTTACAACATAGGGTTTGGCATACGTTCTGAGTCCGAGTTGGCGGAGACTATTTCGACACTACGCGACGATCCGCCGGACTTGGTTCTCTATCGGCCAAGAGATCACTACGATACCGCCTATGCGGCACGCCTGATGGATTACGTGCGCACCCGCTACGAGCGGTTGGCCTCTCAGGGCGGATACGACATCTATCGCACCTGGGCTCGCTAGAACGAATCTGCCCCCAGGGTGGGGCAAGCTGAAAGGTGGGTTAGGGAAAATTTTACCGACTGGCGCCCACTTTAGGGGTTTCCGCCTAGGTTGCCGGCGGTCGAGGCCGCTGCGCCCCGCCGGCCGGGCCCATTCGATCGGATCGTCACGTGAGTCTAACCAGTCATCGGTATTTCGGGTGGATTACCGTCCGTGCCCGGCCGGATGGATTTTCGTTTGGCCAAGTTTCGGCCTTGGCCCTCGTCGCGGTGGCCTGTGTCTCGACTGCGATTCTCCTGTACTTTCACAATCGCTTTTGGTGGCCGCCAGACGACGGTGCCTATGCCCACGTTGCATCACGGATTCTGGGCGGCGAGGTCTTGAACTTCGAAGTGCAAGATATTCACCTGGGATACATCAATTTCGCCAATGCAATTTGGCTTTGGCTTTTCGGCGCGGACCTAGTCAGCCAACGTTATCCCTTGGCCGTCATGACCGTGGTGCAGGCTTGCCTGATCTTTCGACTGATCCTGCCTTGGGGTCTGCCTATGGCGCTCACCGGGGCGTTCGCCATGAGCACCCTGTCGTTCGTGCAGTTCCTCAATCCCACAGCGCACTGGTACGCTCTTTTTGTCTTTGTGTTGATTGTCTGGGTTTTGGCTAGGCCGCGCCTGGATACCCGCTGGCGACTGGAACTGCTCGGCTACCTGATCATCACTTTGGTCTTGTTCCGGCAACTGAGTGGCGCCCTGGTTGCGATTGGCGCCCTGGCCTATCTGTTTGCCGAGACGCCCGAACGACGCGATACCGGTAATCCCTGGTTGGCGCGCGTCTTGATCCTGGTCATGGCGGCGCTCCTGGCCGCTTATCTTTGCCTCAAGACTGACATTGTGGCCTTGCTGCTGTTCGCAGTGGGACCGCTTGGCGCGCTGATCTGGGCGGCGCGGGTAACCGAATGGGGTGGCGGCGGAACCTTGCGGCTGATAGTCCGCCTAACCCTGGGCGGCGTACTCGCCCTCGCGCCCCTTGCGGCATATCATGCTTGGCATGGTTCCCTGGCGACCTGGCTGGACGACACGGTGTGGTCGGCGCTGCATCTGACCGCGCTCGACTTTATGGGCAAGCCAAGTTACATGACCATGGTTTTCCTCGGCGCGCGGCAGCTCTTCCCGCCGGAAAACTTGGGCGTTTTCTTGAACGGGTTGTTCTGGATCGTCCTGCCGCTCGTGCCGCTTGGCATTGGCGTGGCTTTAGCAAGCGGCCTGTTTCGCGCCGGCCGGAAAAGCGCGGCCTTTCACCCCTTGCCGTTCCTGGCGGCGTTCTACGCGCTTGTGTCCACGCACTATCAGATTCCGGTCTATCTGTTCTATTCGACCGCGATTACCTTGTGCGCCTTGTTGGTCCTTTGCGCCGATGGCATCGCTTGGCGGCGCCACGCTGCGGTGGGCGTGGTGGTGGCGCTTTCGGCGACTGGCCTTTGGTATCAGGCGGGACAGCCGCTTAGCCGCAGCCTAGCCGAAATCGCAGCAGGCGAACGCGTGCCTTACGTTCGGGCCCAGGGCATCGCCCGCGCATCCTTATGGATGACTGTCGAGGACGCGCGCCAATACCGCGCGCTGATCGATCTAGTCGAGCGCGAAACCCCGGCAGAGGGCGCGATCCTGGCACTGCCGTTTAATCCCGAATTGAATTTTCTAACCGGCCGGCGCAATCCCGTGCGCTTCTTCAATGCAGGTTTCGGCTTGCCCGACGAGGACGCCTTCCGGGACGCCGTGGAGGCCATGCGGCGGGACCCGCCGGGGTTGGTCTTCCATCGGCCCGACGACAAATACAACACCTCCTATTCCGCTCGCCTTTTGGATTACGTGCGCGCTCGCTACGAGCCATTGCCGTCCCAGGGTGGGTTCGATATCTACCGCTACCGACCCCGCACGGAATTCCACAATCCAAGGGGCGGGACCGCGCCATGATCGTCAATATCGGATTGTTCACCCTCTACGTCCTGGTCAGCTCTTTCGGGTTGTTCAAGTTGAAGAGTGCGAGCGGTTTTCTGTCGCCCGATTTTCTACTGGGCTTCGCGTTTTACGGTGCCGGATTTCTGATTTGGTACAGCGTGCTGACCCGCTTGCCGCTCTCGGTGGTGTTCCCGATCGCGGCGGGCAGCCTGGTGATCGCGACACAGATTGTCGGTCACCTTTTTTTGGGCGAGACCATACGCCTGGTCCATGCCGGTGGAATTGCCATGATCCTGGCCGGAATCGTGCTGATCTTCGTGCGCGTCTGATCTTTAGGGCAGCGCCCGGGAGTCGTGGAGCCTGGCCTGCAAGGCCGCGGCGGGTGATTGGGCGGCGGCGGATTGAGCGTGCGGTTCGCTTTGCTCGCGCACGATATAGCTGGGACGGCCCTTGACCTCGAGCAGAACCTTGCCGAGGTATTCGCCCATGATGCCGAGCACCAGCATCTGGATGCCGCCGAAGACCATGATTCCAATCAGCAACGAGGCCCAACCGGTAATGGCGGTGCCCGCGACCAACTTGAGGATCAAGGCATAGACCGCGTAAATCGCTGCCAAGCCGGCCATGATCGCGCCCAGGTAGGTCGATAGCCGCAACGGGCGGATGCTGGACGAGGTGATGCCGTCGAGCGCCAGCACCATCATGCGCCGTAGGTCGTATTTCGATTGTCCCGCGGCGCGTGCGTCCGGCAGATAGTCGATGTCGCATTGCCGAAAGCCGAGCCAGGGCAGGGTACCGCGCAGGAAGATCGTGCGCTCTTCCAAGTCAGTTAGGGCATCGACGACGCGCCGGTCTAGCAGGCGGAAGTCGGCGGCGCCCGGGCGGATCTCGAAATCGCTGATCGCGTTGACCACGCGATAGAACAGCTTCGAGGTTAGGCGCTTGAACAAGGGCGCTCCGTCGTCCCGGCGCACCATGTTCACAACCTCGACACCGTCACGCCAGCGCGCGACCATCTCGGTGATCAGTTCCGGCGGGTGTTGCAGGTCCGCATCCAGGATGATCACGCAATCCCCGCTGGCCCGGTCGAGCCCCGCCTTCAAGGCACTCTGATGACCGAAATTGCGCGACAGAGAGAGAAAACGCAGGCGGGGATCCTCGGCGGCGAAACCGCGCAGGATCTCCAAGGTGCGGTCCCGGCTGCCGTCGTCGACGATCAGAATCTCGTAGTTGTCGAGCTTTTTGAGCACGTTTTCCAGGCGCTCCCGAAGAATCGGCAGGTTGTCGGCCTCGTTGTGGGCCGGCACGACGACGCTGATCTTGCCCTCGCTCATGGAGATCGCCTGTCTGGAGTTGATGCCCAGGCGCGCGGCGCCCGCGGGCTCTAGGCCGGTCCATCAGACCACGAAGGCTTTAAGGTCTTGTTAAGCGGCTAGGCGGCGGCGCGGGCGGCCGCCATGAAGTTCTCGTAGAGCCGGCGGGCGTCGCGGTTGAAGTCGTCCAGGTTTCGGGCCGCCTCGGCGGCGAAGCGCTCCAGCGCGCCGGGCCCCAGGGTCGCCTCCAAAGCCCGGGCGTACGCCGGCACGCAGCCCCATTCGGGAACCGTCGCGCCGGTTAGCTCGACATGGTATTGCAGGCCCCAGGCATGGCGGCCGATTCCGATCGCCTGAACCGGGCAGGCGGGCGAGCGCGCCAGGACCCGCGCTCCGGGCGGCGGCTCCAGAACCGCCGCCCCGTGCCATTGCAGGCACTTGCCGGTTTTCGGCAGCCCGCTCATCAGAGGGTCGCCTAAGCCCGCCTCGGTGATCTGCACATCCAGAATACCAACCTCCGCCGTGTCCATGGGGCCGACCCGGCCGCCCAAGGCGTCGGCCAGGAGCTGATGGCCCAGGCAGACCCCGAGGAAGGGTATGTTCAGTTCCCTGACGGCCCGGCGGATCGCCGCCTTTTCCGGGACCAGCCAGGGATGGGCGTCTTCCTGCCACGCGTCCATGGGGCCGCCCATGACCCAGAGCGCGTCGAAGTCCGCGAGGTCCGGGATCGCCTCGCCCTGGTCCAGGTTCACGGCGGTCCAGCGCACGCCGTCTTCCCGGAAAAAGTCGCGGAATATGCCAGGGTGCTCGATCGCTATATGTTGGAAGACAAGGACGTGCATGGTCTTACTCCGGTGTCGCGGCGGCTTCGCGAACCGCGTCCTGTCCGCTGGGGCGGTGGCGCGATGCCAAGAGGCTGGCGATCGAATGCAGAACCAGGGCGGTCACCACGATGGCGCCGCCGATGAGGGCATGGTTGCTCGGCGTCTCGTCCAGGATCAGCCAAACCCAGAACGGGCCGAGTACGGTCTCCAGCAGAAAGATCAGCGCGACCTCCGGCGCCGGCAGGTAGCGCGGCCCCAGGCTGGTTAAGCCGAAAGAAACCGGCAGGACGAACAGACCCAGGACCAGCAGCAGCCAAACCTCGTCCGGGGCGATGGCCAGGGGCGCTGTGGCGAGCGGCAGCATGAGGGCGGCGCTCAGACCGCCGCTCAGCGCCATGGCGGGCATCATGTTACGGGCCCGGGCCCGGCGGATCAGCGACAGGGCGCTGGCCATGCAGAACGCGGTGCCCAGGGCCGCCAGGTCGCCGGGCCAGGTGCCGCCGCGCGGGCTGTCGGAGACCAGAATTGTAATGCCGGCGAAGGTGGCCAGGATAGCAAGCCAGGTGCGCCGGGGCACGGGCTCCGCCAGGAACAGCCAAGTCAGCACGGCGGCGATCAGTGGGGCGGCGGCCACGATGACCAGAGTGTTGGCCACGCTGGTGTTGTGCAGGGCCAGGATGAAGGTGACCGCGCTGATCGCCAGCAAGGCGGCGATGGCCAACCCGCTCCGGCCGATTGCCAGGAAGCGGGCCAAGGTCTGGCCCCGATAGTAAATGGCCAGGGCCAGGCTCAGCATCGACATGATCATCAGACCCCGCCAGAACACCATGGACCAGGTATCGAGCCCGATCAGGCGTACCAGAAGGCTGTCCGGGGTCAGGATCAGGATCCCGACGGTGGTGATCGACAGGCCCTTGACCTGGTCCGGCAGGTTTCTCATGGCCGGTTCTCACATGGGCCGCGGGGTTTGACAAGCGAGGCCCGATCCGTATAGTCCCGCGGTTCTTCCTGGGAATGCGGGACGGAGGCCTGGACCTCTGCGCCCCGCCCAAGCGGCCATGCGGCAGCGCGGGACTACCGGGACAAAACCTCAACAAACAAGAGGAGATGCCGCTCATGTCGAAGCGGGCAGAGTCGAAGTACAAGATCAACCGGCGCCTCGGGGTCAACCTCTGGGGCCGGCCCAAGAGCCCGGTCAACAAGCGCGACTACCCCCCGGGGCAGCACGGCCAGCGGCGGCGCAAGCCGTCGGACTATGGCAATCAGCTTCAGGCCAAGCAGAAGCTGAAGGGCTATTACGGCAACATCGGCGAGCGCCAGTTCCGCCGCTACTATCAGGAAGCGACGCGGCGCAAGGGCGATACCGGGCAGAACCTGGTGGAACTGCTGGAGCGGCGCCTGGACGCGGTTGTCTACCGCTCAAAGTTCGTGCCGACAGTGTTCGCCGCGCGCCAGTTCGTCAATCACGGCCACATCATGGTCAACGGCAAGCGGGTCACGATCCCCTCATACCGGGTCGCCGACGGCGACGAAGTTCAGATCAAGGCCAAGAGCCGGGAACTGGACCTGGTGCTGCAAGGCGTCGAATCGCCCGAGCGCGACACGCCCGAGTACATGGAAGTCAATCACCAGGATATGAAAAGCCGCTTCGTGCGCGGGCCCAAGCTCGAAGACGTGCCCTATCCGGTCAAGATGGAACCGAACCTGGTGATCGAGTTCTACTCGCGCTAACCGGCACGACGAATTCTGTTTCGAAAGGGCCCGCCGCGTGCGGGCCTTTTCTATTTTGCTGGCCCGAAACTTATCCGCCGCAAGTTCAGTCCGGGTCCTCTTCTTCCGTTTCGTAAAGCTCGCCCGACGATAGCTCGCCAACATGGGCCATGAGCGGTATGTAGGGGGTCTGCTCGTCCAAAGGTCGCGCGACGCGCACGGTCATGCGGTACAGGGTGAAGACGCCCAGGAATGCGGTCACGGTGGCCAGGTACCAGAAAAACCCGTTGGGCCCGGCCAGGTCCATGGCGCCGGATGCCAGCAGCGGACCGAAGATGGAGCCGCAGCCGAACAGCATGACCAAGCCGCTGCTGGCGGCGATCAATTGATCGGGCTTCAGATAGTCGTTGGTGTGGGCGACGCTCAGGGAATA
>JAJFGO010000054.1 GCA_021776095.1 Kiloniellaceae bacterium | reverse complement strand
CGCGCTTCGCGGATCGACGGCACGAGGCGTTCCTTCAAGGTCTGCGCCGCGCCGGCTGGCGCATCGCGGAGGGTGCCGGACATCCCCGCGACCGGCGCGACCTATTGGTCACCTGGACCGTGCACCGCGGCGCCAAGGAGGATACGGCGCGCGCCTTCGAGGCCGAAGGCGGCAACGTCGTGGTGTGCGAGGAAGGATACCTGCGCCACATAAAGGGCGAGCCGGCCTTCGCCATGGCCCTGCACGATCACAACGGCGCCGGGTCTTGGCGTGCCGGGGGCCCCGAGCGCTGGGACTCATTCGGCATTGACCTGAAGCCCTGGCGGAAACAGGGAACGCATATCCTGGTCGCGGAGCAACGCGGTATCGGCAGCTTTCGCATGGCCAGTCCGCCCCTGTGGCACGACGATGCGGTGGCTCGGATCAAGCGCATCACGACGCGGCCGATGCGGTTTCGCGCTCACCCCAAAAGCCGTCTCTATCCTGATTCGGCGCGAACGCAAGGGCCGCTGGAGGCAGCGTTGGCCGGCGCCCATGCGGTGGTGACCTGGGCCGGCAGCATCGCCGTGCAGGCGCTGATCCAAGGGGTTCCCGTCTTCTACGAAGCGCCCGATCTGATCTGCGCCGGGGCCTGCACGCGCGGTATTGCAGCGATCGAGACCCCGCCATGCCCGGACCGTCGGCCGGCGCTGGAGCGTCTGGCCTGGGCGCAGTGGCGCTTGAGCGAGATTGAAACCGGCGCGCCCTTCGACTGGTTGCTGGTGCCGTGAGCGAAGGGGCCTTGATCGATCAGTACCGGCTCATGCACGCGCGGGGCGGGGTCTTTACCGGCCGCTCCCTGTTGCCGGTCGCCTGGCGGTCTACGATGCCGTGCGGTGCCATGGGGCGCGGAGCCTGCTCGATTACGGTTGTGGCCAGGGCCAGCAATACGACCGCTATGAGCTTCACAAATGGTGGGGCGTGCCGTGCCCCAGGCTCTACGATCCGGCGGTCCCGCGCTTCGCCGCCCGACCTCAGGGTACCTACGACGGCGTGATCTGCAGCGACGTTCTGGAACACGTGCCGGAGGACGAGCTAAACGGCGTTCTGGCCGATTGCTTCGGTGTCGCGCGAAGCTTCGTGTTCTTCTCCATCTGTTGCCGCCCGGCGCGCAAGTCGCTGCCCAACGGCCTGAACTGCCACGTCACGATCGAAACGCCGGCCTGGTGGACCCGTCGCCTCGGCGACTTCAAGGCATCGCGCCGCCATGATGCGGCGTTGTACACCGCCTTCTCGTCCTGATGGAACGACCGCATGACCGCGCTGAGAGTCCACATCGGTTGGGACCAACGTGACTTGGCCGCCTTCGAGGTCTGCCGCGAATCGCTATTGCGTCACGCCAGTGTTCCGGTCGAGATTTTCGCACTCAAGGATTGGGAGCTGCGCGCCAGGGGTCTCTATTGGCGGCCCTATCATGTTGACGAGCGCGGTCAGATGTGGGACGAGCGCGACGGCAAACCGTTCTCGACCGCTTTCAGCTATACCCGCTTCTGCGTGCCGCTGTTGGAGGACTACGGCGCGGCGCCGGTCATCTTCTGCGACGCAGATATGCTGTGGCGCGCCGACGTCGCCGAATTGCTCGACGCGGCGGGCGATGCCGCCGTGGCCTGCGTCAAACATCAGCATCGCCCGCGCGAACGCGACAAGATGGCCGGTCTGATCCAAAGCGTCTATGCGCGCAAGAACTGGTCCAGCCTCATGGTCCTGCGGCCCGGCCGTTGCGCCGGCTTGACGCCTTACGCCATCAACAACCGCGCCGGTGCCTGGCTGCACGGCCTGCGTTGGATCGACGAGGCCGCGATCAAGGGACTGCCGGAAGCCTGGAACTGGCTGGAAGGCTGGTCCGCGCCCGAGATCGTGCCCAAGGTCGTTCACTTTACCCGCGGCACACCGGACATGGCCGGGTGTGAATCGGCGGCCTATGCCGATGACTGGCGCGCGGTCCTGGCGGGCGCCTAACCGGCCAAGATACGGCCGCCAGGCAGGCGGCGCTTTACGGGCCAGGCAGGCCCATTGTTTTACCATCGGGAGGATCGTCCATTGGCGGCACAGAAGGGTAAGCTCGTTCTCTTGAAGGCCGACCTGACCGGCGCGTCGCCTCAGGTCTTCACCACTCTGGCGGGCCTTCGCACGACGGCTTGGACCATAAACGGCGAAGACGTCGACGTGACCACGAAGGACGACAACGGCTGGCAACAGCGCCTGTCCGGGGCCGGGGTGCGATCGCTCGGTATTTCCGCGAACGGTGTCTTTCAGGACAGCGCCGGCGAGGAAACCGTGCGCCAATGGGCCTTCGATCAAAGCATCAATCTGTTCCAGATCACCTTTGAGAACGGCGATTCTTTGGAATGCAGTTTCCAGATCTCCAGCTACGAGCGCACCGGCGATCATGACGGGCCGGAGACCTACGCCCTGACCCTGAACTCGCACGGCGCCCCCGTCTATACGGCGGCCTGAGCATGACCAACACCGCGCGCGGCGAGGTCGCCTTCGAGCTGGGCGGAGAGACCTACGTGCTTCGCCCCAGCTTCGGCGCGGTCGCCGAGATCGAGGACGCGATCGGCACCAACCTGTTCGAAATGGGCCGTAAGTTGGAACGGGCCGAAATCACGGCGCGAGAACTGGTCAAGTTCGCACATGCCTGTGTCGCGCAATCCGGTTATACGGTCGCGGAGGCCGAGCTCGCGGAGCGGATCGTCGCGCAGGGCGCCTTCAACGTCGTCGCCGCGCTGGTCAAGTTTTGCCAGAGCTATGCCTTCGGCGGGCATGAGAAAAAAAAAGCCGAGACGGCGCCCGATCAAGAGCCATCGGGGACGGCGGCGACTACGTCCGAGAATACATGAAGGTCGCCCTCGGGCGCCTGAGCTGGACCCCGCCGGTGTTCTGGGCCGCGACGCCGCACGAGTTCTGGGCCGCCTTCGAGGATTGGGTCGAGGTCAACTGCATCCGCAAGGACGATGGCGCTTTGAGCGAGGACGAGATCGAGCGACTGAACGCTATGAAGCGGCGCTTCCCGGATCGGGCGGGGCCCCGATAGGACAGCATGCGCATGGCTGAAATCGACAAGATGACGGTTCGCATCGAGGCGAACATAAGCGATCTGCGACGCGAACTGAACAGGACGGAGCGCGAAACCGAAAAGCTTGCGAGAAAGTTCGATCTGCCGTTTCGCCAACTCAACGATACCTTCGAAGATGTACGTACAAAGGCCGTTGGCTTCGCGGATACGCAATCCAACGCGCTCGATATGGTGGTTCAGAAGTCAGAGATGGCGCGCGCTTCGGCGCAAAACCTCAACACGGCCGCCCGCGATCTCGGGTTCACCTTCGCCTCCTCGTTCGAGGGCGCGGTGGTCGAAGGTAAGCGCTTCTCCGATGTGCTGCGGGGCCTGGAGCAAGATATCCTGCGTATCCTCACGCGCAAGCTGGTGACCGAACCCCTGGCCGGTGCGGCCACAAGCCTGATCGGGACTGGGCTCGCCACCTTCGCTGGGTCGTTTCACAGCGGTGGCCGGGTTGGGTCGACGCCGGTCTCGGGGCGTGTAGTCCCGGCCGCGCTGTTCGACGGGGCGCCGCGCTTCGCCGGTGGCGGCATGATCGGTCAGGTGCCGCGCCTCGCGCCCGGCGAGGTGCCGGCAATATTGCATCGTGGCGAGGTGGTGCGCACGCCGGCCCAAGAAGCCGCCCTGCGGTGCCGTGGCGGTGACTCCGGCGACATGCAAATTGTCGTGAATATTCAAACGCCCGATCCGCGGGCTTTCAACGAATCGCGTGGCCAGATTCAGGCCATGCTGGCCGATGCCGTGCGCGCCGGCCGCCGCAACCGCTAAGCCTCCCCAGTCGAGAGAGTCCCTTCCCATGAGCTTCGACGAAGTGCGTCTGCCCACGAAGATCGAGTTCGGGGCGCGCGGCGGCCCGCGATTCCGCACCGAGGTGGTGGTGCTGGGCAGCGGCCACGAACAACGCAACGCCCAGTGGAGCGCCACCCGCGCACGCTGGGACGTGGCACCCGGTATTCAAAGCGCCGCCGACCTGGATGCCATCATGGCGTTTTGGTACGCGCGCCAAGGACGCCTGCGCGGTTTCCGCTTCAAGGACCACACAGATTTTTCCGTCACCGGCCAGGTTCTGATCGCGGCGGTGGCGGGCGGCGAGACCGGTGGCCAATTGGTGCGTAGCTATAGCAGCGGCGGCCGGACCTTCAGCCGCAGCGTCACCAAGCCGGTGGCGGGCAGTGCGCAGCTATACTTGGACGGCGCGCCCATGGCCTCCAGCGTCGATACCGCGACCGGTCTGGTCAGCTTCGCGGCCTTGCCGGGCGGCTCCCCGGCGCCGGTCTTGACCACCGACTTCGCCTTCGACGTGCCGGTGCGCTTCGATACCGACAGCCTGGAAATCCGCCAGGTCACCCACGCGCGCGACGCGATCGAAACCCTGCCTATCGTCGAGATTCGCGACATCGCATGAAGACGGTCACACCGGAGCTGGCGGCGCACCTGGCCGGCGCCGCGCTCACGCTCGCCACCTGCTGGAAGATCGCGCGGCGCGACGGAACGGTCCTCGGTTTCACCTCCCATGATCGCGATCTGGTCTTCGATCTGGGCGATGGCGGCGGCGCGCTGACCTACGCGGCGGCGAGCGGCTTTACCCGGAGCAACATCGCCGGCGTCGCCGGCCTGGCTGCCGACAACCTCGATGTGGAAGGCGTGTTGGACTCCGCGGCGATCACGGCGGCGGATTTGCGCGCCGGCCGCTACGATTTCGCCGAGGTCAAGATCTTCGAGGTGAACTACGCCGCGCTTGGCCAGGGCGCCTTGAAGCTGCGGCGGGGCCAGGTCGGCCAGGTCCGCGCCGAGGGGGCGATGTTCGTTGCCGAGTTGCGTGGCCTGATCGATCGCTACCGCCAGGAGATCGGCGCGCTCTACAGCCCCGCGTGCCGGGCCGAGTTGGGCGACACGCGCTGCGCCGTGCGACTCGCGCCGCCGCTTTGGCAGGCCAGCACGGCCTACGGCCCGCGTCCGCCACGCGACGCCGGTCTCGGTTCCGTGGTGCGCCCGGCCGCTTTCAACGATCGGCACGTCCGCTGCCTGCAGGCCGGGACCAGCGGCTTGAGCGAGCCCAGCTGGGCCCTGACCCTTGGGGGCCAAACGGCGGACGGCAGCGTGCTTTGGGAGACCGAACGGGCGCTGACCATTGAGGCCACGGTCGCCAGCGTCACCGACAACCGCGCCTTCACCTTGAGCTATGGCGGCGACGCGCCCGACGTCTTGCTGACCGGCGGCGTTCTGAGCTTCACCGGCGCGGGCAGCCCGCCGCCCGCCAACCTCGGTCTCAAGATGGAGGTGAGATCCTGGGTTCTCTCGACCAAGGCCGTCACCCTGTTTCTGCCCATGCCCTTCGGCGTCGCGCCGGGCGACCCGGTCACGGTGTCGGCCGGCTGCGACAAGTCGCTGGCGGTGTGCCGCGACAGCTTCGACAATCTGCTCAATTTTCGGGGCGAGCCCTATGTACCCGGCAACGACCTCCTGTTCCGGACCCCCGATGCCCGATAGGCACGCGGTCGTGGCCGAGGCGCGCCGCTGGATCGGCACCCCCTGGGTGCCGGCCGGGTCCGAGCGGGGCGCGGGCGCGAACTGCCTGGGCTTCCTGGCCGGGGTCGCGCGCAATGTCGGCCTGAAGGACTTGGCCGAGGCCTTTCTGCCCTATCGCGGCCATGCCGCGCCGCCGGCGCCCAAGGCCTTGCTGCTCGGCCTGCGCCAGCACCTGCGGCCGGTCGCCCCCATGCGGGCCTTACCAGGCGATCTTCTGCTGGTCGACCTGGGCGCGGGCTTGCGTCATGTGGCTCTGCTCAGCGCAATCGACGTCATTGTGCACGCCCATCAGGACCAGGGCCGGGTCGTGGAGCAGCGGCTGGTCTGGGCGCCGCACAGCGCTTACCGCATTCCCGGGGTCGATTGATGGCGACATTGGCGCTCAGTCTCGGCGGTGCGCTGGCCGGCGGCGTGATCGGCGGGCCGGTCGGCGCGCAGGCCGGGTTCCTGGCCGGGCAGTTTGCCGGCAACGCCCTGTTCGGGAACGGCGACGACCGCCGTGCCGAGGGCCCGCGCCTGACCGATCTGGCGGTCACCTCGTCCAGCTACGGACGGCCGGTTCCCATCGTTTATGGCCGCTTTCGCCTGGGCGGAAACGTGGTCTGGTCGCCCGGCCTGAAGGAGCATCGCCAAGAACAGACCCAGGGCGGCAAGGGCGGCGGCGCGACCCAGGCCAGCCTGACCTATCGCTATACGGCGGATTTCCGCATCGCCTTGTGCGAGGGGCCGATTCAGGCGGTGCTTCGGGTCTGGGGCGACGGCCAGTTGATCGCCGACTTTACCGGCATCGATCCGGTGCTCGGCGGTAAGCTGCGCCAGGCGCAGCTGCGCATATATCTGGGCGGGGAGACCCAGCAGCCCGACCCGGCCGAGCAAGCCGAGCGAGGTATCGAGAATACACCCGCTTATCGGGGCCAGGCCGGGCTGGTGTTCGAGAGCCTGCCGCTGGAGGATTTCGGCAACCGCATCCCGCAGATCACGGCGGAGGTCGCCAGCGCCGCCAGCGACACTTTTCCGTTTGCCAGCGCCGCAGCCTTCGCCGCGCCGGTCACCCAGTTGGGCCGTTGGAGTCACGACCGCCGGTTTCTCTACACCCTTTCGACCAACGGAATCGCGACCAAGTGGGACGTGGCGACGCGCCGCCAAGTGGTCGGCAAGGACATTGGTGTCGGGGAATCCTTCTGTCCGGCCCTGGATCGCGAGGGCAACCTCTATTCCGGCAATGGGAACGGCAAAGTCGTCAAGTACGACTCGTCCTGGGCCCAGATCGGCATTTCGGCTTCGGCGATGTCGCAGGATTTCGCCAACCTGATCGTCGCGGGCCAACCCGGATTCGAGCGCATTGTCGCCCAGGGCCTGACCGGCAAGGTCGGGATCTTTTCCGCATCCACGCTGGCCTTGCTGGACGAAATTGTGTTGTCGAATTTCGCGCCGCCGACCGCCGGGTCCTACCGCTCGACGCTAGGGCGCACCGGCATGGCGATCGACGCGGAAGGTTTCGTCTGGACTCTGGCGGTCGACGGCTCGGCGGACGGTTATCTCTTCAAGATCGACCCCGGGATCGGATCGGTACGCGAGCGTCACGTTCTGCCGGGCAAGACCGGCGCGCGCTTCCTGGCTTACGACGAGCCGAGCAATTGTTTGATCGTCGAAGACACCGGCGCGACCGGCCTGCTGCGTTTCAGTTTGGATAATCTGACCATCGACGCGACCTTATCTGTGGTCTTGAACGCGACGCTGGACAATCGCACCCAATATTGCGCCGAGCCTATCGGCGGGCGAATCTGGTTGCAGGCGACGACGGTCGCTTTCGAGATCGATATTTCGAGCTTCACCATCCGGCGCAGTGTCTCGCTCACGAGTTGGCCCGCGATTCCCGGCGTGCAGCAGATGGTGTTCGATGCACTGAACAACGCGCACATCTGGCTCGACGTCACCCCCGCGACCCTGTATTGGGCCTACCTCGACCGCAAGTCCGGCCTCGACGTGACCTTGGCCGGCATCGTTGAGGATATTTCCAGCCGGGTCGCCATCGCGGCGCCTGGCGATCTCGATACCTCGGCGCTCAGCGACACGGTGATCGGCTTCGTCATCACCGACCGCATGGCCGCGCGCGCGGCGCTGGAGCCTCTGGCCGCCGCGTATTTCTTCGACCCCCGGGAGGAAGACTTTAAGGTTGCCATGGTCCCGCGCGGCGGTGCGCCAGCGGTCACGATCGACGAGGCGGATCTGGGCGCGCGGGCTTTCGGGGACCCGGCCATCGTCCCCCTGATCGGCGAGGAACGAATCCAGGAGATTGAGCTGCCGCGCCGCATCGACCTGACTTACGCCGACCCAATCCTCGACTATCAGACCAACACCCAATTCTTTCTGCGCGCCGAGGCGGCAGTCGCGTCCCGGGCGCTCAAGGTCATCAACTTGCCGCTGGCCATGAGCGGGGCCGAGGCGGCGCAACGGGTAGAGCGCATCGGCTTCCAAACCTGGCAGGCGCGCACGCTCTACGACCTGCGGGTCTCGCGAATGCACGCCCGGATCAGCACCGGCGACGTTATCCGGGCGAGCGCCAGCGGTGTCACGGCGACCCTGCGGGTCGATCGCGTGGATCACGGTGTCGACGGGGTGATCCGGATCGGCGGCGTGGCCGAGGATGCCGTTGTCTACGACAGCGCCGCCGTCGGCGTGGCCGCCTTGGGCGTGGCGGCGCAGTCCATCGTACTGGCAGGACCATCGGCGTTCCATCTTCTGGATATTCCGCTTCTGCGCGACGCGGAAGAAGGCTTGGGGATCTATGTGGCGGCCGGTGCCTTGGGCGAGGAGACCTGGCCCGGGGTTTCGATTCTGAAGTCGGCAGACGGCGAGGCCTTCGATTTCCCCTTCCTGTTCGTGCCCGGCACCCGCAACGCGGTTCACGGCGCGACTGAAACGGCTCTGCCTGATCACGGCGCCTGTACTTGGGACCGGGGCAGCACCTTGACGCTTCGTTTGACGCGCGGCGCCTTGGTCGCCGCAGAGGAGACGGCGGTTCTGAACGGGGCGAACGCCCTGCTGGTCGGCGACGAGATCGTCCAATTCGCCAATGCGGCCCTGAACGCGGACGGCAGCACCACCCTCGACACCTTTTTGCGCGGCCGTCGCGGCACCGAATGGGCGACAGCCGGTCACACCATCGGCGAGCGTGTGCTGCTGCTTAACGACGCCACACTCAACCGGGTCAATCTGCCCGATACCGACCTGGACGCCCTGCGGTTCTACCGGGCCATCACTTTAGGCGGTCTGTTGAGTGAGGGCGCGCAGACGTCGCTCAGCTTTAGCGGGCGTTCGCTCATGCCCTATGCCCCCGTAGACCTGCGCGGCGCGCGCGCCGGCTCGCCCCTGGATTGGACGGTAACTTGGAAGCGCCGCGGCCGCCTGGGCGGCGCCTGGAAAGACGCCGTGGATGTGCCCCTGGGCGAGGAGAGCGAGGCCTACGAGGTCGATATCCTGGATGGCGCGAGCGTGGCGCGAACTATTACCGCCGTGGCCTCCGCCGGTGGCTCCGCGGTCACGCCCGGATCGCGCCAAGCGGTCTACTCGGCCGCCGATCAAATCTCCGACTTCGGCGCCGAGCAAGCCACACTCGACCTGCGCGTCTACCAGTTGAGCGCCACGGTGGGGCGCGGTTTCCCGGCGTCCGCCACGGTCTCGGGGTAAGTCTGAAAGGAAGTCTCAACCATGGCCAACCTCGACAACCTGGGCGATCACGTCGACGGCGCGTTAATCGTGCAGTCGCAATCGCAAAAGGAAGTCACCTCGAACGCGCTCGACAATCTGCTGTCGAGCGCGACCCAGGCGGTGTTGCCTGTCGGGATCGCCGACGCGGCCGGCTCGCCAAGCGTGGCCGATCGCAGCCTGAGCGACGACGAGTTTTTCGGCCACTTTCTGTTTTCGTTGAGCGGCAGCCCGACGGTCGCTTTCGACGTATCCCTGCCCGCGACCGGCAATCACGCCTTCGCGGTGCTTAATCAAAGCGGGCAATCCGCGACATTCAAGGTTGGCGCTGGGGCCAGCGTCACCATCGCCAACGCCACCGCGCGGCTATTGCACAGCGACGGCACGGATGTCCGGGCGCTGGCTCCGGCCACCTAGAGGGCGGCACTATGGCAGCCCCAACGCACGGCGATCTTCAAGCCGAAATCGCCGCCCTGCGCGCGGTGACCGAGACGGAATTGAAGAACCTGGGTACTCGCCTGTCGCAGGTCGAAGCCACCCAATGCGAACTGATCAGGGTCGCTACCCAGGGCAAGACAGGCCTGCGCGTTTTTCTTTGGCTCGGCGGGTTTCTAACCGCCGGCGCGACCGCTTTGGCCGCGACTTGGCGCGACGTCTTCGGGCGCTGAACCGGGTCTCGATTGGTCGTTTCCCGTAATTTCGTGGAGGTTACCGACGATGCCGCGTCTCTTCTCGACAGTCATCGCCGCCGCGCTCTTGGCCGGATGCACATCGGCTCAACAGCTCTTCGTGGAACGCGGAGTGTTCAGCGCCCAATCGGCAAAGGACGCCGAGGGCCGGGTCTTAAAGGCGACGGTTTGCGCCATGTCGATCGGCGCCTATCACCGCATCAACACGGAGCGGGAACGCGAGGCCTTGGACGTGCTCTGCGGAGGTGACGAGGGGGGTAGCTAGAGCATGTTCTAGTAGGCGCGCTCGACGCAGAAATCTATGAGCTCGAGCATTTCCCGCTTGACCGGTGAGGCCGGAAAAATCGCCAGAGCATCGCGCGCGTCGGAGGCATAGGCCCGCGCGTAGGCCGCCGTGTCCTTTAGCACGCCGTGCCGGTTCATCAGCGCAATGGCCTGGCCCAAATCGGCGTCGGTCTGCTCCGTGTCCTCCAGACAGCGGCGCCAGAACCGGCGTTCGTCTTCGTCGGCGCGCGCGAACGCCAGGATCACCGGCAAGGTAATCTTGCCTTCCCGGAAATCGTCGCCGACTGTCTTACCCAGTTCGGCCTGATGGGCCGAGAAATCGAGCAGGTCGTCGATGATCTGGAAGGCGATGCCGAAATTCCGGCCATAACTCTCCAGCGCCATCTCCTCTTCCTCGGGCCGCTCGCCGACCACGGCGCCGATCCGGCAGGC
Source organism: Kiloniellaceae bacterium (assembly GCA_021776095.1). Taxonomy (GTDB): domain Bacteria; phylum Pseudomonadota; class Alphaproteobacteria; order Kiloniellales; family J153; genus JAJFGN01. The sequence goes on along the minus strand of JAJFGO010000054.1, from coordinate 35,934 downwards.
GGCGGAGAACAAGGCGGCGGTCTTCGCACCGACCACGGCCAAATAGTCTTTCTCGCTGGTCGCCGTGTCGTTGCTGATCAATAACTGCTGCACCTCGCCCTCGGCGATCACCGCCGAGGCGTCGGACAATATTTTAAGGACCTTCAAGGACCCGTCCGCGACCATGAGCTGAAAGGCGCGGCTGAACAGGAAGTCGCCGACCAGGACGCTGGGCTGGTTGCCCCAAAGCGCGTTGGCGGTCGATAGGCCCCGGCGCAGGTCGCTCTGATCCACCACATCGTCGTGCAGCAGGGTCGCTGTGTGAATGAACTCCACACAGGCGGCCAAATTGAGGTGGCGCTGGCCCTGATAACCGCACAGCCGCGCCGAGGCCAGGGTCAGGACCGGCCGCAGGCGCTTGCCGCCGGCCGCGACGATATGGCCGGCCATCTGCGGTATTAGACTGACCTCGGATTCCATGCGCTCGAGGATCAGGCGATTGACCATTTGAAGCTCATCCGCCACCAGGGCGGTCAAGGGCTCCAGCCCTGTCCGCGGCGCGGTCTCGCGCGCGATCTCCAAACCGGCAACACCGTTCACAGGCATTTTCCTCGCTTCGACCCCTCGGCTGGCAAGATACCGTATCCAAGGATCGGCACATTCATGCCATAATTCGCCGAGGATAGGTCGATCTGCCCGCCGGTCAAGTCAATCGCGCGCCTGTCAGCCGTGAGTACGGATTTGTGAAGAACATTTTGTATACCAATGACGTGGTGAAACTGTCCTGGATTCAGGCCCTTCTGGCCGATTCCGGTGTCGAAAGCATCTTGCTGGACGTCCATACCAGCGTGATCGAAGGCTCAATCGGGGCGATTCCGCGCCGTCTGGCGGTCAGCGACGACGATTACGAGCGGGCCCGCCGGGTTTTGGAGGACGCGGGCGAGGACGTGTCCACATGACGTCCAGCCCCCGAGCGAGTCTCCAACCGGCCGCCGCGGCGACCAGCGAGGACCGCCTGCTCGGTGGGCGGGTGGTCCTGAGCCAGCCGGTGTCCGGATACCGTGCGGCGATCGATCCGGTCATGCTCGCGGCGGCGGTGCCGGCCGCGGCCGGCGCGCGGGTTCTGGATCTAGGCTGTGGGTCCGGGGCCGCGGCCCTGTGCCTCTTGGCGCGGGTGCCCGGCGTTCACGTGACCGGCATGGATCTGCAGATCGAACAGGTCCGGTTAGCCGGCGACAACGCGCGGCGCAATGGCGTTGTGGATCGCTTCGTCCCGGTGGCCGGGGACGTGGCCAAGCTGCCGCCGCGCTTGGCGCCTGCCAGTTTCGACCAGGTCATGTGCAATCCACCCTACCTGAGCGCCGAGGCGAACCGGCCCAGCGGCCACCGCGCCCGCGACATGGCCAACCGCGAAGGGCCCGCCGGGCTGTCGGTATGGTTGCGTGCGGCGCTGACCATGACCCGGCCCAAGGGTGGCGTTACTCTAATCCACCGGGCCGACCGGCTCGACGAGGTGCTCGCCGCGCTCCATGGCCGGGCTGGGGATATTGCGGTCTTTCCCCTCTGGCCCGGTCAGGGCAAACCGGCGAAGCGGGTCATCGTGCGCGCCCGAAAAGATGTCGCGAGCCCGCTGCGCCTCTTGCCCGGCCTGGTTCTGCACCAACCCGGCGGCGCCTATAGCGCCGCCGCCGAGGCGATCCTGAGACACGCGGCGCCAATCGAAATCTAATACGCAATCGGGTTGCGGGGTCCTGGTTGTTCCGGTGCGGCCGGGTCTCTATATCTCAGCCCATGGACCTGCGCAGTCTCCTCGCCTATCTGCCGTTCCGCCGCTTTAAGGAGCCGCCCCCGGTGGTCGCCGTGCTCCGGCTTAGCGGGGTGATCGGCGTTGGGGGCTTTCGCCCGAGCCTGAGCCTGGCGGCCATGGAAAGCCTGATCGAGCGCGCCTTCAAGCTGCCGCGCCTTAAGGCCATCGCCTTGGCGGTCAATTCGCCCGGCGGTTCCCCAACCCAATCCGATTTGATCGCAAAGCGAATTCGCGACCTGGCCGAGGAGCGCGACGTCAAGGTTATGGCCTTCTGCGAGGATGTCGCGGCCTCGGGCGGCTATTGGCTGGCCTGCGCGGCCGACGAGATTTTCGCGCGCGAAACCTCGATCGTCGGCTCCATCGGCGTGGTCTCGGCCGGCTTCGGGTTCCCGGAATTGCTCGGCCGCTACGGCATCGAACGACGGGTGCACACCGCCGGCGACAAGAAAGCCATGCTCGATCCTTTTCGCCCGGAAAAGAAGGACGAGGTGGCGCGGCTCAAGGCCCTGCAAAAGGAAATCCACGACAGCTTCATCGCACAGGTGCGGGCGCGGCGCGGCGAACGCCTAAAGGGCGACGACAAAACCCTGTTCAGCGGCGAATTCTGGACCGGCAAGAGCGCGCTCGAATTGGGCTTGATCGACGAACTGGGCGAGTTGCGGCAGGTTTTGCGCGCGCGTTTCGGCGAAAAGGTCGTCGTTCGGCGGATCGATGGCGCTAAGCCCTGGTGGCGCCGGCGCTTGGGCCTGGGTGCCGGCGACGCGCCGGCCGGCTTCGACGTGCAAGGCGCCTTAACCGGCGTCCTGGCCGCGGCTGAGGAACGGGCGCTCTGGGCCCGCTACGGGCTCTAGCCGGCCGCCGCAATTTCCGCCGGGCGGGCCCGTCCTTGACCACGCGCGGCGCGGGCCTCTACAACCCTTCCCATGTTCGGGTTTTCCCTCCAGAAGCTCCTGGTTCTGGCCGCCGTGGTCGCGGCGGTCTGGTACGGGTTCAAGTGGGTTTCGCGCTTGCAACAGGCGCGGGACGCGGCGGCCGGCGGGCCGCCCAAGAAAAGCCGTTGGCCTGGCGCCGCTTGGCGCAAGGCCAAGACGGCGCCGCCACAAGACGCGGCGGAGGACATGACCGAGTGCCCGGTCTGCCGCACCTATGTTTCGGCGCGCGGCCCCGCCAACTGCGGCCGGGCCGATTGTCCTTACTAACTGTTTAGTCCCGGCATTTGATGGATCGGGGTGTGCCAGAACGATTCAGGCTCAACCCGATCCATCAAATGCCGGGACTAAACAACTAACGTCCCTCTCTCCTTCCTTCTCTGCCCAATTCTCCCTTCTTCTCTGAGCCTTTCGGCTTTCTGGTCTCTAGATTCGGCCATGACTCGGGCTGCTGCCCTTGGTCGCGTGGCCGGAATTGCCGCCTATGGCGCCGTTCCGGGCTCACCTCCCCGCCGCCCATCGCCGTATTCCCGGCGCCGCCCCGGTTTGCTTGATCTGACTTGCCGCCAGGGCTAATGTTCGCCCGCTTTTCTGCAGTGCACAAACTCCCAACGGTAGATGACCAAGGCCGGTTCCCGCCTCAAGGCCGATCCACGGACCTGTTTCCAGCGCCTGATCCTCCGGCTCCAGGATTACTGGGCCGCGCGGGGCTGCGTGATTTTGCAGCCCTACGACATGGAGGTGGGGGCCGGGACCTTTCACCCGGCGACGACCTTACGTGCGCTCGGCCCCGGCATCTGGAACGCGGCCTATGTGCAGCCCTCGCGCCGGCCGACCGATGGCCGCTACGGCGAAAACCCGAACCGGTTGCAGCATTACTATCAGTTCCAGGTCATCATGAAGCCCTCGCCGCCGGACGCGCAGGAGCTGTATCTCGGTTCGCTGCGCGCCATCGGCCTGGACCCCATGGCGCACGACATCCGCTTTGTCGAGGACGATTGGGAAAGCCCCACGCTGGGCGCCTGGGGCCTGGGCTGGGAGGTTTGGTGCGACGGCATGGAGGTGACCCAGTTCACCTATTTCCAGCAGGTTGGCGGTATCGACTGTGATCCCGTCTCGTTCGAGTTGACCTATGGCCTGGAGCGCCTGGCCATGTACGTCCAAGGTGTCGAGAACGTCTACGATCTGGATTGGGACGGGGTCGCGAAGGACCAGGGCGGCAAGACCTACGGCGACATCTTCCTGCAGGCGGAGCGGGAGTTCTCGGCCTACAACTTCGAGCTGGCCACGACCGAGGTGCTGTTCCGGCATTTCCAGGACGCCGAGGCGGAATGCGCCAAGCTGCTGGGCGGGGATCGCAAGCTGGCCCTGCCGGCCTACGACCAATGTATGAAGGCCAGCCACCTGTTCAATCTTTTGGATGCCCGTGGCGTGATCTCGGTAACCGAGCGCCAATCCTACATCGGCCGGGTGCGGGCCTTGGCGAAAGGTTGCTGCGAGGCCTGGGTTGCCAGTCGGACGGCGGCGGAGGGCAGGGGATAGCATGCCCGAGCTTCTGGTCGAACTTCTCTCCGAAGAAATCCCGGCGCGCATGCAGGGCCGCGCGGCGGCCGATTTCGCGCGGTTGTTGTCGGAACGGCTTGCGGCTGCCGGCCTGGCGCATGAGGAACCCCGCGCCATGGTCACGCCCCGCCGCCTGGCGGTCGCGGTTTCCGGCCTGCCTACGAAGCAGCCGGACACGACGGAGGAGCGGCGCGGCCCCCGCGTCGATGCGCCGGAGCAAGCGGTTCAAGGTTTTCTCAAGGCCAATGGCCTCAGGTCAGCGAAGCAGGCCGAGGTCCGCGATACCGGCAAGGGCGCGTTCTATTTCGCGGTCAAGAAGACCAAGGGTCAGGCGACGGCGAAGGTCCTGCCAGATGCGATCGGGGCGGCGGTTCAAGGCCTCGGCTGGCCCAAATCCATGCGATGGGTCGGCGGTCAGTTCCGCTGGGTTCGTCCCCTCCATGGTATCCTGGCGATCTTCGGCGGACGAAAGCTGTCGGGCGCCCTGGCGCTCAACGACCGGACGGCGTTGAATTTTACGGATTCGACCGTCGGCCATCGCTTCATGGCGCCCAAGCCCTTTAAAGTGCGCAGCTTCGCCGACTACCAGGCGAAATTGCTCAAGGCCAAGGTTGTCCTCGACCCCGAGACCCGCAAGGCGGACATCCTCAAGCAAGCCAAGCGGCGCATCGCCCGCGTGAAGCTGACGCTCAAGGACGACCCGGCCTTGCTGGACGAAGTGACCGGTCTGGTCGAATGGCCGGTCGTTCTGATGGGGCAGATCGACCCCCAATTCATGGATTTGCCGGCCGAGGTGCTGACCACCTCCATGCGCGCGCACCAGAAATACCTGTCGCTACTCGATGCCAAGGGCCGCCTGTCGAACCGTTTCTTGCTGGTCGCCAATATGGAGACCCCAGATAAAGGCAAAGCGATCGTTGCCGGCAACCAACGCGTCCTACGCGCCCGCCTGGCCGATGCGCGCTTCTTCTGGGACCAGGACCGGCGCCAGACCCTGGCCAGCCGTGCGCCGCGCCTAAAGGAGATCGTGTTTCACGAGAAGCTGGGCGACCTGGACGAAAAAGTCGACCGGATACAGGCCTTGGCGACCGAGATCGCCGATTACGTGCCCGGGGCGGACAAAGACCGGGTGCGTTCGGCGGCGCGCCTGGCCAAGGCCGATTTGGTGACCGGCATGGTCGGCGAATTTCCCGAGCTACAAGGCATCATGGGCCAGTACTACGCGCTGCAGGACGGCGAGCATAAGGATGTGGCCCTGGCGATCGCGGAACATTATTCGCCGCTCGGCCCGGGCGACGCCTGCCCCTCGGCACCGACCTCGGTGGCAATCGCGCTGGCCGACAAAATCGATACCCTGGTGGGTTTTTTCGCCGTCGACGAGAAGCCGACCGGATCGAAGGACCCGTTTGCCTTGCGCCGCGCCACCCTTGGGATCATTCGCCTGATCATCGAGAACCGGCTGCGCCTGCCTCTGCTCAAGGCTTTCGATCTCGCCTCGCTCTCTGCCCCGGTCGCCCAGCGCAGCGATTGGCGGCGGGTTGCGGGCGAGCTCTTGGATTTCTTCGCCGACCGGCTGAAGGTCGCTTTGCGCGACAAGGGCGTGCGTCACGATCTGATTACGGCGGTCTTCGCGGTCGGTGGGGAGGACGATTTGGTGCGCTTGCTCGCCCGGGTCGCGGCGTTGGAGACTTTTCTGAAGACCGACGACGGGGCTAATTTGCTGGTGGCCTATCGGCGCGCCGCCAACATCGTGCGCATCGAGGAGAAACGCGACGGCCGTGCCTACGATGCGGAGGTCGAGGCGACCGCCCTGGACCAGGAAGAAGAACGCGAGCTGTATCGCGCCTTGAGCGGGGCTGCGGCGGCCGCGCGCACGGCGGTCGGCGCGGAGGATTTTAAGGGCGCGATGACCGCACTCGCCGCCTTGCGCGCGCCGGTCGACCGCTTTTTCGACAAGGTGACCGTCAACGCGGGCGACCGGGATCTGCGTGCCAACCGGCTGCACCTGCTGGCACGCACCCGTGTAACCTTGGACCGCGTGGCGGATTTTTCAAAGATCGAAGGCTGATGGCACAGAGGGAACGACGGATGGCCAAGTGGGTCTACTCATTCGGTAAGGGCAAAGCGGAAGGTCGCGCTGGCATGCGCAACCTCCTGGGCGGAAAAGGGGCCAACCTGGCCGAAATGTCTGCGATCGGCCTGCCCGTGCCGCCCGGGTTCACCATTACGACCGAGGTCTGCGACCGATTTTACGTTGGCGACCGTGCCTATCCCAAGGGGCTGAAGGCGGAGGTCGAGACGGCCCTGCGCCTAATTGAGAAACAAGTCGGCGCGAAGTTCGGAGACCCGAAAAACCCGCTGCTGGTTTCCGTGCGTTCGGGCGCGCGCGCCTCCATGCCCGGTATGATGGATACGGTCCTTAACCTGGGCCTCAACGACGCCACCGTGGCCGGCCTGGCGCGTCATTCGGGCGACGAGCGTTTCGCCTACGACAGCTACCGGCGGTTCATTCAGATGTTCGGCAACGTCGTGCTCGATGTCGATCATCACTACTTCGAGGAAATTATTGAACTCCACAAGGAGGACAAGGGCGTGTCCCTCGATACCGATCTCGGCGCCGACGATTGGCGTGCGGTGATCGGCGAATTTCACACAAAGGTTCAAGAGATCACCGGCCAGCCCTTCCCGCAAAATCCAGCCGAGCAGCTTTGGGCCGCCATCGGCGCGGTGTTCGGCTCCTGGATGACGCCGCGCGCGGTGACTTACCGGCGCCTGCACGACTTGCCGTCCGAATGGGGCACCGCGGTTAACGTGCAGGCCATGGTCTTCGGCAACATGGGCGACGATTGCGCGACCGGCGTGGCTTTCACGCGCGATCCCTCTACCGGCGAAAATGTCTTCTACGGCGAGTTCCTGATTAACGCGCAGGGCGAGGACGTGGTCGCCGGGATTCGTACGCCGCAGCATATGACTGTCCGCGGCAAGACAGCGAACAAGTCGTCGCTTCCGGCCATGGAAGAAGTCATGCCGGAGGTTTTCAATCAACTTCTGGAGGTGCGCGGAATCTTGGAGCGGCACTACCGCGACATGCAGGACATCGAGTTCACGGTCCAGCGCGGCACGCTCTACATGCTGCAAACCCGCAACGGTAAGCGCGCCGCCAGTGCCGCGATCCGCATCGCGGTCGAGATGGTTCAAGAGGGCCTGATCTCCGAGGCCGAGGCGGTCGGCCGGATCGAGCCGGGCTCGCTCGATCAGCTCTTGCATCCGACCCTAGATCCGAAAGCGCCGCGCCAGGTTATTGCCCGCGGCTTGCCGGCCTCGCCCGGGGCGGCATCGGGGCGGATCGTATTCACGGCCGACGCCGCCGAATCCCAAGCTTCAGGCGGCGATCCAATTATTCTATGCCGGATCGAAACCTCGCCCGAAGATATCCACGGCATGCACGCGGCGCGCGGTATCCTGACCACGCGCGGCGGCATGACCAGCCACGCCGCGGTGGTGGCACGCGGCATGGGACGGCCGTGCGTCTCCGGCGCCGGCGAACTGCGCATCGACTACACCGCCGGCGTGATGCGGGTCGGCGGGCACGACCTTAAGGAAGGCGACGTCATCACCATCGACGGGACCAATGGCGAGGTGATGCTGGGTGACGTCAAGACGATTCAGCCGGAACTTTCCGGCGACTTCGGCGTTCTCATGGGCTGGGCCGACAAGGCGCGCACCATGGGAGTCCGGGCCAACGCCGATACCCCGCTGGACGCTGGGGTGGCGCGCCGTTTCGGCGCCGAAGGTATTGGCCTGTGCCGAACCGAACACATGTTCTTCGACGCCGGGCGTATCGTCACGGTGCGCGAGATGATCCTGGCCGATTCGGTGGAGGAACGGCGCCGGGCTCTGGACAAGATCCTGCCCATGCAGCGGGACGATTTCGTCCAGATCTTTCATACCATGCACGGCCAGCCGGTTACGATCCGCTTGCTCGACCCGCCCTTGAACGAATTCCTCCCCCACGGCGAGTCGGAGATGGCCGACGTTGCCAAGGCGGCCGGCGTTTCCCTGGAACACGTGCGGACGCGCAAGCTAAAGCTCGACGAATGGAACCCCATGCTGGGCCATCGCGGCTGCCGTCTGGGTATCACCTATCCCGAGATCTACGAAATGCAGGCGCGCGCCATCTTCGAGGCGGCCGCGCAGGTCTTCAAGACGCAAGGCGAAACCGTCGAGCCGGAAATTATGATTCCGCTGGTCGCGATTCCCAAGGAGCTGGAAATCCTCAAGACCCTGGTCGACGAGGTCGCACGTGAGGTCATGGCCAGCGAGGGGGTCGCCATCAAGTACCTGATCGGCACCATGATCGAACTGCCGCGCGCATGCCTGCGCGCTCACGAGATCGCCAAATCGGCGGAATTCTTCAGCTTCGGCACCAATGATCTGACCCAAACGACCTATGGCCTGTCGCGCGACGACGCGACCAGCTTTTTGGGCTCCTACGAGCATCGTGGCATCATCGAATGCGATCCCTTCATGACCATTGACACCGCCGGAGTTGGCGAACTGGTCAAGATCGGCGCCGAGCGTGGGCGCCAAGTGCGCCCGGATTTGAAGCTAGGCATTTGTGGCGAACATGGCGGCGACCCGGCTTCGATCCGTTTCTGCCAAGAGGTTGGGCTAAGCTACGTGTCGTGCTCGCCGTACCGGGTGCCGATCGCACGCCTGGCCGCCGCCCAGTCCGCGCTCGCCAGTTCGGCCGCGCTGGCCGCCAAGCCGAAACCGCGGACCAAAAAGCGTAAGGCGCCGATCAAGACGCGAGTCGCCAAAAAGAGGGTTGTTAAAAAGAAGGCCGTGAAGAAAAGGGTGGCCAAGAAAAAGACCCCGGCCAGAAAAAAGACTCAGGTTAGGAAGAGGGCACCGACCAAGAAAAGGGTGCAGGCCAAGAAGCAGACTGCGTCCGGTCGAAAACCGGCAAAGCGACCCGCCGCATCGCGCAAAATCAAGACACGGAACGCGAAAAAGGGCGTCCGACGGCGCTAACCGGCCTCTGCCTGTTCGGCGCGTTCGACAATAATCTCGAAGCGATAGGGCGAATCCATGCCGCCGGCTTGCAGGGAAGTGGTGCCGAGCAGTAGGTCGGCCGTCGAAAATTCTTCGAAGTGTCCGATCCGCTGCTCGTTAACCTTGGTGCCGAGGTGGCTGGCATGGTCGCGCACGATCAGACGGCCTTCCTCGCTTTCTATCGAGAAATGCAGAGGCGAGATTTCCGCGCCGGCCGAGGCTTGAACCATCAAGTCGGCCTTGCGCACGGTCGCTTTCTCTTCCGGCCGCAAATGCCGCCCGATGTGGAACGGCAGAGTCTTTATGACCACGCCCTCGACGCCGATCTGCGCCTGCATCTCGGGCGAACCGGCCAAAAGGCGGATCGCGCCAACCTCGCTCTGCAGGGCGCCCTCGGTATAGAGGTGATGGGTCATGAGCTGGCTGTGCACGGCGGCCAGGCGGTCGGAAAGGGCGCGCAACAGCTTGAGGGCCAGCGGGTTTTCCCGTTTGAACACCGAATCGAAAGCTTCCTTGGAAATTACCATCAGGGTGACCGGCGTGATGGCGCGAACCGTGGTCGAGCGCGCGGTGTTCCGGATCACACCGGATTCGCCGAAGATCGCGCCGGCGCTCAGAACCGTCAGGCGGACCGGTTCATCGCGGATCAGGCGCACCACTTCGACCTTGCCGTCGGTTATGATGAAAACGGCGTTGCCCGGGTCGCCCTCTTTGTAAATGACGTGGCCCGCGCCATAGGTGACTTCCCCGAGTTCGCTCATGGCCTGGAGTGTGCAGTTTCGATCTTTACGAAGTCTTAATGACAAATTTTCTTGAGGGGCTACTCGCGAAGCGCCCTTGACCGCGTGCGGGCGAGGGGGCAAGTGGGATCCTATGTCTGGACCGGATCCGGTAACGAGCCTTGAAACCCTGGCGCGCGGCGGTAAGCCCGCCATGGCGCGGGCCCTGGCCGCCTTGGAACGCGCGTCGGGCGAAGCCGACACCCAGGCCCTGCTGGATGCCGCCTATGGCGCGCCCCGGGCTCAGGTTATCGGCGTCACAGGGCCGCCCGGCGTCGGAAAATCGACCCTTCTGGGTAGGTTGATCGCCGGATTTCGCGCCGCAAAACGCAGCGTCGGTGTGATCGCGGTCGATCCGTCCTCGCGCCGCTCGGGTGGGGCCCTCTTGGGCGACCGCGTCCGCCTGGTCACGGATCCCGATGATGCGGGCGTCTTTGTTCGATCCATGGCTGCGCGCGACCGCCTGGGCGGTTTGGCCGACGGCACCGTGGCGGCCATGGTGGTCATGCGCGCCATCTACGATGTGGTCCTGATCGAAACGGTCGGCGTCGGACAGTCCGAGACCGACGTGGCCGGGGTCGCCGATACGGTGGTGTTTTGCGTGCAGCCGGCCTCCGGCGATTCGCTGCAATTCATGAAGGCCGGGATCGTCGAGATCCCCCATGTGGCTGTGGTGACCAAGGCCGATCTGGGTCCGGCGGCCCAGCGCGCTCTGGCGGATCTCAAAGGAGCCCTAAGTTTGGCCGCGGACGAGCCCGATGCGGCGGGCGCGGCCTGGCCGGTCGCGGTGCTGGCGGTTTCCGCGGCGGGCGGAATGGGGATCGACGATTTGCAGGCTGTCTTGGCGCGGCGCGCCGCCTGGCTGGGCCAGGCCGGCCGCCTCCCGGCGCAACGTCAGGCCCAGGCGGGGCTCTGGCTGCGCGAGGCGCTTCGCGACCGCTTCGGCCGGGACGGCTTGCGCCGCGCCGCCGCGCTGGGGCTGGACCTCGAGATTGGCGCCGGAATCTCGCCCTTCGGCCGCTTGGCCGAGGTGTCGCGACAACTCTCGGCCTAAAACCGCGCCCAATCCGGTTTTCGGGCGGTAACCTGCGCGTCCCCCGCAGTCAGCGCGACGGTGGGGTCCTCTAGGGCGTCAAGCCGTAGGAGCGCCAAACCCAGGTCTCCGGCCACCGAACGCATGGTGCCGACCGCCTTGCCGTCGCGCATCACCGGCGTCCCGGGGTCGGGTGCCGGGCCGGCGATGGTCACCGGCAAGAGACGCTTTTTAATCAGCGCCCTGTACTTGGTCCGTGCGGTCAGCTCCTGCCCCATGAAACAGCCCTTGTCCCAATCCACGCCGTTTAGTTCGTCGAAGCCGTTCTCCAACAAGGGCGAGCGCTCAATCTCCAGATCCTGGCTGCCGTCCGGTACGCCCTGGGAAATGCGCAGGCGGTCGTAGTCGGCCGGCGAGGCCGACCCGAAACCGGCGTCACGCAACGCCGCCTCGGCCCGGTCCCTAGGCAGCACGGCGCGGGCGCCGAGGCCGGGCAGGCGCGGGTCCATATAGGCTAGGCCGCGGTCGAAAGGCGCTGCCGCGCCAGCTTCTTCGGGCAAGGTGAGGGCGGCCGCCGTGCCGGGACCGAACAGGGCCGCGACCGCCAAATCCTCGCCCGCCTCCTCGATGGTTGCCTTGGCGCGCAGCTTGTAGAGGGTCAATCGGCGTTTCAGATCGGCCCGCCGCGCGGCCTCGCAATCGATCAGGATTGTCTCTGTCTCGGCGTTCGGGTCCAGGCACAGGAAAAATTCATGCAGGAATTTGCCTTGCGGGGTCAGGAAGGCGGCCCAGATGGCCCGTTCCGGGCGCAATTTCTCCATGTCGTTCGAGACCATCCCTTGCAGGAAGTCGCGCGCATCGGCGCCCTGGACGCGCAAGAGCGCGCGCGACTCCAGGATCAGGGCCGAAGCTTCAGCCATTCGCGGTGATCTCCCGACAGACTAATTCCAACTCCAAAAGGTGGCGACGACCGGCGGCCTTGGCAAGGACGCTTCCGCGTTGCCCGGCCCGGGCTCGACTCGGGCAAGGCGATCCTTCATAAGAGCCGCCGGGTGCCCGGTTCGGGGCGCGCCGCGGAGGATCGGGAGGTGACCGCTTGAGCGACCAGGGCAAACTGCCCGTTTCGGCCTTCATCATCGCACAGGACGAGGAGGACAGAATCGGCCGCGCGGTCGAATCCGTGCGCGGCTGGGTCACCGAGGTGATTGTTGTCGATTCGGGCTCCAAGGACCGTACCCGGGTGATCGCCGCCGAACTCGGCGCCCACGTGGTCGAAAACCCCTGGCCGGGCTACGGTCCGCAAAAGCGCTTTGCCGAGGACCTCTGCCCGCGCAATTGGCTGTTCAACCTGGACGCCGACGAAGAGGTGACCGAGGCCTTGGTCCGCGAAATCCGCGCCCTGTTCCGCGACGGCGAGCCGGCCATGGACGGCTACCGGGTTCGGATCCCCGATGTCTACCCGCACGAGACCGAGCCCCGCAGATGGGGCTTCGGCCACAGCCAGATTCGCCTCTACGACCGGCGCAAGGGCCGTTTTTCCGAATCCACCGTGCATGATGTGGTGGAGCTGTCACCAGCGGCGCGGGTCGCCTGGTTGAAATCGCCCATGAAGCACCATTCGCACCGCTCGATCGCCTCTTCGGTCGAAAAGATGAACCGCTACAGCGATGCCCAGGTCGCCGACATGCGCCAGCGCGGGCGCAAGATCGTGACTTGGCGCCTGTTGTTCGAGTTTCCGCTCGCCTTCATGAAAGCCTATATCTTCCGGCGCAGTTTCTTGCGCGGCTGGTGGGGCCTGGTCATCTCAATCAATTACGCCTATTCCCGGCATCTGCGCTTGGCCAAGGCCTATCAAGCGGAACTGATCGACGGCGCGCGGCGCCGGGGCGAAGCCGGGGGGCAGGAATTCTAATTTGGGTGGAATTACCCGGTCACACCCGTTCCAGTCCTGGCCAAGAAAGCCCGCGATAGGGTATCCCTTGGCGGGTAACAACGGATCGGCGGAAAGGGTGCGGCATGCGGGTCATGCAGGTTATGGCGGGCGGCGGACACGGCGGCGCGGAAACCTTTTTCGTCGATCTGGTCTGCGCCCTGCAACGCACGGGTCTCGAGCAACGGGCGGTGATCCGCCGCAATCCTGAACGCGCCGAAATTTTGCGCCGTTCCGGTGTGTCGCTGTGCGAGCGGCGTTTCGGCGGGCCGCTCGACCTGCTGACCAAGCCGGCGCTGCGGCGCGAGATCGCGGCTTTCCAGCCGGACATCGTACAGACCTGGATGGTGCGCGCGACCCAGGCCTGTCCGCCGGGCCGCTTTGTCCATGTCGGCTGGCTGGGCGGATACTACAAGCCGCCGCGATTCGAGGCTTGCGATCACATCGTCGGCGTTACCCAGGGTATTGTGGACCACATGCGGGCGGCCGCCTGGCCCGAGGCCCGCTCCCACTATCTGCCGACTTTCGCGGTCTGTGAGCCCGCTGGGCCGATCGATCGGGCTGAGTTCGGCACGCCCGAGGATGTGCCGCTGCTGTTGGCGTTGGGCCGCCTGCACGTCAAGAAAGCCTTCGATATTCTTCTGAAGGCCTTGGTGTCCGTGCCCAAGGCCTGGCTGTGGATCGCCGGAGAGGGCGAATTGCGGGCGGAGCTGGAAGCCCTCGCCGCTGAGCTTGGCGTCGCCGAGCGGGTCCGCTTCCTGGGCTGGCGGTATGATCGGGAGGCCTTGCTGGCGACCGCCGATCTTTGTGTCTTTCCCTCTCGCTACGAGCCCTTCGGGACTGTGACCATCGAAGCCTGGGCCTGCCAGACGCCCCTGGTCGCGGCCGCCAGCGCGGGCCCGGCAGGGGTGATCCACGACGGCGAAGACGCCCTGCTGGTGCCGGTCGACGATGTCGCGGCCTTGGCGGCCGCGATCAATCGTATCCTGGAGTCGCCCGAGTTGGCGCGCAATTTGGTCGAGGCGGGCCTGCGGCGCTATAGCGCGGACTTCACCGAGGCGGCCTGCGTCAAACGCTATCTGGCCTTTTACCAGGGCCTGCTTGCCGAACCCGCCAAGACCGCAGTGACTCAAGGAGCAGCCAGATGACCGCGGCGCGTTTCGACCTGATTCTGAAGGGCGGCACCCTGGTCACCCCGGCCGGCACGCGCACGGGCGATGTCGGCCTGCGCGACGGGCGCATCGCCGAGATCGGCGCGCTGAACGCGGGTGCGGCGGCGGCGGTTCTGGATGTGGTGGGGCTGCACGTTCTGCCCGGCGTGATCGATACCCAGGTGCACTTTCGGGAGCCCGGCCTGGAGCATAAGGAAGATTTGGCCTGCGGCACCGCCGCTGCCGCCTTGGGCGGGGTGGTCGCGGTCTTCGAAATGCCCAATACCACGCCCTCAACCCTGAACGCCGCGGACCTGCGCGACAAGTTGCAACGGGCGGAGGGGCGGGCCTGGACCGACCACGCCTTCTTCATGGGGGCGGCGGCGGAAAACGCGGCGCATCTGGGCGAGCTTGAGCAGGAACCGGGGTGCTGCGGCGTCAAGGTGTTCATGGGCGCCTCGACCGGCAGCCTTCTTGTCGACGACGACGAAACCCTGCTGCAGGTCTTACGTAACGGCCGGCGCCGCATGGCGGTGCATGCCGAGGACGAGGCGCGCTTGCGCGATCGCGTGGCGCTGGTGCGCGGCGGGGCCGATGTCGGCCGGCATCCCGAATGGCGCGACGAGGAAGCTGCGCGCCTGGCCACGGAACGGGTCTTGAACCTGGCGCGCCGCGCCGGCCGGCGCATCCACGTGCTGCACATCACGACGGCGGAGGAAATGCCGCTGCTGGCGGCGCACAAGGATATCGCGACGGTCGAGGTCACGCCCCAGCACCTGACCCTCGCCGCGCCCGAGTGCTACGAGCGGCTGGGCACCTTGGCTCAGATGAACCCGCCGATCCGCGGGGTACAGCACCGCGACGCGCTGTGGCGCGCGATCGATCAAGGAATTGTCGATGTCATCGGGTCCGACCACGCGCCGCACACCCGCGAGGAAAAGGCGCGGCCCTATCCGACCTCGCCTTCCGGCATGCCTGGTGTGCAGACCTTGCTGCCGCTCATGCTCGACCATGTGAACGCCGGCCGCCTGACCTTGGAGCGCTTGGTCGACCTGCTGTGCGCCGGGCCGCAACGGATATACGGAATTGCCGGCAAGGGCCGGATCGCGGTCGGCTACGATGCCGACTTCACCGTGGTCGATTTGGCGGCGCGGCGCGAGATCACCGCCAAATGGCTGGCCTCGAAATGCGGTTGGTCGCCCTTCGAGGGCACCCGCGTGACCGGTTGGCCCAAGGCCACGATCCTGCGCGGCCGGATCGTGATGCGCGAGGATGAGTTACAGGGGCCGCCCAGCGGCCGCCCGGTTCGCTTCGGCGATACCCTGGGGCCCGACGCCTAGGCGAAACGGGGTCCGCGCCTGATTGCCTGAAGGGGACCGGGTTGAAAGGAGTCGCATTTAGCGATCCGTCAACCCGGTGAATCCGTTCTGTATGTTTAGAGCAGACCGGTTCGAAATTCTGCGACCCGCGTCAGTTTGCGGCGAGTGCCTCGTCATCGACTTCCCACTCGGCCGGCTGCATGATACCGACGTAGCCGATGCGCACGGAATGCAGGGTGCCGTCCAGCTTGGCTTCCCAAAAGCCGAGGAACTCGTTCAGCTTCGGAAAATCGGGCACGCGGTCGAGCGACTGCCACAGATAGCTCTGCAGCAAGTTCGGATACTCCGGCATCTTGTAAAGGATCTCCGCCGTAGTCAGGCGGTAGTCCTGCGGCGTATTTTCCAGCGTTTCCATGGTGCCCTCCTGGCTTTGGAGGCGATCGCCAACCGCCCCCCCAACGCGAAATCTTGTTCGTTCCGTATCACTCATGCCTTATAATTGCCGAAAATGTCTGCCATTCCGTTAATCTATAATCATATGAGATATAACGGTTTTTAGACGATCCTTAAGGCCAAGGAGGCTGCGGCGGCGTGATCAAACGGTGCCCGCCGGGCCGCTTCGCGGCGCGAGTGACAGCCGCGGGTATTGCTTGGCAAGTAGTTCGCGGGCAGCATGCGGCGATGGCCCCGGTCCACCGGAAAAACCTTGGCGCAAAGGGCGATTGCAAGTCGACATAACGATTTTTCGGGGTATTAGTTCTCCACCATGACTCGATACCGAACGGCCCTGCAGCTCACCGGTCTGGCGATCTTTCTGCTCGCGTTCGCGCCCATGCCCGCGTCGGCGGGCTGCGGCGACTCGCCGCGGTCGGGGGTCGATTGGTCCCGTTGCAAGAAATCCAACATGCGCTTGCGCGACGCCGACCTCGCCGGAGCCGACCTGAGCCGCACCAAGCTGTCGGCCACCGATCTGTCGGGCGCTCGCCTGGCTGGCGCAACCCTGGACGATGCCGACATAACCCGTACCTCGTTTCGTAAGGCCAATTTGCGCGGCGCCAGTTTGAGGAAAACCTTTGGCGGCCGCGCCAATTTCGAGGGGGCCGATCTGGCCGGTGCCGTCCTGGCCAAGGCGGAACTGCCGCGCGCGATTTTCGCCGGCGCCTCGCTGACAAAGGCCGACCTGTCCAAAGCGAACCTGGCCCGCGTGGTGTTTCGCGGGGCCGATCTCACAGAGGCCGTCCTGCGCAAGGTCATCTTGGCACGGGCCGATTTTTTCGAGGCCAGGCTGAAGGGCGCGGATCTGGGTGGCGCCTACACCCTGCGCGCCCGTTTCGAGGCGACAGATCTTTCCGGTGTGGTTGGGCTCAGCCAAGAGCAACTCGACGACGCCTGCGGCAACGATGCCACGGTGCTGCCGGCCGGGTTTCAAAAACCGGCCTCCTGGCCCTGTACGGACTAGCGAGCAAGTCGGCGGCAAGAATCCCGAATCGCGCCACCGCCATAAACCAAGAGGCCGGAGATGGGTTTTTACCGGCGACACGTCCTGCCCAAGCTGATCGACCTGGCCTGCGGCGCGAAGCCGGTGAGTGCGCAGCGGCAAAAGGTGGTGCCACTGGCTCGCGGCCGGGTGCTCGAGGTCGGCATCGGCTCGGGACTCAACCTGCCGTATTACGATGTTGCCAAGGTCGAGCGGGTCACCGGCCTCGATCCGGCCGAAGAAATGCTGGACTACGCCCGGCGGCGATCTCTGGGTTTACGGTTCCCGGTCGACTATCTGGCCCTGGCCGGCGATAGCATCCCTTTGGCGCGGCACAGCGTGGATAGCGTGCTGGTGACCTATACCTTGTGCAGCATTCCGGACGCAGTGACCGCGCTCGAGGGCATGCGCCGAGTCCTGAAACCGGAGGGACGCTTGATCTTCTGCGAGCACGGCAAGGCGCCGGACGCCGCAGTGCGGCGCTGGCAAGGTCGCCTCAATCCGCTCTGGGGCCGGATCGGCGGGGGCTGCAACCTCGACCGGGATATTCCGGCCCTGATTGAAGCAGCCGGCTTTCGTATCGAAACACTGGAGAGCGCCTATTTGCCGCACACGCCCCGCTTTGCCGGTTTCAACTATTGGGGATCGGCGACGTCAGGTTAGAGCGGCACTTCGCACAAGAAAAAACGGGCCCGGGGAGGCTACTCCCCAGGCCCGGTTGTGTGGCTCAAAGATCGCGGGCCGCGGTGTGCTCGATCTCGGGCCAGTTGCCTTCGGCCTTGCGGATGTTGCCGTCGACGTCCTTGAGGAAAGTCTCGTAGATCTCCTCGTTCAGGTTCAGGTAAAGCTTGCCGTCCTCGACCTTCCAGAGTTGCGGATCGCCGTCGAACTTCTTGCCGACCGAGACGCCAAAGGCGCAGAAACCGCCGTACTGGGGCGCGTAGCGGCCCGGGTTCTTTTTAAAGGCGTCCAAGTGCGCCTCGCTGCTGAAGCGATAGGCGGCACCCTCATGGATATGTACCAGCTTGTCCAAGCCGCGCATCGGACGGCCCTCGGTGAAATAGGCCACCGCGTCGTAGCCGTGCAGCGCGAGCGGTGCGCCGGCAATCGACAAGCCGGGGACCACGTTGACTTCGTCGGCGGCTTGAACCGGCGCCACCGCGCCCAACAAGGCCGTTGACACCAAAGCGGCCATCACAAGTTTCGAGATCGTCATAACTGTTTCTCCCGTCGGGTTGGTGTGGCCCGGCACGGATTGCGCCGGGTACCACTCCGATGTGGGAGAGCGGGCCGATCAAACAATAATGGCCCAAATGATTGGCATTATCTGCATGATCGCCGGGACGATCTGCAAAGAATACCGTTTATGCGACCGCGCGGCGGGTGTCGCTGGGGCTGTGCCCGAAGCGATGGGTAAAGGCGCGCGAGAAGGCGGCCGGCGAACGGTATCCAACCTGCGCCGCCACCCGCTGGATCGGCTCGGCGGTGCCGGAAAGCAGGTTCATCGCTTTCTGCAGGCGCAGATCGGAGAGATAACTCATGGGCGCGCAGCCCATCAGTGTCTGGAACCGATCGGCGAATCGGCTGCGCGACATGCCGATCTCCCGGGCCAACTGATCCAGCGTCCAAGCTTGCTCCAGATTCCGGTGCATCAGGCTGAGCGCCGAGCCAACCCGCGGGTCCGCCATGGCCTCGATCACCCCGCGTAGGGCCGCGTCCTGATCGGCACAGCTCCGGATCACCTCGATAAACAGGGCTTCCGACAGGCGAATCACCGAGGCCGTGGCGCCGGGTGCCTCGGCGAACATCTGGCGCGCGATCAGGCGCATCATCTCATCCAGCCAGGGCGCGCGGGCCCGCAACTCGGCGGTGACCAGCAGGTAGTCCGGCAAGGCCCGCAAAAGCGGGTGATTCGACCCGGGCGCGAAATTGAAATGGCCGCAGATCAGCTTGGTATCCGCGTCGGCCCGGGGCTCACCGCCGTGGACCAGTACGCCTTCGCCGGTATAGCCGGCGCGCCGCAGCACGTCCTCCAGCGGGGCCGGGGTCTCGCCAGGGGTGTCGCACAAGACATGGGCGGCGCCGTTCGGGATGACGATCATATCGCCGGCGTTGAGCACCACGTCGTGCCGGTCCGCCACCCGGACATGGCATCGCCCCTGAACCGACAGGTGGAACCGCGCGGCGCGCTCATGGGCCGGAACGGCGACCGACCAGGGCGGCGAAAACGCCGTGCGGAAATACAGGGTCCCGCGCAATTGCAGGACATCGAGGATGTCGCTTAATACGTCCATTTTGCAGATCTTCCCAAATTCTGAGACCATGAGATAAGAACTGCGAGCGTCTTTTTCCAGCTCGACGGCCGGGACCAAGTATCTTCCTGACAGGATGCTGTCAGGAGGCGTCTGCTACAAATAGCACCTCATACCAAGCAACAGGATCGAGAACATGACACAGAGAGCGGAAGGCAAGGGCGAGATTTTCCGCGCCCTGCACGCGCGCGATGGCGCTTTCATCATTCCCAATCCCTGGGATATCGGCACGGCGCGCATTTTGGCCTCCATGGAGTTCGAAGCCTTGGCGACCACGAGCGCCGGTCTCGCTTTCTCGCTCGGCGTGCCGGAGGGGCGGGTAAACCGCGACCAGGCCCTGGCCCACTGCCGCGACATCGTGGGGGCGACCGATCTGCCGGTTTCCGCCGATCTGGAAAAGGGTTTCGGCGACACGCCGGAAGACGTGGCAGACACGATTCGCGCCGCCGCGGAGACCGGGCTGGCGGGCTGTTCGATCGAGGATCACACGGGCCGGTCCGACGAGCCGATTTACGACTTCACCCTGGCGGTGGAGCGGATCGCGGCGGCGGTCGAGGCAAATCGCGCCCTGCCGCACGATTTCGTTCTGACGGCGCGCGCGGAGAACTTTCTGCACGGCCGCCGGGACTTGGACGATACGATCAAACGCCTGCAGGCCTTCGAGGCGGCCGGCGCCGACGTGCTCTATGCGCCGGGTCTGCGCGATCTGGAGACCATCCGCGCGGTCTGTTCATCCGTCGGCAAGCCGGTCAACGTGGTCATGGGCCTGCCGGGCGCGACCTTCGGCGTTTCGGACTTGGCCGAGGCGGGCGTGAAGCGGATCAGCGTCGGCGCCTCGCTCGCCCGCCTCGCCTATGGCGTCGTGGTCGCGGCGGCCAAGGAGATGGCAGAGCAGGGCACCTTCCGCTTCTCCGACAACGCCATCGGGTTCAAGGCGCTGGAGGATATCTTCACGACTTTCGAAAACAGGTGATTACACCACCTGAAATCCGTGCGCGTAGGGGTCGCGCTCGTCGATGAAGATGGTGTTGTAGCCGGTCATGCGCGCCCAGCCCTGGATCGAGGGCACGATTCCGTCGTGGCTGCCGACCTTGGCCGCGGCCTCGACCCGCCCGTGGAACAGGGACCCGATGATGCTTTCGTGCACGAAGGCGTCGCCGGGCTTTAGCTTGCCCTTGGCGGCCAGTTGCGCCATGCGGGCCGAGGTGCCGGTGCCGCAGGGGCTGCGGTCGATTGCCTTGCTGCCGTAGAAGACCGCGTTGCGGGCGTCCGCGTCCGGGTGCTGCGGCGCGCCGGTCCACAAGATGTGCGTAACGCCCCGGATGGTCGGGTCCTCCGGGTGCACGACTTCCACGCTTTTGTTCAAGTTGTCGCGCAGGATGCGGGCCATGGCGGTCAACTCGCCGGCGTTGTAGTCCGCCATGTCGCGGAAATTTTCCTGGGCATCGACGATGGCGTAGAAGTTGCCCCCATAGGCGATATCGACGGAGATCTCGCCCAGGCCCGGGCAGTCTATCGTGACGTCCGGCAGCGCCAGATAGGCGCCGACGTTGTGCAGGCGCACGCTTTCCACATGGCCGTTTTGCATCTCATAGTGCGCCTCGACCAGGCCGGCCGGCGTGTCGAGGCGCAGGATACCGTCCTCGCGCGGCTGTACCAGGCCGCGTTCCAGGGCGAAGGTGACGATGCCGATGGTGCCGTGACCGCACATGGGCAGGCAGCCCGTGGTCTCGATATAGAGTACCCCGGTGTCGCAATCGGCGCGCGTCGGCGGATAGAGGATCCCACCCGACATCATGTCGTGGCCGCGTGGCTCGAACATCAAGCCGGTGCGGATCCAGTCGTAGCGGACCATGAAATCCTGACGCCGGGCGCTCATGGTTTCGCCCAGCAGCGCCGGCCCGCCGCCGGCGACCAGGCGCACCGGATTGCCGCAGGTGTGGCCGTCGATGCAGAAGAATGTGTTGGGCTTCTGGGCCATGGGTCGCACCGTTGAAAACGGGCCCGGAGCATAGCCGCTTGGCCTGGCAACCGCTAGGCCGTGACAAGACCGGCACCCTTGGGGCAGGCTATGTCTCTTCAATTTAGGGAGCGGTCATGAGCGACGAGGGAATTCTACGCCGGGGCGCGGTTGCCCTGGTCACCGGGGCGAGTGCCGGGATCGGCGCGGCCACCGCCGAGGCCCTGGCGGCGCGGGGCGTTCGGGTCATCTGCGCGGCCCGCAACCTGGATCGCCTGAAGAAACTTGCCGCTGGCCTGGAGGGGGCGCACGCCCTGGCCCTGGACGTCAACGACGCGGAGTCTTGCCGGAGCCTTCAGGCGCGCCTACCGGAGGAGTTGCGCGAGATCGACATCCTGGTCGCCAATGCCGGGCACGACGTCGGCGGCCGCAAGCGTTTCGACCAGGGCGACGTCGAGGATTGGGCGCGCACGGTGGAAACCAATGTGACCGGCGTGATCCGATGCTGTCATGCGGTCATTCCGGGTATGCTGGCGCGTAACAGGGGCCATGTGGTGACCTTGGGTTCGATCGCTGGCCTGCGGGTCTATACCCATGGCTCGATCTACAGTGCCACCAAGTTCGCGATACACGCCTTTACCGAGGGCCTGCGCGACGACTATGCCGGGACCGATTTGCGGGTCACCGAAATCCTGCCCGGCATGACCCGGACCGAGTTCGCGGCCCGGCGCTTTGACGGCGACAAGGAACGTGGGCGGGCATTCTACGAGACCTTTCCGGCAACCCTAGATGCCGCGGATATAGCCAACGCTATCGTTTACGTCCTGGGCCAGCCGCCGCAGGTGACCGTCGCACAGATGGTCGTGGTGCCGACCCGTGAGGCCTGAGTTCAACGTGACGGAAGGCCCGGAAACATGACCCTCGAAATGGACCTCGGCGCCACCCTGCCGGAGGATGGCGGGGCCGGCACCTTGATCGGCCGGGCTTGGGTGCCGGGGCGGCCGGGCGGCCCCGCCGTGGTCGCGGTCGAGGGTGACGAGCTCGTCGATATCACCGCCGCCGCGCCGACTCTCGCCCATGTCCTTGAGGCGCCATCGCCGCTGGCGTTCATCCGCGCGGCACGGCGCGGTGAGTCCGTGGGTTCCGTCGCCGAGGTTCTGCGCAACACGCCGCGCCGAGGCCGCGACGAAATCCGTCCTTGGCTTCTAGCGCCCTGCGACCTGCAGGCGCTCAAGGCCTGCGGCGTGACCTTCGTGGAGAGCCTGCTGGAACGGGTGATCGAGGAGCAGGCGAAGGGCGATCCGGCGCGCGCGGCGGCGATCCGGGACGACCTGGCGCAAACCGCCGGCGCCGAGCTAAGCGCGGTCAAGCCCGGTTCGCCCGAGGCGGAGCGCTTGAAGGCGGCCTTGATCGCGCGGGGCCTTTGGTCGCAATACCTGGAAGTCGGCATCGGTCCCTACGCCGAGGTCTTCACCAAGGCACAGCCCATGTCGGCGATCGGCACCGGCGCCGACATTGGCCTGCATCCCGATTCGACCTGGAGCAATCCGGAGCCGGAGGCCGTGCTGGTGATCGATCCACGCGGGTGTATCGTTGGCGCGACGCTCGGCAATGACGTTAACTTGCGCGATTTCGAAGGGCGCAGCGCCCTGCTGCTCGGCCGGGCCAAGGACAACAACGCCTCCTGCGCGGTCGGCCCCTTCATCCGCCTGTTCGACGAGACCTTCGGCCTGGACGATCTGCGCCACGCCGAGATCGCCCTGTCGATCGAGGGCGAGGACGGCTATCGCCTGGACGCGGCCAGTTCCATGAGTGCGATCAGCCGCGACGTGTGCGATCTGGCGCGCCAGACCTTGAACCCGACCCATCAGTATCCCGATGGCCTGCTGCTCTTTACCGGCACCATGTTCGTGCCGGTGCAGGACCGCGACACTCCGGGCGAAGGTTTTACCCACAAGACCGGAGACAGGGTGCGGATCTCGACCGCCAAGCTCGGCGGGCTGGTCAACCGGGTCGACAATTCCGATCGCGTGCCGCCTTGGGAATTCGGCGCGCTCGAATTGATGCGCAACCTGGCCGCGCGTGGTTTGCTGTGATCTGAAAAACGGCGACCATGGCTCGTATGGCGGCGATTAGCGCGGGCGTTGTCTAACCCGGTGTGGATTTATTCCGGGACCGTACCCTGCACGGCCCAGGCCCGCGCGATCAGGTGGATACGCCCGTCCGGCGCCTCCGGCAGGGTTTCTTGCAGGCGCTCGCGCAACGCGGCCCGGCGTTCGTCGTCCAAGGACATACAATAGGCGGGGGCGGGACCGACGCCGGACAGGAACGGCGACCAGTAGTCTTCGAAGTCCTCGAAGATGGTGGCGATCTCTATGGTATGATTCTCGACCTCTTCCAGGCCGGCGGTCTCGAACAGCGTGGCCAGGGGCACGGGGGCGGCGAGCGGGAAGCGGGGCCCTTCATCCAATTCCCGCGCCGCTGGATCGAGAGCAATGGCGGCATCCCAAAAGCGGCGGATCAACTGCATTTCTCCGGCGTAATCCCAAACATAGGCGGCCACGGTTCCGCCCGGGCACACCGCGCGGCGCATCTCTGCGACCCCGCCCGCCGGGTCCGGCAGGAAATTCAGCACCAACCCGCTGACCGCCACATCGAAAGAATCGTCGGCGACCGGCAGGGCATCGGCCGAACCAAGCCGGAAATTGACCGCCGGATGCTGCTCTTTCGATCTGGCATAGGCCAGGAACGCCTCCGAGGGGTCGATCCCAACCACCCGGCTGGCCAGGCCGTGTTCCAGGGCCACTTGGGATAAGATGCCGGTGCCGCAGCCGATATCGAGCCAGCGCATATCCGGCGGTTCGGCCAGCCAATCGACGAACGAATTGCCGACAAATTGGCTCCAGCGCCCAACATACGGGTCGTAGGCTTCACCTATCGCCCAATTGTCGTCAACGTCACGACGTATCATGATGCGGCTTCCCCCTGAGCCATCTCATTTCCTAGCCAGTCCAGCGACCAGACCAGGCAACGATATCTTACGGTTGTGTAAGGGTGTCGGTCTAGACCGCAATGCGATCATGATTTGATTCCCGATTCGGGCGGCGGCTCATGGCGTGCGGCGTCCTGAGCGCGCCCGTATGACCCATTTTTCCAATTCAACCAACACATAGATCGAGAGGGCGACCGTCACAACGCGGAACCAGGCCTCGGCGGACAGCGGACGGGTGTCGAACAGGCTTTGCATGAATCCGGCGTAGGTAAAGACGATTTGCAACGCGACCACGATGCCGATGGCGAGAAGCACCGCGCGGCTGCCGAACAGGCCGTGCCAATTCAGGGTGCATGCTCGCAGGTAACGAGTGTTGATGAGATAAAATACCTCGAACATCACCAGGGTATTGACCGCCACCGTGCGCGCGGTCGCCACGTCGCCGCCGAGTTGCATCTCCCAAAGAAACAGCCCGAAAGTCCCGGTCAGCAAGACGATCGAGATAAAGGCGATGCGCCACAGTAGAAAGCGGGACAGTATCGGTTCGGCGGGCGGTCGTGGCGGGCGGCGCATCACCTCGCGCTCTGCCGGTTCGAAGGCCAAAGCCAGTGCCAGGGTCACGGCGGTGATCATGTTGATCCAAAGAATCTGAACCGGCGTGATGGGCAAGGTCTGCCCCAGCGCCACGGAGGCAATAATCGTCAAGGCCTCGCCGCCGTTGGTGGGTAAGATGAAGGTGATCGCTTTTTTCAGGTTGTCGTAGACCGTGCGCCCTTCCTCGACCGCATGGGCGATCGAGGCGAAGTTGTCGTCGGTCAGGACCATCTCAGCCGCCTCCTTGGCGGCCTCGGTTCCCTTGCGGCCCATAGCAACACCGACGTTGGCGCGCTTTAGCGCCGGCGCGTCGTTTACGCCGTCGCCGGTCATGGCAATGATCTGGCCCTCTGCCTGAAGCGCCTCGACCAGCCGCAACTTGTGGTCCGGATTGGCGCGGGCGAAAACATCCACCTCGGCCACGCGGGCGCGCAGCTCCGCGTCGGTCAAGGCGTCGATTTGGGTTCCGGTCATGACCGCGTCGGACCGTGCGAGCCCCAGGCGCCGCGCAATGGCTGCCGCCGTGCCGGCATGATCGCCGGTGATCATCTTGACGTGGATGCCGGCGCTCTGGCAGCGCGCAACCGCGTCGATAGACTCCGCACGCGGCGGGTCCGCCAAGCCGAAGAGGCCTAAGAGGGTCAGGTCCGAGGCGATATCGGCGAAATCCAGCGCCGCTTGGTCCGGCGGGGCGGCCCGAATGGCCAAAGCCAGGACTCTTTGACCGCGCCCGGTGAATTCCTCGATTCGGCCATGCCAATAAGCAAGGTCGAGGGGTTCGTCCCCCGCGTCGCCGCGTTGCCGCGGGCACATTTCCAAAACCCGCTCCGGCGCGCCCTTGACGTGGATTAAGGTCAAGCCATCGACATCGCGGTGCAGGGTGGCCATGAAACGGTGCTCGGCCTCGAAGGGGATAACATCCACCCGGCGCCAGGCGGTGCCCTCGGTATCCGGCGCGAAGCCGGCCTTGCGCGCGAAGGCAATCAGCGCCCCCTCCATGGGATCGCCATCGACAGTCCAGGCGCCCTCCACCTGGCGTAGGGCCGCGTCGTTGCACAGGAAGGCGCCTCGAGCCAAGGCGCGCAGCGTGGAGTCCTGGCCCGATACGACCGGCGCGCCGTCGAGGCGGATTTCCCCCTCCGGCGCATACCCGCCGCCGGTTATCTCGAAAACCTTGGAGCCCTCCGCGACACTCATCACCGTCATTTCATTGCGGGTCAGGGTTCCGGTCTTGTCGGCGCAAATGGTCGATACCGCGCCCAAGGTCTCGACTGCTGGCAACCGGCGGATAATGGCGTTGCGCCGTGCCATGCGCTCCACGCCGACTGCTAGGGCGATGGTCATGATTGCCGGTAGGCCCTCGGGAATCGCTGCGACCGCCAGGCCGACGGCGGCCAGGAACATCTCGTCGGCGCCATAACCGCGTGCGGCGACCCCGAAGACGAAGGTGCCGGACGCGAGTGCGAGAATTGCCACGGTGAGCCGGCGCGCGAAGACCGACATCTGCCGCAGCAGCGGTGTGGTAAGCGGCCCGATGCGATTTAACATCGTGCCGATCCGGCCGATTTCGGTTGCCTGGCCGGTCGCCACCACCACGCCCGCGCCAACCCCCGCGCTGACTAGGGTGCCCGAATAGGCCATGCAGTGGCGCTCGGCGAGCGGCGTCTCGGCGGGGACCGGTCCCGCCAGTTTGTCGACCGGGACGGATTCTCCGGTCAGGGCGGACTCCTGCAGGCGCAGGCCTTTAGTTTGCACCAAACGCAGGTCGGCCGGCACCTTGTCGCCGGATGCCATCAGCACGATGTCGCCCGGCACCAGATCGCGCGTCGGCAAACAGATCCGGTGGCCGTCGCGCAGGGTTAGGGCCTCCGGCGACAACATGCGGCGGATCGAATCCAGGGCCGATTCGGCTTTACCTTCTTGGATGAAACCGATAGCGGCGTTGATCACAACGACGCCGAAAATGACCGCTGAATCTATGGTGTGACCCAGGCCGGCGGTGATCGCGCCGGCCGCGAGCAGGACATAGATCAGGACATTGTGGAATTGCGCCGCGAAGCGCGCCAAAGGCGAGCGCCGGCGCGCTTGCGGCAGTTCGTTGGCGCCGTGTTCGATCATGCGCCGCTCGGCCTCGACCGCGGTCAAGCCGTGCAGCTTGGTCTTAAGGTTTTGCAGGACCGCGGCCTCGTCCATGGTGTGCCAAGACGGCGGCGGCGGCCTGGTAGTGGCGGCGGGGTGCGGTATCTTCATTTCGGGAATGGCGTTCGAGCGCGGCAAGATCGGTCTAAGTGGCGCTATTCGCCGGCCTTTCCACCCTTAGCATTGCAGGATGTAGGTGCCGGGGGCCTCGGCAAGGGGGACATGGCCCCGGTCCGGCGCCCCCATGGGCGGCGCGGGCACTTGGCCGCGCGAGCGCGCACCCAACCAGTCATTCCAGGCCGGCCACCAAGACCCCTCGTGCACGGGGGTGCGCTGCAGCCAGGTATCCGCATCCACATAGGTCGCGCCGTCGCGCTGGTGCGAGATACGAAAATGGCGGCGCGGATGGCCCGGCTCGCTGACGATACCCGCGTTGTGTCCGCCGCTGGTCAAGACGAAGTCGATGCCGGTATCGCTCGGCAGGTGAATTTTGTAGACCGAACGCCAGGGTGCGACGTGGTCGGTCTCGGTTCCGACCACGAACATCGGCACCCGGATATCCGACAGCACGACCGGCCGACCCTCGATGTGCAGCCGCCCGTCAGCCAGGTCGTTATGCAGGAACAGACGCCGCAGGTATTCGCTGTGCATGCGATAGGGCATGCGTGTCGCGTCCGCGTTCCAAGCCATGAGGTCGGTCATCTCCTCGCGCTGGCCGACCAAATAGGTGCGCAGCATGCGCGACCAGATCAAGTCGTTGGAACGCAGCATTTGGAACGCGCCGGCCATCTGTTTGGTATCGAGATAGCCCTGATTCCACATGACGTCTTCGAGGAAGGTCAACTCACTGTGGTCGACGAAGAGCGAAAGTTCTCCCGGTTCGCTGAAATCAGTTTGCGCGGCGAGCAACGTGACGCTGTTCAGCCGGTCGTCCTTGTCACGCGCCATCTTGGCCGCTTCGATCGCCAGTAAGGTTCCGCCCAGGCAATAGCCGACCGCGTTTACTTTGCGTTCCGGCACCACATGACAAACCACATCGAGCGCCTGCTCGAGCCCAAGGCGGCGGTAATCGTCCATGGATAGGTCACGATCCTCCGCCCCCGGGTTGCGCCAGGAGATCGCGAACACCGTATGGCCTTGTTCAACAAGATAGCGGATCAGTGAATTGTGGGGCGACAAATCCAGAATGTAGTACTTCATGATCCAGGCCGGGACGATCAAGACCGGCTCGGCCTGAACCTCCTCCCGGTCCGGCGCGGGCGCGTATTGGATCAGCTCGATCAGCCGGTTGCGATAGATCACCTTGCCTGGGGTGACCGCCACGTCGCGCCCGACCCGAATGGCCTCGGCGCCGACCGGCGGGCGGGCGGCGATGGCGCGTTCCCAATCCTCCCAGAAGTTGGTCGCACCGCGCACCAGGTTTTGGCCGCCTTCCTGCGCGGTCACCCGTATCAATTCCGGATTGCTCGCCAGGAAATTGGCGGGCGATACCATATCGAGCAACTGGCGCACCGCGAAGTTGACCACGTGCTCATGGTGCGGCGAAACGCCCCGTACTCCGCTGGTCGCGTTGTGCCACCATTGCTGGGTCAGCAGGAAGGATTGATAGATCAAGTTGTGCGGCCATTGCCGCCAGGCCTCGTCGCGAAAGCGCCGATCTTGCGGCAAGGGTTCGATGCATGGCGGCGTGCCGGGGTCCGCGGCCGACCGCTGGGCATAGAGGCCGAAGCGAATCGCCTTGCGGACAGCCTTATTCCACAACTGCGCTTGCTTGCCCGGGGCGTAGGCCAGGTGCGCGTGCCAATCGAGAAACGCCAATGCCAAAGCGGCGGGGGAAACGCCCGCGGTCGCCTGACCGATGAAGGCGTGCACCAGACGGTCGATGCTAGGCGTGCCCTCCAAATAGCCGTCGGTGCCTTCGGCCACGTCCGGCGCGGCGGAGGTTGTCTGCCCGCCCGGCTGGGAGAGCGCCTCCAAGCCCGGCATCCAGGCGCCCGGCCGCAAATTCGCGGCCGCTTGCTCGAACAAGTTGGAATAAGCGGCCAGCCAAGGAAACGGCGCCAAGAGTGTCTGGGCCTCTTGCGTGGCTGCGCCCGCCCTTCCGACTGGTCCCGCTTGGGCAGCAGGCCGGGAGGGCATTTCGACGATCCTACCCTCGGTGTCTCTGTTGGCGGCTACTGGCATAATTGCTTACTCCTCCGCCCTTTTCAGGCCCGTCACCATGGACCGGGCCAAATTCTCGCGGTGCACAACGCTGGCTAGCAGGACGCCTCCGACATGAAGAACCACGAGGACCAGAGTCAGGTTTGCCAAGACCTCGTGCACCTCTTCCCAGAATTCGTCGCCACCAGCCTTGCCGCGTTCTTCCCTCTCATCATCTTCGTGTTCCGCACTCTCGCCGCGATCGGCGACCTGGAATCGCGCGCCCACTTCGTATGGCGCGGCCCGGGCCGGGGCGGTGATAGCGGCTGGGGTCCCGGCGAGCGGTCCCTTGCCTTCCTCGGCAGCGTAAAGCTCGAGCCCGCTCCAGACGCTTGCCGCCAGGCCGACCAGCAGGGCTACAATCATCGCACCGCCGGCTGGACTATGGCCAAGGTATCGCTTGGCGCGAAATGCGAGGAGGTTGCGCGTGTAACCTAGGACCGTCGCCGGTGCATAGATGAAGTCGCTGAATCGGGCATGCCTCGGTCCAACGACGCCCCAAATAACCCGCAAGGCAAGGAAACCGCCGATCGCATACCCGGCCCAAACATGCAGCGTCAGAAACTCATCCTCGGTGAAATAAGCGACAAAGAAGGCCGCGACCACGCTCCAATGGAAGGTCCGGACAAAAACATCCCAGACACGCACCATGGGCCGCTTCCCGGCCGGCTTTGCGCTCGACATTGCGGCGGCATTTAAGGGCATTCTTCCTGCCTCATGGGGCGGGCCAAACAAATTGGCCGGATCCGGCAGCGGGCCGAAAACAAGATATGGGACTACTTGTACCGCGGCGCAACATCGATTGCCGTGATCTGGATCAAGCGCAGTTTGGACGGGCCGAAGCGCGGCCGTAGGGCGGCCATAGGGCGGGCCTGGAACGGCTTCGATTCGCGTCTATTCCATTCCTTCAGCGAGGTGCTAGGTTAGGCTCAGAAAAGTTTCAGCATAGAGGACGACGAACCATGAAGGTTAATTGGAAAGGCGTATTTCCGGCGGCGACGTCGCAATTTCGGGCCGATCAGTCGCTGGATGTGGAGGCGACAGCGATCCACGCCAAGACCCTGATCGAGGCCGGAGTCGATGGCTTGGTCATGCTCGGCACCTTGGGTGAAAGCACGACCATGGAGGCCCAGGAGAAACGCGATGTCCTGAAGGCCACCCTGGACGTAGCCGGGGGCCGGGTGCCGGTGATCGCGGGCGTGGCCGAGTTTTCGACCGCCGCGGCCTGCCGCCTGGCCGAAGATGCGCAAAAGCTTGGCGTCGATGGCCTCATGGTTTTGCCCGGCATGGTCTATAAGTCCGACCTGCGCGAAACCCTGCACCATTTCAAAACCGTAGCTCGAGCCAGCGACCTGCCGATCATGGTTTACAACAATCCGGTGTCCTACGGCGTTGATATCCCGCCGGAAGGCTTTGGCGAGCTGGCCGATCAGGACACCATCGTCGCGATCAAGGAATCGTCCGACGATCCCCGCCGTATCACCGATATCTTCAACGCCTGCGGCGACCGCTATGTCATGTTCTGCGGCGTCGACGACCTGGCCATGGAAGCCGCCATGCTGGGCGCTGTGGGTTGGGTCGCGGGCCTGGTCAATGCCTTCCCCCACGAGACCGTGCAGTTATGGAGGCTCGTATCCAAAGGCCGTTGGGACGAGGCGCGCGAGCTGTATCGTTGGTTCACACCGGCCCTGCACCTGGATTGCCACGTCAAGCTGGTCCAGTACATCAAGCTCGCCCAGGCTATGGCCGGTCTCGGCAGCGAAACCGTGCGCAGCCCGCGCATGACCTTGGACGGCACGGAGCGTCAGCACGTCGCCGACATCGTGCAGCGGGCGCTCGAGTCCCGACCCGGAAAGGCAGCTTGAGGGGGGCCATGATTTTCCGTCAGCTATTCGACAGCGTTTCCTGCACTTACACTTACCTGGCCGCCAGCCGGCGGGGCGGCGAGGCGCTGATTATCGACCCGGTGCTCGACAAGGTGGACCGGTACTTGCAACTCTTGGACGAGCTTGACCTGAAGCTGGTCAAAGCAGTCGATACTCACGTCCATGCCGATCATATCACCGGCTTGGGCGCACTGCGCGATCGCACCCGCTGCATCACTGTGATGGGCGAGCAGAGCGGCGTCGACGTGGTCTCGGTTCGGGTTGGCGAGGGCGACCGAATCGATATCGAGGGCGTGTCCCTGCGCGCCCTATACACGCCCGGGCACACGGACGATTCCTACAGCTTCCTGATGGACGACCGGGTCTTTACCGGGGACACCCTACTAATCCGTGGCACCGGGCGGACCGATTTCCAGAACGGCGACGCCGAGGCGCAGTATGATTCGCTGTTCAACAAGCTCTTGAAGCTGCCGGACGAAACGCTGGTCTACCCGGCCCACGATTACAAGGGCGACACGGTCAGCACCATCGCCGAGGAGCGGGCCTGCAATCCCCGCCTGCAGGTTGCCTCGCGCGCCGACTACGTTGCGCTGATGAACGACCTCAAGCTGCCCAACCCCAAGATGATGGATGTCGCGGTCCCGGCCAACCTGCGCGTCGGATTGCATCAGGACGAGGTCGAGGCGCGCGGTTGGTCACTGACTTGCGCCGAGGCGGCGGAATTGGTGGGCACACCGGATATCATCCTGGTCGATCTACGCGAGGTGGCGGAGCGGGAGCGCCACGGCGAGATTCCGGGCGCCGTCCATGCCCCTTACGTGGAGTTGCGCGAACACGTCGCGCCCGGCGGTTTGTTGCACGAACTGGCGGCGGCGACCGGTAAGCGGCTGGTCTTTTACTGTGCCTATGGGGAACGCTCGGCCATGGCGGTGCAAAGCGCCCAGGAAGTAGGCCTTGCGCGGGCCTGCCACATCAAAGGCGGGCTCGACGCCTGGAAGCAGGCCGGCCGGCCCGTGTCGGGCGCCCCGGACTGATCGGTGCGCGACTTCGGGATGCGGTTCCCCGGCGCCACGTGCTAGCCTGCACCTGGTGCCGCGAGGGCATGGGGTTAGGGATGCACGATCAAGATATCTCCCGCACGCGGGTGGTCGGCGACGGTAGCCGACTGGGCCGTTTGTTGCGTGCCGTGGCGGCCTAGGTCTCGGGTCACTTTGCCCCTAAACAGTCAAGCCAACGCACCCAAACCGCAAGCCCCGTCGTGGCGGCGCTTGCGGTTTGTCGGCCGCCGCTTGCGCCGGGCCATTCGGCGATTTGGCGCGGGCCGCGTTCTCGGCCTTACCATTCTGGCGGGGGTGTTCGTGGTCCGGGTCTGGGACCCGACGCCGATCCAAACCCTGCGCCTGCGCACCTTCGATCTCTACCAGACCATCCAGCCGCGGGTGTCGCCGCCACAGCCGGTCCTGATCGTGGATATCGACGAGGAGAGCCTGGCTAAGCTGGGCCAATGGCCCTGGCCGCGCACCCTGGTCGCGGCACTGGTGCAGAAGATGCGCGACGCGCCGGCCATCGCGGTCGGCTTCGACATCGTATTCGCGGAGCCCGACCGCGCCTCGCCGGAGCGCATCGCGCAGTCCATGACCGCCCTGGACGAGGCGATGCGCGAGAAACTGGCCAATCTCCCGACTAACGACTGGGTCTTGTCGCAGGTGTTGCGCGACACCCGGGCGGTGCTCGGCCAAGCGGGATATCCGCGCGACGTCGGCAATTTCGAGCGCCCCGTGCGGGCCCCGCCCATGGCTACCCTGGGCGGCGACCCGAAACGCTTCCTGCCCCGTTTCACCGGCATCGTGCGAAATATCGAGGTCTTGGAAAACGCCGCGCCCGGCCACGGCACCTTCACCCTGATCCCCGACGACGACGGCATCGTGCGCCGTGTCCCGGGCGCGATCACTATTCGCGATACCGTGGTCCCCTCCCTGGTGCTGGAGATGCTCCGCCTGGCGACCGGGCAAAGCACCTTCGTGGCCAAGAGCGATGATGTCGGCATGCGGGCCCTGGTGGTCGGCGGGGTTGAGTTGCCGACCGACCGGCACGGGCGCATCTGGGTCCGCTACGCGCAGCACGATCCCAGCCGCTATGTCTCCGCGCACAAGGTCTTGTCGGGCGAGGTGCCGATCGAGCGCCTGGCCAATAAGCTGATCCTGATCGGCACCTCGGCGACCGGCCTGTTCGATGTCAAGTCGACGCCGCTTAACCCGGTTATGCCGGGGGTCGAGGTGCATGCCCAGTTGCTTGAGACCGTTCTGACCAAAACCTTCTTGAGCCGGCCTAACTACGCATTGGGGGCCGAACTGGTCATGACCGCCCTGGCCGGCCTGCTGGTGGTGACCTTCATTCCCGTGCTCGGCGCCGCGTTCACCATGGCTCTGGGGGCCTTGGTCGCGGTCGCTTTAATCGGTCTGTCCTGGTATCTCTTCGTCGAACATTCGACCTTGCTGGCGGTTGCCTATCCGCTAATCGGCAGCACCGCGATCTACGTGCCCATGGTCTTCGCGAACTATTTCAAGGAGGAATCGGAGCGCCGCCAGGTGCGCGGCGCCTTCAGCCAGTATCTTTCGCCGGAACTGGTCGAGCAGCTCGCCGCAAATCCGGATCAATTGGTGCTGGGTGGAGAGACCAAGGAGATGACGGTTCTGTTCTGCGACGCCCATGGCTTCACCGCCATCGCGGAACGTTACAAGACCGACCCCCAGGGCCTGACCCAGCTCATGAACCGCCTGTTGACGCCGCTGACCGGCGAAATTGTCAAACGTCGCGGCACCATCGACAAATACATGGGTGACGCCATCATGGCGTTCTGGAATGCGCCGCTCAACGATCCGCGTCACCAGGCGAACGCCTGCGAAACCGCGCTGGCGATGATTCGCGCATTAGAGACATTGAACACCGAACGGGCCGCGGCGGCCGAGGCCGAGGGCCGGGGCTTTCAGCCCCTGCGTGTCGGCATCGGCATCAACAGCGGCGACTGCGTGGTCGGCAATTTCGGCTCGGACCAGCGTTTCGACTACACGGTGCTCGGCGATCCGGTCAACGTGGCCTCGCGCCTTGAGGGTCAGTCGCGGGCTTACAGCGTCGTGACCCTCTTGGGCGGCGCGACGGCGCGGGCGGTGGCTGGCCGATTCGCCATGCTGGAGCTCGATCTTCTGCGGGTCAAAGGCAAGGCCACGCCGGAATCGATCCACACCCTTCTGGGCGATGCGACGCTGGTCAGCGACGCGAGTTTCCGGGCCTTGGAAAGGCGTCACGGCGAGATGCTGCAGGAATACCGCGCCCAGGCCTGGGACGAGGCGCTGTTGCGCGTCGGCGCCTGCCGGGAATATGCCGCGCGACTCGAACTCGCGCTATCCCACTACTACGACATGATGGAGCAACGGATCCATGGCTTCCGGCAGGATCCGCCGCCGTCCGATTGGGACGGTGTCTACGTAGCAGTTACCAAGTAGGCCCTTACGCCGAATCGATCCTGCGCAAGAGTTCCCCGCGCGCCAGAAGCACCGCCTCGATACGAGCGATATCTCCGCCCAGCGGCCGGTCGTCGTCGAGCGGCGCGGATTCGGCGCGGACCGCGTCCAGGGCGGCGCGCATGGGTGGGCCAAGGGCGACATCGCCGCGCATCTCGATCGCCTGAGCCGCCACCAAGAGTTCGGTCGCGATCAGCAGGCGCATGGGCTCGGCGATGCGCTGGAGTTTTTGAGCTGCCTGGGGCGCGTGGGTCATGTGATCCTCGACCCCGTCAGCCGAGTGGCTTAGGCCGCCCCGCACCGGCTGGGCCTGATGCTCGATCTCCGCGATTAAGGCTTCGGCCGGCTTCATGACCGGAGCAAAGCCGGACCGGGTCGTGCCGCGCGGACTTAAGTAGGCCGGCAGATCGCTCAGGCGTTCGCTCAGGAGTTTGAAACTGCGCGCAATGCCGAGATGCGCGACCTGAGCGCACGCCTGCGAGACCGAATCGAAGGCGATGGCCAACAGCGGCGTATGGAAGTTGCCGGTCGACAGGACTTCGCGGTCGTCGATCAAGACCGCCGGATTAGAGGAATCGCCGTTGACCTCGGCATCGAGGGCGGGAGCCGCGAAATCCAAGGTGGCGCGCAGGGCGCCATGGACTTGGGCCGTGCAGCGCAGGCTCAAGGGATCCTGCAGCCGCCGCGCCGCGCCCGGCGTGAACAGGCTGCTACCCTTCAGCAGCGCGCGCATGGCCGCCGCCGCGCCCGCCTGTCCAGGCTGCGGACGCAGATGGGA
Organism: Kiloniellaceae bacterium; assembly: GCA_021776095.1. GTDB lineage: Bacteria > Pseudomonadota > Alphaproteobacteria > Kiloniellales > J153 > JAJFGN01. Next base: position 528 of record JAJFGO010000054.1, on the reverse strand, counting down.
CAGGCGCTCGTCCAACGGGCTGACATTGGCACGAAAGCCCTCGTAACTGAGCGCCGCCGCGATGTTGGCCAGGTCCCATATCTGTCCCGCGTCGTGCAGGGCGAGAGCACCGATCCCAGCGGAGACGGAGGAGGCGTTACATACCGCCAAGCCGTCCTTGGGGCCGAGTTCCAAGGCGTTCAGTCCGGCTGTCTCCAACGCCTTGGCGGCGGGCATGGCCGTTCCGCCCAGCTCCATTTCGCCCTCGCCGATCAAGGCCAGACCGATGTGGGCCAGGAGGCACAGATCGCCCGCGCCGATCGATCCCAGGGCCGGGACCACGGGTGTCAGCCCCGCGTTGAGGGCGTCGGCCAGCGCCTCGGCCACCCGGGGCGAGGCCCCGGCACCGCCCAGCAAGAGGCCGTTCAGGCGAACCGCCATGGCCGCGCGCACCGCCGCGCGGGGCAGGGGCGGTCCCACGGCGTGACTGCGCCCGCGCAAGGTCAGGCGGGAAAACTCCTCCAAAACCTCACGCGGCAAGCTCTGAGT
>JAJFGO010000053.1 GCA_021776095.1 Kiloniellaceae bacterium | reverse complement strand
ATCGATGTTTCGAACGAAACGGTAAGACGCTGGTTTCTGAAGTTCGGCCTGCTGATCGCGAGCAATCTTCGTCGCGGCCGTCCGCGCGCCAGTGCCCGCTGGCACCTCGACGAGATGGTCATCAAGATCCGAGGCCGCAAGTACTGGCTGTGGCGCGCGGTCGACGACGAAGGTGAAGTGCTCGACTTCCTGATTCAGCCACGACGCTGCGCTAAATCGGCGAGACGATTGTTGCGAAAGCTGCTGAAGAAGCAGGGCTTCGCGCCGAAGCGCATTACCACGGACAAGCTGAAATCCTACGCTGTCGCCATCCGCAAAGAGCGACTTACCGCTGTTCACGATCAGGGATTACGAGCGAACAATCGAGCCGAGAATTCACACCAGCCGGTTCGTCGACGCGAACGAAAACAACAGCGGTTCAAGTCGCCGGGATCGGCCCAACGGTTTCTGTCGATCCACGCCGCCGTCTACAACGCCTTCTACGTCCAGCGCCATATTCTATCCCGCCGCATCTTCAAGGCGTTTCGAGCCGAGACGTTCGCTGTCTGGAATCAAGGTTGGCTTGCCGCCCGATGCGGATCACGATCGAATTCTCGCGACTACGACAGTTAACGTGTCAATGCCCCGCAGACTGCCGCGGACCGTACCGTGGGTTCGAATCCCACTCGATTTTTGTGCGATATCAATGACTTGCTGGCGGAGGGGGTGGGATTCGAACCCACGGTACTCTCGCGAGTACAACGGTTTTCGAGACCGCCCCATTCGACCACTCTGGCACCCCTCCGTGGGCGGTTCCAGCTCTCGGGCTGGGCCGAACCGGGGCGGACCCTATAGGATGGCACGAATCCCCGCAAGCGGCCGTAACCCACCATTTTAGCGCCTTTGCGCCGCCCGAAAGACGTTGACAGTCTGGGCGGCGGCGCTATAGTCCCGGCCTCGCACGCCGGTCCCTTGCGGCCCGGCGGCTGTTCTTGTTGTGTGCTTCACTGGGTAAGTCAAAGTCATGTTCGCGGTCATCAAAACCGGCGGCAAGCAATACAAGGTCGCCCCAAACGATATCCTGCGCGTGGAGAAGCTGGCTGGAGAGGCCGGCGAGACGCTCGCGCTCAGCTCGGTCCTAATGCTGGAAAACGAGGCCGGCCTGCAGGTCGGTGCCCCGCTAGTCGAGGGTGCCTGCGTGGCGGCCGAGGTGGTCGAGCAGACACGCGGCCCCAAGATCATCGTTTTCAAGAAACAGCGGCGCAAACATCACCGCAAGCGCAACGGCCATCGCCAGGATCTGACGGTTCTGCGGGTGACCGAAATTCTGACCGGCGGCAAGCAACCGGCGCCGACCAAGGCAAAGCCGGCCGCGGCCAAGACGTCGAGCCAAAAGCCGGCGCCTAAGAAAGCGGCGCCTAAAAAGGCGGAAAGCGCCAAGGCAGTAGCACCGAAGAAGGCCGCCAAGAAGGCGACACCGAAGAAAGCAGCGGCCAAGAAAGCGCCCGCGAAGAAGGCCGCGCCCAAAAAGACGGCGGCCAAGAAATCCGCGAAGACAGACAAGGAGTAACCCAGCATGGCCCATAAAAAAGCCGGCGGTTCCTCGCGAAACGGACGCGATTCCGCCGGACGCCGCCTGGGCGTCAAGCTGTTTGGCGGCCAGCACACCATTCCCGGCAACATTCTGGTGCGCCAGCGCGGAACCAAGTTTCATCCCGGCGCCAACGTCGGCATGGGTAAGGACCACACACTCTTCTCTTTGGTCGAGGGTGAGGTCAGCTTCGCGCAAAAGAAGCACGGACGGACCTATGTCTCGGTGCTTCCGCCGGCCCCGCCGGCTGAGTAGAATTCGGAGCGAGCCGCGCCCGAATCTTAAGGCGCCTTGCTCCCATATGGTTTTGATTTCGAGGGGAACGGGCGCCGTTCCCCTCGTTTTCGTTTGGACCTAGCCGATCATGAAATTCCTCGACGAAGCCAAAATCCATTTAAAGAGCGGCGACGGCGGCGCCGGATGCATGAGCTTTCGGCGCGAGAAATACATCGAATTCGGCGGGCCTGACGGCGGCAACGGCGGTCGCGGCGGCGATGTGATCGTCGAAGCGGCGGAAAATCTAAACACCCTGATCGACTTTCGCTATCGTCAGCACTTCAAGGGACAGCGCGGCCATCATGGCCGGGGCAGGGACAAGACCGGCGCGGCCGGCGATCCGGTCGTCGTCAAAGTGCCGGTCGGGACCCAGATCTTGAGCGAGGACAAATCCGAGATCCTGGCCGATCTGACCACGGCGGGCCAAAGGGAAATCCTATGCCTGGGCGGCGACCCGGGCTATGGCAATGCCCACTATAAGAGCGGCACCAACCGCGCGCCGCGCCGGGCCGATCCAGGTTGGCCGGGCCAGGAAATCTGGGTTTGGCTGCGCCTCAAGCTGATCGCCGATGCCGGCTTGATCGGCCTGCCCAACGCCGGCAAGTCGACCCTGCTGGCGGCGGCGTCGCGGGCCCGGCCCAAGATCGCCGATTATCCTTTCACCACTTTGCACCCGGCCCTGGGCGTGGTCGGCGTCGACGACAACCGCTTCGTTCTGGCCGACATCCCCGGCCTGATCGAAGGCGCACACGATGGCGCGGGTTTGGGCGACAGATTCTTGGGCCACGTCGAACGCTGCCCGGTGCTGATCCACTTGGTCGATGGAACCCAGGAAGACGTGGCCGGCGCCTATGCCATGATTCAAGGGGAATTGGCTGCATATGGCGAAGGTTTGGTGAAAAAGACCCAATTCGTGGTGCTCAACAAAGTCGACGCCTTGTTGCCGGAGGAGATCGAAGAAAAGACAGCAAACCTGGCCCAGGCCGCGAACCTGGCCGACCCAGGCGAGGTCTTTCTCCTCTCGGGCGTCAGTGGGGCCGGAGTGACGGCCCTGTTGCGCGCCGCCTGGCGTCACATCGAGGCGGCACGGGCCGCGGCGGCCGAGGCGGGCGCGGTCCTCGAATTCACCGGCGCGGCGCTGGAGACCATGTACTCGCCCCTGGCGGAAGAGGTGTGAACAAGGCGCCGGAATCCGGTTTGGCGGGCGCGAGGCGCGTGGTCGTCAAGATCGGTTCGGCACTGCTGGTGGAAGAAGCTTCCGGCACGATCCACCGGTCCTGGCTCAAGGCCCTGGCCGACGACATCGCCGGACTGGCGCGCCTCGGGACCGAAATCATTCTCGTCTCGTCCGGTGCCATAGCGGTCGGCCGGCGACATTTGGGCCTGACTCGCGGAACCTTGAAGCTGGAGGAAAAACAGGCGGCGGCGGCGACCGGTCAGATCCGCTTGGCCCACGCCTATCAAGAAGCGCTGGCGCACCACGATATCACCGTCGCCCAGATCCTCTTGACCCTGGCCGATACCGAAGAACGGCGGCGCCACCTCAACGCGCGCAACACCTTGGCGACCTTGTTGCGCCTGGGCGCGGTGCCGGTCATCAACGAGAACGACACGGTCGCGACCAGCGAAATTCGCTTTGGCGACAACGATCGCCTGGCGGCGCGGGTGGCGGCCATGATCGACGCCGAGGCCTTGGTCCTCCTGTCCGACATCGACGGCTTGTACACCGCCGACCCGCGCATGGATTCGAAGGCGGAATTCATTTCCGAGGTGCCGGAGATCACCGCCCGGATCGAAGCTATGGCCGGCACCGCCGCGCCGGGCTACAGCTCCGGCGGGATGGTGACCAAGCTCGCCGCCGCGCGCATCGCGGTCGGCGCGGGCTGCCGCATGGCGATCGCGGACGGGCGTATCCTACATCCACTGACCGCCCTTGCCGGCGGTGGCCGGGCAACCTGGTTCCGGTCCCAGATCGAACCGCGCACGGCGCGCAAACGATATATCGCCGGATCCTTGGAGCCCCGAGGCTCACTGATCCTGGACGATGGCGCGCTCAAGGCGCTACGGGACGGCAAGAGCCTTCTGCCCGCCGGGGTGACCGCCATCGAGGGCGCTTTCGAGAGAGGCGACGCCGTGATCGTGCGCGGCGCCGACGGACGCGAGATCGCGCGCGGCCTGATCGCCTACTCGGCCACCGACGCGCGCCGGATCATCGGCCATAAGAGCCGTGAAATCGAAAGCATTCTGGGCTACCTTGGCCGGGAGGAATTGATTCACCGCGACGATCTGGCGCTGATTTGAATTGCTGGACAACGAGATTGCCAGACGAGGAGGAAGACACCTCATGAACGCCGACACGGCGGTGCTCCGGCAAGAGGGGACAAGAGACGATCTGCGCGGGCAGATGGAAGCGATCGGTGCCGCCGCCCGGAGCGCCGCGGCCGTACTTGCCCTGACCCCGGCGGAAACCAAGGCCAAGGCGCTGCGCGCGGCGGCTGAATCGATCCGGCGGGCGAGCGCGGAAATCCTGGCGGCGAACGCCAAGGACATGGAAGCCGCGCGCGCCAAGGGTCTGAGCCCCGCCATGTTGGACCGTCTCGCCCTGAGCCCGGCGCGGATCGACGCCATGGCCAGCGGCATGGAGGCCATCGCCGATTTCCCCGACCCTATCGGCCGCACTCTGGCCGAGTGGGAAAGGCCGAACGGCCTGAAAATCTCCAGGATCGCGGTGCCGCTGGGCGTCATCGGCGTGATCTACGAAAGCCGCCCGAATGTGACCGCGGACGCCGGGGGCTTGTGCCTGAAATCCGGCAATGCCGCGATCCTGCGCGGCGGATCGGAAAGTTTCCATACCTCCGGCACCATTCTCACCTGTCTTCACACCGGTCTGCGCGCCGCCGGCCTGCCCGAGGCCGCGGTTCAACGTGTCCCCACGACCGACCGGGCCGCCGTGGGCATCCTTTTGACCATGAACGATTTCGTCGACATCATTGTCCCGCGCGGCGGGCGCGGTCTGATCGAGAGAGTCCAGAACGAAAGCCGGATTCCGGTGATCGCCCACCTGGACGGCATGTGCCACACCTATATCCATGCCGGGGCGAGTCCGCGCATGGCGATCGATATCGCGGTCAACGCCAAGATGCGGCGCACGGGAATCTGCGGCGCCATGGAGACCCTGCTGATCGACCGCGCCGTGGCACCACAGCTTCTATCGACGATCCTAAAACCCCTGATCGAGGCCGGTTGCGAGATTCGCGGCGACGAGACGGTCTGCAAGTTGGAACCGCGCGCGGTTCCGGCCAAGCCGGAGGATTGGGATACCGAGTACCTGGACGCGATTCTCGCGGTGAAGGCGGTGGAGGACCTGGATGACGCGCTGGCGCATATCGCGCGCCACGGCTCGCAACACACCGAGGCGATCGTGACCGAAGACGCCTCGGCCGCCGAGGCATTTCTGACCCGCGTCGATGCCGCCATCGTCATGCACAACACCTCGACCCAATTCGCCGACGGCGCCGAGTTCGGCATGGGCGCGGAGATCGGCATCTCGACCGGACGCCTACACGCCCGGGGCCCGGTCGGTGCGGAGCAGCTAACCACCTACAAATACGCCGTGCGCGGCAACGGACAGGTCCGCCCCTGAACCCTAGCCAGAAATCGCGCCCCGGATTGGCGCTGCCCACGCCGGCCCGCCTGGCCGCCGCCTTGGGCGGGCGCCTGCCGGCGCCCGGTCAACGCATCGGTCTTCTGGGTGGGTCCTTCAATCCGGCCCATGAGGCCCACTTGGCGATCAGCCAGGAGGCCCTGGGCCGCCTTCATCTGGATCGGGTGTGGTGGCTGGTTTCCCCACAGAACCCCCTCAAGTCCAGCCGGGATACCGAAGCCTTGGACAAGCGCCTGGATCAGGCCCGCGCCTTGGCGCAAGACTCCAGAATATTGGTTGGAGCCATCGAAACCGCCCTGGGGACCGTCTACACCGTCGATACCTTGGCTGCTTTGGTCAGGCACTTTCCCCGGGTCCGCTTCGTATGGTTAATGGGCGCCGATAATCTGATCCAAATCCCGAAATGGAAGTCCTGGCAGGAAATGTTTTGTATCCTGCCGGTTGCGGTTTTCGACCGGCCTTCCTATCATTTAGAAGCCTTGGCCGGACCAGCGGCCCGGCGCTTCGCCAGTCACCGTCTACCTGAATCCCAGGCCGGCGACCTGGCGAGCCAGACGCCGCCAGCGTGGGTTTTTATTCATCAGGAGCTGAACCCTCAGTCCTCGACCAAGATCCGGGCGGCACGCAAAAGTCGGGCAAAGAGCCCGGATTAGTCGATAACAAAGGAGAAAATTCGCCATATCACCCCAAGCCAGAGCCACCAAGGCCGCGCGGCCCCGTAAGGCCGCCAAGCGTGACCCGCTCGCCAACAGTAAGAAGCTTCTAGAGCTGGTCCAGACTTCACTCGATGACGGCAAGGCCGAGGATGTTGTCATCATCGCTCTTTCTGGGAAATCGACGATCGCGGACTACATGGTTGTCGCCACCGGGCGCTCCAGCCGCCAAGTCTTGTCCATGGCCGAGCATCTGCGCGAGCGGCTTAAAGCCGGCGGCGCGCAGAATGTCGCGCTGGAAGGCGCGCCGCGCGGCGACTGGGTTCTGATCGACGGCGGCGATGTTATCGTCCACCTGTTCCGGCCCGAAGTCCGTGAGTTCTACGGATTGGAGAAGATGTGGGGCGTCGAGATATCGAATGGCGAAAATCCGGCGAAACAACCGCTGGCCGAAACCTGACCCAACCACCGTTCGGGGCACCAGGATGACAGCCTTGCAGGCGGGGAAAATCGCATGCGGATAACCCTGGCCGCGGTGGGACGGGCTAAGGCCGGTCCCTCGCGCGAGCTTTACAACGACTTCGCGGACCGCCTGAATCCCCAGAGAAGCCAGGGGCCGCTGGGCCCCTTGACGCTTAAGGAAATCGAGGAACGCCGGCCCCTGGCGCCGGCCGAGTTAAAGCGGCGGGAGGCAGAGCTTTTACAGGCCGCGCTCCCGCCCGGCGCCCGCCTGATCGCCCTGGACATGCGTGGCAAGAACCTGTCCAGCGAGGACTTCGCCGCCCTGCTGAGCCGCTGGCGGGATGAAGGCGCCAAAGATCTGGCCTTCGTCATCGGCGGCGCCGAGGGTTTGGATGACGCTTTACGCGCCGCCGCCGACATGACCTTGTCCCTAGGATCCATGACTTGGCCCCACATGCTGGTCCGGGCCATGCTGGCGGAGCAATTGTACCGGGCCCAGACCATATTAACCGGTCACCCCTATCATCGTGGCTGACCTGGAAAAGCCACAATAACGCTTATATAAGTCGCTATGACCGATTCTGCCCGCCCGCGTCCCGTTGTCTTGTGTATCCTGGATGGCTGGGGCTATCGAGAAGACCGGAGGAATAACGCCCTCCTTCAGGCCCGGACCCCGGTTCTGGACCGCCTCCTGGCGAGCTGTCCGCAAGCCCTGATCGATGCCTCCGCGCAAGAAGTCGGCCTGCCGGCGGGGCAAATGGGGAATTCCGAGGTCGGGCACATGAACCTGGGCGCGGGCCGGGTCGTGACGCAAGACCTGCCGCGTATCGACCGGGCGGTCGAGGACGGATCCCTGGCCGCGCGCCCGGCCCTGCGATCATTCATCGCCAAGCTGAAGGCCAGCGGCGGCACCGCCCATATCCTCGGCTTGATGTCTCCCGGCGGCGTGCACGCGCATCAAGGCCACATCGCCCATTTGGCGCAGATACTCCATGCCGCAGGGGTCGCGGTCGCCATCCACGCCATCCTCGACGGCCGCGACACGCCGCCAAGGAGCGCGGTCCGCTTCGTGGAACAATTCCAGCGCGAGGCGCCGAACGCGCCACTCGCAACGGTCACGGGACGCTACTACGCCATGGACCGGGATCAACGCTGGGAAAGGGTCGCGCGGGCCTATGGCGCGCTAGTCGACGCCGAGGGCGAACCCGCGCGCGACGCGGCCGCCGCTATCGAGCAAAGCTACAAAGCAGGCGCAAGCGACGAATTCGTGCTCCCGAGCATTATCGAAGATTTTCCCGGCATGGCGGATGGCGACGGCTTGCTATGCGCCAACTTCCGCGCCGACCGGGCGCGCGAAATTCTGGCCGCCCTTCTGGATCCCGATTTCGACGGCTTTGCCCGGCCGCGCCGGATCAAGTTCGCGGCCGCCGCCGGCCTGGCCGAGTACGCCAGCGATCTCAATCCCTATCTGGAAACGATCTTCGAGCCCATAGATCTGCGCCAAACCCTGGGCGAGACCGTGGCCGAAGCCGGCCTGACCCAGCTTCGCATCGCCGAGACCGAAAAATACGCGCACGTCACCTTTTTCCTCAACGGCGGGCGCGAGGAGGAGTTTCCCGGCGAGGAACGGATCCTCGTGCCCTCGCCCAAGGTCGCGACTTACGATCTGCAACCGGAAATGTCGGCGCCGGAACTGACCGATAGACTGGTCGAGGCCATAGAGAGCGCGCGCTTCGATTTGATCGTGGTCAACTACGCGAATGGCGACATGGTCGGCCACACCGGAAATCTGCGCGCGGCCATCGCGGCGGCCGAGACCGTGGATACCTGCCTGGGCCGCATCGAAACGGCGCTGACCAAGCCCGGTGGCGCGCTCCTGATTACCGCCGATCACGGCAACGCGGAGCAAATGGCCGATGCCAGGACCGGCCAGGCACATACCGCGCACACCCTGAACAGGGTCCCGGCGATCCTGGCCGGGCCACCGGCGAAGGGGCAAAGTTTGGCCGATGGCCGCCTGGCCGATATCGCGCCGACCATCCTGGCGCTCATGAAACTGCCACAGCCCGAGGCCATGACCGGCCGCTGCTTGCTGCGCCCAGGCTTGGCCCGGACCTCCGCCGCGGAATGACCCAGGAAACCAAGATACTCGCCGCCCCGCCCCGGCCTCGCCTAGGGCTCGTTCTGGCGATTTGCGTGGTCCTGGGTCTGGCCGCGCCGCAGCCCGTGGCCGCGCAGCAAAACGAGCTAAAGGATATAGAACGGGCCTTGCGCGAGGATCGGACTCAGGCGGAGGAACTCACACGTCAGGCGGAGAAGCTCTCGCGTGAAATTCAGGCGCTGCAGGTTGAATCCATCTCGGCCGCGCGCAAAGCGCAGGACCATGAAACCCGTTTGAGCACCCTGGAAACGAAATTAATGGATTTGGAGCGCCGGGAGGCCCAGAAAGTCGAGGCCCTGACGGCGCGGCGTGGCCAATTGGGCCTCACCTTGGCCGCCCTGCAAAGAATCGCTTTGCAGCCGAGCGACGCGCTGTTGCTGTCGCCGACGCCGCCGATAGACACGGTACGTAGCGGTATGCTCCTGCGCGCCGCGATCCCAGCGATCGAGGAACGCGCCACGGCTTTGCGCGCGGAATTGAACGAATTAGCCGCGCTACGAACCCAGATCGCGGCGCGGCGAAGCCAACTGAGCGAGACCGCGGCGGCCCTAACCGCGGATCGGGGGCGCCTGAGAGCCTTAATCGACCGCAAGCGCCAAATCCGGGCCGCCGCGGCCCAAGGCCAGAAAGCCGCGAGCAAGCGCGCGGCGCGCCTGGCCGCGCGGGCCAAAGACCTGCGCGATTTGATGGAAAAGGTAGAGCGCGAATCTTTGGCGCGCGCGGAGCGCGAGGCCAACCAACGCGCGGAGCGCGAGGCCCGGCTACGCGAGGAACGAGACCAAGCCGCCAAGACGGCCCTCGAACGCGAAGAAGCGGCACAGAAAGCCAAGGCGGAAAATGCGCGGAAACCCACGGCCCCCGCACCGCCAAGCCAGCAAGCGGAAGCCCCGGGAGCGCAGGTCGCCCTGGCGCAGCCATCCAATATCCGATCGTTCCCCTCCTCGGGGCGGAGCCTTATCGTGCCGGCGCGCGGTAAGATGAAAACTCGTTTTGGCCAAACTCAGAGCGACGGCCGCGCCGCGCGCGGAATTGTGATTGCCGCCCGCAAGGGCGCGCAGGTCGTCGCCCCATATGATGGTAAGGTCGTTTACGCGGGCGAGTTTAGAAGTTACGGGCAAATCTTGATCATCGAGCATGGCGGGCGATATCATACCCTCCTGGCCGGTCTGGGACGGGTCGATGCCGTGGTAGGACAATGGCTGCTCGCTGGGGAACCAGTGGGCATGCTGGGCGGGGCGCGCGAAAACGCGCCCGAACTGTATCTCGAATTGCGGCATGCGGGTCGACCCATAAACCCGCTTCCCTGGCTTGCGACAACTAGCGATAAGGTAAGAGGCTAATGCGCAAATTGAAGATTGTGACTATCCTGGCGATTGTCATAGGGCTTATTCCCCTAGGCATTTCGGCACAAGAAAACCGCTCTGACACCTATCGTCAGTTAAAGCTCTTTGGCGACGTATTCGAGCGCGTCCGCGCCGACTATGTTGAGGAGGTCTCGGATCAGAAGCTGATAGAGCTTGCGATCCAAGGCATGTTGTCGTCGCTGGATCCGCACTCGAGCTATCTTAACGCGGATTCGTTTCGCGACATGCGGGTTCAGACAAAGGGCGAATTCGGCGGGCTGGGCATCGAAGTGACCATGGAGAGCGGCCTGGTCAAGGTCGTCTCGCCGATCGACGATACGCCCGCGTTCAAGGCCGGGATCGAGGCCGGTGACCTGATTACCCATCTCGATTCGAAACCCGTGCAGGGCTTGAGCCTCAATGAGGCGGTCGACTTGATGCGCGGTCCGGTAAATTCGACCATCAAGCTGACGATCCGGCGCGCGGGGCGCGACCCCTTCGATGTGCCGATCACCCGCGCCGTCATTAAGATCACTTCGGTGCGCGGTCGTGTCGAGGGCACCGCCGCCTATGTCCGTATCACGACGTTCAACGAGCAGACAGCGCCCGGCCTGGAGGCCCAGCTTGAAAAACGCGGCGATGAACTCGGCGACCGCATGACCGGAGTTATTCTGGATCTGCGCAACAATCCAGGCGGTTTGCTGGATCAGGCCATCGCCGTATCCGACGCCTTTCTCGATCAAGGCGAAATCGTTTCGACCCGAGGCCGCGATCCCAACAACGCACAGCGTTATAACGCACGCGGCGGCGACTTGGCCAAGGGACTGCCGGTCATCGTCCTGATTAACGGCGGGTCGGCTTCCGCATCCGAGATCGTGGCCGGGGCGTTGCAGGATCACCGCCGGGCAATCATCATGGGAACCACGTCCTTCGGCAAGGGATCGGTTCAAACCATCATTCCGGTCAGCGGAAACGGCGCCATGCGCCTGACCACGGCGCGCTACTACACACCTTCGGGACGTTCGATTCAGGGCACGGGAATTACCCCGGACATCGAGGTCCAGCCAGCTAAGATCGAAACTCTCGATGCCAGAGCCCGGACCAAGGAATCCGACTTACGCGGTGCCCTGGACGTGCCGCAGGGCACCGGCCAAGCCAAGCCGGCCGAGGACGGCGTACATGACACGGGCGCCGAGACTAAAACCGCCCAACCGCAGGATTACCAGCTCGCTCGCGCCCTGGACCTCTTGCGCGGCCTAGCCTTAGTGCGTGAGCGGGCGATCAACTGATCGCCTCAAACCAGCGGAGAGGCTCTTGAGCGCTGCGACTCCGCGTTCCATCGGCTCCCGGATCGCCGGTCTGGGGTTGCTCGTAGCGTGGCTGGCCTTGTTGGGCACGCTGGGCGCTGCGGTCGGCTACGTTATGTTCCTTCCCGAACAGGGCGCGGAGCCCGTCCTTGCGCTTCAAGTGCCGCCCGCGCCGCCGGGCGGAGAAATCAAGGAAGCGCAAGCGGAAACCGCCGAGCCTGAAGCGCCCGCGCCGCCAGCGGAAAATAAAACGCCCGAAGCGCCGCCAGCGGCCGGGACGCCGGTTCAGGAGGCTACGGCGAAGCCGGGAGATAGCGCCGAATCGCCTTCTCCGGAGCCGGCCAAACCCCTAGCGAGCGAAACCGAGCCGAGCCCGGCCGAAACACAGGAAGCCGCACTGCCCGAAATTCCGGCGCCGGCTCCAGCGCCGGAAATTCTACCGCCATGGCAACGCCACGCGCAGCCCTTCGACGCCCCGGCGAAACTACCGCGCATCGCCATCGTATTGACCGGGCTGGGCATGTCCTCCGCCGCCACCGAGGCCGCGATCAAACAGCTTCCCAGCGCGATCTCGCTTTCGTTCACGCCCTATTCGCGTCGTTTAAACGAATGGATCGCGCTGGCCCGGGTCAACGGGCACGAGGTGCTGCTGGATTTGCCCATGGAGCCGACCAGCTATCCCGACGACGACCCCGGACCTCAGGCCCTGCTGACTGCTTTATCCGCGCGCCAGAACCTGGCGCGCCTGGACTGGACCCTGCGCCGGGCCACGGGGATTGTCGGCGTTACCGCTATCATGGGCTCGCGCTTCCTGGCCTCGGAGGAACACATGACACCGATCCTGGAGGAATTGAAAAGCCGGGGCATGTTGTTCCTCGACAGTCGCGCCAGCGAAGCCAGCGTGGCCGGGCCCCTGGCCCTGAAGATCGGCATGGCGAGCGCCGTCAACGACCGCTTCCTGGACCGCGCCCAGGCCAGCCGGGTCGCGATCGACAACCGGCTCGTTCAATTGGAACGCATCGCGCGAACGCAAGGACTCGCCGTCGCCATGGGACAGACCTATCCGGTGACGATCGAGCGCCTGCGCGACTGGGTGGCGAATGTCGAGACGCGCGGCTTTGTCCTGGCGCCGCTCTCTTCGATCGCCGCCGAGCGTTTGGCGCGCCAAACCGCATCGCGGGAAAGTCCCGAAGATTGACTCCTAGGGTCTGTTGACAATTAGGATGGCACCGCGGTTGGGCCAGAATGACGCGAGGTTAGGAGCGAGGACGCAGGACATGCGGAGCATATTCAAGGATGAGCGACGCGGCATCGCGTCATTTTGGCCCAATCCCGCTGGGACGGGTCGGATTATCCCACCCGCCGCGTCGCGAACGGCTTGTGGGGGGCCTGCCACACGGCGCCGTCCGCTCCTAACGGGTGGGACAATCCGATCCCGCCTCGGTGCCATCCTAAATGTCAACAGACCCTAGGGCCCGGGAAATCGCCCGGCTACCCTACAGGCGCGGAGTCGGGATCATGCTTCTCAACCGCGTGGGCCAGGTCTTTACCGCGCAAAGAATCGATACCCCCGGCGCCTGGCAGATGCCGCAAGGGGGGATCGACGGCGGCGAGTCACCGCGCGCGGCGGCGTTGCGGGAATTGGAAGAGGAAACCGGCACTGGAAAGGCGAAGATACTCGCGCGGAGCCGGGATTGGATTCGCTATGACCTGCCCGCCGATCTCGTGCCCCTGATCTGGCGCGGGCGCTACCGCGGGCAGAAGCAAAAATGGTTCGCCATGATGTTCGAAGGCGTGGATTCGGACATCGATATCGCGACTGAACATCCGGAATTCAGTGCTTGGCGCTGGGCCGAACTTGAAGACCTGTCGCGGCTAATCGTCGATTTCAAGCGCCCGCTCTATGAGGCCGTGATCGAGGAATTCCGCGAACTGGTAGAGGGCTTGCGCAAAAGCTGATCTACGCGGCCGCGGCCCAACGCCTGCCGCGGGCGCGCAGCAGGCGATACCCGGCGCGCGCCGCCAGTCGCGCCATGAGGCCCCGTGGATTAAGCCCCGCGGCCTTGAAGGCCATGACTATGCCGCGTTCTATATGTCGCGGCCGGTAATATGGAAAAGCCAGCGCCCCGTAAGCGCGCGACCAGCGCTTGCGCTCATAAGGCTCGCCCGGCGCGGCATTGGCGGCATAGTAGGCACAGGCCAACTCGTCATCCTCGCTCTCGCCAATGCGGCCCAGCGCAACGGCGGCGCGGCGCAGGCGGCCGATGTTCTCCGTCTCCAGATAGCGCTTCAGATGGGTGTGGAACAGCTTGTAATGACGGAACTCGTCGGCCGCGATATTGCGGCAGATGGCGCGCAACACGGGCTCCTCGCAGGCCGCCCCCAGGGCCGAATAGTGAGACGAAGTGCCGACCTCGACAATGCAGCGCGCGACCAACTCGCCGGCGCGCGAGCCGCGGACCGACTGCGAAGCATCCAAAGGCAGCTTGTACCCATCGGTGAAACGCTTGAAGCAGGTTTGAAAATCGAAGCTGGGATCGGCCATCTCCGACCAACGGCCAAGCGCCAGCCCGTGCTGAATCTCTTCGCGGGCCCAGATATGAACCGCCTCTTGAATTACCGGGTCGTCATGGAAAACATTGCACAGATAGGTGGCGTAGTCGGCACCGTTGCGTTCGACCATGCTGGCCGCCTTGACGACTTTCAACATATCGGGATCGACCTTGGCCGGGTCGAACTCGGCCCAGGGGATATCGTTGAGAGTCCAGTGCTTACCATTCATGGTTTGTACCAAGGACCGCTAAAGATAGGACCGCTAAAAATGACCCATGGAAATCGCCCCCGGACCGTCGCGGGCCTCGCCGGGCCAAGGCTTTAGGCTTGACTGGCCCGTAACATGGCCTCGGCGACGGCGACCGCTTTTTCCGTGGCCTTGCGCGCGCTTTCGTCCTTTGCCTCGGCCAGATCCTCGCGCGCGTCCTGAAGCTGTTGTTCGACGGCGGCACGATCGATCTCGGCGACCGGCAGGGCCTGTTCGGCCAGGACCGTGCAACGCTCCGGCGTGACCTCGGCGAAGCCGCCGGCCACGAAGATGCTTTCCTTCACGGCGCCCTTCTCGAACACGCGAATGACGCCGGGGCGGACGGTCGAGATCATGGGCGTGTGCCGGGGCAAGACACCGAAATCGCCTTCCGTACCGGGAACGACGACCATCTCCACCTCTTCGGACAGCAACAGCCGCTCGGGCGAAACAAGCTCGAACTCAACCCTATCGTCGGCCATGGGCGGCTCCCTGGTTTATCCTGGCTGCCAGCGGCTTAAGCCGCTTCGGCGGCCATGCGCTTGGCGTTCTCGACCACTTCGTCCATCGTGCCGACCATGTAGAAGGCGGCTTCCGGCAGGTGGTCGTAGTCGCCCGCCACGATGCCCTTGAAGCCCTTGATGGTATCTTCCAGCGACACCAGGACGCCGGGACGGCCGGTAAAGATCTCGGCGACGTGGAAGGGTTGCGACAGGAAGCGCTGAATTTTGCGCGCCCGGGCCACGACCAGTTTGTCGTCCTCGGACAGCTCGTCCATGCCCAGGATCGCGATAATGTCCTGCAGCGCCTTGTACTGCTGCAAGACCTCCTGGACGCTACGAGCAACCGAGTAATGCTCCTCGCCGACGATGCGCGGGTCGAGAATACGGCTGGTCGAATCGAGCGGATCGACCGCCGGGTAAATTCCAAGCTCCGCGATCTGGCGCGACAGAACCGTGGTTGCGTCCAAGTGCGCGAAGGAGGTCGCGGGGGCCGGGTCGGTCAAGTCATCGGCCGGCACATAGATCGCCTGGACCGAGGTGATCGAGCCCTTCTTGGTCGAGGTAATGCGTTCCTGAAGGGCACCCATGTCGGTCGCGAGCGTCGGCTGATAGCCGACCGCCGATGGCATGCGCCCGAGCAAGGCCGAGACTTCGGAGCCGGCCTGGGTAAATCGGAAGATGTTGTCCATGAAGAACAAAACGTCCTGACCTTCCTCGTCGCGGAAATATTCCGCCAAGGTCAACCCGGTCAGGCCAACGCGCGCGCGCGCGCCCGGCGGCTCGTTCATCTGACCGTAGACGAGCGCGGCCTTGGAACCGTCCCCATCCAGGTTGATGACCCCAGATTCGATCATCTCGTGGTAGAGGTCGTTGCCCTCGCGCGTGCGCTCGCCGACCCCGGCGAAGACCGAATAGCCGCCGTGACCTTTGGCGATGTTGTTGATCAGTTCCATGATGATGACGGTCTTGCCGACGCCGGCGCCGCCGAACAGGCCGATCGTACCGCCGCGTGCGTAAGGTGCCAGCAGATCGACGACCTTGATGCCGGTGATGAGGGCTTCGGTTTCGGTCGACTGATCGACGTAGTCCGGTGCCGGGCGGTGAATGGGCAAGGTCTTCTTATGGCCCAGTTCGCCGCGCTCGTCGATCGGCTCGCCGATCACGTTGACAATCCGGCCCAGCGTCTCCGGTCCGACCGGCGCCATGATCGGATTGCCGGTATCGGTGACCTCCTGGCCGCGAACCAAGCCCTCGGTGCTGTCCATGGCGATGGTGCGCACCGTGTTCTCGCCCAAGTGCTGGGCAACCTCCAGAACCAAACGCTTGCCCTGATTCGTGGTCTCGATCGCGTTCAGGATCGCTGGCAACTCGCCATCGAAATGAACGTCGATGACAGCGCCCAAGATCTGGGTGATCTTGCCGACAATAGGTTTAGCCATAAAACTCGCTCCTTCGTCCACACGTCTCGGGTCTGGCCGTGCGCCTAGGCGCTACAAACCTGGCCTGCGCCTGCGCGCTACAAGGCCTCGGCACCGGAGATGATTTCGATCAATTCCTTGGTGATGACCGCCTGACGGGTACGGTTATAAGTCAGGGTCAGCTTGTCGATCATTTCGCCCGCGTTACGCGTCGCGCTGTCCATGGCGGTCATGCGCGCGCCGTGTTCGCTGGCGCTATTCTCCAGTAACGCCTTGAACATTTGTACGGCCAAGTTGCGCGGCAGAAGTTCGGCCAAAATCTCGCTCTCGTCCGGTTCGTACTCGTAAACCGCCTTGGCGCCGGTCCCGGCCTCGGTGGATTCTTCAAGCTCAACGGCAAAAGGGATTAACTGTTGCGCGGTCACGATCTGGGTCATCGCGGATTTGAAGCGCGCGTAATACAGCGTGCAGACGTCGAACTCCCCGGCCTCGAACATTTGCGCGACGCGCTGGCCGATGTTCTCGGCCGCCTCGAAAGTCACGCGCGGCTTGGCCACGTCCTCGATGGTATCGACGATCATATCGCCATAGGAGCGGCGCAGTTGATCGCGCCCCTTGCGCCCAACGCACAAGATCTTGACCGTCTTGCCATCCTTGATCAGCTTTTCGATGGCGCGGCGCGCGGCGCGGACGATGCCGGTATTGAAGCCGCCGCACAGGCCCCGGTCCGCGCTGCCGACAATCAACAAGTGAATGTCTTCACGGCCGGTCCCCGCTAACAGCTTAGGCGCGCCCTGCTGACCCGCCGCCGCCTTCGCCAAGGAGCCGAGCATGCGTTCCATGCGCTCGGCATAGGGCCTGGCCGCCTCGACATGCTCTTGCGCGCGGCGCAGCTTCGCCGCCGCGACCATCTTCATGGCCGAGGTGATCTTCTGCGTCGACTTGACGCTGGCGATACGGACCCGCAGGTCCTTAAGGCTTGCCATGGGTTGCTAACCGCTCTGCCTGGCCTAATCAGACGAAGGTCTTGGAGAAAGTTTCGAGGAACGATTTCAGTTTTTCCTCAGTCGCCTTCGAGAGCTCTTTCTCGGTTCGTATGGTTTCCAGGATTTCTTGACCGTTGGCCTTCAACTCCGTCCGCAGCTTGGCCTCATAGCTGGTGATCTTATTGAGCGGAATCTGGTCGAGAAATCCGCGCACGCCGGCGAAGATGACCGCGACCTGCTCTTCGATGGGGAGGGGGTCGTATTGGTCCTGCTTTAACAATTCGGTCAAGCGCGCGCCGCGCGCCAGCAGCCGCTGGGTCGCGGCGTCGAGGTCCGAGGCGAACTGCGCGAAGGCTTCCATCTCGCGGAACTGCGCCAAATCCAGCTTGATCGTGCCGGCGACCTGTTTCATCGCTTTGATTTGGGCCGCCGAGCCGACACGCGAAACCGACAGGCCGACATTCACCGCCGGGCGCACACCCTTATAAAAGAGGTTGGTCTCAAGGAATATCTGACCGTCGGTGATGGAAATCACGTTGGTCGGAATATAGGCGGAAACGTCGCCGGCCTGAGTCTCGATAATCGGCAAGGCGGTCAGGGAGCCGCTGCCCGCGCCCTCGCCCATCTTCGCCGCGCGTTCCAGCAGGCGCGAATGCAGATAGAACACATCGCCCGGATAAGCCTCGCGCCCCGGCGGGCGGCGCAGCAACAGCGACATCTGACGATAAGCGACCGCCTGCTTCGACAAATCGTCGTAGAAGATGACCGCGTGCATGCCGTTGTCGCGGAAGAACTCGCCCATGGTGCAACCGGCATAGGGCGCCAGGAATTGCATCGGCGCCGGCTCGGATGCGGTCGAGGCGATCACGATGGAGTATTCCATCGCGCCGCGATCTTCGAGCGCCTTAACGATCTGCGCAACACTGGAGCGCTTCTGCCCGACCGCGACATAGATGCAGTAAAGCTTCTTGGATTCGTCGTCGCCCTTATTGATCTCTTTTTGATTAAGAATGGTATCGAGCGCGATCGCGGTTTTGCCGGTCTGGCGGTCGCCGATAATCAACTCGCGCTGACCGCGCCCGACCGGGATCAGGCTGTCGATGGCCTTCAGGCCGGTCTGCATGGGTTCATGCACCGACTGGCGCGGAATAATGCCCGGTGCCTTGACCTCGACACGGGCGCGCTCGACGTTCTCGATCGGCCCCTTGCCGTCGATCGGATTGCCCAGCGCGTCCACGACCCGGCCCAGCAAGCCCCGGCCCACCGGCACGTCGATGATTTGCCCGGTCCGCTTGACGACATCGCCTTCCTTGATGCCTCGGTCCTCGCCGAACAGCACGACGCCGACGTTGTCGACCTCCAGATTGAGCGCCATGCCCATGATGCCGCCGGGAAACTCGACCAGCTCGCCGGCTTGAACATTGTCCAGTCCGTAGACACGGGCCACGTTGTCACCGACAGAAAGGACCTGTCCAACCTCCGCGACATCGGCCTCGGCACCGAAGTTCTCAATTTGCTCTTTGAGGATCGCGGAGATTTCCGCCGCGCGGATTTCCATCAGCCAACCCCTTTCATGGCCAGTTGCAGCCGCTGCAGCTTGCTGCGTAATGAGTTATCGATCATGCGGCTACCGACCCTGACGATCAGGCCGCCGATCAGGCTTGAATCTATCTTGACCTCGACTTGCACCTTACCGCCGACCTTGGCCCTTAGGGCCTCGACTAGGGCGGCGTGTTGCGAGTCGTCGAGCGCCACCGCGCTGGTCACCTCGGCGGTGATTTCGCCCCGGCGGCGGCTCAGCTCCGCCAGGTAGGCCCGGATCATGCGCGGCAGCGCGAAAAGGCGCCGGTTATCGGCGACCAGCAGAACGAAACGGCGGGTCAACTCCCCGGTTCCGGCCCTGTCCAGGATCGTGGCCATGGCCTTCGATTGCTCGGCGCGGGTGAACAACGGGCTGCTGATCAAGCGGCGCAGATCCTCGCTCTCCTCGATGGTGGCGAGCAGGCCGCGCAGGTCGTCGGCGACCGCGTCCAACTGTTTCTTTTCGTCGGCAAGTTCGAGCATCGCCAGGGCATAGCGCCCCGCGACCCCGCTCAAACCGGTGTCTTCACGTGCCAAGTTAGCTTGCCCCCAGCCGGTTCCCCGTGCGGCGCCGTGGTATGGCCCCACCGGCAAACTCTGTCGAGTACCCCTTTGCCGCGCCTTGCTACCCCAAACCGCCCCAAAAAGGCCCCTGGGGCGCGGCGCCGGTTTGGTATCACAGACCCCAGGGTGTGGCAAGCCGACTCGGGGACGCGAAGTGCTCGGTTTTGCACCGAGTTTTGGGGCCGCCGCGATCCGGCTAGGCTTGGAACGCCGCCGCCATGCCGGCCTGAATTTCTTCGGGCGTTAGGTCGCGCTGGTGGGTTGCCATCGCCCAAGTATGGCCGAAGGGATCGGCGACCCTGGCATAACGGTCGCCCCAGAACATGTCGGCCGGCGGCATGACCGGGGTTGCGCCCGCGGCGACCGCCCGATCGTAGAATTTATCCGCATCCTCGACGAACAAATGCAGGGCGACCGGGGAACCGCCCAGGGTATTCGGCGATTTACAGTCCATCTGCGGCATCTCGTCGGCCAGCATGACGATGGAATCCTTGATCTGGATTTCAGCGTGCATGATGCGCCCGTCAGGGCCGGGCATGCGAAACCGCTCATCCGCACCGAAAGCCTTGGCGTAGAACGCGATCGCGTCGGCGCACCCCGCCACGACCAGATGCGGCGTCACGGTGGCGAAACCCGGCGGAACCGGAGAAATCTTGCCGCTCATGCGAAACCTCCCGTTAGGTGCAATGGCGTTGAGGTGCCGAGCTTAGCAGCCAGAAATGCCGTTCTGAACCGACTTGGCGGTGACTTTTTCGTTATCTACAGGAAGCTGTAGGGGTTGATGTCGATCTGAAGCCGCACCTTGGGCGGGATCTTCAGGCCCTCCAGCCACATCTTGATAACGCCCTGGGGTGGAATGTCGCGCCGGGTCTTGAGCAGGAAGCGCCGGCGATGGCGGCCGCGCAGGATCGAGAGCGGTGCCGGCGCCGGCCCCAGGATCACAACCCCCTCGGCGCGCGGCGCGGCGGCGGCCAGGGCACGGCAGGCCTGGTCCAGCGGCGCCGGGTCGGGGCAGGACAATATCAGCGCCGCCATGCGGCCGAAGGGCGGCAAGCCGTGGCGCGCCCGGGCCTCGGCCTCGACCTCAAGAAAACGGTCGCGCGCGCCCTCCGCCAGGGCCTGCATGACCGGATGGTCAGGCTCCGCGGTTTGCAGCAGAACCCGGCCCGGCCGTTCGGCCCGGCCGGCCCGCCCGGCAACCTGATGCAGCAACTGAAAGGTCCGCTCGGCCGCGCGCAAGTCGCCGCCATAAAGCCCCAGATCGGCGTCGACCACGCCGACCAACGTCAGGTGCGGAAAGTGATGCCCTTTTGCAACGATCTGAGTGCCGATCAAAAGGTCGATCTCGCGGGCCTGGACGGCATGGACAAACCGCGCCGCGGCATTCGGCCCACTGATGGTGTCACTCGCCATGACCGCGCTGCGCGCGCCCGGAAAGAGCACGGAAACCTCCTCGGCCAGGCGCTCCACGCCCGGACCGCAGGCCGCCAGGGTACCCTCGGCGGTGCAGGAGGGACATTGTTCCGGCAAAGAGGCGACATGGCCACAGTGATGGCATTGCAGCTTTCCGGCCAGGCGATGCTCGACCAACCAAGCGGTGCAGTTTGGGCATTGCAGGCGGTGGCCGCAGGTCCGGCATAGAGTCAGCGGCGCATAGCCTCGGCGATTCAAGAACAACATGACCTGCTCGCCGGCCGCCAGAGTTTCCCGTACCGCGCCGCGCACTTGCTCAGACAGCCAACCTTGGCCCAAACCTTCGACGCGGGGCGGGCGATCCCGGCGCAGATCGACCAGTTCCACGCTGGGCATGACGGCGCCGCCGTGCCGGTCCGGCAGGTGGACCTTGGCATAGCGCCCGGTTTCCACATTGATCACGGTCTCGAGCGACGGCGTGGCCGAAACCAGCACGATGGGAATGCCCAGCAGGTGGGCCCGCACCACGGCGATATCGCGGGCGTGATAGATCACCCCGTCCTCCTGCTTGAAGGCGGGATCGTGTTCTTCGTCGACCACGATGACGCCCAGTTCGCGCAACGGCAGGAACAGGGCCGAACGCGCGCCGACCACGACCCGCGCCTGACCGAGGGCGGTCGCGCGCCAGGTCGCGCGCCGCTGGCCCGCGGTCAGGTCCGAATGCCACAGCGCCGGTTCGACCCCGAAACGGGCCACGAAACGTTCCAGCCACTGGGCCGACAGGACGATCTCGGGCAAAAGGACCAGGGCCTGACGGCCGCGTTCCAAGGCCTGGGCTATGGCCTCGAAATAAACCTCGGTCTTGCCCGAGCCGGTGACGCCGTCGAGCAGAATGCTGGTATAGGCGCCGGCTGCGACACGAATTCGCAACTCTGCGGCGGCGGCCGCCTGTTCCGGCGACAGAGCCGGCCCGGCGCGGGCGTGATCGGGCCGTTCGAAGGGTGGCGGCGCGCCAATCTCCACCTCTTCCAAGAGCCCCGCCTTGCACAGGCCCTTGATCACCGAGGGGCTGACCGCCGCGGCGCGGGACAGCTCGGCCAAGGGCCGGGGCGGCGCATCCGTAACCTCGGCCAGAACCCGTTGGCGTGCCGGGGTCAGGCGCGGACCCGGCGCGTCATTTTCGGGTTCGGCGGCCTCAACCAAGCGGTAGCCGATCTGCGGCCGCGGCGGTTCGAGCGCGGCAGGCACGCTCAAGGCCATACGCAACACCGCGCCGCGCGGCGCCATGGTGTAGTTGGCAACCCAGTCGATGAAACGGCGCTGATCGTCGCCCATGGGCGGCACGTCGAAGCGCGCCAAGATCGGCTTCAGCTTGCTGGCCGCCACCGGGCGGCCGCCCGGCTCGCGGTCCCAGACCACGCCGATCGCCTGGCGCCCGCCCAGCGGCACGTGCACCACCGCACCGGGCGCCAGCGACAGATCGGCCGGCGCTATGTAATCGTAGGCCTGGTTCAAAGGCACCGGCAGCAAAACCGGCAGGGTTCCGGGAACGGTTTCCGCCCCCACCGGATGACCGGGCGCTGTCGGTCCATCGTGCGTCTCGCCGTTAACCTTGGGATCCCGCTTGGCGGCGGAATTCCGGGGCGTGCTGGCGCGGTCGTCTGGCATGGTCTACAGTTTATGCGAGTCGCGCCGGTGGAGCCACGGTGGAACCGATCGGTAACCTGGGCGGCCTGGTGCCGGTGCTTGACGCAAGGCCCGCGGGCTGGCATTCGGAACCGCTGAAACCCTATCGAAACCCTTGGCGCGCAGACTTAACCGGGCCCCAGGGCACAAAGAAACGAGAAGACATGCGTTTTTTCATCGACACAGCGGACGTTCCCGAGATTCGCGATCTCGCCGCGACCGGTTTGGTCGACGGGGTGACCACCAACCCCTCGCTGGTCGCCAAGACCGGGCGCGATTTCATCGAGGTCCTGGCCGAGATCTGCGCCGTTGTGCCGGGCCCGGTCAGCGCCGAGGTCGCCGCGACCGAGACCGAGACGATGCTGGCCGAAGGCCGCCGCCTGGCCGCCGTGGCCAAGAACGTGGTCATCAAGGTGCCGCTGACGCCGGACGGCTTGAAGGCCTGCCGCGCCTTCACGGACGAGGGCACCCCGGTCAACGTCACTCTATGCTTTTCGGCCGCTCAGGCAATTCTGGCGGCCAAAGCGGGGGCGCGTTATGTCTCGCCTTTCGTCGGCCGGCTCGACGATATCGGCACCGACGGCCTGGGCCTGATCGCGGAGATCGTTGAGATCTACAACGCCTATCCCGATTTCACGACCGAAGTCCTGGTCGCCTCCGTCCGTAACGCCGCGCACGTGGTCGAATCGGCCAAGATGGGCGCTCATGTGGCGACCCTCCCGCCGGCGATCCTGCGCGCCATGTTCAAGCACCCCTTGACCGACAAGGGGTTGGAGGCCTTCTTGGCCGATTGGGCCAAGACCGGCCAAACCATTTTAGACCCAAAGACGAGTGGCGCGGCCAATGAGCCAAAACCCGCACGACGCCGCGCCTAAGCGCGGCAAGGGCCCGGCCGGCGCCGCCACGGCGCGGTTGTCGAGGGCGCGGGTCGCGACATACCTGCGCGATCATCCCGATTTCCTGTGCCAAAACCCGGACCTGCTGGACGTCCTGACGCCACCCGGGCGCGGCGACGGCAACGGGGTCGCCGATTTGCAGCAGTTCATGGTCGAGAAACTGCGCCGGGACCTGGCCGCGTTGACCGAATCGCGCGATGGGCTGGTCGTCACCGGCCGCGGCAACCTCAAGGCCCAGGCCCGCGTGCACGAGGCGGCATTGGCGCTCTTGAAGGCGCGCAACTTCCAACATTTCATCGAGACCCTGACCACCGATCTGTCGGTCATCTTGGATCTCGACGCCATTGTCGTGGGCGTGGAACAGGCGGAAAACGGCGACGCGAAACCGCCGGCGGCCGGAGTCATGCCGCTCAGCCCCAAGATGGTGGATCGCTTGATCGGGCCCGGCCAGGGCATCGCGCTGCACGACCATGTCACCGGCGACCCGGCGATCTTCGGCGCAGCCGCCGGGCTGGTGCAATCGGAAGCCTTGATCCGCCTCTCGTTCGGCAGCACGGCGCCGACCGCCTTGCTGGCCCTGGGCGCGCGCGACGGCGAGCATTTTCAGCCGGGTCAGGGCACTGAACTCTTGAGCTTTTTGGCCCGCGTGGTGGAGACCTCGATCCGAGGATGGCTGAACCTGCCGGAGTGATCGGCTTCCCGGCCAAGCCCGGCTTGCGGGCCGCCCTGGCGGATTGGCAGGCCTGGCTCGAGCACGAGCGGCGTGCCTCGCCCCACACCCTCGACGCCTATCGCCGCGATCTCACCCGATTCCTGGCGTTTTTGAGCACGCACCTGGGCGGCTTGCCCGATCTGAGCGATCTGGCGGCCTTGCGAACCGCCGATTTCCGCGCCTGGCTGGCGGCGCGCGCGGCGGCGGATTTGAGCCGCCCGTCCAACGCCCGCGCCCTGTCCGTGGTGCGCGGCTTTTTTCGTTGGGCGGCGCGCGCCGAGTTGATCGAGAACCCGGCGCTGGCCACCCTGCGCACGCCCAAGCTGCCGCGCGCGGTGCCCAAGGCCCTGGCGGCGGACGAGGCGGAGGAGACCCTGGGCCTGGCGGAGGACCTCGCCGCCACGCCCTGGATCGGCAAGCGCGACACGGCGGTCTTGGCCCTGCTCTATGGCTGCGGCCTGCGAATTGGCGAGGCCCTGTCGCTGACCCGGGGCGAGGCGCCAGCCCCCGGCCAGGAGGCCATCAGCGTGACCGGCAAGGGCCGCAAGCAACGCTATGTGCCGCTGCTGCCGGCGGTAATCGCGGCGATCCAGGATTACCTGGCGGCCTGTCCCTTACCCTTGCCGCCCGATGGGCCGCTGTTCGTGGGCGCACGGGGCAAGGCCCTGGGCGCGCGGCGCATTCAGGCCCGCATGGCGGAGGTGCGCGCCGGGCTCGGCCTGCCGGCGACGGCAACGCCGCACGCCTTGCGCCACAGCTTCGCGACCCACCTGCTGGCCGGGGGCGGCGATCTGCGTGCGATTCAGGAACTCTTGGGCCACGCCTCGCTCTCGACCACCCAACGCTATACCGAGGTCGATGTGGCCGGGCTCTTGTCGGTCTACGACCGGGCCCACCCGCGCGCGCGCCGGTAAGCCGGTTTCCGTTCAGACGGTCTTGGCCTCGCCCGCGCCCGGCGGGCGCCGGCCTAAGGTTGCGAGCACCAGCGGCCCCAAGGCGACCGCCAAGCCGGAACTGGCGAAGGCCAGACCCCAGGCAAGCAGGCTGTCTCCGCCGCCACCCAGGTCAAGCACCACGCCGAAGACCAGCGGCCCGGCAAAGGCCCCGGCGAAACCGATAAAGGAATGCGCCGCCATGGTCGCACCCCGTTGACCCGGCGCGGCATTGGCGACCGCCCCGGCCGTGATCGAGGCCGAATCCCCGGTCACGGTAACGCCATAGATCACCACCAAGGCAAACAGCAGAAGAAACGGCAAGGGCGCCAGGAACCCCAGGACGCAGGCGATCGCCGCCGAGGCGCACATGATCGAGATGACGAGGCGCCGCCGCCCGATGCGCTGGGCCAGTTCGTTGCACAGCACGCTGGAGGGCAGGCCCAGCACCGTGATCACAGCGGCCAGAGCGGTCGCGCTCCAGGCACCGCCGAGTACGCCCGGGCCCTGCTGCGCTTGGGCGAAGACCAGAAAGGCGACCAACCAGGAACGCAGCGCGAAAAGCTCCCAGTTGTGCGCGCTATAGGCCAGGATGTAGGCGAAGGCGCGCCGGTTGGCCAGGACCGGGCGGAAATCGAGCAGCGCTGTTTCGGGGCGCACCAAATGACCCGGCGCGCTGGGCGGTACGAACCAAAACACGATGCCGAGCGAGACCAATGGGCCCAAGCCGACCAAACCGACCGCCCAATGCCAATCGGCCAGGGCCGCGATCTCGCCGGTCAGGAGAAACGACAGCGCCGAACCGATGGAAAAGGTCGCGGTGTAAAAGGCGATCGAACGGGGCCGAATCCCCTCGTGGACATGGTCGGTCAGGGCCTTCAAGCCGGTCATGTAGGTACCGGCCAGGCCGATCCCGGCCAAGGCGCGAACCATGAAGCCGCCCCAAAAGCCGTCGGCCAGAATCGCGAAACCCAAAGCGGCGAGGGCGGTCAAGACCGCGCCCAGGGCATAGACATGGCGCGGATCGACCCGGTCGGTCAGGGCGACCAAGACCGGCACCGCCGCCATGTAGGCGCCGAAATAGATCCCGTTGATCCAACCCGCCTGGGTGTTGCTCAAGCCCCATTCGGCGAAGAACGTCGGCAGCAAGGCCGCGAAGCTGGCAAAGCCGAGCATGGAGAACACATGCGCCGCGCACATGCCGGCCACCAGGCGCGCGCCGGATAGCCGCCGGCGCGGCGCCTTCGGCACGTTCCCGCCCGGCGGTTGGTCGCCCATCGCAGTTAGTCTTAGGTGTGGATCGGCCGGCCTTCGACCGCGAGGGCGGCTTCCTTGACCGCCTCGTTGAGCGTGGGATGACCGTGGAAGCAACGTGCCAGATCCTCGGCCGAGCCGCTGAATTCCATGGCGACCACGACCTCGTGGATCAAGGTGCCGGCGTCCGGCCCGATGATGTGGGCGCCCAGAATCCGGTCGGTCTTGGCATCGGCCAGAATCTTCACGAAGCCGTCGGTCGCCAGGTTGGCGCGCGCCCGGCTGTTTGCGGTGAAGGGGAACTTGCCGGCCTTGTACTCGACACCGGCCTCCTTCAATTGCTCCTCGGTTTTGCCGACGGCGGCAACCTCCGGCCAGGTATAGACGATGCCGGGCACGGTCTCGTAGTTCACATGACCGGCCTGGCCGGCCAAAATCTCGGCCAAGGCGACACCTTCTTCCTCCGCCTTGTGGGCCAGCATGGGCCCGGCGACCACATCGCCGATCGCATAAACGCCTTCAATGTTGGTGCGGAAGTGATCGTCGATCACGACCCGGCCGGCCTTGTCGGTCTCGATCCCGGCCTCTTTCAGGCCCAGGCCTTCGGTGTAGGGGCGGCGGCCGATGGCGACCAGCACCACGTCGGCCTCCAGTTCTTGCGCGTCGCCGCCCTTGGCCGGCTCCAGGGTCAGCGCGACGCCGCTTTTGCCGGTCTTGGCGCCGGTCACCTTGGTGGAGAGCATGAAGGTCATGCCTTGTTTCTTGAGCGTACGCTGAAAGGCCTTGCCGACCTCGCCGTCCATGCCGGGGACGATGCGGTCCAGGAACTCGACCACCGTGACCTTGGCGCCGAGGCGCAACCAGACGGACCCCATCTCGAGCCCGATATAACCACCGCCGATCACCACCAGATGCCCCGGCACCTTGTCGAGCGAGAGCGCCCCGGTCGAGGACACGATGCGCTTTTCGTCGATCTCGACCCCGGGCAGGGCCATGTGATCCGACCCGGTCGCGATGATGATCGACTTCGCCGCGATGTCCTGGCTTTTGCCGTCCGCGTCTTCGACCTTGACCGCGCCCTTGCCGGCGATGCGGCCGGCGCCTTTCAGGTAGGCGACCTTGTTTTTCTTCAGCAGAAACTCGATGCCCTTGGTCAGGTCGCCGACGACCTTGTTCTTGTGGCCCAGCATGGCGGCGAGATCGAGTTCCACCTTGCCCGTCTTGATGCCCATGGCGGCCATGCCGTGGCAGGCTTCCTCGTACTTCTCCGAGGCCTGCAGCAGCGCCTTGGACGGGATGCAACCGATGTTGAGGCAGGTGCCGCCCAGAGAGCCGCGTTTCTCCACGCAGGCGGTCTTGAGCCCCAGTTGCGCGGCCCGGATCGCGCAAACATAACCGCCCGGCCCACCGCCGATCACCACAACGTCGAACGAATTTTCAGCCATGAGTTTAGGCCCCCGTCTTGTAACCCCAACTTGCGCCACTCGCGCGACCTTGCCCCAGGCACGGTCCGCGAACAAGGGCTTGGGGCGGCGCCCCGCGTGCCGGTGGCCTTTTTGGGGCCTAACCCCAAACGGCGCCGCCAAGCCCTTGTGCGGCCAGGAGAACGTTCCAACATATATTTGAGGCGTTTATGTCTGGCTTGCCCGAGCGCGTGCTACGCCGCGCTTTTTGGGGGCGGTTTTCCAAGGCAAGCGGGCGCCAAGAACAGATAGGATAAGCCATTCAACGAGCCACCAGGATGCTGAGCAACTTGGCGCGTCATCGGGCGCGCAGGGACGAATTCGGGTTTTTCTTGCTCTGGCTGCGCCAGCCGCGGCGGGTTGGGGCAGTGGTGCCCAGCGGCCGGGCCTTGGCCCGGGCCATGGCCGCGAATATCGATCGGCACGCGCCGGGCGCGGTGGTCGAGTTGGGCGGCGGGACCGGCAACATCACCCGGGCGATCCTGCGCGCCGGGATCGCGCCCCAGAATCTGATCGTCGTCGAAAGCGAGGCCAAGCTGTGCCGGATTATCGCGCGCCGCTATCCCGGCGTGCGGGTCTTGTGCGCCGACGCCCGGGACCTTGAGGGATTACTGGCCCGGGCAGGCGTCGGGCCGGTCAAGGCGGTGGTATCGGGCCTGCCTTTCGTCGCCATGGACAACGAGGATTGCCGGCGGATTCTGGCCGGGGCCTTCGCGGTGCTGGCGCCCGGCGGCGAGTTTCTGCAGTTCACTTACAGCCCGGCATCGCCGGTGTCGCAGCAAATGCGAAACGGCCTGAATATCGACGGCAAACGTTCCGAATGGGTTCTCACGAACCTGCCCCCGGCCGCCATTTGGCGTTACCGCCGGGCAGGCGAAGTTGTGCACCAAACCGGCGAAGCGGGCCGCCGCGCGGCTTAGATCCGCGCCAGAATCCGGTCGGCCAGGCCGAGGCGCCTGCGCAGGCCGGCCCCGGTCGCCTCCTGGCCAGGGGAGTCATCGCGCAGCCATTGGCGCAAGGTCGCCAAGAACAAGGCGCTCAAGCCGACTTCCTCCATTTGCCGCCAGCGGCCGCCGGCGTCGAGCATGGCGGCCTCGCGCAGCCAATGAATGCTGCGCGACAGGTTGAAGATCATGGGCACCCAGTGGTGCGGATGGCCGGGGTAGAGCTTGCCCCGCAGCATCTGCCCGGTGACCCGGCGATGCGCCGCCAGGGCATCGAACCACCGCATCATGGCGCGATACACCCGTTCGCGCGCCGGCAAAGCGGCGAAACCCTCTGGCGGTGGCGCCAACATCGCGGCCCAGGCGCGCCGGAACCAGGCGTCGGCCAACGCATCCAGATCGCGGAAATGCACCAGAACTTCGCTTAGGGGAATGCCCACGCGCTCGGCCACGAGTCGCAGACGCACGGCGTCCCAGCCGATGTCCTCGGCCAAGCCGAGCGTGGTGTCTAGAATGTGTGCGGCGCGCTGTTCGCCCTCTGCCCGACTCGAAGGTGCTTTACGCGGGGTTGCTTTACGCTGGGCCGCCATGCCGCCCAGGATAGGACAAAGACCCCTAGCGGCGCTAGACGTCGAGTAGCAGGCGCTCCGGGTCCTCGATGTAAGCCTTCACGCGCACCAGGAAGGTAACCGCCTCGCGCCCGTCGATCAGGCGGTGATCGTAGGACATGGCCACGTACATCATGGGCCGAATCTTGACCTCGCCGTTCACCGCCATGGGCCGGTCCTGGATCTTGTGCATGCCCAAGATGCCCGACTGGGGCGTATTGAGGATCGGCGTGGACAAGAGCGAGCCGAAAACGCCGCCATTGGTGATGGTGAAGGTGCCGCCGGACATGTCCTCCATGGACAGCTTGCCGTCGCGGGCGCGCCGGCCGAGCGCGCCGATGGTCTTTTCGATCTCGGCAAAGCCCATGGTGTCCGCGTCACGCAAGACCGGCACCACCAAACCCTGCGGCGCGCTGACCGCGATGCCGATGTTGTAGTAGTTGCGGTAGACAATCTCGTCGCCCTCGATCCCCGCGTTGACCGCCGGCAACTCCTTCAAGGCGGCGACCGAGGCGGCGGCGAAGAACGACATCATGCCCAGGCGCACGCCGTGCTTTTTCTCGAAGCTATCGCGATAGCGTTTGCGCAGATCCATAATCGCGCTCATGTCGACCTCGTTGAAGGTGGTCAACATGGCGGCGGTGTTCTGGGCCTCCTTCAGGCGCTCGGCGATGCGCTTGCGCAGGCGGGTCATGCGGACCCGTTCCTCGCGCGCACCGGCCGGCCGTGCATCGACCTCCGCCACCGCCACGGCCGCGGGGGCCGCAGGGGCGCCTCCGGCCAAGGCGCGCTGAACGTCTTCCTTCAACAACCGCCCATCCTTGCCGGAGCCGTCGATCTTGCTCGGATCCAGATCATGCTCGGCGACCATCTTGCGCACCGCGGGCGACAGCGCATCCGCAGCCGCTCCCTTTGCAGGTGCGGGTGACGGTACGGGCGCAGGGGCAGGTGCGGCCGGCTTGGTCTCCGCTGGAGCTGGGGCGGCGGCGGCGCCCTCGGCAATACGCCCGAGCAACGCCCCGACCTCCACATTGGCGCCTTCTTCGGCCACGACCTCGGACAGCACACCGGCCACACTGGCGTTGACCTCCAGGGTCACCTTGTCGGTTTCCAACTCGACCAAGGGCTCGTCCACGGCGACCGCATCGCCCGGCTTTTTCAGCCATTGGGCGATGGTCGCCTCGCTCACCGATTCGCCGAGGGTGGGAACCACGATATCCGTTGCCATGACTGTTCGTTCCGTCCGGTTTGCGTTATGCGCTCAAAGGTACCCGCCGCCGCGGGTCAGGCGCTTTTCTTGGATTGACCGCCCTTTTCCGCCAACTGGGCCTTGCGCGAGGCAATGCGGCTGAGCGAAGGCCGGCCGATGGCCAGGGCATCGTCGATCAGGCGCGCTTGCTCAGCCTGGTGCCGGCTGGCCAAGCCGCTGGCCGGCGACGCGGCCGAGGGGCGGCCCGCATAGCGCGGCCGTGGATGCGCGGTGCCAAGGTCGCGTGCGATCTCCTCGATGAAATCGGCGACGAAACTCCAAGCCCCCATATTCCGCGGTTCTTCCTGGCACCAGACGATATGGCAGTGCTTGTAGGGTATCAGTTCAGCCGCCAAGGCATCGGCCGGGAAGGGATAGATCTGTTCCATGCGCAGGAAATGCACGTCCTTGATGCCGCGCTTCTGCTGCTCTTCCAAGAGATCGTAGTAGACCTTGCCGGAGCACAGGACGACCTGTTTGGCGTCCTTGGGGTCCGAAGGCCGCTCGTCGCAATACATGATCCGGTGAAAGGTCGAGCCGGGGCCGAAATCGGCCAGCTTCGAAACAACCCGCTTGTGCCGCAACAGCGACTTCGGCGTCATGATGACCAGCGGCTTGCGGAAATCGCGGTGCAACTGCCGACGCAGCACGTGGAAATAGTTGGCCGGCGTGGTGCAGTTGACGACCTGAAGATTGTCTTCGGCGCAAAGCTGCAGGAAGCGCTCCAAGCGGGCCGAGGAATGCTCCGGCCCTTGACCCTCGTAACCGTGGGGCAAGAGCATGACGAGCCCGGACATGCGCAACCATTTCGATTCGCCGGAGGCGATGAATTGATCGATGATGACCTGCGCGCCGTTCACAAAGTCGCCGAACTGCCCTTCCCACAACACCAGCGCGCGGGGCTCGGCCAAGGAGAACCCGTACTCGAAGCCAAGCACGGCCATCTCGCTCAAGGGGCTGTCGATGATTTCGATTTTCTGCTGATCGTCACTAATGTGATTGAGTGGCAAGTAGCGATCTTCGTTTTCCTGGTCAATCAGCGCGGCATGGCGCTGAGAGAAGGTGCCGCGATTGCTGTCCTGGCCCGATAGGCGAACCGGGTGACCTTCGAGCAACAAGGTGCCGAAGGCCAGGGCTTCGGCGGTCGCCCAATCGATGCCGTCGCCGGACTCGAACATTTTCCGCTTAGTGTCGAGTTGGCGCAGGATCTTGCGATGAACCTTGTGTCCCTCCGGCGCGCTTGAAATCGCGGCGCCGACGCTTTTCAGGACATCCATTTTCGCCGAGGTCTTGCCCCGGCGCGCGTCATAGCCCTCGGGCCGGCCAAAGCCGGACCAAACGCCTTCCAGCCAATCCGCCTTGTTCGGCTTGTAACTGCCGGCAGCGGCGAAATCGGCTTCCAGGCGCTCGATCATCTCGCTCATCATCCGATCCGCTTCGTCGCGGGTCATGACGCCGCCGTCGACCAGGCGTCGGGCATAAACCTCGCGCGTGGAGGGATGAGTTTTGATCCGTTGATACATCAAGGGCTGCGTGAAGGCCGGCTCGTCGCCTTCGTTATGGCCGTGACGACGGTAACAGAACATGTCGATCACGACGTCCTTGTTGAAGGTCTGGCGGAACTCCATGGCAATACGCGCCACATGAACCACCGCCTCGGGATCGTCGCCGTTGACGTGAAAGATCGGCGCCTGAATCATCTTCGCGACCTCGGAGCAATAGGGGCCCGAACGCGAATGCACCGGATTGGTGGTGAAGCCGATCTGGTTGTTGACGATGAAATGAATCGTGCCGCCGATGCGGTAGCCCTTCAATTCGGACAGATCGAGCGTCTCGGCCACTAGGCCCTGCCCGGCAAAGGCTGCGTCGCCGTGCATCAGCAGGGACATGACCTTGGTACGGTCGGTGTCCTGGCGCTGGGTCTGCTTTGCGCGCACCTTGCCGACCACGACAGGATCGACCGCCTCAAGATGCGAGGGATTGGCGGTCAGCGACAGATGCACGACGTTGCCGTCGAACTCCCGGTCCGACGAGGTGCCGAGGTGATACTTCACGTCGCCCGAGCCACCGATATCTTCGGGATTGGCTGCGCCACCCTGGAACTCGTGAAAGATCGCGCTGTAGGGCTTGCCCATAAAGTTCGCCAGCACGTTCAGCCGGCCGCGGTGGGGCATGCCGATAACGACCTCCTCCAGGCCCAACTGACCGCCGCGCTTGAGGATCTGCTCCAAGGCCGGAACCGCCGACTCGCCGCCGTCCAGGCCAAAGCGCTTGGTGCCGGTGTATTTCTTGTCGAGGAAGCGCTCGAAGCTCTCAGCGGCGGTCAGGCGCTCCAAAATCGCGCGTTTGCCCTGATCGGTGAACTGGGTCTGGTTATGGATTGATTCGATGCGTTCCTGGATCCAAGCTTTTTGCGCTGGGTCCTGGATGTGCATGAACTCGACGCCGATCTTGCCGCAATAGGTCTGGCGGACCACCCGAACGATCTCGCGCAAGGTCGCGGTCTCGAGGCCGAGGACGTAGTTGATGAAGATCGGCCGGTCGTAATCGGCCTCGGTGAAGCCATAGCTCGTGGGATCGAGTTCCGGATGGGGCTCGATCGGCTTCAGGCCCAAGGGGTCGAGGTCCGCCTCCAGGTGGCCGCGCACCCGGTAGGTGCGGATCAACATCAGGGCGCGGATCGAATCGATGGTCGCCGCGCGCACCGCCTCCGGCGTGATCTCGCCATCCAGAGCGACACCCTCGGCCACGGCCGCCTCGGTCGCCGGCGGCTCTTCCAAGGCCTCGTCGACCGGGAAGTAGCTGCCGTTGCTCGGCCCCCAAGAGGCGCCGCGCAGGTCGTCCATAACCGCGTGGGCATCCTCGCCCAAGTCGCGGAAGAAACCCCGCCAACTGGGATCGACCGAGCCGGGGTCCTTGGTGTAGCGGGCGTAGAGATCGGCGATGAAGCGCGCGTTGGCGCCGGCGAGGAAAGACAATTGATCCGGATTTGATGTGGCCATCTACTCTCGCGGCCCTCCCGGGCCATTCTAAAACTTACAGGACCGCGGGCCTGCGATCCGGGCTTGGCGCACCCCCGCGACAGTCCCCCTCAGGCCCTCCGGCGGTCCGCCGTGACGGACGATCCGGAGCCCCAGTCATAGGCTATCTGTCTTGACGTCCGGTAACCATCGGGCGTCCGCCGCCATTTTATCTGGCCGGCGCCGGTCTCAGCCCTTCATTGCCTCCAACATGGTCGATCCCAGGGCCGAGGGCGAATCCGCCACCATGACCCCGGCCGACTTGAGCGCCTCGATCTTGTCCTCGGCACCACCCTTGCCGCCGGAGATGATGGCGCCGGCATGGCCCATACGCCGGCCCGGCGGGGCGGTGCGCCCGGCGATGAAACCCGCCATGGGCTTCTTGCTGCCGGATTTGCGGTAGAATTCGGCGGCTTCTTCCTCGGCGGTGCCGCCGATCTCGCCGATCATGATGATGCCCTCGGTCTCGGGGTCGCCCAGGAAGAGGTCCAGGCAGTCGATGAAATTGGTGCCGTTAACCGGATCGCCACCGATGCCGATGCAGGTGGTCTGACCCAGGCCGGCCACGGTGGTCTGCGCGACCGCCTCGTAGGTCAAGGTGCCGGAGCGAGAGACGATGCCGATCCGCCCGCGCTTGTGAATATGCCCGGGCATGATCCCGATCTTGCACTCGCCGGGCGTGATGACGCCGGGGCAGTTCGGCCCGACCAGGCGGCTCTTCGATCCGTCGAGCGCCCGCTTGACCCGCAACATATCGAGCACCGGAATGCCTTCGGTGATGCACACGATCAAGCCAACCTCGGCGTCCAGGGCCTCGAGGATCGCGTCGCCGGCAAAGGGCGGCGGTACGTAAATCACGGAGGCATCGGCGCCGGTCCCCGCGACCGCCTCGCCGACCGTGTCGAAAACCGGCAGGTCAAGGTGCGTCGCGCCGCCCTTGCCCGGCGTGACACCACCGACCATCTGGGTGCCGTAGGCCAAGGCCTGTTCGGAATGAAAGGTGCCCTGGGCACCGGTGAAGCCCTGACAGATGACCTTGGTGTTCTTATCGACCAGAACCGCCATGACTATGCCGCCTCCCCGACCGCCTGGACAATTTTTTCGGCCGCGTCGCCCAGACTGTCGGCGGAAACGATGGGCAGCCCGGATTCGGCCAGGATCTTCTTGCCGAGATCGACATTCGTGCCTTCCAGGCGCACGACCAGCGGTACGTGCAGCGAAACTTCCCGGGCGGCCGTGACGACGCCTTCGGCGATCACGTCGCACCGCATGATCCCGCCGAAGATGTTGACCAGGATGCCCTTAACGTTGGGATCGGAGAGGATCAGCTTGAAGGCGGCGGTCACCTTTTCGGCGGTCGCGCCGCCGCCGACATCCAGGAAATTGGCCGGCGAGCCGCCGGTCAACTGGATGATGTCCATGGTCGCCATGGCCAGGCCGGCACCGTTGACCATGCAGCCGATGCTGCCGTCCAGCTTGATGTAGTTGAGGTCGTGCTGCGCGGCCTCCAGTTCCGCCGCGTCCTCCTCGGTCTCGTCGCGCATTTCGGCAACGTCCTTGTGCCGGAACAGCGCGTTGTCGTCGAAGTTCATCTTGGCATCCAGAGCGATGACCTCGCCCGCGCCGGTGATCACCAGGGGATTGATCTCCACGATGCTGGCGTCCAGTTCGATGAAGGCCCGGTACATGGCGACGATGAATTTCACCGCGGCGCTTACCTGCTTGCCTTCTAGGCCCAGGCCGAAGGCGATCCGGCGGCCGTGATAGGGCATGATCCCAGTCGCCGGGTCGATCGCCAACTTGAGGATTTTTTCCGGCGTGCGGGCGGCGACCTCTTCGATCTCCATACCACCTTCGGTCGAGGCCATGATGGTGATCCGGCTGGTCGCACGGTCGATCAACATGCCGAGATAAAGCTCGCGCGCAATGTCGCAGCCTTCCTCGATATAGAGGCGCTTGACTTCCTTGCCCGCCGGGCCGGTCTGCTTGGTGACCAGGACGTGGCTCAACATCTCGCGGGCGTTGTCCTTGACGTCTTCCAGCGACTTGCAGACGCGCACGCCGCCGGCCCCGTCGGGTTTGTCCTTGAAGCGCCCGGCACCGCGGCCGCCGGCATGGATTTGCGACTTCACGACCCAAATAGGGCCGCCCAGTTCGCGCGCCACGCCCTCGGCCTCGGCCGGGGTGAAGGCCACCGCGCCGCGCGGAACCGCGACACCATACTTCCGCAGCAGGCTCTTCGCCTGATATTCATGGATATTCATAGGCCCTCGCGCGGGATCTGAGACCAGTACTTCATGCCAACGCGCGGGCCCCCGTCACGGCTCGGCGGAAGGCTGTCGGGGCCGAGCGGTTCGCAATCGAACTCACTCTAACACCCCAGAAAACCTGTGCAACCGGGAGTAAGCATCGCCCGGCACTTATCCTAACGGGCTTTCCTCTTGGCCGGCTTCGCCTTGGCCGCGGGCTTTTTCTTCAGCGCCTTGCAGGCCTCGACCAGGCCGCGCACCGAGGCGACCGATTTGTTGAGCATGGACTGCTCCGTCTTGGTCAGCTTCAGCTCGACAATCCGTTCGACCCCGCGCGCGCCAATCACCACCGGCACGCCGACGAAGAGGTCCTTGACCCCGTAGGGGCCGTTCACATGGGCGGCGCAGGGCAACACCCGCTTCTTGTCCTTGAGATAGGATTCGGCCATGGCGATGGCCGACGACGCGGGCGCGTAGAACGCCGAGCCGGTCTTCAACAGGCCGACAATTTCCGCGCCACCGTCGCGGGTACGCTGCACGATCTGGTCCAGCTTTTGCTGGGTGATCCAACCCATCTTGATCAAGTCGGGCAGCGGAATGCCGGCCACCGTGGCATAGCGCACCGTCGGCACCATGGAATCGCCGTGGCCGCCCAGGACGAAGGCGCTGACGTCCTCGACCGAAACACCCATCTCCTCGGCCAGGAAGGTCCGGAACCGGGCTGAATCGAGCACCCCGGCCATGCCGACGATCATGTTGGTCGGCAAGCCGCTGGCCTGCTGCAGGACCCAGACCATGGCGTCCAGCGGGTTTGTGATGCAGATCACAAAGGCCTTGGGGCAGTGCTTCTTGATCGCCGCACCGACCGAATCCATCACACCCGAATTGATGCCGATCAGATCGTCGCGGCTCATCCCCGGCTTGCGCGGCACCCCGGCGGTGACGATCACCACGTCGGCGCCCTTGATGGCCCTATAGTCGTTGCTGCCGACGATATTGGCGTCGAAGCCCTCGACCGGCGAGGCTTGCAGCAGGTCAAGCGCCTTGCCCTGGGGAATCCCCTCGGCAATGTCGAACAGCGCGATATCGCCCAGATCCTTCAAGCCGGCGAGCAGCGCCAAAGTCCCACCGATATTGCCGGCGCCAACCAGCGCAATTTTCTTGCGTGCCATGATTCCCCCTTGGGCGTCCCCTGTGCGTCCCCTGCGCGTCCACTGGGCGTTTCCGCCCGTCCCGCCGGCCATTCGCCCAGCGAAACCGCGCGATCGACCCGTTTCCTACTCCGAATTAACCACAGGAACAAGCACGGGCCGCAGCCCAAGGGGCGCTACGATTCACGCGATTGCAAGACTTCGAACCTAGGGTCATGCCAGGTGCGGACGGTTGTTTCGATTTATTCGAAAATACGCCGAAAAGAGTGTGGGAATACAGGAGCCGGCCTAGGTGCGTGCTGGCTGGCCGCCCCATCCGGCCGGGCTTCAAGGACCTACCCATGGACGTCAAAGAAGCTGCCATTCTGGGTGAGGGCGCCGGGCAGCATTGGTACTATACCTCCAAGGGCCGTGCCCTGCTGCAGCTTCTCAGGGGCCTGCGTGTCGAGACCGTGCTCGATATCGGGGCCGGCTCAGGCCTTTTCTCCCGGCAATTGCTCGAAGCGGGGGTTTGCAACCGGGCCGTGTGCGTCGATCCCGCCTACGACGCCGATCGGATCGAACGGCACTACGGCCAGGAAATCCGCTTTTCCCGGACCGCGGATCAGGGCCCGGCAGACATCGTCCTGATGATGGATGTCCTGGAGCACGTGGACGACGACACCGCGTTACTGGCACGCACCACCAAAGACTTGCGCCCACAAGATTTGGTGGTGATTACCGTGCCGGCCTTTCAATTCCTATGGTCGGGGCACGACGAGTTCCTAGAGCACCGCCGGCGCTATACCCGCCGGCAGGTCGAGGCGGTGGTCCGCGCCGCGGGCCTGGTGCCCGTCAAGAGCGGCTACTTTTTCAGCCTGCTGTTCCCCGTGGCGGCGGTCCAGCGTTTGTTCAACAAGTGGCGGCGCAAATTTATCGCGAGCGAGGCAAAAAGCGCGCTCGGCCCCCAAGGGAAGACCGTGAACGCCGTGTTGATCGGCCTGCACGACCTGGAACGAAAGATGGGCTTCCCGCTCAACCGAATGGCCGGGCTAACCGCTTTCTGCCTGGCCCGCCGTCCGCAATAGCCCTGGCGGGCGGCCCGGGCCGAGGCAGAGGGTGAGGGCTCAAACAGGGCCGAGTCGTTAGCCATAAAGTCTCTAAAGACATCTGAAATCCTTTGGTAACGATCTTGCAATAATTTCAGATATGGATCCCAAGGCCCTGCCATGGAAAGAGCCCGGTTTGAAACTCATTGTCCAAATTCCATGCCATAACGAGGAAGCGACCCTGCCGCAAACCGTCGCGGATATTCCACAGGAAATCCGCGGGGTGGACCAGGTCGAAATCCTGGTTGTCGACGATGGCAGTAGCGACCGGACGAGCGAGGTCGCGCGTGCACTAGGCGTCGCGCATGTCGTGCGTAACCGCGGCCGCATGGGGCTGGCCAATACCTTTCGCATCGGCCTTGATGCCTCCTTGCGCCACGGCGCCGACATCGTCGTCAACACCGACGGCGACAACCAATACGCCGGCCGGGACATCCCCAAGCTGATCCAGCCAATTCTCGATGGCAATGCGGATATCGTGGTCGGCAACCGGCAGACCGCGACCATCGAGCATTTTTCCTGGACCAAGAGACACCTTCAAGCCCTGGGCAGCTATGTCGTGCGCAAGCTCTCGGGCGTCGACGTCCCGGACGCGGTCAGCGGCTTTCGGGCCATGTCGCGCAATGCCGCCCTAAAGATCAACATTGTCTCGTCGTTCAGTTACACCATCGAAATGCTGATTCAGGCCGGCCGGAAAAAGATGGCGGTGACCTCGGTACCGATCGCCACCAATCCCAAAACCCGCGAGTCCCGCCTGTTTAAGAGCCTGCCGGTCTTCCTGGAACGATCCCTCACGACCCTGGCGCGCATGTACACCATGTACCGGCCGCTCAAGGTTTTCGTATTGATCGGTTTGGCGATCTCCCTGATCGGCGCGGCACCGATCGTGCGGTTCCTGTTCTTTTACCTCGGCGGCGATGGCGCCGGCCATCTTCAATCGCTGGTCATCGGCGGCGTGCTCTTGGTGATCGGGCTGGTGACCTTCCTGGTCGGGCTGGTCGCCGATTTGATCAGCCACAACCGGCAACTCATCGAGATGACGTTGGAGAAAGTGCGCCGTATTGAGCTGGCACACAGCGACACAACGGCGGCGGGTCCTACGGCGAACAGCGAGGTCGGGGCGCTACAGGCCCGGGTCGAGGCACTGGCCAGGGAAGATTTGCCTGGCAAAGATCGCGGTGGCGAAGTCTCGCAAGCGGCCGCTCCGCCGATGGAACGGAAGCGCCGCATTAAGTCATCGCGCGCACGATGAGTGATCTTTACGTCGGGGAAGGCGGTGCGATGAGACCGAACGGCGACCGTTCATGCGTTATTTTCGACAGCCATCACCCGAAGGATTACCTTGCGATACGCCGGCTTGGCACACTGTGTCGGGATAGCGGGATCGAGCCCATCTGGACCATACAGGACAAAGACGTCCTTGCCACGCTGGTGCGCGAGCATGGGTACGAGCCGCATGTTCTGGCGACCGCGCAAAAAACCCTGCCGCGCAAGCTGGCTGAACTTGCGGTGTACGACTGGCGTCTTGCCCGCCTCGCCCTGAAGCGCCGGCCCCTAGCGTTAATCGGCAAGACCGTATCGCTGGCCCAGGTCGGTTGGCTGCTCGGCATTCCCAGTCTGATCATCAACGACGACAGCGCGGCCGCCAATCCGCAGTATCGCTATCTTGCCTATCCCTTCGCGACCCGAGTGATCACGGCCGAATGCCTTGACGAGGACTACGGCGCCAAGCAGCGAACCTATCCCGGCCTGATGGAGCTCGCCTACCTGCACCCCAACGCCTTCACACCGGACCCGACGATCCGCGCCGAACTCGGAATAACGTCGAACGACAGGCTGTTTCTCATTCGCCTTTCCGCCTTCGACGCCTATCACGATGTCGGCGGCCGTGGCCTCAGCCGCCATTTGTTGGAGGAGGTAATTCGCAGATTGGACGCTCAAGGGCGCGTCTTCATTGTCTCCGAGTCACCGCTCACCGGCGATCTCGCGCGGTTCCGCCTACCGACCGCCGCATGCCGACTGCATCACGTGATCGCCGCCTGCGATTTAGTGCTGGGCGACGGGCTCACCGTCTGCGTCGAAGCGGCGCTGCTCGGTGTGCCGGCAATCGCGATCGGCTCTTACATCGGCAAGCATACATACAGCGAGATGATCGAGAAGCGCTTCGGCCTGATGTTTGGATTCAAGCCGGAACGCGAGGCGGATTTCCTCGCCTGCCTTGAAAGGCTGTTGCACGAGCCGGAGATCCGCGACGAATGGACGCGCCGACGCGCCGTGATGTTGAGAACTTGGGACGATCCGACGGACGTCTATTGGGAGGAACTTCTGCCCTACCTCGAGCAGGCGCTGGAGAAACAACCAGCATAGGAACGTATTGCCCGGGAGGGAGCCAGGCGCCGTGTTCTAGGTGCTTTGCGGATCGGCGCGACGAAGACCGCGCCCGAGGCCGAAGCGTCGCAGGACGAAGACGATCTCGGCGCGGGTCAACAGCTTGAGCCGCCAGGCCATCAGGGTCGTACAGAGCAAGAGTGGCGGCGCGAGCAAGGGCGCGGGAATCGGGTCGAGCTGCGACACTAGACCGAGGGCCGCGGTCAGGGCCAACGACTGCAACCAGAATTTCGCCTCACCCTGCCCGACAAAGTCCAGCAGGCTCCGCAGAGCCAAGGCACAGCCGCCGAGTACGGCGAGGCCGACCGACAAGCTGGCGCCAGTCAGCCCCAGCCACGGCACCGCGAGAGTCATGGCGGCCACCACGATGCCCACCATGGCCACGGCCGCGATCGCCGCCTGGCGGCGTGCGCCGAACGCGTTGAGCGTTTGGCAGGCTAGAACCGTTGCCGCGTAAGGTCCCAAGATCCAGACCAGATCGGCCAATAACCGCCCGGCCGCATCGAAGTCCTTGCCGAGGGCGAGGGAAACGAACCAGGGCGCATAGCCGTCGACCAGCACGGCGATCGCGGCGCCGGTCAGCAGGGCTATGCGTATGAGCGGCGAAAGGCCGGCGACCTCTTCCTTTTTGACGCCGCGACGCACGCGGCCTATGGCGGGAAGCATGGCGACGCCAAGCACGGTCGGAAAGACCATGAGGGTCATCAGGAACTGCATGCCGATTCCGAAATAGGCGAGGTCGGCTAAGTCCGGCGCAAGCTGTTTTAGCGCGATCACCCCGACCTGCGCGAACAAGGCCAGGCAACCCGCTCCGGTGAGCAGAGCGAGGGAGATGGCGGCGATGCGCCGCAAGGCGTGCCGCTTTACGGCCAGCCGGAACGGCAGGCCGTGGCGGCGATGCATTAAGCGGGCGGCCGCGGCGGCTTCGAGGCCGCGCCCAACCAGATAAACCAGGCAAACCGAAAGAACGCCCGCCCCCTGCAGCAGGAGCATGCTCCCGACCACAGCCTCCAGTCCGCGAAACACGACCTCGTAACGGGGAATCCACGCGGCGTCCTCCAGGGCCACCGACCATTCGCGCAGCCAATCGGCGAGGCTGCGTACGACCATGGCGGCAAGGAAGATCGTAAGCGCGAAAAAGAATTGCGGCTCGCCGGCGTGCATCGCGACAAAGACGGTGCCCAGACCGAACGCCAGGACGATGGATAGCAGGCGCAACACGAGGCTGTGCCGGATCAGGCCGCGTCTCGTTTGCGAGCCGCGGCCTAGGCGCGATGCGAGAAAGACCCCCTGGCCGAAGCTGGCGGCCACGCCGAACGCCAAAGAGACGGCCAAAGAATAGAGATAGATCGCGGTAGCTTCGGGACCGAGGAAGCGTGCGATCAGCAGCATATAGCCGAAGCGGATGGCGCGCCCGGACACTTGGCTTCCGGTCAAGGCTAGGAAGGTTTTGGCCAATGGCGTGGCTGGCCCCACGGCCCGGCCGGGCAGGCGCTTGTGAGAGGTCCCGCGCATGCCCGATCCGCCGTCTAGGCCCAATGGCTTAGGTCTCGACCGACCAGGGATGCGAGCCGCTCGTTACGTGGGCCGAAATGGTCGCGTAGTCGCTGCCGGGTCGCCGCTTGCATCGGCGGGTATCTGAATGGTCGTGTGTTCAGCCGCCTCAGCGGTTCGATCACCTGCCGATCGACGCAATAGCGGAGTTTACGTGGGACGATCCGTCGATAAAGACGGCCGACCGGCTCGGGCGGCACGATCAGCGATTTCTGCAGCAAGCGGGACCGCGGCATGCCGGCGGCATTGGCGATTCGGCCGGCCGCAACCGGCCGGTCCGAAACCTCGATACCGAGCCAGGACACTAGCTCGCCGACAAGGCGGTCTGATGCCGTCACGAGATCCTCGAATAGGCAAATGTAGAGTTGCGAACGATCGAACAGATCGAAGTAGCGCATCAGTTGGTCATGATAGTTGCCGTGGACGAGATAAGTCAGTTCGTTTTGCTGGCGCCGCGAACCCCTACTGCGCGCCGCTTCGAGTTCCAGGGCGAGTTCGAAGGTTTGTGCCGTCTCATAGCCCTCGCGGCGGGCAAACCAATAGGCGGAATAAGCCCGGTCGATCGGATTGCGCAAGATAGCGACCATGCGCATATCGGGTCGATAGCGGTGGATCCGGCCGGGCGATTCGGGGTAGTAAAGCAGATGGGCGAATGAACCGCCGAGCAGGCGTTCGCCAACCCGGCCACGATAGAAATAGCTGAGGTCCTGTTCACGCACCTCGCTATCCCCGGCGTCGACAAAGAACGGTATGTCCTTGCGTTCGGGCATGAAGATTGCCGGATGCTGACCCAGGTAGTCATGCAACGACGTAGTACCGGATTTCTGGGCCCCGATTATCAGGAAGTCGATCTTGGCTTTCATGCCCGCGCCTGTCGAACGTCGCGGGGCGATGCGAGCGGGTGAGCGGAACTGATAACCGCAGGGCGCCCCCC
This sequence comes from Kiloniellaceae bacterium, assembly GCA_021776095.1. GTDB lineage: Bacteria > Pseudomonadota > Alphaproteobacteria > Kiloniellales > J153 > JAJFGN01. The sequence goes on along the minus strand of JAJFGO010000053.1, from coordinate 46,703 downwards.
CAGACTGCGTAATAGGGTAACTTTGCCGACCGTCCTCACAAGTTCGAATGCGTCGCTCTCCAAAAGCTCTTTGATGAGCCGCGCCGGGCCGATGCGAGGATCGAGGGAATCGTCGAAGACTACCTGGGCATCCGGCGCCAAATGCGTTTGCCAACAGTTGAAGTCGCGACTGACGCCCTGGTACGAGTGGTCACCGTCGATCCACAGCAGCGAAACAGGCTTCGACCAGCCCCGAGTGACAGTCTCGCTATCGAGGTTGATCAGCCGGACGTCAAGATAGCAGCCGCTGCGCAACATGTTGCGGTAGAAAGCGGCGCGGTCCTCCGGCCCAAAGTCACCACCAAGCGCGCCCGTGAAAGGCTCGTGTGGATCGAGGGCAAAGACAGGAGCGCCATGGCCACTTCGGGATCCGAGCGCCAGCGCGATGGTTGAACGACCCCGATAGCTGCCCACTTCGACGATGCAGCCGGTTTCGACGCCGCTCGCTAGCGCGAATAGTAACTCGGCCTCCTCTTTGGCCAGCCAACCCTCGACTCCACGCATTGCACCGAGCTCGGCGCCAAGGCGAAGGTCGGGGATGCGGATCCGCAGGCGTCGCAGGAACGCTCCTGCGTTCGTATTGGCGATCCATGCCAGGTTCATGCGAGCCGCCCCCTGAGATAACCAGCGCTGTAGGGAACCAGGCAAAAGGGCGTCACCAGAAGGTCCCAAAGCCCCATCTCGTGGCTGGGCTGCGGCGAACCACCGAAGATCGCCCGATTGAGCCCTGCGAAATAGAAGCGCCTAGTCAACCATCGATAGGTCATGCGCTCCGGCAGAATCTGATGCTCGACCACGGCCGCACCATTGTAGAGGATCTTGAGGCCGCGCGAGGCAACCCGGCGACAGAGATCGCTTTCCTCGCCGCCGAGGAGTAAACCGTCGCGGCGACCGAGGGCTTCATCGAAGAAGGCATCGTCCCCGACGCGCGCGCGGTTGAGCCCAAAGTTGGCGCCGACCACGCGGCTGGCTTCGTGCACACCGGGACCCAGGTCAAGCAGCGAGTATTGTTCGCAAACCAAACGCGACCGGCTGGCCAGGAGCGGTCGCCCGTGCCAACGCGGTACAATCCGCCCGCCTGTCACGACAGCGCCACCCTCGGTCAGGCTGCGGCGCAGTTGCGATGCCCAGTCGGGTGCGGCCACCGCGTCGACATCCAGATATAGCAAGACTTCGGTCTCGCATCGGGCAATCGCAAGATTGCGCGCCTTTGAGAGACCTTGCTTGTCTGCTTCAATATACCGCATCTCGAGATGCGGTCGATTCAGTTCGTGGCACAACTGGCGCGTCGCTTGGTTGGGCGACTGGTCAATGAAGAGGATGCAACCTTTGGTGTCGCGTTGCGAGGCGAGGCTCATCAATGCGTCCCGAACTAGCCAATCCGGTTCCCGATGGCGCGTCAGGGAGATGGTGGTGGGGCTTTGCATCCGAAATTTGGCTCGCACATGGCCAGGATCGGAGAGCGGGCTCCGGCCCAGAGCGCTTCCAGGTCAGTGCGATAGCCTAGGCGTGGGGGATTAACGGGCCGTTAAGGTCTTGCGGGCGCCCCCAGCCGCTCCCTCAATGCCCCGGATTCTGCACCGAACCCGATGAGTGTGATATCCCTATTCATCGCGCCAGCTCCTGGTCCGCTCTAGCGGCGCGAAGCAATGAATTAATCAATCCGACCTATAAAGGAGTCCTTAACGCTCACCGCCCAACCGCCGCAATCGAGAATGCCCTACACCCTCCCTCCACACGCCGCTCTGGGCCGCTTTCGCTACGGCCCCAATGGCTGATATTGGCCTCAGTCGCCGGGCGGGCGTGCCGGACGGCTTTGCCGCGGCGCTCTACTGGGCCATGGCGGCCATTCTGATCGGCGGTTTGGGTTGGGTCTATGTGACGGATCCGCCGTTCACTCATAAGCTGAACAACGATTTTTGGGAACACTCGGCCGCCATCAGAGAGTGGATGGGCGACCTGTGGCATCCGCGCAACCCGCACCTGATGACCGATATCGGCTCGCCCCGCTACATGCCGTATTTCTTCGTTCTGGCGATCCTCGGCAATGTCCTGGGTCTCGAGGCAATCGACGTCCTCAAGATCGCGGCGATTTTCAATATCGCCCTATTGACGCTCGGCGTGTTCCTGTTCTTCCGGGTTTATTTCCGAAGTCATTTGGCGCCGGTCATTGGCCTGGTCGTGCTTCTTACCGCTTGGGGCACCGGGTGGACCTGGTCGAACGTCACCCAGCTCCGCACGCTCTTCTACGTCGGGCCTTATCCTTCGACGTTTTGCTTCGCCTTGACCTTGGTGTGTCTGTGGCTCCAGACGCGCATGCTCCGTTCCGACGCGCCGCCGATAAAACACCATATCGCCCTGGCCGCACTGGTCGCCGTGCTGGTTGCCTCCCACCCCTTGACGGGAAGCTTCGCGATCGTCTCTCTCCTGCTGCTCGCGTTGTTTCATCCTCGAGTCAGATTCGGAACGCGCGCGGGCCTGGCGATCGCCGTCGTGCTTGGTTTGGGCTTGGCGGAACTGTGGCCATATTACTCGGTTTTGAAGGTAACCCTGGGCGTCAGCGGCGGTGAAGCCAAGAGCTGGGTCGACGGCGGGGCCATTGCCTGGGACGCACGGCCGCGGTTGCTTCTAAAGCATCCGTTCTACAACCCGGTACAGGTGCTGCTCGCCTTGGGCCCAATCTTGGTTGGCTTCCTTTGCCTAGGGTTCTTAGCCAGGCAGCGCGAGCACCGGTTCATTTTGTTCGGCGCGATCGCCATGCTTACGCCGTATGCGGTCAATCTCGTTTACCCGATTCCGCTCGGGCACCGGTTTCTACTGTTCGCCATATTTTTTCTCCACTTAGCGCTGGTTTGGGCTGTCGTCGGTTGCTTGGATCGAGCGTATTCGGGTTTAGAGTCCGGACGTACCCGGGGCGCGGCCAAAGTAGCTTTGGGCGGCATCGGGGCGGTGATTGCGCTCGGGCTCATCTTCAATACGGCCTTCGCGGTCGTCGACGTCCGGCAACGCCTGGCGGGCCAAGACCGCATGCCAGCCCATATAGCCGAGATTGTCCGGTCTGTGCCGCGCGACGGGGTCGTGATGGCCCGGCCCATCCTAGCCTGGCCCATCCCCACCTTCGCGGGCAAAGTCATTTCCCTATTCCACCGAAATCCCATGGTGCCAGACATGGCCGAACGCGACCGCAGCGTCACCCTGTTCTTCGACCCGGCAAGTTCGGCGGCGGAAAGGGCGCAGATTCTACGTGATTACAGCGTATCCCACGTCTTAATCGATTCGGCCGATACGCCAGACGAGGTAAGACGCTATCTGTCTTCAATCGGAATCGTTAGAAAAACTTTCGGAAACTTGCGGCTTGTCGAAGTCCGCCCCACATCCGCCCGCGCCGATTGAGCCGACCCGCCACCCGCTACCCCCCAGGCCTCAGGTGCTCCAACGCGATGTAGTCTTGCGAGCGCATTTCCATTAGGCGCGATACGGTGCGTTGGAACTCCTTCGCGCCGGTGCCCTTGGTATAGAGCGCCTCGGGCGGCCCGGCGGCGGAGACCACGAGGTTGACCCGGTGGTCGTAGAGCGCGTCGATTAGGGTGACGAAGCGTTTGGCCTCGTTGCGTTGCTCGGGGGTGAGGCAAGGCACGCCCTCCAGCACCAGGGTGTGGAACCGCGCCGCGATCGCCAGGTAATCGCCGGCGCCGAGCGGCGCCTCGCACAGTTCGGCGAAGCTGAAGCGCGCCACCCCGCGGCCCGCGGCCGGCACCACCAGCTCCCGGCCCGAAACCTCGAGGGTCACGGGCGCGACCTGAGCGCCATCGGTGAGTTGCGCGAAGGCGCGCTCGAGCGCGGCGGCGCACGCGGCATTCAGGGGCGTGTAGTAGACCGGTTCGTTACGTAAACGCTCCAGGCGGTAATCGCGGCCGTTGTCCAGTTGCAGAACGTCGAGGCGAGCCTTCAAGAGTCCGATAAAGGGCAGGAAATTCTCGCGCTGCAGCCCGCCTTCGTAAAGCTGATCCGGGGCGCTGTTCGAAGTCAGCACGACGATCACGCCTTGGGTGAACAGGGCTTCAAACAAGCGCCCCAGGATCATGGCGTCGGCGATATTGACCACGTGAAACTCGTCGAAGCACAAGAGCCAGGCCTCGGCCGCCATCTCCGCGGCTATGCGGGGCAGAGGATCGCCGCCGTCATTCTTCGTGCCCTTGCCGTCTTTAACGTCCTTGGCGGCTTGGCGCATGGCGTGCAGGCGCGCGTGAACCTCTTGCATGAAGGCGTGAAAATGAACCCGGCGTTTCGCCTCGATCGGGCTGCTTTGATAGAAGATATCCATTAGCAGGGATTTGCCGGTGCCGACCGGACCGAAGAGGTACAGCCCCTGCGGCGGTTCGCCCCGGCGGCGCGCCAGGCCGAGGCGCGCCTTCCAGCCCTCGGCGCCGGTATCGGGTTGATAGCGGTTCAGGGCGTAGTGCAGGCTTTGCAGCTTTTCGGCGGCCAGCTCCTGCACCGGATCGAATTCGATCTCCCGTGCTTCGAGCTTGGCGCGGTAAGCTGCGAGCGGTCCTTGGGCCATGAAGCGCCCCGCCGGGCGGTGGATCAGAAGCGGAAGAGAATACTGAGCAGCAGGTCGTGCGAGGTATAGCTGTCGGCGGAAATGCTCTCGCCGTTGCCGTTGACGCCGGTTTCGACCTCGCCCAGATCGGTATAGCGATAGGCGGCTTGCGCGGTCCAGTGTTCCCAGAAATCCCAATCGACGCCGGCCGTGCCGCCCCAGGCGAAATTGTCGGTCTCGTTATCGCTGGTGGTCTTGACCTGTGTCGCGATATCGATGCGATCGGTTTCGACGTCGTTGCGCGCCCAACCGACGGCCCCGCCGACAAAGGGCGTGAACGAGGTGTCGTTGCGCCATTCCAGGATCGCGCTGACCAAGGCCGTAGTCGTGGCGATATTCGCCTCATGGTCGATGACGTTGGCGGGCATCTGGTCGCGCACATCGAAATCGAAGCGGAATCGATGGGCGACCTCGAGTTCCAGGCGGACCGGCAGGTCGCGGAACCGGGTTCCGGCCACGATGCCGATGCCACCGACCACGTCGGAATCGTTCTCGACGTTCTGGGTGCCGGCGAAACCGGTGTTGCTCACGTCGTCGACCATGCTCTGGGTGCCAATGGCGCGCAGGCCCAAATAATAGGACATAACCCCCTGATCGGCACCGGCGGGTGTGGCCGCACCCATGACCAACGCGACGACGGCCGGCCCGCTCAGCCGGCTCACGCCTCGGTCCAACAGCCCCAGCACCCGCATGTTCTGCATCCCCCTTGTCCGGCCCGTGACCGGTTCTTTCGGGCCAAGGGGCCCTTTTTGCCCCATGGGTCCCGTCCTGTCGAGCCTTTCGGCAAGATCGCGGCCTTCCGGTTCGGGGTACGCCGCGCCGCGCCGGGTGCCTGCCCTAGCGCCCGCCGGCCACGCGCAGGACCGTGCCGGTGGTGTAACGGGCTTCCTCGGACAGCAGCCAAAGGATAGGTTCGGCGACCTCCTCCGCCGTGCCCGGACGGCCGATCGGGACCGCATTGCCGATGCGCTCCAGGCGCCCGGCATCGCCACCGGCGGCATGGATCTCGGTCGCGATCATCCCCGGCGCCACCGCGTTGACCCGTATGCCCGCGCCCCCGACTTCCTTGGCCAGGCCCAGGGTCAGACTGTCCACGGCGCCCTTGGTCGCGGCATACCAGACGTACTCGCCCGGGCTGCCCAGGCTGGCCGCGCCGGAGGAGAGGTTGACGATGGCCCCGCCCCGGCCGCCGTGGCGGGTCGACATGCGCCTGACCGCCGCGCGCGCGCAATAGAGCACGCCCAATACGTTGACCGCGACCACGTTGCGCAGCACCTCGCCCTCGGCCTCGTCCAGGCGGGAGATGGGCCCGGTCAGCCCGGCGTTGTTGACCAGGGCGGTGAGCCGGCCGAATTCGCGATCAATGGCATCGAACAAACCCTCGACCTCGTCCTCGCGCGCCACATCGGCGCGATGGGCGAAGGCTTGCCCGCCGTGCCCGCGAATCTCCTCGACCAAGGCTTCGGCCGGGCCGGCGGCTTGGGCGTAGTTTACACACACTGCATAGCCGCGCCGCGCCGCCAGGCGCGCCGTGGCCGCACCGATGCCGCGGCCGCCGCCGGTCACCAAGATGACTTCGGACAAGGCGTATTCCTCCACACGGATTTGCTATTCAGCCTGCATGATCGCGCCGGCCTTGGCAAATTGGCCACAAGGTCGCGCTGTCATTCAGGCTTGCGGCGGCGCTTCGCCCCGATGTCGCGATCTGAGGCGGCTCTCGTAGCGCAGGCCGTAGATGTTGCCGGAGAAAATCACCGCCGCGCCCAAGAGCGTGGTGAGCTCGAAAGGTTCGTCGTAGAGCAAAAATCCGACCACGGCGAGCAAGGGCAGGCGCAGAAAATCCAAGGGCATGACGATGATGGCGTCGGCCTGGGCCAGGGCCCGGGTCAGGCAATAGTGAGCGGACAGGCCGGTAAAGGACAGGGCAGCCAACATGGGCCAGTCGCCCGGGCGCACCGGCGTCCAAACAAAGATCGAGGCGAAGGCGCCGAACACGGTCTGGATCAGAACCATGTAGAACAGGACGGTCAGGGCGCTTTCGGTGCGGGTTAGCCACTTGGTCGCGGCGCTGGTGGCACCAAAGAAAAAGGTGCAGGCCAACATGATGAGGGCGCCCGCGCTGACGATTTCCGAGCTGGTCTCCATGTCCGGGCGCAAGATAATGAGAATGCCCACGGCGCCCAGGGCGAAGGAGGTCCAGCGGCCCCGGTTCATGCGCTCGCCCAGGAACAGCACCACCAAGATCGCGCCCCAGATCGGGGTGGTGAATTCGATCGCCGATACGGTCGCCAAGGGCAGCAGCGCGATGCCCCAGATCCAAAAGACCTGACCGAAGAAGTGAATCCCGTTGCGGAACAAATGCCGTCCGATCCGTGCGGTCCGGGCCCCTTCCCAGCGGCGAAAGAAGAGTATGGGCAGCAAGACCGCGACGCCGATGGCGCTGCGGATAAACAGCATCTCGAAGGCATGCATATCGGCGGACAACTCGCGCACCGAAACCGCCATGGCCGCGAAGGACAAGAGGGCGCCCATCATCCAGGCGATCGCTTTAGCGAGATTGACGCTCACGAACATAACGGGGGTTCCGGGAATTGGCGGGGCGCTTCGCGGCAGGTTCGCACGGCGCCCGGCACGAGGCCAGCCAAAGAGCGGTGCGGTTCAGATGCGATGCAGGGCTGGTTTCCGGGCGCGCCCTTATTCGGCCGCCGCGTCGGCCGCCGGGCCACAAGCGGCGATCATCTGGCGCCGGGCGCGCAGGGCCCCGTCGGTTTCGTCCAAGGCCACGTCGGCCGCGGTCAGAACCTTGCCGGCGGCGACCGCGCGGGTCAGCTTGACGCCCTGGGCCAGGCCGATGGGCAGGGCATCCATGGCGATACTATCGGGCGCCGGCATCAAGCGGCCCCAAACCGTATAGCCGCCCTCGCCGTCCAGCGTCTCGCCGGCCGCCAGATCGCGTTTGGCGACCGCCGCCACATCGCCGCGAAAGCCCGTGGCCGCGCCCGTTGCCTCACCGCGCAGGGCGGCGCTCGCCACCGATATGCCGAGCTCCAGGCCGATCAGGTGATAGGGCTTGTACATGGCGGTGGTGCGCCCGCTCGCATCCGTCACCAGGCCATAGTCGGCGAAGCAGCGCGCCGTATAGTCGCTGGGCGCCTCGAACACCACGTAGACGCCCCAGCGCAGATCGCGCGGCACCGGGCCACCGTCGCGCGCCACGCTGGAGATGACTTCGACCTGGCCCTTGTGGTGCAGCGCCCCGCCATCTGCGGCCGGGCGCAAGACCTCCGCCAAGTCGTCCATGCCGACTGGCGGGAATGCTAGGCCATCCGGCGGCGGAGTCAGGCCGGTGGCGTTGGCCACCGCGGCCATCTCGATCGCCGACTTGGTGCCGTCCAGGAATGAGTTGAACATTTGCGGGTTCATGCCGCTGGCCGCCGCGTGTTCGGGCGTCAGGCCGTAATAGCCCCAGACGGTATCGGGCGTGGAGGCGTGAAATTCCGGCAGGTATTTGGTACCCTTGCCGGCGGCGACCACCGGAAAGCCGCAGGCCCGCGCCCAGTCGACCATCTCGCAGATCAGGGCCGGCTGATCCCCGTAGGCCAGGGAATAAACCAGGCCGGCCGCCGCCGCCTCGCGCGCCAAGAGGGGCCCGACCAAAGCATCCGCCTCGACATTGACCATGACCAGATGGCAGCCGTGACGCACACACAGGCGGGCATGGCGGATCCCGGCGGGCGGATGCCCGGTCGCGTCGATCACAACCTCCAGGCCGTCGGCGGCGATCAGCGCCTCCGCGTCTTCGGTGATATGGGTCCGCCCGCTTTCCAGTGCCGCCGCGAAGGACGGCGCGTCGACCCGCTCCGCCGGCCACCCGGTCTCGGCCAGGGCGGCGCGGGCCCGCGCCGGATCCAGATCGGCCACGCCCATGATGTGGAAACCGGGCACCAGGCGCGCCTGGGCCAGGAACATGGAGCCGAACTTGCCGGCCCCAATCAGACCGACGCGGACCGGGCGGCCCGCCTCGGCGCGCGCGGCAAGCAGGCGATGAAGATTCATGGGACTACTCCGCCGCCTGGGCGGCCAATTGCATGAGGCAATCGTCGGCCAGCGGCTCGATCGGGGTGAAATCCCGGTGCGCGACCCAGGCCGGCCGCTTGAACTGCCGGATGTGGTTGTCGACGTGACACAGGCTGATATAGACGATCGTGCGGCCCCAGGGGGAAATGTTCGGCGACGAGGCATGGACCAGGGTGCTGTGGAACATGAGCACCGAGCCGGCCGGTCCCTTGGGGGCGACGATGCCGCCGTCCTCGGCCAGGCGGGTCACGGTCGCGCGGTCGAGGGTCCACAAGGGATAGGACGTGGTCGCCAGGTCGTGCCCGGCCGCCAGGACGCCGCGCTTGTGGCTCCTGGGAATGAGCATCAAGGGACCGTTGAACTCGGTCACCTCGTCGAGGAACACGGCGATGTTCATGGCCCGGGCCTCTGGCATGAGGTCGTCGCGCGCCCAGGTGCCATAGTCTTGATGCCACTGCCAGACGTCGCCGTCGAAGGCTTCCTTGCCGTTGATCTTGAACTGATGGACGTAGACCGAGCCGTGTAAAAGTTGCATGACCGGCCCGACCATGCGCGGATGGGCGGCTAGGCGGCGAAACGCCTCGTTATAGGTGTGGGCGGCGAAGGCGGTTCGCACAGCCTTGCCGTCTTTCTCACGCCAGACCTCCTCGCGATCCTGGGCGAAAATGTCCGGCACCTCGCCGCGCATGACCGCAACCTCGGCCGGGTCGAACAAATCGGGCAGGAAGAGGTAGCCCTGCTCGTCGAAGTCCGCGACTTGTTGTGCGCTCAACTCCATCGCGCGTCCTCCTGTAATTTTTGCCCATGATAGCGCGGAACCCGGAACACGCCAAACACCCGCGACGCCGTGGCGCCGGGGCCGCCGGGCGGCTATCCTCCGCGCCGAGCCGGCCGAGCGGGCCGGGCCATGAACGCTACGACGAACGGAGATCGACATGAACGAAGACGTCTTCAACATGGAACTGCGCAAGTTCCTGAAAAAGGTCGGCGTGACCTCGCAACGCGAGATCGAGCAGGCGGTGCGCACGGCGATCGACGGGGGCCAACTCAAGGGCGACGAAACCCTCAAGGTCAAGGCGACCCTGACCATCGAAGGCCTGCCCTTGGCCCACGACATCGACGGCGAAATTTCGCTGAGTTAGGGCTAGTCGGCCGCTTTCGGGGCCGCGCCGAATTGGGGCGGCAGGGCCAACCCCTTGTCGGCCATGACCAGACGCAGGCGGTCCGGGTAGTCGGTGATGATACCGCTGACGCCCTGGTCGATGAGCGCCGCCATGTCGGCCGGGTCGTTCACGGTCCAGACCACGACCCGCAGGCCCAGGCGCCGCGCCTCGGCCAGGTCGGCCGGCTGCAAATCGCGGAAATAAGGCGACCAGACCGCGCCGCCGGCGGCCTGGATCGCCCGGGCGATAGAGCCGTCGTGCTCGTCGATGTCGATCCCGGCGGTCCAGGGCGAGGTACCGGGCTGGCCTCGTTCCAGGTTGTTCAGCCAGGATTGCTCCGCGGTCAGGTAGACCGTGGCGATTTCGGGCGCGACCTTTTGCGCATAGCGCAACGCGCGCCAATCGAAGGATTGGATCGTGGTCCGCTCCGTTACGCCGGCCAGGCGCAGGGTCTCGATCAGGTAATCGGCGAAGATGTCTGGCGGGGCGGTTTCCCCTGGCGCCAAGGGCGAGGTCTTGACCTCCACATTGTAGCGCATGGTGCGGTTCGAGGCGATCTCCGCCCGGGCCAGGACCTCGGCGAGCAAGGGAATCGGCACACCGTCGATTGGCACCTGCGCTGGAAACCGCTTGGCTACCTTGCCGCCCGGCCGGGCCCGGCCGACATCGTAGGGCGCCAGGTCGGCGAACCATAGCTCGGCCAGGGCCGGCGCGGGTTCACCGACCCATTGGCCGCCCGCTCCGCGCGTGCGCGCGGGGTCGAGCTTGCGGTCGTGGTGCACCACGACGAAGCCGTCCTCGGTTAAGCCGGCATCCATCTCCAGGGTGGTGACCCCAATGGCCAGCGCCGCCTGAAACGCGGGCCAGGTGTTTTCGGGATATAGGCCGCGCGCGCCACGGTGCCCTTGGGCGTCGAAAGCCGGCGCCCCGGCGAAGGCGCCCCTGACTGCCGGGTCCGGGCCGAGGGCAATCGCCACGCCGACAACCGCAAGTAGGCCGGTCAAGCCGAGCATGGACAGGGACGAGCGGGACAGGGCGCGCCGGGTCATGGGCGCAAGTCTAACCGGGATGCGCCAAAGAATCCATCCAGGCCGCCAGGGCCGCCGCCTCGCCATCACCACCGCCGCGCAGAGCCGCCGAAATCCGTTGGCGCACAGGGGGTTCCTTGTTTTGGCTCAGCTTGGCTTTGGCCTCCAGGCGGTCGATGGGGATCTCGAAGGCGACGATCCCGCGCTGCATGCGGGCCAGGAAGCCCTCGTCCTGACCGGCCAGCGACCAGGACTTAGGCGCGCCGGCCTCGTGAACGGCGACCAGCCGGTCGAGCATGACCCGTACCGCGTCCGGGTCTTCGATCAGGCGCGGCGCGCCATAGGCATGGACGGCGACATAATTCCAGGTCGGCACCGCGTCGCCCGGACCGTACCAGGACGGCGAGATATAGCGGTGCGGCCCGGAAAAGGCGACCAGCGCCGCGCCGCCCGCCGCCGTCAGGGCCGCGAAGTCGCGCCAGTGCGGATTGGCCCGCGCCATGTGCGCGACCAAGGTGCCCTTGGGCCCGCGCGCAGCATCGAACATGAAGGGCAGGTGCGTCGCCACCGGCGCGCCACCTTCCACCGCCGTGACGAGAAGCGCGAAGTTAAAGTGTTCCAGCACCTCGGCGATGCGCCGCGGGTCTTCGAGCTTAAAGAGATCGGGTACGTACATGGCGGCCCCCTATCGGCGTGAAACCGTCGCGCGGCCATGAAAGCAGGGGAAACCGGCAGGGGAAAGGCCGTTCGAGCGGAGCCGGGCGGCGGCACGCCCAGCGCCGATTCACACCGTGCGCGCGACCATGAGTTTTTTGATCTCGCCGATTGCTTTGGCCGGGTTCAGGCTCTTGGGGCAAGTCTTGGTGCAATTCATGATGGTATGGCAGCGATACAACCGGAAGGGATCTTCCAGGTCGTCCAGGCGCTCGCCGGTCGCCTCGTCGCGGCTGTCGGCGATCCAGCGATAGGCCTGCAAGAGGACAGCAGGCCCCAGGTAGCGGTCGCTGTTCCACCAATAGCTGGGGCACGAGGTGGTGCAGGAAAAGCACAGGATACATTCCCACAGGCCGTCGAGCTTGGCGCGTTCCTCGGGAGTTTGCAGGCGCTCGCGCTCGGGCGCCGGGGTGGTCGCCTTAAGCCAGGGCTCGATCGAGGTGTACTGCGCATAGGCCTGGGTCAAATCAGGCACCAGATCCTTGACCACCGGCATGTGCGGCAGGGGATAGACCTTCACGTCGCCGCTGACCTCGCTGATGAACTTGGTGCAGGCCAGGGTATTGGTGCCGTCGATGTTCAGGGCGCAGGAGCCGCACACGCCTTCGCGGCAAGACCGGCGGAAGGTTAGGGTCGGGTCGACCTCGTTCTTGATCTTGGTCAGCGCGTCCAGAACCATGGGGCCGCAGGTATCCAGGTCGACCTGATAGGTATCGACGCTGGGGTTCTGCCCGTCGTCCGGATTCCAGCGGTAGACCTTAAAGTTGCGCAGGTTCTTGGCGCCGGCCGGCGCGGCATGGGTTTTGCCGCCGGTGACCCGCGAGTTCTTCGGAAGATTGAATTCGACCATAACTCTCGCTCTATCCTATCGCCCGAACCGGGGCCTTATCCTTCGACAGGCTCAGGATGAGGTCCTCATGTTGAGCCTGTCGAAACACGAGGGCCGGCGGCCAAACCTCAATACACCCGCGCCTTGGGCGGGAAAGACTGAACCTCGTTGGTCATGGGCTGCAGGTGGACGTCGCGGTAGGCGAACTCGACCTTGCCGGACTCGTCGCACCAGGACAGCGTGTGCTTCATCCACTTTTCGTCGTCGCGGTCCGGAAAGTCCTCGCGGGCGTGCGCGCCCCGGCTTTCCTCGCGGTTCGCCGCCGAGGTCATGGTGGTGAGCGATTGGTACATCAGGTTGTCGAGTTCCAAAGTCTCGACCAAATCCGAATTCCAGATCATCGAACGGTCGCTGACCGCGATGTCGCCGCGCTTCTGCCAGGCCCCCTGCAGTTTCCCGACCCCCTCGTCCAGGGATTCGCCGGTGCGGAACACCGCCGCGTGATCTTGCATGGCGCGCTGCATCTCGTCGCGCAACATGGCGGTCGGCGTGCCGCCGTTGGCGTGGCGCATGGCGTCCAGGCGGCTGAGGGCCAGTTCGTCGGCGTCGCGCGGCAGGGGCGAATGGGTCTCGCCCGGCTTGATGATCTCGGCGCAGCGTATGGCCGCGGCGCGGCCGAAGACCACCAGGTCGAGCAGCGAGTTGGAGCCCAGGCGATTAGCGCCGTGAACCGAGACGCAGGCCGCCTCGCCGGCCGCCATGAGGCCGGACACGACCTCCTCGCCCTTGCCGTTCATGGTGACCGCCTCGCCGCTATAAAGCGACGGCACGCCGCCCATGTTGTAGTGACAGGTAGGCAGGACCGGGATCGGCTCCTTGGTCACGTCGACCCCGGCGAAGATGCGCGCCGATTCCGAAATGCCGGGCAGGCGTTCGTGAACCAGATTCGGGTCCAGATGCTCGATGTGCAAATGGATGTGGTCCTTACCCGCGCCGACGCCGCGTCCCTCGCGGATCTCGACGGTCATGGAGCGGCTGACCACATCGCGGCTGGCCAGGTCCTTGGCGCTGGGCGCATAGCGCTCCATGAAGCGTTCGCCTTCGGAATTGGTCAAGTAGCCGCCCTCGCCGCGCACCCCTTCGGTGATCAGGCAGCCAGCGCCGTAGATTCCGGTCGGGTGGAATTGCACGAATTCCATGTCCTGCAGGGGCAGGCCGGCGCGCAAGGCCATGCCGGCGCCGTCGCCGGTGCAGGTATGCGCCCCGGTGCAGGAGAAATAGGCCCGACCATAGCCGCCAGTCGCCAGGATCACCATCTTGGCCCGGAAGCGGTGGATCGTGCCGTCGTCCAGGTTCCAAGCGACCACGCCGCGGCAGGCGCCGTCCTCCATCATCAAATCGATGGCAAAATACTCGATAAAGAACTCGGCGTTGTTGCGCAGGCTTTGCTGATAGAGCGTGTGCAGGATGGCATGGCCTGTGCGGTCGGCGGCGGCACAGGTGCGCTGCGCGATGCCTTCGCCGAATTTCGTGGTCATGCCGCCGAAGGGGCGCTGATAGATCTTGCCCGTCTCGGTCCGGCTGAAGGGCACGCCATAGTGCTCCAACTCGACCACGGCGGCCGGCGCCTCCTTGGTCATGTACTCGATCGCGTCCTGATCGCCCAACCAGTCGGAGCCCTTGACCGTGTCGTAGGCGTGCCAGCGCCAATCGTCCTCGCCCATGTTGCCGAGCGAGGCGGAAATGCCGCCCTGGGCGGCGACCGTGTGGCTGCGGGTCGGAAAGACCTTGGAGATACAGGCGGTTTTCAGCCCGGCTTCGGCCAGGCCGAGGGTCGCGCGCAGGCCCGCGCCGCCGGCGCCGACGACAACGACATCGTGAGTGTGATCGACAATCTCGTAGGACTTGGTCATCTGCCAGTCTTGCTCCTTGCGCGAAGCTTAAGCCTTGAAGAGCACGCTTAGGATGGCCAAGACGCCGGCCAATCCCAAGACCAGGGACAATCCATTGACGATCATGAGGCCCGCAATCTTGGCGCCCTCATGATGCACGTAGTCCTCGATCACCACCTGCATGCCCAGCGCGCCGTGATAGAAGCCCGCGACCAGAAACAGGATCAAAATGCCGGCAACGACCGGCGAGCTCAACCATTCCTGGATGGCGAAATAGTCCGCGCCGGCCATGGCGACGACGGAGGCGACGAACCAGAGCGTAAGCGGCACCAGCGCGATCGAGGTTAGGCGCTGGATCCACCAATGGCCGGTCCCTTCGTGCGCCGAACCCAGGCCCTTGGCCCGGCCAAGTGGGCTGCGTAGCGACATTTACAGCGCCCCCATGGCGGCGTATCCGGCGATCCAGGCCACCAAGGTCAGAACCACCGTGCCGGCCAGCACGACCAGGCCGCTGCGCTGGGCGGTGGACAGTTCGTATCCGAGGCCGGCATCCCAAAACAGGTGCCGGATGCCGTTGCAAAGATGATAGAACAGCGCCACCGTCCAGCCGAACAACAACAGGCGGCCGAACCAAGAGCCGATCAGGTCGCGCGCGGTTTCATAGGCCTCGGCCCCAGTGGCGGCGGCGACCAACCAATACACGAACAACAAAGACCCGGCCGTCAGGGCCACACCGGTCAAGCGGTGGACGATCGAGAGGACCGAAGTCATCTGCGGCCGGTAAACTTGCAGATGAGGCGACAGTGGCCGGTTTTGGACGCTCATGAGGTAGCTCCACCGCGGCGGCGAAAAGCGGGAAAGCGAACGAACCCAAGGGATTCGCATGGGTCCCCACCGCAACGCCCTGATGTACTTCGCAATGCAGCATAAGTCAACGCCACGCCCCGAAACCTTCGCGAAACGGCGTGCCGCGGCCGGGATCACGCCGTGGCCTATCCGATCTCGGTTAAGACCTCGTCGAGTGCGTTTAGGAATCGGTCGCAATCGTCTTGGTTGAAGACCAGCGGCGGCTTGATTTTGATAACATTGTAAAGCGGCCCGTCGATCGACAGCAGGATGCGCCGCGCCTTCATGGCCTCCACGAGTTGCTTCGCCTCGGCGGCGGCGGGCTCCAGTGTCGCGCCATCGCGCACCAACTCGAAACCCAGGAACAGGCCAAGCCCGCGCACGTCGCCGATCAGGGGATAGCGCGCCTGTAAGCCGCGCAGGCCGTGCAGCATGCGGTCCCCGACCCTGAGCGCGTTCGCCTGCAGCCGCTCGTCGCGCAGCACCTCCAGCACCTCGAGGCCGATGGCACAGGAAACCGGATTGCCGCCGAAGGTGTTGAAATACTCCATGCCGGACGCGAAGGCCTGGGCGATGGCGGGCGTGGTCACCACCGCCGCCAGGGGATGGCCGTTGCCGATCGGTTTACCCAGGGTGACGATATCGGGCACCACGCCCTGTGTCTCGAAGGCCCACATGTGGCTGCCGACCCGGCCGAACCCGACCTGCACCTCGTCCGCGACACAAACCCCGCCGGCGGCGCGCACCTGGGTGTAGGCGGACTCCAGATAGCCATCGGGCAGCACGATCTGGCCACCGCACGATAGAATCGATTCGCAAAAGAAGGCGGCCGGCCGGCGGCCCTCGGCCGACAAGGCCTCAAGCTGCGCGCCGACGGACTCGGCATAGCGGCGGCCGAGTTCCGCTTCGCCGTACTTGAGTCGGCCGCGAAAACCATCCGGCATTTCGCAGACCCAGGTTCCCGGCGGCCGGCCCTTGCCGCCCGGTCCGTCATACTTGTAGGGGCTGATATCGATCAGCGACGACAGATTGCCGTGATAGGCGACGTCGACCACCAGGGTGTCGCTCGCGCCGGTGCGGGTGCGGGCCAGGCGGCGGGCGAGATCATTGGCCTCACTGCCGGAGTTCACGAAGAAACAGACGCTGAGCGGTGGCGGCAGGGTCGCGGTCAGGGCGCGCGCGAAGTCCACAATGTTGTCGTGCAGATAACGGGTGTTGGTGTTGAGGGCAGCCATCTGCGCCTGGCCGGCGGCAACCACGCGCGGGTGACAGTGTCCGACGTGGGCCACGTTGTTGACCATGTCGAGATAGGACTCGCCGCGCTCGTCGATCAAGAACTGCCCCCGGCCGCCCACGATCTTCAAAGGCGCGGCGTAGGAGACGGACAGCGAAGGGCCGAGGTGAAGGCGGCGCTGCGCCAGCAAGTCGTCATTATCGCGCGGCAGGCGCGCCTCGCAGTCTTGGCGAATTCCAAGTATGACGTTCGGGTTCGGGCTGATGCCTTCCCAGACATCGATCTCGCTGCGGCGCACGACGCCTTCGATATGGGCGCCGCGATCCAGCAAATCGGTGAAGAGCTGAAAATGCAGGTGCGGGATCCAGTTGCCGTTGGTCGGCGGCGTGCCGATCCAGCCGATGACCTCGCCCCGCTTCACCGGCTCGCCGGCCTTTCGGTGATTCAGCGTATCGAGCGCGAGGTGACCATAGAGCGTATAGAATGCGTCGCCGCCGGGCGTTCGGTGCTCGAGGATGACCACCGGGCCGTAGTCGCCTTCGCCCTCATTGTTGGCGATCAGATGCACCCGGCCATCGAGCGGCGCCAGAATTTCTTCGCCCGCTTCGATGAAGACGTCGATGCCCAGGTGAACGGTGCGCCGCTCGTTGGGGTTCGCGGTCTCGAACATCTCGGTGCGATAGAGGGTGCGCGGCTCGCGGTAACGACCGATTCCGGCAACGGCGCCGGCCGCGCGCAGGCGGGCGAAGAGTTGCGCGCTCTGCGTTTCCCTGTCGGGCGGCCCCTCGAGCTCTTCAAGCTCGTCGCTATCTTCGGCCCAGTCGAAGACCAAGACCGGCTCACGGGCCAGATCGTAGCGGCAGACCGGCCCAGGCTCGGCGCCCGAGGCCAACCAATTGAGGACCCGCCGCGTCGCAGACATCGCCGGCAAGCCGCAGGCATCGCGCAAGGCATAGTGGACAAAGCGCTCGTTGAATCCAGCCATCTGGCGCAACAGACCGAAAGCGTCGTTTCGGCTGACCAGCAGGTAATCGTTGCCGGGCTCGCGGCTGTGCTGCCAGGCCGCCATGCACAGGCTCTGGGCCAGGCGGGTGCGCGCCAGGGTCGGGATCAGCGCGATCTCGTCGTCGCTCAGCGGATTGACCTGGTGATATCCGGCCACCAGGGCCCGCATGGCCCGGAGCGGGTCGGCCTGGGCCATCATGCCATAGGCGCAGGCGACGGCGACCTCGGCCACCAGCGGCTGCGCCGCCATATCACCGAAATCGAACACGCCGGCGCAGTCGCCTTGCGGGTCGACCAGCACATTCCATTCGTTGGCGTCGTGATGCACGACCTGGCGGCGCAAGGTGGCCAAGCGGGGCGCGACGTCCGCGTCAAAGCGATCCAGCGCCGAGGTGGCGAGCGCGCGCTGCTCGGAATCGGCGATATGGACCAGCAATTCGCAGTGCCGGGGTGCGTTGGTCAGGGGCCAGAGGAAATCCCGGTCCATGGCCGGGTGCGCGAAGGTGGCCAAGGCGCGATCGAGGCGCCCGAGATAGGCGCCGAGGGAGCGCAAGAGTCGCAGTGAATAGGGCCGCATTTCGCCCATGAGCCGGCCGGGCAGGTAGGCGAGCAGGCGGACGAAACGGGTCGAGCCATCGGCCAGACCCGTGCTGGAAAGTTCCCGTCCCTCCAGGTCGGCCAGGGGCCGCGGCACCGGCAGGTCCGGATCTTGGGACAAGACATGATCCAGGGCGCGGTTCTGGAAATCCAGCACCGGCGCCTCGGCCTCGGCGTGGTAAATCTTGAGGACGTAGCGCGGCGCGCCCTCGAGCGAGATCAGGAAGTTACGGTCAAGCTCCCCGACCAGCGCGCCGGCGGTTCCCGAGATCCCGTAAAGGCGGTGCAGCACGGCCTCGGCGGCGGCGGTATCGAGGCCGGCCGCCTCGGTGGTCTTGGTTGTTGTCTGGCTCATGCCGCCTAACGTCGGGGCATCAGCACCGTGTAGTCAAGCTCCAGCACCACCGCCGGGTGCGGTTTGCCGTCGGCGCCCTGTCGCGGGAAATCGGCGCAAGGGTGATCCTTGGCGGCGCGGGTGCGCAAGCGCAGCGCGCCCAGGTCGCTGCGCCCGGGCAGGGCGATCTTCTCCACAACCTCGGACCAGGCGTAAATCGTGTCGCCGGCGAAGCTGGGCGCGGTGTGCCGGCCACCGTTGATGGCGGCGATATAAAACGCATTGGCCAGGCCGTTGAAGCTGAGCGCGCGGGCCAGCGAGATGATGTGGCCGCCATAGACGATGCGCCGGCCGAAGCGGCCGCCCTTGACCCCGTGCAGATCGAAATGGACCCGCGCGGTGTTCTGATAGAGGCGCGTCGCCATCTGATGCTCGGCCTCTTCCAGGGTCATGCCGTCCGCATGATCGATGCATTCGCCCGCTTCGTAGTCGTCCCAGAGATGCGCGGATCCCGCCAGGTCTGTGTCGTAATTGGAAAGGTCCAGGCCCGGCGGCACCGTCAGAGCCTCGGCCGGTACCGAGTCCGGCAAATCCGGCGTGACCGGATCGGGCGCGGGCGCGGCGGGGTCGCGCTTGTTGACCATGACCCAGCGGATGTAATCGAGCACGCTCGCGCCGTCCTGATTGACCCCGGTCGAGCGCACCGTGACCACGCCGGTCTTACCGTTGGAGTTTTCCTTGAGGCCGATTACCGTGCTGGACGCACCGAGCGTATCCCCGGGATAGACCGGCGCGCCGAACACGCAGGAGGCATAGCCCAGGTTGGCGACCGCGTTGAGCGAAATGTCGGGCACGGTCTTGCCGAAGACCATGTTGAAGACCAGCACGTCGTCCAGCGGCGCCCCCGGCAGGCCGAGGGCGCGGGCGAAGGTATCGGAGGACTGAACCGCGAAGCGGGTGCCGGTCAGCGCAGTATAGAGCGCCTGATCGCCCGCCGTCGCCGTGCGCTGCGTGGCATGGCGCAGAACTTGGCCGGCACTGAAGTCTTCGAAGAAGTTGCCCCGCGCCGTCTTCACCGCCGTCACTCGGCCACTTGGGCCAAGGCCGCGTCGTTGTGGCGGATCTGCTCGTCCATGGCCACGATCCGCTGCGCGTTCTCGACATGCAGGTTTTCGATCAGCTTGCCTTCGAACACCGCGACGCCCTTGCCCTGGGCGACCGCCTCGGCGTGCGCGGTGATGATCTTGCGCGACCACTCGACCTCGTCCTGAGACGGCTTGAAGATATCGTTGGCGATCTCGATGGTGCGCGGGTGGATCAGGGTCTTGCCGTCGAAGCCGAGCTCAAGGCCCTGCCGGCAGGCGTAAGCCAGGCCCTCGTCGTCGCGCAGGTCAAGGTGCACCCCGTCCAGGATCGCCAAGCGATAGGCGCGGGCCGCCAGCAGGCACAGGCCCAGGCTGGTCACCATGGGAACCCGGTCGCGGGTGTGGCTGGCGTGCAGATCCTTGGCCAGATCCGAGGTGCCCATGACGAAGCAGGTCAGGCGCGGCGTCGAGGACGCGATCTCCTCGGCGTGGAGCGTGCCCAGCGGGGTCTCCATCATGGCCCAGATGGTCATGCTATCCGGCGCACCCTGGGCGACCATCACGGTCTCGGCCTGGCGCACCATGTCGTTGCTTTCCACCTTGGGCAGGAGGATCGCGTCGGCCGAGGTTTTACTCATGGCGGCCAGATCGGCGTAGCCCCAGGGCGAGTTCAGGGGGTTGATGCGCACCACGATCTCGCGGTGGCCGTAACCACCCTGGCTGAGCGCCTGGACAATGTTCTCGCGCGCCTGGACCTTGGCGTCGGCGGCGACGGCGTCCTCCAGGTCCAGGATCAGCGCATCGGCGGGCAGGCCGCGGCCCTTTTCCAGGGCCCGGGTGTTGGCTCCGGGCATGTAAAGCACGCTGCGGCGCGGGCGGGCGGTGGCGGCCATGGTTCTCGATCCTCTGTCGCGGGCGCAAATTTCGGGCGCGACTATAACCGAAGGCACGCCTGTGGCAAGGTGGCGGCCATCATAGGTTTAGGGGGCTTACCCGCCAGTGAACATCCTGTCGATTCAGAGCCATGTCGCCTTCGGCCACGTGGGAAATTCGGCCGCCGTCTTCGCCCTGCAGCGCCTGGGCGCGGAGGTCTGGCCCCTGCATACGGTGCAGTATTCCAATCACAAGGGCTATGGCGCCTGGACCGGGCGGGACTTCAGCGCCGCTCATATCGCGGAGCTGATCAAGGGCCTGGCGGCGCGCGGGGCCCTGGCCACCTGCGACGCGGTGCTGTCCGGCTATATCGGGCGGGCGGCCATGGGCGCGGCCATCGACCGGGCGGTCCGCCAGGTGCGCCGGGCCAACCCGGCGGCGCTTTTTGCCTGCGATCCGGTCATGGGCGACGACGACGGCGGGCTTTATGTCGCCCCAGACATGCCGGACTACTTTCGCGCCCGCGCCCTGCCCCGGGCCGATATCGTCACCCCCAACCGCTTCGAGTTGGAGATCCTGACCGGCCAGACCATATCGAGCTTGGCGCAAGCCCTGGCCGCCGCCCGCCAGGTCGTCGCCCTGGGGCCGAAGATCGTCTTGCTGACCAGCCTGCAGGTCGAGACCACACCGGCGGACGATATCGAGATGCTGGCGGTCAGCGCCGCGGGCGCCTGGCGCGTGCGCACGCCCTATCTCAGGCTCGACCCCATGCCGAACGGCGCCGGGGACACGGTGGCCGCGATCTTTCTAGCCCAATACCTCAAATCGCGCGACGTGGCGGCCGCGCTGGCGCACGCCGCCGCCGCCATCTTCGCCGTGCTGCGTGCGACCCAGGCGGCCGGCACCCGCGAGCTGCGCCTGATCGCCGCCCAAGACGAGCTGGTGGCGCCGGTGCGGACATTTGAGGTAGAGTCCATCGGCTAAGAACCCGAGCCATCGAATCGTCATCCCGGACTTGATCCGGGATCCTCGGCTAGGGCTGGGCTCGGACAACCCGAAGGTCCCGGATCAAGTCCGGGACGACGATCTTATTATGGCGAATTGCTGAACTCATTTGGCCGACGAGACTTGCGCCGAATCTTGGACCAACCGCCGCGCCGCCACAGGGTTAGGCTCCCCGTCTGGCGCTCCCGGTAGAGGACGACTAGCCCGGCGCCGATGACGATCGCGATGCCGAGCCAAGTCATAGGCAACGGCAACTCGCCCCAAAGGGCCCAGCCGTACAGAACGCCCCACAGCAAGGCGGTGTATTCGAAGGGCGCGACCACGTTGGCCGGCGCGACCCGATAAGCCTGGGTCAGGGCCACCAGGCCCAGCCCGGCGATAACCCCGCAGGACATCATGAGCGCCAGGTCGCGTGGCGTCGGCATGACCCAGCCGCGCAGCAGGAACGCCAGGCTTTTGTGCTCCTCCGTCGCGAAGTCGCCGCCGCCCAGGATTGCGGCCAGAACAAGTCCGCCCAAGAGAAACACGCCGTTGCCGTAAAAACCCATGACCGTGGACCGCTCGGTCGTGCCGAGTTTGCGCGCCAGGATCTGCGCGGCGCTGTAGGACAGCCCGGCGTAGATGGCGAACAGCGAGGCCCACTCGAAGACCTCGGTGCCGGGGCGAACCATGATGACAACGCCCAGAAAGCCGATCCCGACCGCGGCCCAGCGGATCGGCCCGACCTTTTCCCCCAACACCAGGACCGAAAGGATGGTGATGAACAACGGGGCGGTGAAGAAAAACGCGACACAGGTCGCCAGCGGCAGAGCGGCCAGCGCCAGGTAAAACGAGGTGTAGGCCGTGAACATGATGGCGCCGCGCACCAAGAGCGCAACCGGCCGCGCCGAAACCAGGCCGCGCAGGCCGCAGTCCACGATCACCATGGCCAGTAGCACGGGCACGCTGGTCAGGCCACGGATGGTCAACGCCTGATGGATCGGGTAGATGCCGCTGATCGACTTCAGAATTACATCTTGGACCGAGAAGATCGCGATCCCGAGCATCAGGAACGCGATGCCCTTCAGGCGTTGATCAAAGACCGCCGGCGCCAAGCCATCGGGAAGCGGCGCGGAGACCGCAGCCGCGCCCGGCACCGTTCCTTGCGTCGAGTCCGCCATGGGCGCGCCCCGGAGAAATTTTCCAGACTTAGAGTGTGCAGGCCGGGGCACCCCGTCGCGCGAAATCGCGACACGGGGGTCGCAAAGAAATCAATTCAAACCCGCCGCGACCGAATTTTCTTCGGCCCACACGGTATTGAAGACAGTCCGGCGTTTAGTCGCTGATGAGGGGCAGGATTCTGGCGGTGTCGTAGTTGGAACCGCACAGCAGCACAACGCTGACCTGGTCTTGCAACTTGTCTACCACCTTCAGGAATCCGGCCAGCGCCAAGGCGGCGGCGCCTTCGACCAATTGGTGTTCCTGAAGCGCCATCTTGCGCAAGGCATCGGCGATCTCGTCTTCGCTGCAGACGATCACCTCGTCGATCACCGATAGGGCAAGAGGAAGAGTCAGGCTGTCGTCGTCGACACCCCCCGCAACCCCGTCGGCCAAGGTTTCGAGATGCTCGGTCTCGACGATCCTCCCAGCTTCCAATGAGGCCGCGAGGGCCGCCGTGTTCTTGGCCGCGACGCCGAACACCTTGGTCTCCGGGCTGAAGCTTTTGAGGACCGCCCCCACGCCGCCTATGAGCCCGCCGCCGCCCATGGAAACGAAAATGTTGTCGATGCCCTCGGCTTGTTCCAGGAGTTCAAGACCTATGGTGCCCTGCCCGGCGATGACATCTTCATCGTTGTAGGGCGAGACATAGATTAAGTCGTCGCGTTCCGCCGCAAGCTTTTGTGCGTGCAACTCGGCAAGGTTCGGTTCGGACCCGTGCAAGATAACTTCGACACCATAGGTTTCGATGCGCGCGAGCTTGGCAGGCGAAACCGTCTCGGGCAAAACGACGGTCAATTCTTGACCGAGGATAGAGGCCGCATGGGCGCAGGCGATTCCATGGTTGCCCGAACTCGCGGTAATCAGGTCTCGCCCCGCCCCCAAGGCGGTCATCTTGCTCGCCGCCCCACGGGCCTTGAAGGACCCGGTAAGCTGAAAGTTCTCCGCCTTGAAATACAGGCGCGTGCCCGTCTCCCGGCCCAGATGCTTGGCGGGTATCAGAGGCGTCTCATAGATATAGTCGCGGATCCGCCGGCGCGACTGAACCGAACGGGCGGCGGAGGATGTGGCGAGGGTCATGGCGCACTCGGGAATGGATTAGGGTGCGCGTTAGAGCAACGCACCGGAAGGCTTTCTTTGCGGCTCAGCTTTTCGCGACTGCGATGCACTCGATTGAAAACAGCAGGCCTTTCGGCAGGGCCACGATAGGCGTCGAGCGCGTCGGCGGATCCTTGGGAAAAAACTCGGCGTAAAGTTCATTGAACTTTGGAAAGGCCGCGGCCTCCGCTACCCAACAGGTGGTCTTCACGACATCATCCAGACCGCAATTCGCCGCCGCCAGCACGGCGCGCAAGTTCTCGAAGGCTTGACGTGCTTGAGATTCGAAATCGGGCCCGGCGACCTCTCCAGTCTCCGGGTTTAACCCCGCCTGACCGGAAACGAACAGCAAGTTGCCGACCCGCGCACCTTGCGAATAGGGCCCCAAGGCCGGCGGAATGTCCGAACTCACAACTATAGTCTTATTCTCCGGCATCACCGTCCCCACGGGATTTTCCGCGCCAATCAACCCATTCCATCGAACCGGAAACACTTCACCCTAGTTCAAATACTCCTCGACCAGCTTCTCCGCGATCTGCACGGTGTTGAGGGCGGCGCCCTTGCGCAGGTTGTCGGAGACGACCCACATGCTGAGGCCGTAGTCCACGGTCGGATCCATGCGCAGGCGGCTGACGAAGACCGCGTCCTCGCCGGCGCATTCGGCCGGTGTCACGTAACCCTCGTCGATCCGGTGGTCGATCAGGGTGACGCCGGGCGCGTTGCGCAGGGCCTCGCGGGCTTCGTCCTCCTCGATCGGCGACTCGAATTCGATATTGACCGCCTCGGCGTGGCCGATGAAGACCGGCACCCGCACGCAGGTCGCCGCCACCTTGATCGCGGGGTCGAGGATTTTCTTGGTCTCGGCCACCATCTTCCATTCCTCCTTGGTCGAACCGTCTTCCATGAAGGCGTCGATGTGGGGAATCACGTTGAAGGCGATCTGCTTGGTGAAGTGCTCGGGCTTGACCGGCTCGTTCACATAAATGCCGCGGGTCTGATTGAACAGTTCGTCCATCGAGTCTTTGCCGCCGCCCGAGGTCGAATTATAGGTCGCGACCACGACCCGCTTGATGCGGGCGATGTCGTGCAAGGGCTTCAGCGCCACCACCATTTGAATGGTCGAGCAGTTAGGATTGGCGATGATGTGCCGCCGGGCATAGCCGGCAATAGCGTCCGGGTTGACCTCCGGCACGATCAGGGGCACGTCGGGGTCCATGCGGAAGTGCGAGGTGTTGTCGATCACCACGGCGCCCGCCTTGGCCGCGACCGGGCTGTATTCCGCCGAGACCTTGGCGCCCGGCGACGAGAGCACGATCTCGGTGCCCTTGAAGTCGAACTTGGACAGGTCGCGCACCTTCAGCACCTCGTCCTCGCCAAAGGAAACCTCAACCCCCGCCGAACGCTCGGACGCGAGCGGCACCAGATCGTCGACCGGAAAATCCCGTTCGGCCAGGGTGGTCAGCAACTCGCGCCCAACCGCGCCCGTCGCCCCGACCACCGCCATTTTGTATCCCATCGCCTGTGTCCTATCCTTAGAAACAATAATCCTGGCCCGACCTGCCACGTGGGGCAGCCCGGACCGCTTTACAAGTTGGCCGCCCCCTCAAGGAACTGACCTTTGGATCGCCGCGCCAAGACCTACCGCGAATTCTGGCCCCTTTACCTGGCCGAACACCGCATGCCCGGCACCCGGCAGTTGCATTTTCTGGGCACCGGCCTGGGCCTTCTCATCCTGGCCGCCGCGGCGGTCCTTGCCGACTGGCGCCTGGTGCCCCTGGCCATCGTCACCGGCTATGCCTTCGCCTGGATCGGCCATGCCGTCATCGAGCGCAACCGCCCCGCCACCTTCACCCACCCATTCTGGTCCCTGGTGAGCGATTTTCGCATGTTCGCGCTCTGGCTCGGCGGCCGCTTAACAGCAGAATTGCGCCGCCACGGCCTGGAATGATCTTCCTTACGGGGTTCAGCGATCGAGGTCTTGCGCAATGAAAAAGGCCGCCCCTTTGGGGGCGGCCTTTCTGCCATATCGCAAAGGCTACCCCGAGGCTCAGTTTGCCTTGGTCTCGGGTTTCGGAGTCTGCTGCAGAGTAGGGGTGCCCGTCGAGGCGGTTTGCGTCTCCAGGGACACGCTCTGAGATCCGTGAGAATATCCACCGCAACCGCCTTCGGCCTGGGCCGATCCGGTCGCAATGGCCAGAATTCCGATCGCAAATGCGATCATGACCAATGATTTAGACACCGGATCACCTCCTTTCTGCTGTTGAACCAAGATGCGAACCATACGCATACCCAGTTGAAGCGTCAATTAACGGTTTTGAGAGGCCCAAGAGGCCCCTCAGGCGCCCAGGCGTTCCAGCTCGTCGAGCACGGCGGTCCCCATCTCGCCGGTCGAGACCGTGGCCTCGCCCGGTTTGGCGATATCGCCGGTCCGCTTGCCGCCGGACAGCACGTTGCGCACCGCGCCCTCAACCAGATCGGCCTCGCCGCCCAGATCGAGGGAATAGCGCAGCATCATGGCGAAGCTCAAGAGGCAGGCGATCGGGTTGGCGATGCCCTGGCCGGCGATATCGGGCGCGCTGCCATGGACCGGCTCGTACAGCGCCTTCCTACGCCCGGTCTCGTCCGGATCGCCGAGCGAGGCGGAGGGCAGCATGCCGAGCGAGCCGGTCAGCATGGCAGCCTCGTCCGAGAGCATGTCGCCGAACAGGTTGTCGGTGACGATGACGTCGAACTGCTTCGGGTTGCGCACCAGTTGCATGGCGCAGTTGTCGGCGTACATGTGGGACAGCTCGACATCCTGGTATTCGGCGTCGTGCAGTTTCTGCACTTCCTCGCGCCAGAGGACGCCGGATTCCATGACGTTCGCCTTCTCCACCGAACAGACCTTGTTGCCGCGCTTGCGGGCCAATTCGAAACCGACTCGCGCCACCCGGTGGATCTCCGGCGTGGTGTAGACCTGGGTGTTGACGCCGCGCCGGGTGCCGTCGGGCAGGGTTTCGATGCCACGCGGGCTGCCAAAATAAACCCCGCCGGTCAGCTCGCGCAGGATCATGATGTCCAGGCCCGAGACCACCTCCGGCTTCAACGACGACGCATCGACCAAAGCGTCGAAGCAGATCGCCGGCCTGAGGTTGGCATAGAGGCCCAGGTCTTTGCGCAGGCGCAATAGGCCGCGCTCCGGCTTTTGCTCGAAAGGCAGGCTGTCCCACTTAGCGCCGCCAACCGCACCCAGCAGCACCGCATCGGCGTTCGTGGCCGTGTCCACGGTCTTGTCGGTCACCGGCACCCCGTGAACGTCGATCGCGGCGCCGCCGACCAGCTCTTCCTCAAGGTCGAACTTGAGCGCGCGCCGGTCGCCGAACCATTCGACCATACGGCCGACCTGGCCCATGACTTCCGGCCCAATGCCATCGCCCGGCAGGACGAGCAGTTTCTTATTGGCAGGCATGGTCACCTTCTCCGAATGAATGTGTCGCGGGCGTTTGGCGCAACCCCGGCTTCGATAGTATTCTGTTTCCGATCGACGGCTTACCTAGAACTGGTTTTCGCGCTGCCTGGATTCGTAGGCGTCGATCTTGTCGGCCTTTTCTAGCGTCAGGCCGATATCGTCCAGGCCGTTCATCAAGCAGTGCTTGCGGAAAGCATCGACCTCGAAATGGATCGTGCCGCCGTCCGGGCCGGTGATTTCCTGTTTCTCCAAATCGACGGTCACAATCGAGTTGGCGCCGCGCTGGGCGTCGTCCATCAGCATATCGACCTGTTCTTGCGGCAGAACGATGGGCAGGATGCCGTTCTTGAAGCAGTTGTTATGAAAGATGTCGGCGAAGCTGGACGCGACAATACAGCGGATGCCGGCATCGAGCAGCGCCCAGGGCGCGTGCTCGCGCGACGAGCCGCAGCCGAAATTCTCGCCCGCGATCAGGATTTGCGCTTGTCTGTAGGCCGGCTGGTCGAGCACGAAGCCGTCTTTCGGCTTACCGTCCTCGTCGAAGCGCAACTCGTAGAACAAACCCTTGGCGAGGCCGGTGCGCGCGATCGTCTTCAAGAACTGCTTGGGGATGATCTTGTCCGTATCGATATTGACCATGGGCAAGGGCGCGGCGACCGCGCGCAAGGTGGTGAATTTTTCCATGTGACTGCTCCCAAACCGCCCCAATCCCGCAAAGCAACTACGTCCTCGACCCAAAGATTCCGGATCGATACTACGCATCGTCCGGGATGACGATCGGTCCTTACATAACTACCCAGTCGTCATCCCGGAAATCGCACGGCGATTATCCGGGATCTTTGCTCAGGGGCCAGCGATATCAACGTAAAGGTCCCGCCAATGGCGGTTACCAGACTCAATCAAGTCGTCCTTCCAAGCCCGGCGCCAGCGCTTCAACTGCTTTTCTCGAACGATGGCGGCCTCAGCCGCGGCGTGGACTTCGAAATACACCAGCCGCCCAATCCGATACCGCCGCGTATATCGAGCGCCATGCCCTTCCTTATGCTGCCATACGCGACGCGCCAGATCATTGGTTACGCCGATATAAATTGCGCCGCGCGGCATATTGGCGAGGATGTAGACATAAAACTGCTTTTCCATCCAGCGGGCCGTCTAGGCGCGTTTTCATCTAGCCCTACCCAAGGATCCCGGCTCGCGCTGCGCTTGGCCGGGATGACGTTTGAGATTTTGTCGTCCTCAATTCCGTGCTTTCGTCAAAGCGGGCGCAAGGACCTAGCGCGCAAGGTGGTAAGTTTTTCCATGGGTCCTTTCGCTCTTCCTTAGTCCGCCGCGCCGTCTCGCATGGCGGCGAACTGGGGGTCCTCCTCCGTGCGATGGCGGGGCAGGCCGTCGTCCATGACCAGCCAAGGCACCCAGCTTTCGATGCCGTCGTGACTATCGGGCTTGACCCGCGCGGGTTCGTCGAAACTGCCGACAGTAATGCCAATGTCGTCGCGCGCCGCCAGATATTGAAAGGTCAGCGGCGTACCGCAATCGGCGCAAAACCCGCGCTCCGCAAAACTCGACGACCGATAGACCTTCGGCGCGCCCTTCAGGAATTCGACATTCGCGCTGGGAAAGCTCGCATAGACGGCGAAGACATTGCCGGAGTTGCGTTGGCACATACGGCAGTGACAAAACCCGGTTCGGCTCGGCGCCCCTTGGGCCTCGTAGCGGACCGCGCCGCACATGCAGCCGCCGCCCAAAGGCGCGGCGGTGGCGCTCACGTCGACAACTCCCGCACGTCGGCGAGGTGGCCGGCGATGGCGGCGGCGGCGGCCATGCCGGGGCTGACCAGATGGGTCCGCCCGCCGCGGCCTTGACGGCCTTCGAAATTGCGGTTCGAGGTCGAGGCGCAGCGTTCGCCCGGCTGCAGCTTGTCGGCGTTCATGGCCAGGCACATGGAGCAGCCCGGCTCGCGCCAGTCGAAACCGGCCTCTATGAAAACTTTGTCCAG
This sequence comes from Kiloniellaceae bacterium, assembly GCA_021776095.1. Classification (GTDB taxonomy): domain Bacteria; phylum Pseudomonadota; class Alphaproteobacteria; order Kiloniellales; family J153; genus JAJFGN01. Next base: position 17,640 of record JAJFGO010000053.1, on the reverse strand, counting down.
GCCTTCTTCTTCCGCCTGGTTCTTCACCAGCCCGGAACCGGGCACGATCATGGCGCGCACGCCCTCGGCCACCTTGCGGCCCTTGGCCAGGGCCGCGACCTCGCGCAGATCCTCGATCCGCCCGTTGGTGCAGGAGCCGATGAAAACCGTGTCGACCTTGATGTCCTGCACCGCCATGCCCGCGCTCAAACCCATGTAGTCGAGCGACTGTTCCATGGCGTCGCGCTTGCCTTGATCGCGCGCCGAGGCCGGGTCGGGCACACGCCCGCCGATCGGCACCACGTCCTCGGGGCTGGTGCCCCAGGTCACTTGCGGCTCGATCTCGGCGGCGTTCAGGGCGATCTCGGTGTCGTAGGTCGCGCCCGGGTCCGAGGGCAGGGTCTTCCATTGGGCCAGCGCGGCCTCCCAGCGCCCCGCCTTGGGCGCCAGCGGCCGGCCCTTGACGTAGTCGAAGGTGGTCTCATCCGGCGCGATCAGGCCGGCGCGCGCGCCCGCCTCAATGGACATGTTGCAGATGGTCATGCGGCCTTCCATGGAAAGCGCGCGGATCGCCTCGCCGGCGTATTCGATGACGTGGCCGGTGCCCCCGGCGGTGCCCAGCTTGCCAATGATCGCCAGGATCAGGTCCTTGGCGGTCACGCCCATGTGCGTCTGGCCCTCGACCGTGATGCGCATGTTCTTGGCCGGTCTTTGGATCAGGGTCTGGGTCGCCAGCACGTGCTCGACCTCGCTGGTCCCGATACCGAAGGCCAGCGCGCCGAAGGCGCCATGGGTCGCGGTATGGGAATCGCCGCACACAATGGTCATGCCCGGCAGGGTGAAGCCTTGCTCCGGCCCGATGATGTGGACGATACCCTGGCGCACGTCGTCCATGCCGTAGCAGTCGATCCCGAAATCGGCGCAGTTCTGGGTCAACGCATCGACCTGGATGCGGCTTTCCTCGTCGTCGATGCCTTGGGAGCGATCGCTGGTCGGCACGTTGTGGTCGGCGACCGCCAGGGTCAAATCGGGGCGGCGCACCTTGCGCCCGGCCAGGCGCAGACCCTCGAAGGCCTGGGGGCTGGTTACCTCGTGCACCAGGTGGCGGTCGATATAGATCAGGCAGGTGCCGTCGTCCTGGCGGCTGACAACGTGGTTATCCCAGATCTTGTCGAACAGGGTGCGCGGTGCGGTCATGGGCGGTCCGAAACCCTAACTTTTGGCGGCTTGGGCCTTGGCTGCCTTAGCCGCCTTTGCCTCTTTCACGGCCTTTGAGGCGGCCGCCTTGGCGGTGGCGGCCTCGATCCGCTCTGCGGTTGCGGCCTTGCCCGCCGCGCCGGTGGTCTTTTCGGCGATCCGCGCCGACTTGCCGCGCCGGCCGCGCAGGTAATACAGCTTGGCCCGGCGGACGTCGCCCCGGCGCACCAACTCAACCGAATCGATCATCGGGGAATACAGCGGGAAGACACGCTCGACCCCTTCGTTATAGGAGATCTTGCGCACCGTGAACGAGGAGTTGAGGCCCCGGTTCTTACGCGCGATGCAAACTCCCTCGTAAGCCTGGATACGCTCGCGCGTGCCCTCGACAACCTTGACGTTGACCTTGACCGTATCGCCGGGCGTGAAGTCGGGAATGGTCTTGCCTTCGGTCAGCTTGGCGATCTGCGCCTGATTGATCCGTTCGATGGTATTCATGGCCTTATCCTTCGCGTTCGTCTTGTGCCCGGCAGCGGCGCGCCCAAAGATCGGGCCGGCGCTCCCGCGTAATCTGTTCCGCCTGCGCCATCCGCCAGCGGCGGATGTTGTCGTGGTGGCCGGAGAGCAGGACCTCCGGCACCTTGCGGCCCTGCCAGTCGGCGGGCCGCGTATAGTGGGGATACTCCAGCAATCCCCGTTCAAATGACTCTTCGGCCGGGCTGGCCTCGTTGCCCATGACCCCGGGCAAGACCCGCACCACCGCATCGAGCAGACTCAGCGCCGCCGGCTCGCCCCCGGACAGCACATAATCGCCCAGGCTGACCTCGGCGGCCCCGTGCGCGTCCAGAACCCGCTGATCGACGCCCTCGTAGCGGCCGCACAGCAGCGTCACACCCGGCCCGGCCGCCAATTCGCGCACCAACGCCTGGTCCAGTAAACGACCGCGCGGCGAGAGAAAAACCGCCGCGCCTGCCGCCTCACCACTCCGCCCCCGTGCCGCCGCGAGCGCCGCGTCCAGCACGTCGGGCCGCATCACCATACCGGCCCCGCCCCCGAAGGGCGCGTCGTCGACAGAGCGGTGTTTATCGCGCGCGAAATCCCGGATGTCCAGAACATCGAGCGCCCAAATTCCTTTTTCCAGCGCCTTTCCGGCCAGGCTGAGCCCCAGAAAACCCGGAAACATTTCCGGGAACAGGGTCAGGACCCGGGCCATCCAAGGCGCTGTATCCGCCGTCGTCTCGTCGGCCTCACTCATCGCTCGTCTTCGCCTCTTCCTCCACCGGCGGCTCGACCACCAGGCGGCCAGCGGCCAGATCGACCTCGGGCACCACGGCCTTGGTGAAGGGCAGCAGCCGTTCCGCGCCCTCCGGCCCTTCGATCCCCAGCAGGTCGCCGGCCCCGAAGTTGTGGACCGCGGCGACCCGGCCAAGATCGCGGCCGGCCCGGTCCTCGACCCTGAGTCCGATCAGATCGGCGTGATAGTACTCCTCTTCCTCCGGCGCCGGCAGGGCGGCGCGGTCCACGTAAAGCCGGGTGCCTTTCAGCGCCTCGGCCGCGGTCCGGTCGTCGAGCCCGGCGATCTCCGCCAGGAGCCCGCCCTTGGCCCGGCCCTTAAGCCTGACTTCGAAGCGCCGCGTCCCGGCCTCATCGGTCAGCGGCCCATAGGCCACCAGGTCCTCCGGCGCCTCGGTGAAGCTCTTGATCCGTACCAGGCCGCGCACCCCATGCACGCCAGCCACCACACCCAGGCAAACCCGCGACATCGGACCGGCTTAGCCCTCGGCCGGTGCCTCGGCGGCGGCCTCGGCCGGAACTTCAGCCGGGGCCGGGGCCGCGGCAGCTTCGGCGGCGGCCTTCTTGGCCTCTTCCTCGGCGGCCGTGCGCTGCTGCGCCTTGGCCTTGGGCAACTGCTGCTTGGTTTGGCGCGGCAGATTGGGCATGGCGATGATGTTGGCATGGCCCAGGAAGCGCGCGACCCGGTCGCTCGGCGTGGCGCCGACCGAGATCCAATGCTTCGCGCGCTCTTCGTTCAAGCGCAGGCGATCCGGATGGTCCTTGGCGACCATGGGGTTGTAGAAGCCGATCTTCTCGATGAAGCGGCCATCGCGCGGGCTGCGCGAATCGGCGATCACGATCCGATAGAAGGGCCGCTTCTTGGCGCCGCCCCGGGCCAACCTAATCCTGAGTGACATATTCCGTTTTCCGTTCCTGTTTACTGGTGTTCGCTGTGTTCGCTGTGTTCGTTCGGTTCGTTCGCCGTTCGCTCTGCGTGGCCTAGTGCGGAAAGCCGCCGCCCCGGCCGCCGGGCATAAGGCTGCCCAGGCCGCCGCGCAGCATGCCTTTCTTGCCCATCTTGCGGACCCGTTTCATCATGCGGCCGGCCTCCTGGTGCTGTTTCAGGAGCTTGTTGACGTCCTGAACGTGGGTGCCGGAGCCGGCCGCGATGCGTTGCTTGCGGCTCGCCTTGATCAATTCGGGCCGGCGCCGCTCGACCGGGGTCATGGACGACAGAATCGCCAACTGGCGCTTAATCGCCCCATCGTCGACCTTGGCTTTCTTGATCTGGTCCTGCTGCGCCCTGGACATGCCGGGCAGCAGGTCCATCATGCCGGATATCCCGCCCATCTTGAGCATCTGCTTGAGCTGCTGGCCCAGATCGTCCAGGTCGAACTGGCCTTTCTGGAACTTGCGGGCAATCTTCTCGGCGTCTTCCTGCTCGATGGTCTCGGCCGCCTTCTCGACCAGCGAGACCACGTCGCCCATGCCCAGGATGCGCGACGCCACCCGGTCCGGGTGGAAATCCTCCAAGGCATCCAGCTTTTCGCCGACGCCGAGCAGCTTGATCGGGCAGCCGGTGACCGCGCGCATGGATAGCGCCGCGCCACCGCGCGCGTCGCCGTCGACCCGGGTTAGCAGAATGCCGGTCAGGCCGATTTTCTCGTGGAAGGCGCTGGCCACGTTGACCGCGTCCTGGCCGGTCATGGCATCGGCGACCAGCAGGGTTTCGTGCGGCTTGGCCGCGTCGCGCACCGCCGCCGCCTCGGCCATCATGTCCTCGTCGATGGCCAGACGCCCGGCGGTATCCAGCAGCACCACGTCGTAGCCTTCCAGGGCGCCGGTGCGCACAGCACGTTTGGCGATGGCCACCGGCGGCTCGCCCGGCACGATATCCAGGGTGCGCAGGTTGGCCTGGATGCCGAGCACCTTCAGCTGCTCCTGCGCCGCCGGGCGGCGCACGTCGAGCGAGGCCATGAGGACCTTTTTCTTGGCTTTTTCAGTCAGGCGCAAGCCGACCTTGGCGCAGCTCGTGGTCTTGCCCGAGCCTTGCAGGCCGACCAGCATCAGCACCGCCGGCGGCGGCACTTCGAGGTTCAGCGCGGCGGCCTCGGCACCGAGGGTTTTCACCAGGTGGTCGTGGACGATCTTGACGACCATCTGGCCCGGCGTGACCGAGCGCAAGACCTGCTCGCCGACCGCCTCCGCGCGGACATTTTCGACGAAGTCCTTGACCACGGGCAGGGCCACGTCGGCCTCGAGCAGGGCGACCCGCACCTCGCGCAGGGCCGCGGAGACATCGGCCTCATTGAGCGCGCCGCGGCGCGTCAGCTTGCCGAAGACCTCGCCCAGACGTTCCTGCAGACTATCGAACATACCGGTTCCGACCCGTGCCAAATTCCTAGAGCATCGGCCAAACGCAAAACGCGCCGGCGCGCGACACTCGCGGACCGGCGGAGCTCCCCCCTTTTCGGCTAAAACCCTAGCCTCTTGGGGAGCCGGGCGTTTGAAGATACCCGTGAACGGGGCGGAACATAGGGCCGGCCGGGCGGCGGGTCAAGCGGGCGCCGTCCTTCGTCCCTCGTCCTTCGACAGGCTCAGGATGAGGAAGCTCGGGATGAGGAGGCTCAGGTTGACTAGGCCGTGGGCCGGAGTTAGGCCACGGCGCCCTTCATCGGGGTCGCCTTGCCCTCGAAATAGGCGCCCTGGTCGATGGTCAGGACCCGATAGCGAATATCGCCCTTCATGACCGCCGATTTGACCAGGTGAACCTGGCCGGCCTCGATGGTGCCGGCGAAGGCCCCGCAAACCCGCACGGTCTCGGCGGTGACGTTGCCCTTGATATCGGGCGTCCCGCCCAGGGTCAGGGTCCGGCAAGTGATGCTGCCGTCGACCGCGCCCTCGACCGTCAGATCGCCGGGGGTGACGATATCGCCGGTGACCCTGAGGTCGGTCGAGATGACCGAATGTTGGGTGACGCCGTTCGAGGTCTTCGGCGGCGCCGGCGGCGTCATTGGCGATTTAGACGATCCTGCCGCGGCCGCGCCGGTCGCGCGCGCCATCACGGACGCCGCGGGATCTACCGCTGGTTTCGATCGTGTGCTTGAAAACATGGCGTCGCCCCCGTTGAGATACATCGAACCGGGCCGACCATAATTCGACTCCGGTTAAAGATTCTTAAGTAAAGACCCCGCGCCCGGGCGCCGTCAATTGGCGCGCGGGCCAAATTTCGCGCACCCGGTTTCATGCACGCCCTTCAAAAACAACGCTTCTTATCTTTTAAAATATAATTCGAGACAACCTGTGACAAACCCGTGGCATTATTGGGGCCACTTTGTCTTTCAACAAAATTGTCCGCTTAATCTATCGTCATTACTTATCGCCGATCATCGCTTATTGGGGTGCCGTAAGAGCGCCGCTATCACACTCATTGCGATGTGAGGCTACCATGCCGTTTTCGGATGGATTGTCGGACCTATCCAACGCCACGCTGACGTGGCTGGTTATAATCGCCGGACTTTCGGTCGTGCTGTATTTCGCGCGCCAGCCGGCCCACCAGGCGATTATGACCTTCGCCCACCTTCTGTACCGGGCCCTGCGCGTGGCCGCCGCCGCCTTGATGCGGGGCGAGGAGGTGCTGCGCCAGCGCAACCGCGAGGTCCTGCTGGCCTCCGGCCGGGATGCGGCCGAACGCATGATCGAGCGCGAGTTCGAACGCATCGACGGTGCCGTGCGGCGCGATCTGGGCACCGCACCGGCCCTGCATCGCAAGATGAACGACACCTTCACCCAGATCGCCGAGGATTACAGCCAGAGCGCCGACGTGCCGCCGAGCCCGCCGGGCTGGGTCGAGGCGGTCGACGCGGTGGCGCGCATTCCTTCGAACGGCGATCCGGTGGTGACCGCCATATTGCAGGGCGTGCACGACACCCTGATCGAGGAACGCGACAAGGCGACCACGGCGTACCGCGACGCGAGCCGGGAACGCCACAAGCGCCTGCAGGGCATCGTGCCGGGCCTGCGCAGCCTGATGCGGCTCTTGGGCTCGCTGGACAAGAACATCGTCAACCTGACCCGGCGCACCGAGATTATCGACCGGCAGATCGAGGAATACGAAGGTATCCTGAAGCAGGAGGACGCGGCGGTTCGTCAGTTGTCGTCGTCTTCGCTGATCCAGTTTTTCGTGTCCGCCTTCGTGCTCGCCATCGCGGTCGGCGGCGCGGCCATCAACTTTCACCTGATCGCCCGGCCCATGAGCGAAATGGTCGGCGGCAACAGCCTGATCGGCAGCGTCAAGACCGCCGACGTAGCGGCCCTGGTGATCATCCTGGTCGAAATTTCCATGGGCCTGTTCCTGATGGAATCCCTGCGCATCACCCGGCTGTTCCCGGTCATCGGGGCGCTGCCCGACCTGATGCGCCAGCGCATGATCTGGGTCACCTTCGGGATCCTGTTCATGCTGGCCAGCGTCGAGGCCGGCCTGTCCTACATGCGCGAGGTTCTGCTGCAGGACGAATTGGCCACCACCGCCCTGTTGCGCGGCGAGGCCGGCGCGGCCTTCGACAACGGCTTTGTCTGGATCACCACCGCGGCGCAGATGGGCATGGGCTTCGTGCTGCCTTTCGCCCTGGTCTTCGTGGCGATCCCGCTGGAGACCTTCGTGCAATCCCTGCGCACGGTCTTGGGCATCCTGGCCATGGGCCTGCTGCGCTTCTCGGCGGCGGGCCTGCGCGTGACCGCCGGGGCGGTGCGCCACGGCGCCATGATGATCGAGGCCTACGACCTCCTGATCTTCGGGCCGCTGTGGCTCGACCGCCAGGTGCGCGGCCATTTCGGCGACCGGCGCCGCACGGACGAGACGCAGCGGATCGGGGCGCACCGTGCCGAGGTACCGGAACCATTCAGGGGCGAAGCCCCGACCATACGGGAGATGCCGTCATGAGACCCTTCGTCAAAACGATCCTCTCGGCCGCCGCGCTGGGCGCCTTGACTCTGGGGCTGGGCGGCTGCGGCGAGCCGGCCCCGCAGGGGCGCGGTATCTATCTGCTGATGGATACCTCGGGCACCTATACCCAGGAACTGCAAAAGGCGGAGAAGCTGATCAACGCGATCCTGGCCCGCCTGGACCCGGGCGATTCCTTCGCGGTCGCGCGGATCGACACCGGCTCGTTCAGCGAGCGGGACATCGTCGCCAAGATGACCTTCGACAACCGGCCCAGCACCGCCAATCAGCAAAAGCGCCGGTTCCGCGAAACCATCGGCAAGTTCGTGCGCGAGGTCAAACCAGCCGGTTACACCGACATCACCGGCGGCGTCCTGCAAGCGGTCGAGTACCTGAACGAGAAGAACCCGGGGGTCAAAACCGTGCTGATCTTCTCCGACCTCAAGGAGGATCTGAAAAAGGGCTATGTGCGCGACATTCCCTTGCAGCTCGAAGGCTTCGACGTGGTCGCCCTCAACGTCACCAAGCTCATGAGCGACAACGTCGACCCGCGCGAATACATGACCCGCCTGGAAGACTGGCAACGCCGGGTCGAGGACGGCGGCGGCGAGTGGCGCGTCCTCAACGACTTCGACCGCCTGGATCGCATTCTGCTGGCGGCGAGGTAGGGGGCGCTAGCACCGCCAAGCCAAGACCGTCATCCCGGAAAGCGCCAAAGCGCTTATCCGGGACCTTCGGCACATGGAGCACGCGAAGATCCCGGCTCTCGCACACGCTCGGCCGGGATGACGACCTCCCACTTACCCTCTGGGGGAGGGCGCGGCTCGCCGCGCTAGCGGTGGGAGGGTGAGGGGGCCTTGCCTAGCGCCCCGAATTCCTCGCCTGGCTTTGGCCGATCCTTCGACAAGCTCAGGATGAGGGGAAGGCTTTGGCCCTAGCACCCTCATCCTGAGCCTGTCGAAGGACAGGGGTAAACCGTCCAGTATTCAACCCCTGTATCGGCCCCCGGCTCGCCGCGCTATGCTGCACCCTCGCCAGCGCCGAATCCCGAGGGACGCCCGCCGTGAACACGAAAGAAAGCGTCGCCCTCTTCGCCCAGGGTAAGGACGCCTGGAACGCCTGGGCCGCCGAGCGGCAGGCCGAACGCGAGGCGCTGAAGGCGGCGGGCACGTGGGTTGAGAGTCCACGTGAGCACGACTGGAATGACGAAACACGCGCCTGGCACGACACGGCGAAGGCGGATTTTTCGAACCATAACTTTGAAGAGGCCGCAGACTTTTCCGACTTCCTGTTTCCGGGCGACGCGCGGTTCGAGAGGGCGAGCTTCGCGAGCGGCGCGGGGTTCGGCGGGGCGAGCTTCGCGGGCATCGCGGGGTTCGATCAAACCCTGTTCAAGGGCTACACGACCTTCCAAGATGCGGTATTCCAGCAATCCCCCAATTTCATGGCCCTGCGTGGCGAACGCGCTTTTTCCTTTGCCCGCACCAAGTTCTTCGCGGTTCCCGATTTCGAACAGGCCCATTTCGAGGAAGCCCCCCGGCTCGACAACCTCAGTATCGAGCCGGGGGGCTTCTGGAGGCGCATTCTTGTCGGTGTCAAGTCAACACGCAAAGACCTGCCGGCGGGCATGACCGCACCGGCGCGCGGCAAGGCGCTGGCCTGGTCGTCCTGGCAAGCCCTCCGTGCCGAGTTTCTAGCACTCCGGCGGCGTCGTTTTCGCGGCGATACGGATCTGGCCGCGCGCTGGCGTGCGCTAAAGCGCCTAGCCATCCAAGCCCACGATCACGCACGTGAGTTGGATTTCTTTCGGGGCGAGATCAAGGCGGCACGTTGGGCGAAGGGGAACTTCTGGCCAACGGTATTCAGCTATCCTTATCAATTGTTTTCCGGCTTCGGCGGCGCCATCCTCCGGCCCTTCATTTGGTGGGCCGTTAGTGTCGCGCTCTTCACCTGTCTATATCTCGGCACGCACCTTGAGAAACCGCACCCGAAATTCTCAGGCATCGAATGGATGACTGTCAGCCTTACCGACTGGGCACGGTTCGAGGTTCTCTCCAGTGGCTTGTTGGAAAACCTGCCAATGGTCAGCGGCGACATGCCAGCCTTGTCTTGCATCGCCGGGCCGGACGACAAACCCTGGTAGGCTGCGTTCAGTCTTTCGCTGCACAAGGGCCTCCTGTTCCTGGGCAGCAGCGGCGCCGAAAAACTCAATCAGAATCACGCTTGCCTCTACGGTGTCTATACCATTGGTGATGGTGCTACTTCGGGAAGCGGGCCATTGCCGATCGTGCCAAACGCCGTGGCCCTTCTTGGCCTACTACAGCTTGTCATTTCCTCGGCCCTGATCTTCCTGTTCCTGCTCGCCGTCAGGAACCACTTCCGCATCAAGTAGGGCGCCGACTCACAACCAATAAGACCGTCATCCCGGAAAGCGCCAAAGCGCTTATCCGGGACCTTCGGCACATGGAGCACACGAAGATCCCGGCTCTCGCCTTCGCTCGGCCGGGATGACGACCTCCCATTTACCCTCAGGGGGAGGGCGCGGCTCGCCGCGCTAGCAGTGGGTGGGTGAGGGGGGCCTTGCCTAGCGCCCCGAATTCCGCGCCTGGCTTTGGCCGATCCTTCGACAGGCTCAGGATGAGGGGAAGGCTTTGGCCCTAGCGCCCTCATCCCGAGCTTGTCGAGGGACGAAGGACGGGGGCGCGCTGGCCCGGCGTCCCCCCGAAGATCCCGGCTCTCGCATTCGCTCGGCCGGGATGACGCGCTGGCTGAGACCCCTCTCTCTCGCGGGCGCCCGCCGCCCACAATCATGGACACTCCGCCCACAGGGGCCATATAACCGGGGTCATGGAACCGCGTCCTTTCATCAAGATGCACGGCCTGGGCAACGACTTCGTCATTGTCGATGCGAGGGAGCAGCCTTTCACGCCGAGTGTGGCGGCGGCGCGGCGGATCGCCGACCGGCGCTTTGGCGTGGGCTGCGATCAGATCGTGATCCTGGAGCCGGCGCCCAACGGCGCGGCCGATGTCTTCCTGCGGTTTCGCAATGTGGACGGGCGCGAGGCGGAGGCCTGCGGCAACGGCACCCGTTGCGCCGCCGCCCTGGTCATGGCCGAAACCGGGGCCAAGGCCCTGACCCTGCAAACCCTGGCCGGTATCCTGCGCGCCGAGACGCGAGGCGCCGAGACGCGGGGCGCCGAGGCCGCGGGTGGCGGCGCACCGGGCCTAGGCCCCGTCTCGGTCGATATGGGCGAGGCCCGAACCGCCTGGCACGACATTCCCCTGGCGCGCGAGATGGATACCCTGCACCTGGATCTGACCGCCGGGCCCTTGCGCGACGGGGTCGGCACCGGCATGGGCAATCCGCACGCGACCTTTTTCGTCGATGACATCGCGGCCATCGACATGGCAAGCCTGGGGCCCAAGCTGGAGCACGACCCCCTGTTCCCCGAGCAGGCCAACATCGGCGTCGCCCAGGTGACGGGCCCAGACCGCCTGCGCCTGCGGGTTTGGGAGCGCAGCGCGGGCCTGACGCTCGCCTGCGGCAGCGGCTCCTGCGCCGCCACGGTGGCCGCCGCCCGGCGCGGCCTGACCGGGCGCAAGGTCACCCTGGATCTGGACGGCGGGCCGATCGAGATCGAATGGCGCGACGACAACCACGTGGTCATGACCGGGCCCGTGGCGACCGCCTTCACCGGCGTGCTCGACCCGGCCCTGCTCGCGGACGCGCCATGAGTGTCGAGGACACAAGTGCCCGAGGCACAAGCGCGCCCGAGCCCACCGTCATCACCCTGGGCTGCCGCCTCAATGCCTGGGAGTCGGAGGTCATGCGCGACCACGCCCGTGCCGCCGATGCGGGCCGCGGCGCGCCGCCCAGCGTGATCGTCAACACCTGCGCGGTCACCGCCGAGGCCGAGCGCCAGGCCCGCCAGACTATCCGCCGGGCCCGGCGCGAGCATCCGGAGGCGCGCCTCATCGTAACCGGCTGCGCCGCGCAAATCGATCCGGCCCGCTACGCCGCCATGCCGGAGGTCGACCGGGTTCTGGGCAATGCGGAAAAGCTGCGGCCCGAAAGTTTTTTGGACGTGGATGGCCCCCGGGTCCAAGTGGACGACATCATGGGCGTCCGCGAGACCGCCGCCCACCTGATCCAGGGCTTCGCGGAGCGAACCCGCGCCTTCGTTCAGGTCCAGCAAGGCTGCGACCACCGCTGCACGTTCTGCATCATCCCCTTTGGGCGGGGTAACAGCCGCTCGGTCCCCCTGGGCGATGTGGTCGCCCAGGTCCGCGCCCTGGTCGCGGGCGGCACGGCGGAGGTCGTGCTCTGCGGCGTCGACCTGACCTCCTACGGCGGCGACCTGCCGGGCGCCCCCAGCCTGGGCCAGATGGCGCGCCGCCTGCTGCGCCTGGTGCCGGACTTGAAGCGCCTGCGCCTGTCCTCCATCGATGTGATCGAGCTGGACGAGGATCTGCTGCGCCTGCTGGCGGAGGAACCGCGCCTCATGCCGCACCTGCATCTCTCCCTGCAGTCCGGCGACGACATGATCCTGAAGCGCATGAAGCGGCGCCACGGCCGGGCCGAGGCGGTGGCCCTGTGCGACCGCGTGCGCCGGCTTCGCCCCGATGTTGTGTTCGGCGCCGATCTCATCGCCGGCTTCCCGACCGAGACCCCTGAGATGTTCGCCAACACCGCCGCGCTGATCGCCGATTGCGATCTGACCTATTTGCATGTCTTTCCCTATTCGGCCCGGCCCGGCACCCCGGCGGCGCGCATGCCCCAGGTGCCGGTGGCGGAGCGCAAGGCGCGGGCCAAGACCTTGCGCGGCCTGGGCGCCGCCGCCCTGAGCCGTTTCCTGGCGGCCCAAGTTGGAACGCGCACCCAAGTGCTGATCGAAAAGCCGGGCCAGGGCCGCTGCGAGCGCTTCGCGCCGGTTACGCTGGATTTCGGCGCCACCGGGGACATCGTGTCCGCGCGCATCGCCAAGGCGGGCCAGGACCGCCTGCACGGCGTGCGCGCCGCATGAGCGAGGCCGGCACCAAGACCGGCTGGTTCGGCCGCCTAAAGGCGGGCCTGTCGCGGTCCTCCGCCAAGCTGGGCGACGGCATCTCCGGCATCTTCAGTCAGCGCAAGCTGGACGCCGCCGCGCTGGAGGACCTGGAGGAGTTGCTGATCACCGCCGACCTCGGCGTCCAGGCCGCCGCGCGCCTGACCGCCGATCTGGCCAAGACCCGCTTCGACAAGGACATCTCGCCGCAGGAGGTTCGCCAGGCCCTGGCCGCCGATATCGCGGCGATTCTGGAGCCGGTCGCCAAACCGCTACGCCCCGACCCGGCGCGCAAACCCAATGTGGTGCTGGTGGTCGGCGTCAACGGCAGCGGCAAGACCACAACCATCGGCAAGCTGGCCAAACACTTTCGCGAACAGGGCCTGAAGGTGCGCCTGGCCGCCGGCGACACCTTCCGCGCCGCCGCCATCGAGCAATTGCAGCTCTGGGGCGAACGCACCGGCTGCCCGGTGGTCGCCGGCAAGCCCGGCGCCGACGCGGCCGGCCTGGCCTATGGCGCGCTGGAAACCGCCCGGCGCGAGGGCGACGACGTGCTGCTGATCGATACCGCCGGGCGCCTGCACAACAGGGCCGAGCTCATGGCCGGTTTGCAAAAGATCAGCCGGGTCTTGAAGAAGCTGGACGACAGCGCGCCGCACGACGTGCTGCTGGTGCTCGACGCCACCACGGGCCAGAACGCCCACGCCCAGGTCGAGACCTTCAAGGCGTTGGTGCAAGTGACCGGCCTGGTGGTGACCAAACTGGACGGCACCGCGCGCGGCGGGGTTCTGGTGGCGCTGGCCGAACGCTTCGCCCTGCCGGTCCACGCCATCGGCGTCGGCGAAAGCGCCGAGGACTTGCGCCCCTTTAAGGCCCAAGATTTCGCCAATTCCCTCATGGGGATCGAGGCTTAAGCCAAAAATTTATCGGCTCAAGCGGCGCACAATTTTCTTTACATTCGCGGGCAAGTAGCCGTCCCTCGGACTATGGCAATTCCGGTCCTAGGCCGGGCCGAACAGGAGCCATGTTTTGAGCGAGATGAAGGTTTCATCGCCCCCCTTCGCGGTCACCAGCATCATTTTGTCCATGGGTCTGTTGGCCGTGGGTAACGGCGTCATGTTCGCCTACATCCCCCTGAAGCTCGCGTTCGAGGGTTTCGCGCCCTGGGTCGCCGGGACCATGCTGACGGTCATGGCCGCCGGTGGCTTGGCCGGTTGCCTGCTCACCGGCCTCTTGGTGCGGCGGGTCGGGCACGCCCGGGTGTTCGCGACCCTGGCGGCCATCATCATCTTGTCGGTCCTGCTCGTCGCCCTGGGGACCGAACCGGTTCTCTGGATGTTGTCGCGGGTGCTATACGGCTTCGCCATGGCCGGCCTGTTTATCGTTGGCCAAAGCTGGCTGAACGATGCCTGCGGCAACGAATGGCGCGGCAAGGTCATCGCCACGTTTTATATGACCTATGTGGTCGCCATAGGCGCCGGTTCCTTTCTGCTGAAATTCGTATCGCTAGAGGGTTTGCAGGCGCCGCTCCTCGCCATCTTCTTCGCCACCATTGCGATCCTGCCGGTCGGCTTGACCCGGCTCAGAACGCCGCCGCCGCCGGAAAGCGTATCCGTCGCGATCCGCGCGGTGTGGCGCATTTCGCCGGTCGGGCTCGTCGGGCTGCTTGCGGTCGGCGGGCTGACCATGCTGGTCCAGGGTTTCGCGCCGATCTATGCGGCGACCGAAGGCTACGCCAAAGACGATATCGCCCTTCTTCTATTTGTCATGCAGTTCGGCATGATTGGGGTTCAGTATCCGCTTGGCGCGATCTCCGACCGCACCGACCGGCGCTATGTCCTGATCGCCGCCTCGGCGATCGTGATCATCAGCGCGGCCCTCGCCACACAGATGACCGGGGCGAGCTTGCTGTGGCTGATCCTGGTGTTCGCCATTTGGAGCGGCGCCACGGAATCGATCTATGCGGTCGCCAATGCCCATGCCAACGACCGCGCCGAGCCGCAGTACTACGTGTCGCTGTCCAGCACCTTGCTGGTGGCCTGGTCGGTCTCGGGCTTCGTGCTGCCGGGCGTGGCGACCGCCTTGACCCAAGTCGTCGGACCGCGCGCCTTCATGTTCGTGGCCATGGGGATCGCGGCCTTGTATGCCGCCTTCGTCGCCTACCGGCTGACCCGGCGCGAACCGGTGCCCGAGGCGGATATCGAACCCTATCAGCCGATCAGTGCCCAGGCGCCCCACACCGCCGAATTGGCGCCGCGCCCGACCGAGGAACCATCGGTCTAGGGGCTGTTGAGCCGGGCTCAAGCGCCGCGTCGCGTCTCGTCTCGTTTTTCGGCCTCCCGCCCTCGCGATTCGCCTGCATTTGCATGGGCCGGTCCCCCGATCACGCCTGCTGTCTAAAGTTACACTAAAGTAACCACACAGTGAAAAAGCATAAAATACCAGATAAATCCTATCTATTTGGTGCGCACGATAATAACAACAATATAGATTGTGTTTTATTAAGTATTTATAATATAATTTGTATGCATATTAAAGCGGAAAGACAGCTACGGAGGCTCCATGGCCAACGGCCGAACATTTCAGCGTGTCTGCGTCGCACTAGCCTTTGGGATGGCGGCGTCGGTCGCGTCGCAGGCGCTGGCGGCGAGCACCGCCGCCCCTATCGTCGTCGGCCTGAATGCCGACCTATCTGCCAGCACGCGGCAGGCCGGCGAATCCTTTCGCCGTGGCGTGGTCTTGGCCATGGCGGAAATAAACCGGGCCGGGGGCGTTCTGGGTCGGCCGCTCCAGCTGCTGATTCGCGATCACAGATCAAACCCTGCGCGCGGCGTGGACTTCCTCGAGGAATTTGCGCAGACCGAAGGCGTCGTCGCCGTCATCGGCGGCGCCCACACACCGACCGCGATCGCACAACTGGACGCGGTTCATCGGCACGGTATCCCGTATCTTATACCCTGGGCGGCCGGAACGAAGCTCGTCAAGAACGGGCATTCGCCGAACTTCGTCTTCAGAATTTCCGCTCCAGACTACATGGTCGGCCCTTTCCTGATCCGCACGGCCATCGACCGCGGTTTCAAGCGGCCCGGGTTGTTGCTTTGGAACACCTCTTGGGGCCGCTCCAACGAGAAGGCCATGACCGGAGCCCTCAAAGACCTTGGAATGAAGCCCGCCGGCGTCGAGTGGTTCAATACCAGCGAGGCCGATATGTCGGCGCAGATCGATCGACTTGTCGAAAAGGGCGCCGATGTGGTCATGCTGGTCGCGAACCCCAGGGATGGTGCCGTCGCTGTCCGCAGCATGGCGCGGCAAAATCCGGCGGAACGCACGCCGATAATCTCGCACTGGGGCATTTCTCTCGGCGAGTTCTATGACATGACCGCCGACGTATTGCCGGCGGTCGACTTGAGTTTCCTGCAGACTTTTTCCTTTCTTCGCCCCCCCATAGCCAAACGGGCCGATCAATTATTCGAGGCCTATTGCGCCAAGTTTGAGGATTGCGGAACACGCGAATCGGTACCGGTTCCCGGCGCCGTCGCCCATGCCTACGATCTCGTTCACCTGCTGGCGATGGCGATCGAGAAAGCAGGCAGCACCGATCGGAACCGAGTCCGCGATGCGATGGAATCGCTGAAGACATACGACGGCGTCATGCGGCGATACCGGCCGCCTTTCACGAACGAACGTCACGACGCGCTTGACGCCAGCCTCTTTATCCTGTGCCGCTTCGGTCCGAACGGCGCCATACTTCCCATGACGCCAGCGGACGGCTAAATGCCGGCTATGGGCATGGGCAAGGCTGCGAAGCCGGCGCGATTGCTGCCGGGTGTGCTTTTGCGCGTGCTTCCTTTTACGGTTCTGGTCTTACTCAGCATTTGGCTGCTCGCCTCGAACGAGGCGACACGAACCGTCTCAGACCAGCTGGAACAGGGCCTTGAGAACGAAGCCAACGAAATCGCCAAGGCAACCAGCGCCAAATTAACCAGCACGATCGATGCGCTGACCAGCCTGGCCGGCAACGATTTCATCATAAATGCCCTGGTGGATGTCGAGGACCGGCATAACTACCTGCCAACGTTTTTCAGAACGCTTCGCCTGCCAGGCACCTTCGACGCTCGGGTGACCCTGACCGATTATCGGGGGCGCCGCATCGAGTCCAACGGGCCTGGCCGAAGCTACAAGGACGAGCCATGGGTCGAGAAAGTCATGGCCGGGGAGAACGTCATTGTGTTCTCGCGGGACGTTCTGCTTATCGCTGTCCCGGTCTGGCAGTTTCAACAGCCCGATGGCGCCATGGTCATGGAGCTGTTTTCGGTTAGCTTTTGGTCCTTTCTCGATCTGTTCTCTGCCTCGCACGTGGTCGAAGTTTGGGGTCGGGACAATGAACGCCTTCACATCGCCTTCGATCGGAGCGGCAACTCGGACCTGTCGAGCGGCAACGACGATGCCGCGGAATGGGTGAGAGCGGAGGCGGCCGTGCCGGATTTTCCAAACCTGCGTTCGACCGTACGGCAACGCGAAGCGATCGCCTTCGCGCCGGCCAAACGGCTCCATCGTTTCCTGGTTGTGGCGCTCTTCTTTAGTTTTTCGGCGATCGTCGCCGGGATCGCGGCGACCGCATATTTTGCGACCAAGCCGCTGGGCCGTTTTGTCGCGGAGATTGATAAGGTCGGCGAAGCGGGCGGCCTGGGATACCGGATCGCGTCTTTCGGTTCCGCTGAATTTCACGGCCTGTCCCAGTCGCTGAACCAAATGCTGGAGACCCTTCAATCCACGACAACGTCGCGCAATTATTTCAACGGCGTGTTCAACTCAATCAGCGAAATCCTGATCGTCACGGATACCGAAGGCTTGATACATTTGGCGAACTGGGCCGCAACCGACGCGACGGGGTGGTCCATCGACGAGCTAAAGCAGCGCAACGTCTTTTCCATCGTACAGGGCCTGACGGAATGCGGCGAAGACACGGCCCAGAACCGCGAAGGCACCATGGAGGTCGCGCTGACGACCGCGCGCGGGTCCTCCATTCCCGTTCAAGTTTCCGTTTCGCATCTTGCGGCAGACGCGGGTAAGGCGGCGCGCAAAGTTTACGTCTTCGTCGATATCACCGAACGTAAGCGCGCCCAGGAAGAGCTGGCCGCGCTCGCGCAATTCGACATTCTGACCGGCATAGCCAATCGATCTCTCTTTCAGCGCAAACAT
>JAJFGO010000052.1 GCA_021776095.1 Kiloniellaceae bacterium | reverse complement strand
CGCAACGTGATCGAGGGCATGCGCGAACGCGGCTTCGGCCGGATTATCGCGATCTCCTCGGTCAACGGCCAGAAGGGCCAGATGGGACAATCGAACTATGCGGCGGCCAAGGCCGGCCTGATCGGCTTCTGCAAATCCCTGGCCCAGGAGAACGCCTTCAAGGGCATCACGGTGAACGTGGTGTCGCCCGGCTACATCGCGACCGAAATGGTCAAGGCGGTGCCGGAGGAGGTGCTCAAGACCAAGATCCTGCCGCTGATCCCGGTCGGCCGCCTCGGCGAACCGGAAGAGGTCGCGCGTTGCGTCACCTTCCTGGCCAGCGACGAGGCCGGCTACATCACCGGCTCGACCCTCTCCGCCAACGGCGGGCAATACATGGCGTGACGGCGCCGCCGCACGACAACACGGTAAAGGCCCCTCCTTCGCGAGGGGCCTTTTTCGCGCCGGCTTTCCGGCGGGGCGCTCATCCATAGAGGGAAACTCGTCGTCCCGGACTCGATCCGGGATCTTCGCATTGTCCGAGTCCGACCCGATAACGCTTCAGTTCGAAATCTCATGCGCTGAGAGCGCGAAGCAAATTCGAATGTCCGTTTAGCGTATGAAAGCGGTCGTTGTTCCGACGAGTTGTTTGAGTCCGGTTAGTGCCAGGAACAGACATATGAGTTCGCTTACGCCGGTCTAAGCGCAGGTCGTCCATGTTGCGGATTGCCTTATTCCGGCAGGCCGACTTGGACAAGCAAACTGGCCACCTTGTCAAGAATTGCGCGATCTTTGAAGTCGATGAGTCGGCGCGTCCACCCTGAGACGGTAAACTTTGGATC
Organism: Kiloniellaceae bacterium; assembly: GCA_021776095.1. GTDB lineage: Bacteria > Pseudomonadota > Alphaproteobacteria > Kiloniellales > J153 > JAJFGN01. Next base: position 4,763 of record JAJFGO010000052.1, on the reverse strand, counting down.
AATGCGAAGTAATTCTTTCGCTTCGCTTTTCGCCTCTTCCACGCGGCCGAGAGCGCTGTAGGCTGCCGCCAACTGAATGCGGGGTAGGTCTCGGTCCGGCGCCCGTGTTCTGGCTCGACTTGCCGTCTCGATGGTGTCCTCGTAGTGGCCGGCGAACAATTGGGCAAATGAGAGGGTCCAAGTGAAAGAAACCGGATGGCGAGGGCTTACTCGCTCGGCGTGCTTTAGCACTTCCACGGCACGCTCTACCTGACCCGCTCGGTAGAGAACGGAACCCAGTCCCCAATTGGCCTGGAAATCGTTAGGGGCGATTTGCACCGCCTTTTCACGTAGTTCAATCGCTCGCTCGTGGTCTCCCATGAGCTGGTGGAGGTTGCCGAGCTGCATGTAGCCAAGAGGTTCCTGGGGATCGATCTCGATGGCCTTTTCGGCAAGCTCAATTCCCTTACGGATCCAGCCCTCGCGATCGTCGGTCCAACCTCGTCTGGCCTCGTACCAATAGGTGAAGGCCAGCCCAGCAAGCGGGCGGGCCCAACTCGGATCCGTCTCGTGGGCTTGCTGCAAGAGTTCGCGTGTGCGGACGGTGCTTTCCCGAGTGAATTTGTACAGTTCGGCCATCGCCTGCTCGCGCAGCAGCCAGGCGTCCAGGTTGGTGGTGCCGCGACTGGCGACCCGGGTGTGGTCACCGGCGGTGAGCTTGACCTGCAGCTCGATAAGAATCCGGCGCACGATGTCGTCCTGCAGGGCAAAAAGACCCTTCGCATCGCCATCGAAATTGTCTGCCCATAGATGGTGGCCCTTGACGGCGTCGATAAGCTGCGCGCTGATGCGAAGCGTGTCGCCGGAACGCTGGATGCTGCCTTCGAGTATATAACGGACGCCGAGCTCCTCCGCGATCTCCGTTGCCATTATGGCTTTGTCCTTGAATGCGAAACTGGAGGTGCGGGAGATCACGAATAGCTGCGGCAGCTTGGACAGCGCGGTGATCACGTCCTCTGTGAAGCCCCTGGTGATAAAGTCGTCCTGTCCTTCGCCGCTGAAGTTCTCGAACGGAAGCACGGCAATCGACGGCTTTTCCGGAAGGGGGTAGGCCATCTCTGCCGTGGCAGCCGGCAGGAAGTCGGGCCTGCTCTGGTAGTACCACATGCCGGCACTGCCGAGGGCGACGAGAAGCACAACAACAGCTGCGACCAGCCATTGTCGGCTCAGCGACTTGGTTCCTAACGTGTCGGCTGGCGCGCCAACCAGCTTTCTGGCATCCTCGGGATTGAGCAATACCCTATAAGCGTTGACCGGCTTCTCGATGTTCTTGACCGTCTGCGGTCCGAGAAAGGCGAAACCGACATCGACGTTCTTTTCAACTTGTTCGAGGACGCGGCCCGAAATGCAGATCCCACCGGGCTCGGCCAAGGTCTCCAGCCGGGCCGCCACGTTGATGCCGTTACCATAGATATCGTCACCGTCGATAATCACATCGCCCAAGTTAATTCCGATCCGGATGGCGATACTCCGATCATCGGGTTCCCCTTCGTTTTGTTGCACCATGCATCGCTGAACCGCCACAGCGCATGCGACCGCATCGACGACACTCGCGAATTCAACCAGGATGCCATCGCCCATGAGTTTCACGATGCGACCTTGGTGAGCAGCAATTTCGGGCTCGATGAGATTTTCACGATACGCTTTAAGGCGCGCCAGCGTACCCGCCTCATCCTTTTCCATGAGCCGTGAATAACCGACAACATCAATCGCAAGGATCGCCGCCAACCTTCTCTGGACGCGCTCCTCGGTCATAACGACCGTTCCCTCTGGGATGCATAAGGTGCAGCGAGTTTACGATCGTCAATAGAGAGAGTCCATCAAGTCAAGATGTCCGAAATGGGTCAGAGGCGGAAATGCCAACGTCCCGGCGCCAATGGCTGCAGTTGGGCGCAGAGCCGACGTGATACGATAAATTGCGGACGTTTAGGGTCCCGATACGGCAAGATGTTAAACTGAGACACTGCCTCCTGCCATAGATCCCGGATCAAGTCCGGGATGACGCCACCATGGGCATGCGCTCGTCCGGTATTTCACTGGAACAACCGGCCGCCAAGGGCACCGATTAGCCTCCTTCGCGATTAGCGAATGTTCGTCGCTTCGATCACCCGGCTCAGGGCCTGGTCGAGGTTGTCGACCGTGCGGTCGATGTTGTGCAACTTATCCAGGCCGAAGAGTCCGAGGCGGAAGGTTCGGAAGTCGTCGGGCTCGTCGCATTGCAGGGGCACGCCGGCGGCGATCTGCAGGCCCTGCGCCAGGAACATCTTGCCGTTTTGGATATCGGCGTTGTCGGTGTAACAAACCACCACACCGGGTGCCTCGAATCCGGTCGCGGCGAGACTCTTGAAACCCTTCTTGGCCAGCAAGGCGCGGACCCTGTCGCCGAGCTCCTGCTGTTCGGCGCGCACCTTGTCGAAGCCGTAGTCCTGGGTTTCCTTAACGGTGTCGCGGAACTTAAGCAGGGCATCGGTCGGCATGGTCGCGTGATAGGCGTGGCCGCCGTTCTCGTAGGCCTCCATGATCTGCAGCCACTTTTTCAGATCGCAGGCGTAGCTGGTGCTGGCGGTCGAATCGATCCGGCTCCGCGCCTCTTCGCTCAACATGACCAAGGCGCTACAGGGCGAGGCGCTCCAGCCCTTTTGCGGCGCGCTGATCAGCACATCGACGCCGATGTCTTTCATGTCGACCCAGATGGTGCCCGAGGCGACGCAATCCAAAACGAACACACCGCCGACCGCGTGCACGGCCTCGGCCAGGGTGTGCATGTATTGATCCGGCAGGATCATGCCCGACGAGGTTTCCACGTGCGGCGCGAAAACCAAGTCCGGTTTTTCCGTTTGTATCGCCGCGACCACGGTCTCGATCGGGGCGGGCGCGAAGGCCGCCTGATGCCCCTCTTCGATCGGGCCCGCTTTGAGGACGGTGGTTGCGGAGGGGATTCTGCCGGCGTCGAAGATCTGGCTCCAGCGATAGCTGAACCACCCATTGCGGATCACCAGGCACTTTTTGTCGTGGGCGAACTGCCGCGCCACCGCCTCCATACCGTAGGTGCCGCCGCCCGGCACCACGGCCATGGCATGAGCGTTGTAAACCTGCTTCAGGGTGCCGGAGATATCGGTCATCACCTGCTGGAACGACTTGGACATATGGTTGAGGGAGCGGTCCGTGAACACGACGGAATATTCCAGCAGTCCGTCGGGATCGACATTCGGCAGTAGGCCAGCCATATTTTCCTCCAGTCGGCGCGGCGCGCCATCGCGCCGGGGTTCACATAGGATATGAGATGCTGGAACATGCGCGCCCTGGGCGCAATAGCCATGGTCCCAGGCGGGGCCGGCCGCGCCGCCGGGCGCCATGAGCGAATCGAAACGCCCCCTGGTCGGGGTCGGCGCGGTGGTCGTGAAGGGCGCCGCCGGGGCCGAGCGGGTGCTGCTGATCCGCCGCGGCAAGGCCCCGCGCCTGGGCACTTGGTCTCTGCCCGGCGGGCGCCAGTGCCACGGGGAGACCGTGCGCGCGGCGGCGGCGCGCGAGGTCATGGAAGAGACCGGCTTGGAGGTTGAGATTTCCCACCTCCTGGACGTGGTCGATTCCCTGACCCGCGATTCGACCGGCGCGGTGACCTATCACTACACTTTGGTCGATTTCCTGGCCGAATGGTGCGCGGGAGAGGCCCGCGCCGGGGACGACGCCGCCGAGGTCCTCTGGGCCGACCCGCACGATCTCGATCGCTTCGATCTTTGGGACGAAACCCTGCGGATCATCGCCCTGGCCTTGGATCGGCGCGGTTAGATCGTCAAGACGTTTGGGACGCGGTGTCGACAACATGCCCGGCCGCGCCGGCGCCCGCCGCCTCCTGTCGCGATCCGCTGACCGGTTTCTTCGGCGTTAGGGGGTCGTCGTCATCCTCGTTGTCGACGGTCACTTCGATCTTGGGCATGGCGAACTCGATACCGTTTTCTTTGAAGGCCTTTTGAACCGCGGCAAAGGCGTAGCGGCGAATCATGAATTGCCGGCCCGGCTTGGAGGTGAATTTAGTGGTGATGACGAAGCCATAGTCGTCGACCTCCGTTGCGCCCTGGGATTTGAACGGCTGAATGAAGTCGTCCTTGATGTCTTCGTTCTCCAGCAACTCGAGGCCCACCGCCTTAATCAACTTGCGCACCCGGTCCACATTGGTATCGAAGGGTACCCGAAGCTTGAGCTTCATGATGGCCCAGTCGCGGCTGTGATTGGTCAGGGTCTTGACCTCGCCGAAGGGCACGGTGTGCACGGCGCCGCGATGATGGCGTAGGCGCAGGGAGCGCACCGACATTTTCTCGACCACGCCCTTGACCGAGCCCACATCGATGTATTCGCCGATGCGAAAGGCATCGTCGATGAGGAAAAACGCGCCGGAGACGATGTCGCGCACCAGGGATTGAGACCCGAAGCCGACCGCCAGCCCGACAACCCCGGCGCCGGCCAAGAGGGGCGCGATGTTGACGCCCAAGGACGCCAGTACGATCATGATGACGATGACCGACAGGGAAATCTGGATGGTCCGCTTGAGCAGGGGCAGAAGGGTGCGAATACGCGATAAGCCCGTGCCGCCGGCTTCGGTATCCTGAAGGTCGATGCCCTGCTCGGCCATCAGGGCATCTTCCTCGGCGATCTTTTTGTCGATCAGGATACGCATGAGCTGCCAGGCGGCATAGGCCACGAGCAAGGTCAGCGATACCTGAAGC
>JAJFGO010000051.1 GCA_021776095.1 Kiloniellaceae bacterium | reverse complement strand
GGCGGGCTCGCCGGGTTCGCCGCCTCTTCCGTATTCGGCGCCGGCCAAGAAGGATTGGCGGACATCCTAGCCCTGCCCCTCTATCTGGTGGCGCTGGCCAGCGCGCTGGTCATTTCGGGGCGTCTGGCGTTGCTGTTCCCGGCCGCCGCCGTGGACCACCCAATGACCTTCGGCGAATGCTGGATGGCGACCCGGGGCAATGGCTGGCGCATGGCGGCTATTGTGTTTCTGGTCGCCGTTCCTTTCTGGGCCGCCGCCAGCCTGCTTTCGGCGCCCATCGAATATCTCGCTCAAACCAACAGTCTGACCGCGATGCTGATGGCCGGGCTCGTCGACCAGAGCCTTGGGTTTATTGGCCTCGCCACCGGCGTCACCGCCCTGTCGATCGCCTACCGCGACGTAATGGACGCCCGCGGGTGAGCACCGCTCACCGCGGAACGGGTTACCACGGCTTGGTGGCGCTTGGCGGCGCGTCGAATATACGCTAGCAAGGGCGGAACAGGCGGAGAGTGCCCTCATGGCGAAAAAGGCGGCGGGCCGGCCTTCGCCGAAGCGAAGCCTCGGCTTCGCGCAGGCAGGTGTCCTGGAAAGGGTCCCGATGCAAGATTCCCCCCTTCATCCCGAGGATGCCCCGCTCGTCCTGCATACGGAGAGCGTGGCGCCCGAGTGGATCGACTACAACGGTCACATGAACGTGGCCTATTACGTCCTGGCCTTCGATCACGCTGTTGACGCTTTTCTGGATTTTGTCGGCATGGATGAGGACTACAGAAAGCGTACCGGCGGCACGACGTTCTCCGTCGATTGCCACGTCACCTATCAGCGGGAAGTATCGGACGGCGACCCGCTGCGCTTCACCTCGCAGCTTCTGGCCTACGACGAAAAGCGGATTCACCATTTCCACAATATGTACCACGCGGAGGACGGTTATTTGGCGGCGACCTGCGAATGGCTCAGCCTTCATGTCGATCTTGAGGCCCGCCGCGTGACGCCCATGGGCGCGGAAATCGCCGCGCGTTTGGCGGCGACCTTGGACTCTCACAGTGACCTGCCGCGCCCATCGGAAGCGGGCCGGGGCATCGCCATGCCGGACCCGAAATCCCTCAAGGAAGCGGGTTTGGCGTGAGGTCGGGACCCAACGCCATCCGGTTGCGCGCCCTAGTCCGTTGCGCCCTGGTCGCCGCCGGCTTGATTGCCTGGGGCGCGGCGGCCCCGGTCGCGCTCGCGGCCTGCACCGACCCGGCCGGACCCGGCGTCAACTGGCAACGCTGTATCTTCGACGGGCTGGAGCTTCACGACATCGACCTGAGCGGCGCCCGTCTGCGCGACGCCAGCTTTTTCCGCGCCGATCTGTCGCGCAGCGACCTGAGCGGGATCAGCGGCTTCAAGGTAAAGTTCGTCAACACGACCATGTCCGAAGTCAAGCTTTATAACGCGAAACTGTCGGAAGCCGATTTCTCCAAGGCCGATCTGACCGGCGCGTCCTTGGCCAAGGCCGACTTGCGCCGGGTCCGCTTTTTCGGCGCCACTCTGCGCAACGCGGATCTCACCGGGGCGCGCCTGACCGGGGCCGATTTCACCCGGGCCGATCTATCGGGCGCGACCTGGACCGACGGCAAGCGGATCTGCGCCGAGGGCTCCCTGGGGCGCTGCAACTAGGCCCAGGGCCCGTCGATCTAGCCCCCGTCTTCCCCGGCCAAATCCCGTAGCCCCTGCCCCTCCACGCGGTACGGCAGCCAGTCTTCCATGTGGGCGAAGCCCAGCCGGTCGTAGAAGGCGCGGGCCGGGTTCCAATGCAGGACCCAGAAGTCGAAACGGGCGCAGCCCCGTTCGACCGCGATGCGCGCCAGCCGCGCCATCAGGGCCCGGCCCAGCCCGCTGCCACGCGCCGCCGGGGAGACATAAATGTCCTCCAGGTACAAGCCGGCGCGTCCCTCGAAGGTTGAATAGTTATGGAAGAAGAGGGCGAAGCCGACCGGCGCGCCATCCAGTTCAGCGAGCAGGCACTCGAAACGCGGCGTCGGGCCGAAGCCGTCGCGCAGGATATCTTCTTCCCTGGCCTTCACCTGATCCAGGAGCTCCTCGAACTCGGCTAACTCCCGGATCAGGCGCAGGATGGTGGCGGCGTCTTCGGGCCGCGCTGTGCGCACCAGGGCGCCGGTCACGGCACGCCCACCTTGGGCCGATTGAACGAATAGATTGGCATGCCGGAACCCTAACCGCGCTTGCGGGCCTGGCGCAACGCCGCCAAGAGCGTATGGTTAAACTCGATTTAAACCGCGCCATGTTATGTCGATCCAAATGACGACGCCGGACCAAACCACCGATAAACCGGCCCTGACGGTTAGACGCCTCACCAAGAACGATCAGGTGATCTTGACGGTGCTCGCGGTCGCCATCGGATTCCTTGCCGGCGGGGCGGCGATCGCGTTTCGCCACACCATCGATCTGGTTCAGGGCCTGGGCTACGGCTTCGGCGGCGAGCACCTGGTGACCATCGTGAGCGCCCTGCCCTGGTGGCAGGTTCTCCTGGTTCCGGCCGTCGGCGGCCTGGCGGTCGGTGTGTTCGTCCACGGCCTCATGCCGAACCAGCGGCCCCAAGGGGTCGCCGACGTGATCGAGGCGAATGCCCTGCGCGGCGGGCGCATGTCGCTGTCTTCGGGCTTGAAGGCCGCGCTGGTCAGCGCGGTTTCCATCGGCAGCGGCGCCTCGGTCGGCCGCGAGGGCCCGGTGGTCCACCTGGGGGCCTCCCTGGGTGCGTGGATCGCCCAGCGCCTGCACCTGGGCCGTTCGCCATCGCGGACCCTGCTCGGTTGCGGTGTGGCGGCGGCGGTGGCGGCCTCGTTCAACGCACCCATCGCGGGCACCTTCTTCGCCCTGGAGGTGGTGATCGGACACTACGCGCTGACCGCCCTGGCGCCGGTGGTCATCGCCTCGGTCACCGGCACGATCGTCAGCCGCATGTACTACGGGGACTTTCCGGCCTTCATCTTGCCGGAGTTGCACACCATCACCTCGTTCTGGGAGTTCCCCGCCTTCGCGCTCTTGGGGGTGATTTCGGCGGCGATCGCGATCGTCTTCATCCGCGCGGCCATGGTCGCCGAGGCTACGGTCGCGCGCGTGCCGCTGCCGTCTTGGACCTATCCGGCACTGGGCGGCTTGGCGGTCGGCGCCATCGGGATCTTTTTTCCGCAGGTCTTGGGGGTCGGCTACGAGGCGACCGACGCCGCCCTGTCGGAACGCTACGATCTATGGCTGTTGCTGGCCCTGCTGGTTTTCAAAACAGCTGCGACCGCAATCTCCTTGGGAACCGGGTTCGGCGGCGGCGTGTTTTCGCCGTCCCTGGTGATCGGGGCGATGCTGGGCGGCGCCTACGGCATCATCGCCACCAGCGTGTTTCCGGAGCTTTCCTCGGGGCATGGGGCCTACACCATCGTCGGCATGGGCGCGGTCGCCGGGGCCGTGCTGGGCGCGCCGATCTCCACCATCTTGATGATCTTCGAGCTGACCGGCGATTACGCCATCACCATCGCTGTTATGATCTCGACCACCATCGCGGCGATCATTACCCAACAGGTGCACGGGTATTCCTTCTTCACCGCGCAGTTGAAGCGCCGCGGCATGACCGTCACCGGGGGACACGACGTCGGCTTGCTGCGCGCCGGGCGGGTCGGCGACGTCATGAGCAAGGTCTACGACGCCATTGCGCCGACGACGCCGATCCCCGAGGTCCGCAAACGCCTGCAACGCGCGCCTTGGGGCGAGCTTTTCATAATTGACGAAAGCGGCCGCCTGACCGGTGTGATCACCTTCGCCGACCTGCACGAGACGGCGTTCGATACCAGCCACGACGCCGAGCTGATGGCCGACAACGTGGCGCGCAAACGGCCCACGGTGCTCGACTCCCACGACGATCTGGAAAGCGCGTTCAAGACCTTCTCGATCAGCGGCGAGGTCAACCTGCCCGTGGTCGAAAGCCGCGACAACATGCACATGATCGGTGTGGCGCAAGAGCACGAGATCGTCCTGGCCTATCACCGCGCCCTGAACCGTGCCCACGGCGAGGAACGCGGCGGGGGTTAGGGCCGCCCGATCAAGACTCCGAAGGCGGTTCCATGGCTGCGGCAATCGAGGCACGCCGGCGCCATATGGCCAGCCAAACGAGGAACACGAGCGCCGCACCACCCAGCAAAGGCGCGCGCAAACCGAAGACTTCGGACAAGGCGCCCATGATCAAGGCGCCAGCCGCCGGACCGCCGATGAAGACGATGCTGTAAAGGCTCAGCACCCGGCCGCGAACGGCGCTGTCGACCGACATTTGCATCAGGGTCTGCATGCTGACACCGCTCGCCACCATGAACGTTCCGGCGAAGGCCATACTGAGGGTCCCGAACCACAGAATGTCCGTTGCCGCGAAGGCGACGACAGCCAAGATCAGCAATAGCGTGGAAATCAGAACCACGCGGGTTAGCCCGCCGCCGCCGCGCCGCGCGATCAAGGCGCCGCTGACGATCGCGCCGATGCCGATGCTAGAGCTCAACAAGGCTAGGGTTTCCGCGCCGCCCGCGAAGACCTCGGCCGCGAAACCGGGCAGCAGATCGATAAAGGGACGCACGCCCAACGAAGCCGCCAACAGCAACAGCAGCAAGGGTCCGATACCGCGGTGCCGAAATGCGTAGCTGATGCCCTCGCCAATTTGCTTGGCGACCGACGAGCGCGCGGCATCGCGACTGGCTTCGCTCGGCTTGGCAAGCCGTATGCGCGATAGCGCGACCAAAAACACCAAATAGCTGATCGCATTTGCGGCGAAGGCGCCGGCGACCCCGCTGCCGACGATGATCAGACCGGCCAGCGCGGGACCCAGAAAGCGCGCCAGGTTGAACACGATGGAATTGATCGCGATGCCGGTGGAGAGGTCTTGGCGCGGCAAAAGACTGAAGATCAAGGCCAAGCGCGACGGCTGGTAGAACCCCAGGGCGACGCCGTTGAACAATACCAGCGCCGTCAACAGCTCGACCGTGATCACGCCGAGCGCGGTCAGGGCGAACAACGCAACGGCCTGACAAAGGGCCGCGCATTGCGCCCACTTAATGATACGCAGCCGATCGAAGCGATCGGCCAGGACTCCGCCGAAGGGGCCAAGCAAGACGGCGGGCAGAAACTCGGCGCAGGATACCAGGCCGAGCCAGAAACCGGATTCCGTCAGCTGCCAAGTCAGCCAGCCCACGGCGATACGCTGCATCCAGTTGCCGACCAGCGAAATCGCGTTGCCAGTGACGTAAACGCGAAAGTTGCGATGCTGTAGGGTTCTTACGATACGCCCGAAACCGGGAGGGTCGGCCATGATGGTGAGGGCTTTTTGGTGTTAGAACAAATTAGGAACATTAACGCACGAGTCGCGGCGCAATGCAAATTGCAGCGAAGAAAGGACCGGCGTGCAAGCCCGCCTTTCTGGGGAAAGAGCGTCTCGAAGGCCGCTGTTAAAATCAGCCAGAGATAGCTAGCACCCCAGAACGGAGAAGATTATTGCCAATTAAGTGTTTAGTCATGGCCTGATCGTTATCAACCCGCCAGACAACATCTGTTTAAGCCCTCGCGGCTAGGCTTAGGCGAAGCACCATTGGCTCCAGATACTATCGTTTCGAGCGATGCCACCACATGGCCAGGAAAACAAACGACAGACCCGATTCTAAAATTACGCACGTGCGTTTTGTTTTGCCGAACCTGAACTCCGATAGCGGCGTCAAGAATGGCGTATTCAAAATCGCCTACAAGCTTTGGCGGGAAGGCGGGTTATCCAAGAACCAGCACGACAAACTGGGAGAGATACTGCGCTGGTTTGGTGACAATCTCGAAAGGCCGGGGCGTTTTAACCGCACGAAATCGAAGGGCTATTACCGGCGGGCGACCAAAGGTATTTCTTGGTTCAAACCTACGGCCAAAGAACACATCGCCAACATGCATGCGATGGTTTCAATCCTGAAAGACTGCGGTCACCATATTGAGATGATTAAGACACGCAATCCAGGCTACGTCGTCTACGAAGATGACCACCAAATTGTTGCGGAGCCGTTCAGCGATTTACGCGATTGAGGTACCGCCGAGCGTCATGAACGAAATACTGGGACAGCAGGAGTAAGTGACTTGCGACGACTTGATCTGTGCCCTCAAAAAAAGCTTCGCAATCCGGGTCGACATATCCGGTCTCTTGAAAAATGGTCGCGCTCATTCGAAGATTTTTTCCCGTCACCGGATATGGCGTACAAAGGCCTTTGGTACAATAACATCCCGATTTATCAGAAAGTCGTTTCTCCTCCTCGCACCAATTCCAACCTTCAGAAACAATGCGCCCAATTGATGATTGAGGGGGCGCTACGCCTGTGTGACGCAAGGCCGGAAGGTCTGTTGAGCCCGCGAATTTACGTGTTTCTGTCGTTCCCGGACATGTTCTATTCGATGGTCGAAGTCGCCTTTGAACCGAACCCCCATCTTTTCTTCAACAGCAAAGAGAATCTTGAGCGTCAAGGCGACGACCACAATTGGTGGGAATACTTCAAACTTACATCTAATCGGATTGACGATCTGGGTCTTCGTATTCCAGACGGCTTCAACGTACTGAGTACAGGGCTGCGCAGGTATGACGCTGACTGGATGTCGGAGCCAGAAGTAACCGAAGAATGGGTAATTGGTGAAGTAACGCAAGCTTGACTTCACCGTCATTTCGAATCCATGCGTAAGGTTTGGGTTAGACTTCTCGGAACCACGGTATAGCCGCGGCTCGGGGGCGAACGCTATCCGGTTCGAAATGTTTGGTCCGCCTAAAGGTTGGCTAAGCCATGAACCTCGCAGAAGGGATCGTCGTTCGGATCGTTGATCCAGCGGTATTCCGACACGGTGGCCGCCTTCTTTGCGCGGTCTTCACCGTACAGAGAGGCGATCAGCGCGAGCGCCATATCCATTCCGGCCGACACCCCGGAAGACGTAAAGAACTTGCCGTCCTCGACCCAGCGCGCTTTGGCCTGCCACCGAACATCCGGCCCTTGTTCACGCACCCAGGAAAAGGCCGCCTTATTCGAGGTCGCCCGCTTTCCGTCGAGCAGACCGGCCTTGGCAAGCAGCGCGCTGCCGGTGCAAACCGAGGCGACGATTTCGGCTTGCTCGGATAACCGGCGAATGCCGTCGAGCAGGCTCGTGTCCTCAATACTACTGCGTGTCCCGGGGCCGCCGGGCACCAAGACGATGTCATAGCCGCCATGGTCGGTAAGCGCCGCGTCCGGTACCGCCCTTGGCCCTTGGGTGCTCGCGACCGCATCTCTTGTTTGCGCCACGATCTCGATCTTTAGCTCACCCGGCAGCATCCCGAACATGTCCAGCGGACCATAGAGATCGAGGAGCTGGAAGCTCGGAAATACGACGGCCCCTACGGTTCTCATGGTAAGACTCCAGCGCTCCCATTCACGACGACTTAGTCAAAGCTTCGCAGGTATAACTTGGCTTGGGCGTTCGTTAGCTCCTAATTCGCCGAGGCCATTGCGGCCCCATCTAGCTATCGGTGACGGGCGACGGGCCACAATTCGCGGTGCAAAGCGCGTGGAGGAACTGCGTCACGTCTTGGCCGTTTTCCGATAGGGGCATGTCGAGCACATCGAAAGCTATGAAATCGCGACCCTCGGTCGGCGCGCCGCCCGATACGTGGCCGATATGGGGGCCATGAATGAGGTCCGCAAAGTAGCTCTTGGTCCGCGCGATCAAGCTCTCATCCATCGAGGCACATAGAAGCTTGTTCGTCAGGTCACCCCCCAGCAGCTCGACATATTGGGTTCCGTAGAGTGTGAAGCGTAGATCGTCCCCCTCTACCACGGAAATGGCGATCGCACCGTGCCAACCCAAAAAATCCTCGAACGTGAAATCAGCTCTCCTCGGCATTAGGCGGTCGCCACGCTTGAGGTCCCATAACCGTAGGATCGGCGAATAGCCTGCGATTTCCGGCAGTGGCCGTAGCGGTAAACAGCGATAGGTATTGGTTCGTTTCTTGTTGTGTTCGGGGTCACTCCCCGACGCGGAAACAGAAATATCGCGAGACATCTAGGCTCAGGACTCATTGATTGATCCAGAAGAGCATTGTTGCGGCGATGCAGATTGCCGAGAAGTAGGTGTGCGCGCATCGGTCATAGCGGGTTGCGATACGGCGCCAGTCTTTGAGTTTGGCAAACATCCGTTCGACC
>JAJFGO010000006.1 GCA_021776095.1 Kiloniellaceae bacterium | reverse complement strand
AGGTGGAGATCCTGCGCGACGCGCCCGATCTAATCGTGCTCGATTGGATGTCGCCCGGGCAGTCGGGCATCGATTTTGCCCGACGCCTCAGGCGGGATAAAGCGACCGGCATGATCCCGATCATCATGGTGACCGCCCGCGGCGAGGAAGAGGACAAGGTTCGGGGCCTCAGCCTGGGCGCCGACGACTATATCACCAAGCCCATTGCACCGCGGGAGCTTGTAGCCCGGGTCGAGGCGGTGCTGCGCAGGACACGGCCCGATGCGGTCGACAACTTGGTGCAGGTCGGCGGCCTGATCCTCGACCCCAAGAGCCACCGCGTCTACGTCACCGACCAGGATCTCGATCTTGGACCAACGGAATTCCGGCTGCTTCACGTATTCATGGCCCATCCAGACCGCGCCTATAGCCGCGGGAATTGCTCGACCTGATCTGGGGCCTGGCCGGGGCCTATACGATCCTGATCGTCACACCATGGCTCAGGCCCGTCGGGCCAGCGACGAATGCATCTTCATGCTCATGGGCAAGGTCATTGAGCATGGCGAGACGGCGGACACTTTCGTGACCCCGGTCCATAAGGAGACCGCGGACTATATCGAAGGCCGCCACGGCTGAGGCATCAAATATGGCGGTTCGGCGACGACCGTCTTAGCGGGACCAATTTCTGGTCTGGGACCTATGTCTCTGACGTTCCGTGGGCGCGACGCAGGCAATCAAGGAACTCCATAACCAGCCGCGACGGTTTCGGCGAGTGACGCAGGATTGCCGCGTGATCGCTCTGATAGTGATAGGCGTCTGGGCGTAACTGGCGCATTGCACCGCGCTCGACGAAACTCTTCGCATAGTGATCCGGAAGAAAACCGATATACCGCCCGGACAAAATAAGAGCGGCCAAAGCCTCCTCATCGTAAACGTCTGCGCTGCGTTTGAGCTTTAGGCGATGACTGACCACCATGTTCGGAGACTGGAACCCGATGCCGGCGTACTTGCATTGTCCTATGTCACGCTGTGAGGTCTGGCCATCCGCTTGGCCGAACAATGCATGGCTCTCTCCGCAGTACATGTACATCTGTTCGGAATATAGGGGATAGTAGTGCAAGCTGTTGGATTGCCGATGGGTCGGGACGATCCCCAGATGGAAGCGGCCGGTCAGGACCCCGCTTTCAATGGCGTTAACCGGCTCCGCGTGAATCGCGATCGTGACCCTCGGCGCGACCGCGTCGAACATCGTGATTGTTTGAGGAAGTCGCGCTTGCGGATTGGTAATGGTCTTGTCGAACAAGGCGATCGACAAGTGCCCGGTTAAGCGCCGGTGAACTTCGTCAAGATCCGATTGAAAGCTGTCAATTGCGGTCAGCAGGCGCGATGATGCGTCGACGACCCGCTCTCCCTCAAACGTCAGGGCGAAGCCGGCTGGGCCGCGGTCACAGAGCTTGACTCCTAGGCGCAGCTCGAGATCGGTCAGATGCCGGCTGATCGTGGACCGGCCTATGTTCAGTTCCAGTTCCGCCGCGGACACGCCACCGCACGCCACCACGGACCGAAAAACGCGCAGCAGCCGGATGTCGACGTCGCTGACGCGACCGAGGTGAGCCTTTCTGGTCATCGCTAATGTTTCATAAATATGAAACTATCATTTCAATACTTGTGGTTAATGAAACATGACTCCTGTGGTAGCGTCAATCATAAGGTCCGATTAGCTGATACAAAAAAGGCCGGAGTTTCCGGCCTGCAATCAGCCAGAAAACGGGATCACTGGGAGGGAAGGCGTTGTTTCATCGGAGTTATCTCATCCAGTGGACCGACTCAAGCAGCCGGCTTTGCAGAGCTTGTGAGCCGTCTAAGCCCTCGGTGCAAACTAGGAGGTTCAAATGAAATTTGCGGGAAAACTGGCGGCCACGACCGGCCTGGCCATAGCATTGCTTTTCAACGCTGCCGACGACGTTTCGGCGAAGACGTTCAAAATGGCGCTCGGCGACGCGGCCGGCGGTACGCAGGACGCGGCCGGCAAGAAGTTCGCCGAGGTGTTCGAGTCCAAAACCGGTGGCAAGCATAAGCTCGCCTTGTTCCACAACGGCCAACTCGGCAGCGAGCAGGATACCGTCAACGACGCCGCGATGGGACTGCTGGACTTTTCCGTGTTGGCGATCAACAACATCACGCCTTTTTCGCCGACCGTCGGCGTCTTGACCCTTCCCTATATGATTCTCAGCCTGGACGAGGCGGTTAAGCTGACCCAAGGCGACGTGGGCAAGGAGCTCGTGGAGAACACGATCCGCGATGCCGGTGTGCGTATCGTTGCTTGGTCCTACGCGGGATACCGCGTGCTCTCCAACTCCAAGCACCCGATTAAGACCATGGCCGACCTCAGCGACATCGTGGTCCGGGTTCCCAAGAACGAGATCATGATCGACACTTACAATTCCTGGGGCAACAACCCGACGCCGATGGCCTGGTCGGAGACTTTCACTGCCCTGCAGCAGGGCGTGGTGGACGGGCAAGACACCCCGTACATCACCATCCACGCGATGAAGTTCTACGAGGTGCAGAAGTACGTCACGAACCTTCGCTACCTCTTCCTGTTGGAGCCGGTCATCATCAGCGAGTCGGTTTTTCAGGACCAGAAAGATGACGTCCAAAAGGCGATCCTGGAGGCTGGCGCTGCCGCGACGAAGTTCAGCGCGCAGTACTTGCTGGACACCGAGGCGAAGCTGAAGGCGGACTTGATCGCCAAGGGCATGCAGATCGACGACCCGGCCAACGACGAAAAGGATTGGATCGCGGCGGCGACGAGCAAGGTCTGGCCAAAATTCTATGACAGCATCGGCGGAAAGGATAAGCTCAACGCCATCCTGACGTCCCTTGGCCGCCCCACGGTAGACTAGGGGTACGTTCCTAGGACGGAGTATATCGCGCTTGAAAGTGCGCTCTGCGGGCTGGGCAGTCTAGGGTTTGAACGACCCGCCAGAGCGCACTTTCCAATCGGGGGAGGCACGGCCATGGCCAGCACCATTTATCGGATTCTCGATAACGCCGAGAGCTATATCTGCCGCACATTGCTGGCACTCTTCGTTCTCCTGCTTTTCGCCCAAATTATCTCGCGGGAGGTTTTTGGCTACTCCTTCTCCTGGAGCGAGGAGCTGGCGACCTACATGTTCGTCTGGTTCGTATTTTTCGGGGCGAGTTACGCGGCGAAGCTTTACGCCCACAACCGCGTAACCTTTCAGTTCAACAAGATGTCGAAAAAGGCGGCAAACACCATCGAGGGGATCGCCGACCTCTTCTGGATCGCGTTCAACGTCTATTTCGTTTATCTCAGCTTCAATTTCGTTTTCTTCAAAATGAATGTTTTCTGGAAGTCCCAGACCCTGGGGATTCCGATGAAGTACATCTACATGATTCTGCCGATCGCCTTCACCCTCATGACCATCCGCATTATCCAGGCGAACTATCTGAAGCTGGTCAAGGGCGTCGACGTACGAGACCCCGAGAAAGCGGAAGTCGAAAAGATGATCAAGGAAGGCCGCGAATAGGCCGCGTGAAATTGCCGCGGAAGCATAATTGGGTGGCATAGAAAGTACGCGGTGGCAAATCCGCGATTTGGGGGAGCAGTTTAATGGAAACGACCATCGTATTTATTTTGTTCGGGACCTTCTTAGTCCTCCTGATCATGGGCGCGCCGATCACCGTGGCGTTGGGCGTCTCCGCCATGATTTCCTTTCTGTATCTGGACGAGAATCCGATCAAGTTCGTGCAGATCGCATTTACCTCCGTCGGATCCTTCCCCCTGATGGCGCTGCCGGCCTTCATCCTCGCCGGCGCCCTGATGGAGGCGGCCGGCATTTCGAGACGGCTGGTCAATGTTGCCGAGAGCTTCGCCGGCCCCTTTACTGGCGGTATTTCGGCGGCGGCGGTCTTCGCCTGCCTGTTCTTCGGCGCGATTTCCGGTTCCGGCCCGGCCACCACGGCAGCGGTCGGCATGCTGATGATCCCGGCCATGATCAATCGCGGCTACGACAAGGGCATCGCCTCCGCGGTCACGGCCTCATCCGGCAGTCTTGGAATCATCATACCGCCCTCGATCCCCATGGTGATCTTCGGCATTTCCGCACTGGGCATGCAGCCGCCGCCGGAAGCGGTCGAGAGGTTCGGCGTGTTTCAGTCGGTTTCTATCCCGAAGCTATTTATTGCCGGCGTACTTCCGGGCTTGGTGTTCGCCACCAGCATCCTGATCATGAACTATATTATCTGTAAACGGCGTGGCTATGCCGGCTCTGCCGAGGGCTTCTCGGTCCGGAACACCCTCTGCACGATCTATAAGAGCATTTGGGCTTTGCTAGCCCCGATTGTCATCTTGGGCGGTATCTATTCGGGCTTCTTCACGCCCACGGAGGCGGCGATCGTCGCCATATTCTACACCTTGGCCGTCGGCTTTCTGATTTACCGCGAGCTGGACCTCAAGGCTCTTTTCCGGTCGCTCGAGACCACGACTTGGCTGACCGGGCGCGTGCTGCTGATCCTCTTCACGGCGACGGTCTTCGGCCGGCTGCTGGTGGAAAACCAGATTCCCGCAATCATCGCCGAGGCGATGCTGAGCGCGACCGAGAACGTCTATCTGATCTGGGCCATGCTGATTTTCTTCTTGCTCTTCGTCGGCATGTTCATGGAAACGCTGGCCACGATCCTGATCCTGACGCCGGTGCTGCTGCCAATCACTTACAGCCTCGGTATAGATCCAATCCACTTCGGCGTGGTGATGGTCTGTGCGCTGGGTATCGGATTCCAGACCCCGCCGTTGGGCGAAAATCTCTTCATCGCCTCGGGCATCTCCAACATCTCAATCGAAGAGATTTCCATCAAGGCCCTGCCGTTCGCGGCGATCAATGTGGTCGCGGTGTTCATCATCGCCTATTTCCCGCAGATCACTCTCTGGCTGCCGAAATTCTTCGGATACTGATTCGCATTTTCGCGCGACGAGGAACAAAGACATGCAACACGATATCAAGAACGTGCTTTACAGCACAGATCTGTCGCAAAATGCCAGTATCGCCTTCGGCTACGCGGCGTATCTGGCGAAGCTGACCGGGGCCGACCTCCACCTGCTCCACGTTGTGCAGCCGCTTTCCGACGATGCCGTCTTTACCCTTCAGACCTATCTCATGGAAGACGAGAAGCGCCACGACATTCTAGAATTGCGGGTTGAGAAGGCGCGCGGCCGGCTCGACGAACGCCAAGAGGCTTTCTGGGCCGCGCAAAGCGCCAAGGACCGCAAGGTGCGCGACCAGATCAAGTCCGTGACGGTCTGCGAATCCCACCCGGCCGAGGAAATTCTGAAAACCGCAAAGGCGCGCAACTGCGACCTGATTGTGATGGGGTCGCACGAGCGCGGGATAAGCCACACCTTTCTCGGCTCGGTCGCGAAAAGCGTCCTGCGTCGATCGCACGTTCCAACCCTGATCGTTCCCCTATCGGAAACGGAATAGTCGCGATTCAGGGGCGATACCGGGGGATGAGAGAAACCGAACCGCTGGAGGCATGGAGATGAAAAAGGTTTTCGCTTCGATTCTGATGGCGGCTTCGTTTTTGGGTACGGCGGCCGGAACTGCGGTCGGCGCTGAAAAGGTCACCGTCGCCTACTTCCGTGAATGGCCGACCGCCAATCAGGTGGCGCAGGCTGAGAAGTGGTACGACAGGGAAATGGGCGTGGACATCGAATGGCGCGCCTTCAACACCGGAGTCGAAATGGCGACCGCCATGGTTGCCGGCGAAGTTCAAATCGCGTTCTCAATGGGCGCGGTGCCTTTCGCCCTCGCGGTTACGGAGGGCGCGCCCATTAAGGCAATCGGTGTCGCGGTCGATACGGGTGGGGCCGACAACTGCGTCATCTATAAGAAGGAAGCGATCGACCGCGCCAATGCTCATGAGTTGGAGGGGCGCAAGGTCGCGGTACCGCTTAACACGGTTACCCACTACAAGATGTTGCGAAGCCTGGTTTTCCTCGGCGTGGATGTCGGCAAGATCGACGTGATCGACATGTCGCCGCACGACATCGACGATGCCTTCATTCGCGGCGAACTCGCCATGGGCTGTTCCTGGGGCGGGCCGTTGCGGCGCATGAAAGGCCATGGTTGGGAACTGCTTTCCGCTAACGAACAGGATCGGCTCGGGATTCGAGCCTTTGACGTCATTGCGGTAACCAACGACTTCGCAGCCGCGAACCCGGACCTTCTGGTCAAGTTTCTGGCTGTGACCGACCGGGCGATCGAGTACCTGGATGACGAGCCCGAAGCGGCCAAGCCGATCATCGCTCAGGCGGCGGGCCTGAGCCTCAAGGACTCGGATATCGTGCTCTCCCTGTTCGATTTTTACGGGCGCGACGAGCAACTGTCCGAACGCTGGATGAGAGGTGGCGTTCAGACTTATCTCAAGGAAGTGGCGGACTTCTTCCAGCGGCAGGGTGAGATTGCCCGCGCCCTGGACAACTATAGCGCGAGCGTGGATCCGGCCTTTTACGAACAAGCGGAGTAACAATAAGACAGGCCAGAACCGCGACATCGGCCTTGGTGGCCAAGCCTGGCAAAACGGCCGGCGGATCATCGTCTCGAACGCCGGGCGCCCTCTCGAATATGCACTGGCAGCGGCGTTTCATATCCACGAGAAGTGCCGCCCGGCGACCTAGCGACGGGCGTGCGCTTATCCGGAATACGTGCGGCACCCTGCCGCCTAGTCATGACCATCGATGCCAGAAAAGGGCAGCAGCGAACGAACATGAGCGAACAATATCCAACTTTCGTTACTCATTTGGAATGCTCCATGACCGGCGAACGCTACCCGGCGGGGCAGGTCCACGGCCTCTCAAAGGCCGGTAAGCCGCTCCTCGTGCGCTATGACCTGGAGGCACTAGGCAAATCTGTTTCCAAGGCGGCGCTGGCCGCGCGCACGGGCGGATTTTGGCGTTACCGTGAGTTCCTGCCGGTCACTAAGAGTGAAAACGTGATCGATCTGGGCGAAGTCATGACTCCGCTCATCTCCTTGCCCAAGATCGCGCGCAAGCTCGGCGCGTCGGCCGGCCGGATCATTATCAAGGACGAAGGGCGCCTGCCGACCGGCTCCTTCAAGGCACGCGGTCTGGCTCTTGCCGTCGCCATGGCCAAGGAACTTGGCCTCAAGCACTTGGCGATGCCGACCAACGGCAATGCCGGCGCGGCCATGGCGGCCTATGCCAGCCGGGCTGACTTGAAGACGACGATTTTCTGTCCTGACGACACGCCGGAGATCAACGTCTCGGAGATTGAGTTGCAGGGCGCGACGGTTTACCGGGTCAACGGGTTGATCAACGATTGCGGTAAGATCGTTGGCGATGGCAAAGCCGGCGCGGGCTGGTTCGATGTTTCGACCTTGAAGGAGCCCTACCGGATCGAGGGTAAGAAGACCATGGGGCTGGAGTTGGCCGAGCAACTGGGATGGGAGCTGCCGGACGTGATTTTCTACCCGACCGGCGGCGGCACCGGCCTGATTGGCATGTGGAAGGCATTTGCAGAACTGGAGTCCATCGGTTGGATTGGGGCCAAGCGCCCGCGCATGGTCGCGGTGCAGGCGACCGGCTGTGCGCCCATCGTCAAAGCCTTTGAGGCGGGCGAGGAGCACGCGCCCTTGTGGCAGGACGCGCGCACCGTCGCCGCCGGCATCCGTGTGCCGATCGCGGTCGGCGATTTCCTAATCCTGCGCGCGGTGCGCGAAAGCGGCGGCTTCGCCATCGCGGTGCCGGATGAAGTGATTCTGGCCGCGCGCGACGAAGTAGCGAAAGAGGAAGGGCTGCTGTTGTGCCCGGAGGGTGCGGCGACCTTTGCCGCCTACAAGCAGGCGCTCGAGGATGGCCGGGTCAAGGCGCATGAGCGCGTTGTGCTCTACAACTGCGCCACCGGGCTCAAGTATCCCCTGCCGCCCGTGACCCGGAGCTTGGATCGCAGCGGTCCGATCGATTTCGCGGCGCTCTAGCCAACGCCCACAGAATATCGGATCTACAAGGTAAGGGGACCAGTCGGATGACCGGTCAATTCAGATCGCGGAGACGGACATGCATCAACTGAAGAAGGCGGAACTCTCCGCAGCGGAAGAGGATCGGAAAACCCGCGAAGTGGTGGAGGCCATGATCGCCGACATCGAGGATCGCGGCGAGACGGCCGTGCGGGCATACGCGGAAAAGTTCGACAGCTGGACTGGGGATTTCGTGCTGAGCGACGAGAAGAAGGCGCGCTTGATCGACCAGGTTCCGCAACAGGTTAAGGACGACATACAATTTGCCAATGACCAGGTGCGCCGCTTTGCCTTGGCCCAGAAGGAAAGTCTTCGGGAGTTCGAGATCGAGTCCGCACCGGGGGTCCGCTTGGGGCAGCGGGTGCTCCCGGTCCAGTGCGCCGGCTGTTATGTGCCCGGCGGCCGATATGCCCATGCCGCTTCCGCCGTCATGAGCGTCGCGACCGCCAAGGTCGCCGGGGTCGGCTTCGTCGTCGCCTGCTCGCCGCCGCGCGGCGACTCTATCAACCCGGCCGTCGCCTATGCCATGGACCTGGCTGGCGCGGACGCGATTCTGGAGATGGGCGGGGTCCATGCCGTGGCAAGCATGACATTTGGGCTATTCACCGGCCAGGAGGCGGACATAATCGTCGGACCCGGCAATGCCTACGTCGCCGAAGCCAAGCGTCTCCTGTTTGGGCGGGTCGGGATCGACGTCTTCGCGGGGCCGACCGAATCCGCCATTATCGCCGATGACACGGCCGATCCCATGACGATCGCCATCGACCTCGCCTCCCAGGCGGAGCATGGGCCCAATTCGCCGGTTTGGCTCTTCACCCTGTCGGAGCGCATAGGCCGAGAGGTCCTAGACCTGCTTCCCAAGGTGGCCGACGACATGCCCAATTCGGATGTCGTCAAGACCGCCTGGCGGGATTGGGGCGAGATCGTCATGTGCGATAGCCGCGAGGAAGCAGTCGAAATCAGCGATCGCTATGCCCCGGAGCATCTTCAGATCCTGGCCGACGATCTGGATTGGTGGAAGGCGCGGCTCAATAACTATGGGTCGCTCTTTCTTGGGGAAGGCAGTACGGTTTCCCATGGCGACAAGTGCTCGGGCACCAATCACATTTTACCGACCAAGCGGGCCGGGCGGTACAGCGGCGGCCTCAACGTCCACAAGTTCATGAAGGTGCTGACCTATCAGCACCTGGACCAGCAGGCAAACAAAGCGTTCAGCGCCGTTGCCTCGCGGATATCCCGTGTCGAAGGGATGGAGGGGCACGCGCGGGCTTGCGATTGGCGCTTGCGCAAGTACTTCCCTCAGGAGACCTGGCCGTTCGAGGTCTACGATCAGAAACGCTACGACTGAGCGCGAGGGCGCGGCCATGAAGACCTTCAACAAGACCTTCACCCAGCAAGAGCCGATTCCCGAGGCCGCCATCGCCCGGGCGGTCGAGGTCATGCGCGGCGGTCGCCTGCACCGCTACAACACGCTCGAAGGCGAGGTTTCAGAAACCGCCCAGCTGGAGAGCGAGTTCGCGGCCTATATCGGGGCCCCTTACGCCTTGGCCTGCGCCTCGGGCGGCTATGCCCTGCATATCGCGCTGCGCAGCGCCGGCCTGACGCCCGGCGGTCCGGTGCTGTGTAACTCCTTCACCTTATCGCCGGTCCCCGGCGCCATACACAACGCCGGGGGGCGGCCGGTCCTGGTCGAAATCGGCGAAGACCTCAAGATCGATGTCGACGACCTGGGTCGTAAGGCGGCCGAGAGCGGCGCGCGGTTTCTCCTCCTGTCCCATATGCGCGGCCACATCGCCGATATGGATGCGGTGCTTGAGGTCTGCCGAATCCATGGGCTCATATTGATCGAAGATTGCGCCCACACCTTGGGCGCACGCTGGAAAGGCGGGATGAGCGGCACGTTCGGAACGGTCGCTTGCTTTAGCTCCCAAACTTACAAGCATATGAATTCGGGGGAAGGCGGTTTTTTGACGACCACGAGCCCGGAAATTATGGCCCGGGCCGTGATTCACTCCGGCTCCTATATGCTTTACGGACGCCATCTCGCGGTGCCCGACGAAGCGGTGTTCCAAGAGGTTCGCTTGGTCACGCCGAACTTGAGTGGCCGGATGGACAACCTGCGCGCGGCCATATTGCGCGAGCAGCTTCGCCTTCTCGACGACAGGTGCCGGCAATGGAATTTGCTCTACGGCTGTCTCGAGGTGGAGCTGCGCAAGGCCCCCGGTCTGCATATGCCGATCCGGCCGCAACACGAGCAGTTCGTCGGCAGCTCCATTCAATTCTCGCTGCCCGGATTCGGCGAGGACGATATGCACCGATTTATCGAACGCTGCGGCAAACGGGGTGTGGAGGTGAAATGGTTCGGCGAGGCGGAACCGCGCGGCTTCACGAGCCGCTACGACAGCTGGCGTTACATCGACGGTTTAGTCGAGCTTCCCAAAACGCGAAAAATCCTTTCGACCCTGTGCGACATGCGAGTTCCACTCACCTTCAATGAGACCGACTGCGCCCTCATTGGCGAAATCATCGGCGAGTGCGTACAGGCAATCCTCAAAACCGGCCAAATTCCGGTATCGGTAAAGAACGGTGGAAGGTCATAACGACCATCAAATCAAGCCTCCTTGTCTGACAACAGGTTTCAGCGCGCCACCGCGCGCAACCTAAGCCGTGCACGCCAGATCTGGGGCACTTTTTCCTCGTTTGATTGCGGCAACGGCCGCAACCGGAATTGGGGCTAAACCCGTCGGAAACGCAGGAATCCGGACGATGTTCGAAGGTGTCCGTGAGGGCCGACTCGGGCCATTAAGAGACAAACTGCGTCCATGGACGGCAACCCGCACGATCGTCTGTAGGGCGTGAGGAGCGGAAGAATCCCGCTCCGCTATTCTTGTCGCGCATTGTCGTGGGCGGCTCGGTTCTCAGTTTCAGGCCACCGCTTACGCCGTACCAGTTTCTTCGACTCGTGCCTTTTTCGAAGATGGCGCCGAGACAAGTAGGCCAGCCACCGTGATCAAAACCATTCCGCCAATTGTTAGGAAATCAGGTTTCTCCGAGAAGAATACGAAACCCCACAAGGCCGCCGAGACCAGATAGGCATAGTCGAATGTGGCAATGATCGACGGCGCGGCGATTTGATAAGCGCGCGCGACGCCGACGAAGTAAGCGGCCGAGAGCGCGCCGAGGAGCGCCATCAAGCCCCACTCCCGCACCTCCATTGGCGTCCAATCCCCCAGCACGAACGGGAATGCTGCCTTCGTACCGGAGCCGAGGCCAACACCGGCGAGCACGACTGTGGCGATCAGGCCGGTCAGGAGAAACGAGCCGTGAAGGGCGAGTGCCAAACTCAGCGGTGCCTCTTCCCGGCATTTGCTCCGGGTGAGAACCATCGCAAGCGCATAGAAAGTAGCACCCAGTAGAGGCAGCAATGTGAACCACGAAAAGGCATCAGTACCGGGCTTCAAGATTGCGATCACGCCGAGAAAGCCCAGCGATACACCACCCCATTGGCGCCCGGTAACGGGTTCCCCAATCAGCGCGGCGGAAAGTAGAGCAATCATGATCGGGGCGGTGTACATGGCAACTGCCGCGACGGACAGACTGAGCACCGGAAGCGAGGCGTAGAAAGTGAGCCAGGTGAGGACAAGGAACACGCTACGAACCAAGGCCCATTTTGGCGCCCGCAGTTTGAGACCGACCCCCCTTGCAAGCAAAAGCGCCATCATGATCGGGATTGCGAAAAGCGAGCGTGCGACAAAGACCTGCCACACCGTCAGGTCTGCGCTAACGAGCTTCACCACGGCATCCGCGAAGGCCATGGTCAGGACCGACGCTAAGATGATGCCAACACCTTGAGCCGTTCGGTCAGGCCTCGCTTCTTCCCTGTACGCCATCGCCTATCCTTCGTGACCGTCCCGACGGGTGTACCCTTCAACCGCCGCCATGACGGGCCCCCGGGTCCAAAGCCCGGCCATCGTAGCGGGGATCGCATTATTTAAATAGATATTGAAGCCGCACCATATTGCTGTGAAAATTCGAACAATGACGCGCGCGCCGATCAGCGGGATTGAAATATTTCTGGCCATTGTCCGGGCGGGATCGCTGCGTGCCGCGGCCCGATCGCTTGGCGTCGGCGCGCCGGCCGTCAGTCATCAGCTCAAGGCGCTCGAACGCAAGATCGGTGTCGATCTGCTGGTTCGCACGACTCGATCCATAGAACTTACGGATGCTGGGCGCACATTGCTTGCAGGGGCCGCGCCCGCATTCCAGGAAATCGTGGATGCGATCGAGGGTACCCGAGCGATTGGCAAATCCAATACCGGCACCTTGCGGCTAACCCTGCCGCGCAGTGCGTATCAAATGATCCTCGCGCCGGTGCTTGCCGATTTTCAAGCGCGGTATCCCGATGTTTGCCTGGATCTGTCCATCAACGAAGGGCTTGCCGATATTGTCAAAGAAGGATTTCACGCGGGATTTCGTTTGGGAGACCAGCTGACCACGGACATGGTTGCCGTGCGGCTGACCGGGCCGCTCACGCCGTGTTACTTCGCGGCGCCTTCCTATCTCGCGGCCTTTGGGCGGCCGACGCATCCGCGCGATCTACTAAACCACAAGAGCGTTCGCTATAAATTCATAACGGCCAACCGTATTCATGACTGGCAATTCGTCGAAGACGGACAAACTAAAACCGTTGACCCGCCCATGAGGCTCGTCGTCGATGATATGGAAACGCTGAGGCAGGCCGTGCATGACGGCAACGGGGTCGGCTGGTCGCTCCGGGCGCTCATTGAGGATGATCTTCAAGCCGGAACACTGGAAACGGTTCTCGATCCCTATGTGGCGACATTGCCGCCGTACTATCTCTATTATCCGGAGCAGAACCGGCGCCTCGAACTGTTGCGCCTCTTCATCGACTTCTTGGCCTCAAAACGTGAAAGTCATGCCGCACCATTCCCGTAGTTGGCTCTTCGCTTCGAGGTGATGACCGCATTGTTTCGAGGGCCGACATCGCATCGGCGCAATGGGAAGGAAACAGGCTAGCCCGCTAACGAGTCTCTTGTTCCAGGGCCCTAGGTCGGCCTCGTCACAACTCCGGGAAGTCGGTCACGACTCGCCGGCTATCACCCGAGAGTCCGGAACCGGTCAAAAGCTCCCATCAGCGCCGCGTCGGATCACAGACAATTCACGACTCGCGTCGCCGTTCGGTTTTTAGGCCGGCATTCCCGAGCGACGGGCCGACACCGCGCTTCGGCAAAGCGTCGCAATCGCTCGCTGCTCGAGTTGCCGGACACGCTCCTTGCTAATGCCGAGTTCCCGGCCCAAGTCGTCGAGCGTGCGCCGCTCATCGCTCAAGTGCCGGTCGCGAATGATCTTCTGGTCACGGGCCGGCAGGTGCTTGAGCGTCGCGCGCAGCCAGCGGCTGCGGGTTTCGTTGTCGCGAGAGAACATGACCACGTCCTCGGGCGATGCCCTGCCATCGACCAAGTTGTCCTGCCGTATGGCGGAACCCTCCTCGCCGACCGGCCCGTTCAATGACAAATCCTGGTTCAATGCGATCTGCTCCATGGCCTCGACCTCAGCCAAAGTGGTGCCGTGCCGCTTCGCGAGGTCTTGGCGCATGTCGTCGCCGTCTAGGGTGTCGTCGAGGCGCGAGCGCAATCGCCGGAGGCCGAAAAACAGCGCCTTCTGGTTCGCACTGCTGCCGACCCGGACCATAGACCAGTTCCGCAGCATGCAGTCGTAGACCTCCGCGCGGACCCACCAGGCCGCGTAGGTGGAAAAGCGCACGTCGCGCGACGGCTCAAAGCGCATGGCCGCCTTGAGCAAACCGACATAGCCCTGCTGGACCAGGTCTTCGAAGGTCACGGCGGCACCGCGAAATTTGGAGGCAACCGAAACGGCGATGCGCCCGTGCGCCGCAATCAATTCCTGCAAGGCCCGCTCGTCCCCGTCCTCATGCCAGCGCCGGGTCAGGTCTCGCTCCCGTTCGAGGGTCAGGAGTGGCACTTTCATGGCGCGGTCGACCAATTTCCGCGCGGCCCCATGGTTCGCGGTTCCCATCGCGGCATTCGCCATTTCCGGACCCTTTCTTATCTACTTTCTCCTTTAAGGTTACGTAGATCCCCTGACACCGGATCACTGAACTGGCCGAAGAATTCAGGACTTCATGATCCAAGGCGTCTTTTTTCACGTAGTGCTGTGGGAACGGCAGCCTGGATGGAAAATCGGATAAATGGGACAGCGAACGACCTCTTGGCCGCAAAAAGCGGCGATCCCAGGGTGGATGGAGGCCAGAGCCTGTAAGCTTTGGCTCTGCGCCGGCCTCGCAACCGTGGCAACCGGGTCCCTTGCCGGGCCCTTGACCGCCGCCTTGCCGCCGGCCCGTCAGATCGCCTTCGCGATTCTTAGCGGCGACGATCCGATCGGGCATCACAGTGTCGCCTTCGAGCGCCGGGGCGACGACCTTGTGGTCGACATCGACATCGGCATCGAGGTGCGCTTCGCCTTCCTGACCTTGTTCCGCTATCAGCATTCGAACCGCGAGATCTGGCGTAACGGGCGTCTGGTCTCCTTAGATACCAAGACCGACGACGACGGCACGCCCTATGCCGTCAAGGCGCGCGCAACGCCGGAGGGGCTTTGGGTCCAAGGTGCCGAAGGCAGCTTCCTAGCCCCCAAGGGGGTTATTCCGACAAGCTATTGGAACCCGGCGACCATCGAGCAGACTCGCCTGCTCGATACCCAACGCGGCGGTCTCCTGGCGGTCTCCATCCAGCCCTTCGGCGAGGACGCGGTGGCGGTCGGAGGCGCATTGGTTCCGGTTCGCAAGTACGGCGTCACGGGTGACCTGAACCTGGAGGTCTGGTACACCCCACGGGGCGAGTGGACCAAGATCGCCTTCGAAGCGCGCGGCACGACCATCAACTATGCCCCGGCCGAGGCATGGGCCCGCCGATTGGGGCGTGCCGATTGATCGCCGGCTCACGGGCGGACGCAGGACCGCCTTCTGCGGGACTCACAATGATACAAAGCACCGGACATCCCACGCCATGACCGGTGTCGCCTGGATCACCGGGGCCAGCTCGGGCCTGGGCGAAGCCCTGGCCCGGCGCTTGGCGCGCGACGGCTGGCAGGTGGCGGCCTCGGCGCGCAGTGCCGATAAGCTGGTGGACTTGGAACGGGCGGCGGCGGACCACCCCGGCTCGATCCTCGCCGTGCCCCTCGACGTCACCGACGCGGCGGCCACGGAGGCGGCTGTCGCGCGCATCGAAAACGACCTCGGCCCCATCGATCAAGCCGTACTCAATGCCGGGACCCACAAACCGGTCCGTGCCGCTGCGTTGAAGGTCGAAGATTTTCGGGCGTTGGCCGAGCTCAACCTCATGGGGACGGTGCATGGCCTCGTGCCCCTGCTCGCCGCCATGACCGCGCGAGGCCGCGGGCGGGTCGCCATTGTCGCCTCCGTGGCCGGATATCGCGGCCTCCCTACGTCGGCGGCTTACGGCATGACCAAGGCGGGCCTGATCAATATGGCCGAGGCCCTGAAGCCAGAGCTGGACCGTTTCGGCGTGACCCTGCAGCTCGTCAATCCGGGGTTCGTACGCACGCCGCTGACTGAGCGAAACGCCTTTCCCATGCCGTTCCTGATGGATGTCGACGACGCGGCGGCGGCGCTCCAACGCGGCCTGCAGTCCGACCGCTTCGAGATCGTGTTTCCGCGCCGCTTTGCCTATCTGATGAAGATACTTCGCTGTCTGCCGGCGCCGCTTGCCTTTGCGCTAACCCGCCGCCTGGTCCTCCGGGAATGACTGTGCGTGCCGCCTTAGACACCTACGTGGCGTTCTTCGAGGGTTTGAGCCTGGAATCGTTGTCCGGCCTGGACACGCTGTGTGCACAAGACGTGCGGTTCCGCGATCCCTTCAACGACGTGCGCGGCGTGGCGGCGTTCCGCGCGGTCCTGGCCAAGATGTTCGAAGATGTCGACGAGCCCCGCTTCGAGGTCACCGACCGGGCAGTCTCAGGTCGGACCGCCTACCTGCGCTGGACTTTCGCCTACCGTGTTTCGGGATCGCGCCAGGGGGCACGGCGGATCGAGGGCGTGAGCGAGGTTCACCTGAACGCGGACGGTAAGGTGACCGCCCACATCGACCACTGGGATGCGGGTGCGCAGATCTATGAGCAGGTGCCGGTGCTCGGGTCCTTGGTGCGAATGGTCAAGCGCCGGCTGTCGGCTGCGCCCTGACAAACTTATGGTACGGTGGCGACGACGCGTGACGTTTCGCGCGCTTCCCGCACATCGGATTTGTAGAACAGCAAGGTAACCTCGCCCAAGAGCACACCGAATTTCGTCACATCTGCGCGGTTGATCAAAACTTGGTCGTCTTGCAGAAACAGCCAATCGTCGAAGAGGACGTTCCAGGTGCTGTCGCCGACCTTAAGCGCGAAGCGGTAGCGCCAATTCAGGGCGTTCCCGTAGGCTGCGCCCTCGGCCACGCCAATCACCCCTTCGGCACGGCCTTCATAAGTGTGTGCGCCGGTCTTCGCGATGCGCCAGATGCGCTGCTCGGTCTCGCCATCGTCGTATAGGAAATCTTCGACCAAGGTCAGGGCCTCGCCATCCCAGGTGCCCGCGATATCTACTTGGAACTGCCGCCGCAGATTGCCGAAGCGATCCTGGAAGATCCCCCAGGCCCGGGTCTTTCCGGCGAAGTAGTCTTCGATCAAGAGGCGCGGTTCCCGTTCCGCGAAATCCTCCGGCTTCATGCTACCGCACCCCGCCAGAAAGACCGCGGCGGCCGTGATGAGAAAAAACGTCGCTCTCATGGTCCATACCTCGTTTCATGCGCTGACAGTGCGGGATCGGATCATCGCGCGGATCCACCGCTGCCGTTCTGCGGTGATGGGATAGCGCCAGAACAGAACCACGGCCGCGATCTTGAAGGCGGCGGGCAACAGGCTATAGAGCGCCGCCAGTGCGAACAGCCCGGCCTCGCCGTTACCTGCGCCCTCTGCGTTGAAGCCCGCGAGCCCGAGCAAGGGAAAGGCAATCCCAACCGCGAGCGCGAGCGCCAGCTTGGTCGCCATGCCCCAGATGGCGAAATAGACCCCGGTACGCTGACGTCCGCTGCGCAGGGTGTCCAGATCGACCACGTCGGCCTGCATAGAGGCCGGCAAGACCAGGTCTGCACCCAAACCGACCCCGGTGAAG
The DNA here is from genome assembly GCA_021776095.1 of Kiloniellaceae bacterium. Classification (GTDB taxonomy): domain Bacteria; phylum Pseudomonadota; class Alphaproteobacteria; order Kiloniellales; family J153; genus JAJFGN01. The sequence continues at coordinate 137,139 of JAJFGO010000006.1, read as the reverse complement.
ACGCAGATCAGCAGGAACCACCACTGGTCGCCCGGCCCCAGGAACGGCACGAACAGGAACACGGCCGTGGCCCAAAGCATGGCCGCAGTCCAGACCCGATGCTTGCCGTAACGCGCGCTCAGGCGCAGCCAAATTGGTATGGCCGCAACGCCGCAAAGGAAATAAACGAACAGCAGAGGACCGGACCACTCGGGCGCCTCGATTACGTGGGCGACGAACAATAGAAACAGACTGGCCGGCAAACCGTTGGCGATCCCATTCAGCAGATAGGCGACCACCAGGCGACGGAACGGCCGGTTGCGCCACAGAACCGCCGCGCCACGCCGCCAGCCGTTAGAAGCGCGCCAAACGTATTCGCCCTCGGGCACGAACCGTAGAGCGACGGCCAGGCCCAAGGGCAGCGCGAGCCACAGCATCCAGCCAATCGCGCCCAGCGCCACGCCGCGATCAGCGCCAAGCAAACTCGGTAGGCCAGCGGCCAGCAGGGTCCCTAAAACGACGAAACCTTCCCGGCTGCCGGCGATCCGGCTGCGCTGGTCGTAATCCGTCGACAACTCGGCGCCCCAGGCGCTGTAGGGCAGCAGGATCATGGTGAGGCCCAGATAGACCGCCACGGTCCAGATCAGCAGATAGCCGGCGCCAACTCCGGGTTCGGCCCCGAACAGCATGTGTGCGCTGAGCAGCACGACCGGCACCCCGGCCACCATCCAGATCCGGCGCCGGCCGAAGCGGGTCACGATCCTGTCCGACACCACGCCGATCAGTGGGTCGGTGACCACGTCACTCAGCCGGGCGATGAGCAGCACGGCGCCGACCGCTGCGAAGCCGAGCCCCAGGTCCTCGGCATAGTAGGCGGGCAGGTAGACATAGAGCGGCAGCAAGAGCGCCGCGAGCGGCAGCCCTGGCAGGCCATAGGCGAACAGCCGCATGGACGGAATGGTTTGTGGCGATGCCGTCATGCCGAGACTGGCGGCCGGCTCAAAGCAAGTTGCATCAAGCCAATGCGGCCGCTATGGAACCCGGCCTCGCAGTACGCTAGGTAGTAACGCCATAAGCGGTGGAACCGCTCGTCGAAGCCGAGCGCCGCAATCTCCGGCCAGGCTTGCTCGAAGCGCCGGTGCCATTCGGCCAGGGTGCGCGCATAGTCGGCACCGTGGTCGCTGTCGCTTTCCCAGGTCAGTCCGGCGCCGTCAGCCTGCGCGCGCAGTGCGGAAGGCGAAGGCAACATGCCGCCCGGAAAGACATAACGCTGCACGAAATCTGCCCGGTTCCGGTACGCCGGAAACGCGTGGTCGTCTATGGTGATGACCTGCAGCGCGGCACGCCCGCCCGGACTCAGGCGCGCGCGTAGCAATTCGAAGAAGACCGGCCAATAGCGCTCGCCGACGGCCTCGAGCATCTCGATCGAGACGATGCGGTCGTATTGGCCGCGCAGATCGCGATAGTCCTGCAGGCGCACCTCGACCCGCCCCGATAGTCCCGCATCGGCGATCCGCGCCCGGGCAAAGTCGTACTGACTCTGGGAGATCGTGACCGCGATGATCCGGCAGCCGATCTCGCGCGCCGCCCAGACGCAAAAGCCGCCCCAGCCGCAACCGATCTCCAGAACCTCGTGCTCGGGCCGCAGACCGGCGATCTCGGCCATGCGCGCATACTTTCTCATTTGGGCCGCTTCGAGGGTCTCGTCCGGGTCGCCATACAGCGCCGCCGAATAGGTCATGCTCGGGTCGAGCCATAGACCGTAGAACGCGTTGCCCAGGTCGTAGTGCGCGGCGATGTTGCGCCTGGATCCGCGCCTGGTGTTGCGGCGCAAAAGATGAAACCCACGATTGAGCGCCCGCAACCAGGTCCGACCCTCGATCGCCTGGCCCAGACTGGCCTCGTTCCGCGCGCCTAAGTCTATCAAGGCCACCAGATCGTCGGTGTCCCAGTCGCCGTCGAGATAGGATTGGGCAAACCCCAGGTCGCTGCCGGCAAGTAGCCGCCGGAAGGTGCGCCGCCGGTGGATCCGCACATGCGCGCTGGGTCCGGGCTCGGCACCACGATAGGTCGCCTGCGTGCCGTTCGGCAGGGTCACGGTCAGAACGCCTGTGGCCAGACGCGACACGAGCGCATCGAGAACCCGGCGGGCGGGGCGGATTATTGGCCAACTCGGCCGGAGGGCGGTATCGACATACATGGCGCGTCCATAGAGATTCGACAAAACGGGTTACGGGGTAACGAGGTACGACGTTCAACTGGAATGTAAACCGGTCACCGTGACGACCCGAGGCGGTGGAGCGGGCCGCGGGCGCACCCGCGCGCCCTTGCGCCACAGGCGCAAGGCCTCCCAGTGGATGCCGCCGATGACTTTGAGGGTCATCAAGGGATAGGCGAAACAGGCGCGCAACAGCGTGGCGTCGCTGAGCGGCGCGCGGCGTGCCGTGTGGGTGGCGATGAAACCACGGCCCGCGGCGTCTTCCTGATCGATGCGAATCGCCAATCGCGCGTTAGGTTCGCCGAGGCGGAACCGATAGGTCGCCTGCATATCCATGAAGGGCGAGACGTAGAGCCGCTTGGCACACTGCTGCTCGACCGCTTCGTCGGGCGTGCGATCGGTTGCGATGGGAATCAGATAGCCGTGCGACTCGCCGAAGGTGTTGCTGACATCGTAGAGCACGGCCACCAGCCGCTGCGCCGCATCGTAGCAGAACCAAATCGCCAAGGGATTGAACACATAGCCGAGCAATCGTGGGAAACACAGCACGCGCACCCGGCCGCCACGCGGGTCGATACCCGCCGCAGAAAGGTGTTGCTGAATCCAAACTTTGAGCGACCCGCCGTCGCGCGGACCCAAGTCGCGGTCGTGTAAGCTGAACAGATTCCTGCGGTTGTGCGAGAATAGGCTCAGCCCGCGACTCAAGTCGGACAACTCGTCAAGATCGACGAGGATGGAAAACACCCGGTAGGCAAAGCGATGCTGGAACGGGCTCAGCCGCGCATGCATAACCCGCCCGAAATAGAGACAAGACGAACTTTCGGTCGGCGCCGCGGCTTGCCGAAGCTCGGTCATTCCGCCGCTGCCATTTGCGTTTGGCCAACCGCGAGGGCCGCCGGACTGCGCGGCGTGATCTCATGGGCCCAAGGTGCTGGCGTGCCGAGCGCGGCGGCAACCGAAAGCCCGGCCTGCACGGCGTCCTCGTGAAATCCGTAGCCGCAATAGCTGCCGCAGAACCACGTCCCCTGCCGCCCCTGGATCGACGGCATCAGACCTTGCGCCTCGATCGCCCCCTGGTCGAATTGGGGGTGTTGATAAAGAAATTCGGCAAAGACGCGCTCCCGCGCCGGTTCGTGAAGCGGATTGAGAGAAACCACCACCGGCTCGGACACCGGCAAGTTCTGCAGCCGGTTCATCCAGTAGCTGACCGAAACCCGATGCGGACCCGATTGCGTATCCTGCGCCAGGTAGTTCCAGCTGGCCCAAACCCGGCGGCGCTTCGGCAGCAAGGCCCGGTCGCCGTGGACCACGGCGCGGTTCGGCTGGTACCGGAACACGCCGAGCAGCCTGCGCTCCAGCCCCGTGGCGCCAGCGCCGAGTATGGCGAGCGTACGATCGGCCGGTGTGGCAAAGACGATTTGATCGAAGCGCTCCGCCGCGCCCTGGCCCGCCTGGATCTGGACTCCAGCGGGCGTTCGTTCGATTGCGCGCACCGGCGCGTTCTTGCGTACCGTGAAGCGCCCGGTCTGCACCAGACGTGCCACATATTCGCGGCTGCCGCCGCGCACGGTGCGCCATGGCGGCTGGCCATTGACGCTGAGCAGACCGTGATTGACGAAGAACTGAATAAACGAGCGGGCCGGGAACTCGAGAACGCCCTCCAGGGTCGACGACCAGATCGCCGCCGCCATGGGCAGGAGGTACTCGCGTACGAAGGCCGTCGAATAGCCGCCGCGTTCGAGCATCTGGCCGAGACTGATGGGATCGCCCCCGGCGGTTTCCAGCAACTTTGGCGCCGCCCCATAGAACCGCCGGATGTCACGCAGCATGCGCCAATGGTCGGGCCGCAACAGGTTTTTAGGCTGGGCGAAGAGGCCAAGCGGGCTGCCGAAATATTCGACCTGGCCGCCACCCAGGGAGACCGAAAACGACATGTCGCTGGGCTCGGTTTCAGCGCCGATTGCATCGAACAAACGGGTCAGATTGGGGTAGTTCGGCTCGTTGTAGACGATGAAGCCGGTATCCACGGGCAGCAGACCGCCGGCCAGGGGCAGGTCGATCGTATTGGCGTGTCCGCCCAGGTAATCCGCCGCCTCGAACAGGACAGTTTGATGGGCGCTCGACAGCATCCAGGCCGCCGAAAGGCCGGCGGCACCGCCTCCGATCACCGCAATTCGCATCGAGCCTCCGGTACTTGTATTTGAAATCTACCCCTAATACGTCGCCCTGGCGCCAACGGATCACCCTTCAAACACTTTTGCGATCTTCCGCCATTTGCCGGCCGATGAGTGATCCGGGGTGGCCGCTCGCCCGTATACCTCAACAAATCGAGCGGAATGGAGCGATGAGAGGCCTTCAGCTAGCAGCTACACAGCCATTTCAGGGTTTCCTCGGAGAGCCATTGGGCCGCCCCCGCCGATCGGCTATATCTGTCGTCATGTTAGAGGCGAATCGGGCGGTTCCTGCGCAGGACGATGCGACCCTCGTCGATCTCATGGCGGCGGTCGCCGCAAAACGCGACCGCGAAGCGTTTGGGCAGTTGTTCGATCATTTCGCACCACGGGTGAAAGGCTACATATGCCGCCTCGGCGTCGAGCCGGCGAGCGCGGAAGACCTAGTTCAGGACGTCATGTTGACCGTTTGGCGCCGGGCCGAGCAGTTCGACCCGGCGAAAGCGGGCGTCGCGACCTGGATCTTCACCATCGCCCGGAACCGGCGCATCGACGTCATCCGGCGGGAGCGACGCCCCGAACCCGACCCGAACGATCCGGCGCTGGTGCCGGACCGGGAATTGGAGGCCGACGCGGCCCTGGCGCAAAAGCAAGATGGCGGGCGCCTGCGGCGCGCGGTCGCCGAACTGCCGGACGATCAGGCGCAGCTGCTTCGACTGGCCTATTTCGAGGACAAAACCCAAAGCGTTATCGCGGCCGAGTTGAACCTGCCTCTGGGCACGGTGAAATCGCGGATTCGCCTGGCCATGACCAAGCTGCGCAGCCAGTTGGCGGAGTTGGAATAATGCCGAGTTTTCATGCCGAAGACGAGCACCTGATGGCCTATGCGGCCGGTTCGCTGGCCGAGCCGATCGCCCTGCTCGTGGCGACCCACCTGGCGCTGTGCCCATCGTGCCGCGCCCGAGTCGGATCCTTCGAGGCGGTCGGCGGCGCCTTGCTCGAGACCCTGGACACCGTGACGACCGACCGTTCGCTACGCGATGCCGTTCTGGCGCGGTTGGACGAGACGGACGCCGAACCCGCCCCCGCGCCGCGACCCGCCAAGGCGGGGCCGGTCGACCTGCGCGTGCCGGAACCCCTGCGCGGTTATCTTGGCAGCAGGCTCGACGATCTCGCCTGGAAGCCACGCGGTCCGGTGGACGAGGTGCGGATCCTGCCGGATCATGCGGGGATCACCAGCCGCCTGTTTCGGATCAAGGCGGGCACCGCCATGCCCCGGCACACTCACGAGGGCAGCGAGTTGACCCTGGTGCTGAGCGGCGGCTTTACCGACCGTGGCGACCACTTCCTGCGCGGCGACGTGGCGGCCGCGGATTCGGGTGTCGACCACTGTCCATTGGCCGATACGGACGAGGACTGCTACTGCTTCGCCGTGAACGACGCGCCACTGCGCCTGACCGGCCGCCTAGGGCGGCTCCTCAACCCCTTCATTCGCATCTGAGGTTCGCGCCCAAAGCGGCTCGATGCAGCGAACGTGAGCTACCGTTCGCGAGCACCGGAGACTCTTTGACCTGCGCCGCGAATTCGACCAACGCCGTCAGGCCGGCGACGTCTTTGGCTCAACAACCTCGGCGCCACCGTGGACGGTTTCTTGGTCGCGCACCCTTCGGCAAGGCAGAGGTCGCAGGTTCGAGTCCTGTCGGGTCCGCTACTTAGCTGAATTTGACCGCCGGTCCTCTGGTTGCGCCACAGCCAGCGATCGAACGTGCTTAACGGCGGTTAGGCTTTAGGGTTCGATAATCTCTCGAATGCCTGGCGTCTGTGACATCTGCGGGTTCTCCGCTCGGAGTTAAGCTGACGTTTGCCCTCAAGGCAGCATTTTAGGGGTCTGGGCGCGGAGGTCCCGCGCCCCGAACCGCCATTTTTTTGGAGGATTGCCATGAAGCCGAAACTCGGCCGTTTTTCCGGCCTCAATTCCGCGCGGCGGGCGGCGCTTTGGCTCGCCGTGCCGTTCGTGTTCGCCGCCGCGCCCGCCGGTGCCCAGCAGGGCGTCGCCGAGGGCGGCATCGTCATCAAGGATTTTGTCCTGACTCACGCCATCGCGCAGCGCGAGCCGATCGACCTGGTCGATGGGTTCACGCCCCACGATGAGCGGGGCACCGCCTTTTTCCGGATCTTCAACGACGGTCAGCCGACCGACCTCAGGGCGATTTGGACCCACGAGGGCAACGTCCACGCCAATGTCGAGTTGACCATCGGCAATTCCCCAGGCTGGCGCACCTGGAGCAGCGTCAACCTGAAGCCCGGTCAGTGGAACGTACAGCTGCGCGACCCCCGGGGTGTGGTCCTGGCGGAGCGCAGCTTCGCGGTCCAGTCCGAGTTCGCCGAGGGGAGCAGCGCCGACATGGGCGCCGACGTGGCCCCGGCCGGCGCGGGCTTCGACGACGAGGTCCGGCAACAGGTCGAGGACTGGCCGGAACTGGAGGGCACCGCTTCGCCCGATAGCGGCGACTGGGACGGCTAATGCCGGCCGCGCGGCGCCCCGTCGGGGGACGGTAGGGGGCGCCGCGCAATTCGGTAACTTCGTTCTCTAAGCGCCCAAGCGCCGCGTGAGCCCGGCGGCCGGGGGCATATCGGGCGTTCCGACGAACACCCGGCCCCGGCGTGGCGGCACGACGCCAGCGCGTGCCGCCACGGGCCAGGGCTCGATCCGCAAACGGCGGCCCGAAAGTTGCACCAAATGCAGGCGCGACGGATCCTCGCGCGAGGATACGAAGCCCTTGGCCCGCAAGATCGAAGGCGGCAGGTCGTTCAAGACCCCGCGCAAGGCCGCGAGGTCGAGGGGCGCCTCAAGAATCACCACGGCGCTGCTGAATTGATTTGCGTGATCGTGGGCGTGGCCTATGTGCGCGACGGCCGGGGCCCTGAGCGGCCCATTGCCGATGCCATGCCCGGAGTCCAATGTCAGGAGGCGCTCGATCGCGATCCGCGCGTGCGCGGTTTCCAGCAGCGCCGCGCGTGGGGCTTGTTCCGCGGCCCAGGCGCGGGCGTCGGCGATGTGCTGTTCCGAGGCCAGATCGCACTTGTTGAGAACGATCATGTCCGCGGCTTCGGCTTGGTGGATCACGGTTTCCTTCAAGCGCGAGTCGCGCGCGCGTTCGCAAATGGTGTCGGCATCGACCAGGACGAGCACTAGGTCGCGCACGAGCCCCGGATGCAAGACCGCCACGTCGGCGATCTGCCGCGGGTCGGCCACGCCGCTGGCCTCCACGACGATGTGGTCCGGCGGATCGTCTCGGCGCGCCAGGTCGTTCAGGGTCGACAAGAGGCTGTCGCCCATGGTGCAGCACAGGCAGCCGTTGGCGAAGGTTATGGTATCGCCGCCATGGTCCGCGACCAAATCGCCATCAATCGCCAGGTCGCCGAAGTCATTGACGATCACGGCGAAGCGTATGCCCGAGGCGCCCTGGAGCAGCCGGTTGAGCAAGGTCGTCTTGCCGGCGCCCAAAAAGCCGCCGATGACGCTCAGCGGGATTGGGCCGGCCGCCGCCACTAGTAGACAGGCTCCACTATAACCCGCCGGCGATATCCGCGCAGGGAAACACCCGACCGCCCAGCACAGTGCCCCAAACCGGTACGTCCTTCAGCCCCTCGGCGCCAACCGCCAGGGGGTCGGCGTCGAGGACCGCGAAATCGGCCCGCTTACCGGTTTCGATGGACCCCAACTCGCCATCCAGCTTCAGGGTGTAAGCCGCGCCCAAGGTCACCGCGGACAAGGCGTCCTCCACACTTATGCGTTCCGCCTCGCCCAGGATCCGGCCGGAGACAGTTTTGCGGTTAACCGCGCACCAGGCGGTGAACAAAGGTGCAAGCGGCGTGATCGGCGCGTCGGAATGGATCGCGAAGGGCACGCCCAGGCGTTTCGCCGTGCCGGTGGCATTCATGCGCGCCGCGCGTTCCGGCCCCATGGTTTGCTCGACATGCTGGTCGCCCCAGTAATACAGGTGATTGGCGAAGAGATTGGCGCAGACGCCGAGGCGCGCCATGCGCCGGTAGTGTGCCTCGTGCGCCATCTGACAATGCTGCAAGGTGAAGCGCGCATCCGGGCGCGGTAGGCGGGTCAACACCTGTTCGATGGCGTCCAGGACAGTTTCGGTCGCCTGGTCGCCGTTGGTGTGGATATGAACCTGCAGGCCGGCCTCGTGATAGACGGCCAAGGTATCGGCGATCCGGTCCGGGTCGATGTACCACAGGCCATTCGCGCTGCTGTTAAAGTATCCCGGCCACTTCAGCCGCGCGGTGAAGCCCTGGATCGAGCCGTCGGCGACCAGCTTGATGAGCCCGAGACGCAACTTGTCGCTGCTCTGCTCGGATAGCGCCCGCATCTTGACCGCCCCCTCGGCCGCCGGGCAGGACAGTCCCAGAAACGCCGGCACGATGCGTAGCGGATAATCGGGATCGCCGGTCACCGCCTTGAGATTGGCGATCGTGGTTTCGGGCAGGGCATTGGCCAGGTCGGTCGCCGTGGTCACCCCAGCCAACTGTGCCGAGCGCGCGAAACGCCACAAGGATTCTTTCTTGCCCATTTCCTCGAAGTGATCACGGCCAATCGCGCCGAGCGCGAGGAAGCGGGCCGGCATGCCTTGCAACTCGCCGTTCGGTTCCCCATCGGCGCCCTTCATGATGCCCATGACGTCGGTATCGGCGGAAATGTTGGCGCGCTGCAGCACCACGCTGTTCACGTTGATAATATGAAAGCTGGCGTGAACCACGACCACCGGGCGGCGTTGCGATACCCGGTCCAGATCGGCCGCGGTCATGCGCGGGCCGTTGAAATAGATCGGATCGAAGCCCCAGGCGATGATAGCGTCCTCGCCCTCGCCCATTTCGGCCTCGACCCGGCGCAAGTGATCGACGACCTCCTCGATGCTGCGCAAGGCCGGGCGCTCGATCCCGTCCGGCCCGCGCCGGGCATAATATCCAACATAGTTGTCCTGCCAAACGCTGCCCTCCATGGAATGGCAGTGGCCCTCGATCATTCCGGGCATGAGGACCTTGTCGGCGAAGCGCTCATCCAGCCGATGAGCGCCCCAGACGCTCAAGTCCGCCAAGTCGCCGGCGCCGAGAATGTGCCCGTCGCGTACCGCCACGTGAGTCGCCGCCGGGGCGCGCGGATTCATGGTTAGAATTTTCTTGGCGCGAAAGATGGTGATCGAGGCAGCCATTGTGCGTCTCCGTTAAACCCGGCGTGTCGCCGTATTTTATGTCGCTAAACCCGTGCGGTGGTATCGACTCTCCGCGGCTTTGAGGATGCGCATTGCCGCTTACCCCATCAGACTAGAAAGCACGAGACCTTGTGCCCGTCGCCGCGATCCTCCAGCGGCGGACTAGCCTGCCGGCAGCGCGCTTCTGCCATCGGACAGCGCGAGGCGAAGCGGCATCCCGGGGGCAGGTTGATCGGGCTCGGCGGATCGCCTTTGAGCCGCAGGCGCGTGCGCCTGTCGCGCTTGTTGCCGTGAACGGTCGGCACCGCCGCCAGAAGCGACTTGGTGTAGGGATGGCGGGGGTTGGTGAACAGGCTAACCCGGTCGGCCTGCTCGACGATCTGACCCAGGTACATGACCGCGACCTGATCGCAGATGTGCTGCACCACGCCCAGATCGTGGGAGATGAAGAGATAAGTCAGACCGAGATCGCGCTGAAGCTTCGCCATCAGATTGAGAATCTGCGCCTGAATGGCGACGTCCAGGGCGGAGACCGGCTCGTCGCACACAATGAGCTCGGGCCTCGTCGACAGGGCCCGGGCGAGCCCGATGCGCTGTCTCTGGCCACCGGAAAACTGGTGCGGAAACAGTGCTCGCTGTTCCGGTCTCAACCCCACTTGTGCGAACAGTTCCGCGACCATGGCATCGCGCTCCGCGAGCTTGCCGATCTGCATGAGATCGAGTGGTTCGCGGACAATATCGCCGGCGCGCTTGCGTGGGTCGAGTGACGAATAGGGATCTTGAAAAATGATCTGGAACCGTCGGCGCGCCGAACGCAATTCCTCCTTTTTTAGATCGCTGATGGCCGTGCCGCCGAGGATGACCTTGCCTGCGGTGATAGGCACCAGGCGCATGATAGCAAGCGCCGTCGTGGTCTTGCCCGAGCCGCTCTCGCCGACGACGCCGAAAGTCTGGCCTGCCGGGACGGAAAAGCTGACACCGTCGACAGCATGAACGGTCGCCGCGTCCTTGGAAAAAAACCTCTTGGCGCCACCGAAATAGACCTTGAGATCTTCAACCGTGAGCGTGCCGCTCTCTTGGCTCTTGGTGGCGGCGGCGTTCATTGGGCTCGCTCCTGCTGAGCGACCCAGCACGCCGTGACATGCGCATCGCCTGTGGCAAGCAGTCGCGGTTTTTCGCCCGAGCATTTCTCAATGGCTTCGCCGCAGCGCGGGGCGAAGGCACAGCCCTTGCCCAGCTCCGTCAGGGCCGGCACAACGCCCGGAATCTCCATGAGCTCGTGCCGCTCGACCGGCGGATCGGGTTCGAGATGGGGAACGCAAGTGATGAGCCCTTTTGTGTAAGGGTGCTGGGGCGCCGAAAGAACGGCATCGACGGTGCCTTTTTCCACCACCCGGCCGGCATACATGACGGCGACCGTATCGGCGAGTTCGGCGATCGCTCCCATATCATGAGTGATGAGGATGATGGCAGTTCCCGTTTCCTCCTGCAGGTCCTGCAAAAGGTCGAAGATCTGCGCCTGCACCGTGGCATCGAGCGCCGTGGTCGGCTCGTCCGCGATCAACACCTTGGGCCGGCAGGCGAGCGCCATGGCGATCATCACCCTTTGGCGCATTCCGCCCGACAATTGGTGCGGATAAGCCTTGGCGCGCGTTTCCGCTTCGGGAATTTCGACCGCCGCGAGCATTTCGACGGCGCGGTCCATGGCCGCCTTGGGCCTGGCATTTTCATGCAAGCGCACGCTTTCGGCGATCTGCTCGCCGACGGTAAAGACCGGATTGAGCGAGGTCATCGGTTCCTGGAAAATCATGCCGATGTCTTTGCCGCGGATCTGGCGCAGGCGGTCCACATCCATCCCCACCAGTTCCATGCCATCGATCTTGATGGAACCGGATGTGACCTTGCCGGGCGGGTTGGGGACTAGACCCATGATCGACAGGGCCGTCATCGACTTGCCGCAGCCGGATTCGCCAACGATGCCGAGAATCTCGCCGCTGTTGACGTCCAGCGTCACATGATCCAGTACCCGGGCGTTTCCGTAGCGGGTCTTAAAATCGACAACGATGTCCTTGACGCTCAAGAGAGGATCTTCAGCCACCGCGATCACCTCTGTCGAAGCTTCGGATTGAGCGCGTCGTTCAGACCGTCGCCGATAAGCGAGATGGCCAAGACCGTAAGGAAAATGGCGAATCCGGGAATGGCGACGGCAAATCCCGCGTCCAGAATATAGGGCCTGTTGGAGCCGATCACCTGCCCCCAACTCATAACGTTGGGATCGCTCAGCCCCAAAAAGCTGAGCGCCGCTTCGAACAGGATCGCCGAACCGACCATGAGGTTGGCCTGAACGATGATCGGTGGCAGGGCATTGGGCAGGATAACCCGGAAAATCAGGTACCCGTCGCGGGCGCTGCCCGAGCGTGCGGCGGCAACGTATTCGAGCTCGCGAATGCGCAGGAATTCCGAGCGGGTGACACGGGCGACCGCGGTCCAGCTGACCACGCCGATGGCCAGTGTCACCGTCAACAGCGATGCGCCGAACAACGCCACAATCACCATGGAAAACAAAAGTGTCGGCAGCACTTGAAAGAACTCGGTAAAGCGCATCAGCGCTTCCTCGATCACACCGCCGTAGTAACCGGCGAAGGCGCCGACGGTAACCCCGATGACAACGGATATGACCGCCGCGGCCAGACCGATGGCCATGGATACCTGTCCGCCGGCCATCATGGCCGCGAGAATATCGCGGCCAAGGTAATCGGTTCCCAGGAGAAAGCCTTCCTCGCCGGGTGGGGTGAAGGGCGACCAAACCATTTCGAAAGGATCGGTGGTGTGGATGTAAGGGCCCAGAAAGGTGAACAGGATGATGAGTATCAGCAGCACGAGACCCGCCACGGCGGCATAATTCCTGAAGAACATGGTCGCCATCTCGGACAAGGGGTGGGTGATCTTGAGCTCCAGAGGCTCTTGATCCATCACCCCTTCAGTTGCTGCCGATTCCGCCACCTGCCTGTTCCTATCCCGACTTTATGCGCGGGTCGATGAGCCGCAAGGCGATATCCGTCAATATATTGACGATGATCACGACGAACGATGAGAAGAACAGGATGCCCATAATCGTGGGGGTGTCGCGCGCCAGAATGGATTGCAGAGCCAAGGTTCCAAGCCCCGGCCAACTGAACACGGCTTCCACAACTACGGCTCCGGAAATGACCGCCGAGAACTGCAGGCCCGCCACTGTGACCACGGGTCCCAAGGCGTTTCGCAGCGCGTGCTTATAGAGCACCACCCGCTCAGGAACGCCCTTGGCGCGCGCGGTCCGCACATAGTCCGCGCCCAGGACCTCGAGCATAGATGCCCGCGCCAGCCTGCTGTAAAGCGCCAGAAATATGGAGGCGAGTGTGATCATGGGTAATGTCAAATGATGCAGAACGTCGAGCGCCTGCACAAAAAATCCGCCCTCGACAGTCACGTCAACCATGCCCGCGACCGGAAACACAGGAAAGATAGAGACAAACAGGATGATGAGCAGGATACCGGTCCAAAACACGGGGGCGGCAAACCCGAACAACGACAGAAACGTCACCGTGAGACTAAGGGGGCCATTAGGTTTTTTCGCGGCCATAACGCCCAACAGGGTGCCGACGATGACGGCCAATATCTGCGCGGAAAAAACCAGCAACAGCGTTGCTGGCAGCTTTTCCAAAATCAAGGTCGTGACCGGCGTGTTGAAGAAATAGGAATGACCCAGGTCGAACATGACGACCCCCGATAGATAACGCCACAGCTGAACGTAAAACGGCTGATCGAGGCCGTAGCGGGTGCGGATTTCCGCCATCACTTCCGCATCGGCACCGCCCATATCACCCGCTATGGTATCGGCAATGTCTCCGGGTGCGATCGAGATGAGGACAAAATTGAGGATCAAAACCGCGACGAGCAACAGCAGGCCGTAACCCACTCGCTTCGCGATTGTGTTCCAAACACCCATGCGGTGAAAATTCCCCCGTGCGAAGGCCTGACCTTTGCCCAGAGCACCGCCCGGTCAAGAAATTACAAGACCGGGCGGTCCCAGGGCCGCCGGGTTACTTCAGATAGACCCGGTCCAATGGCGCCGAGGTGCCCCAGATCGTGTTCGGCGGGTTGCCCAATTTTTTATTGGCGACCGTGTGATACGGGCCCGCGAACAACCAATAGACCGGCAATTCGTCGGACAATATTTGCTGAAATTCAGCATAATATTTTTTCCGTTTCTCCTGGTCGTAGGTCGAACCGGCCAGCTTCATCAATTCGTCCACGCGGGCGTTCGAGTATTGCTGCGTGTTCGACCAAATCACGCCTTTCTTGATATTATCGCTGTCGTAGGTCCGGTGCACGCCGATAACCGGGTCGCCCCAGTTGAAGACGTTGTCCATGGTCATATCGAATTCATGGTTGGAAATCCGCTTCGCCCAGGTGGGGAAATCGGCGGAGGCGCGCACGGTGACGTCGATGCCGATTTTCTTCAATTGCGGTTTCATGTATTCGGCGAAAGGCTTGACCGTGGCCCAACCGAAATCCACTGTCAGAGGGAAGCGCATGCCGTCGGAACCCTTGGCGTAGCCGGCGTCGTCGAGGATCTTGTTGGCCTTGTCGAGGTCCAGATCGTAGCCGTTCACGCTGCTGTCGTAGAAGGGACTGCCGTGGTGAATGCCGGTCTTGGCCGATGCGGCCGTGCCCAGCATAAGCGCCTTCAAAATGAAGTCGCGGTCGATGGCGTAGGAAATGGCCTGGCGCACGGCCTTGTCAGCGGTTTTCCCCTCCTTGGTATTGAAAGCCAGCCAGATAATGGATCCAATCGCCGCGTAACCTTCGCGCGATACATCCAGATGATCGCTCTTTGACAGCCGCTTCAGATCGCGCGCGCTTTGCTCGAAACCCGCCAGCATGATCTCGCCGCTTTCGAGAGCGATGGTGCGCGCCGCCCCGTCCTTGATAATACGCATGACGATCTTGTCCAGATAAGGACGGTCCTCGATGAAGAAATTCTCGAACCGCTCAAGAATAATGTGCTGGTCGCGTATGAATTCGACCAGTTTGAACGGGCCAGAGCCGACGACATTCTCGGAATTACGCGGGTGGGTTTTCGGGTCCTGACCGTCGCCGTAAATATGCTTCGGGATGATCGCCAATAGCTGCGACGACATGGCAAGAAGCAGGGCCGGGTGGGGTTGCGACAAGATGATGACCGCAGTGTGCGCGTCGGGGGTCTCGACCTTCTCCACCGGGGCGAACATCGACTTGAAAGGATGATTTTCCTGCACCGTCTTAATCGAAAACGCCACGTCTTCCGAGGTAATGGGATGGCCGTCGTGAAAAGTCGCGCCCTCGACAATATTAAGGGTCACGGTCAGGCCGTCATCGGAAACCGACCAGGACTTGGCCAGGTAGGGCTGCGGATTCCAGCCGTCGTCGTAACGCAAGGGGGCGGCGAACAATTGGGTTCCCGGTTCGCCCGTGGCGATACCCGACTGGACCGCGGGGTTGAGGTGGCGCGGCGTGCCCAGGATGGACATCACCAGGGTGCCGCCCTTTTTGGGCTCCTCGGCTTGTGCAACCGGTATGGCCAATGTCGCCGCCAGCAAGATTGCGGCCGAAAGTGTGAGAATTCGGGTCAATTTAGCGTCCTCCCTTGTTTTCCGTCTGGCAGTTCATCGATGCCATCGTGCGCTATTGCGGATGACATCGCTTGTTAGTGTTCTTTTTCCTGCCACAGAGACTAGTGCGATCCATTCGTTGATAATTAGGGCACCAATTCTTCGCGCCAGCAAGACCCTGAATCGCGAGTGCAAGCGAAAATGAGCGCGGCCGGCAGAACCACCGTCCGGCGATTTGCCGTCCTGAATTCCGAGACTGTGGGCTCTCAAGGATCGTCGCCGAAGGCGGGCAAAGACTTCTGCCTGACGTGGGTCAGGCGGCGCGTGCCGTGGCTTCGGCGGCCGTCGGATAAAGCGTCGGCGATAACGGACTAGGCAGGGCGCCTGCTATTTCGATACTGCGCTAAATTAGCTAGTGTGAGTCTCGATTTGACGTTTGTCAGAGAAAGGCCGGCCCCATGCCAGCGCAGGATATCGATCGACCGATGGAAAGCTTGATCCATCGCGTCTCGCTGCTGGCCACCAGCACCCTGGCAAACGCCTTGGACAAAGCCGGTCTCCACAACAACGTCATAGCCCATATTAAGGCGGTCGCCCCGGGCTTCCGCTTCACCGGGCCGGCGGTTACGGTGAAGGAAAGTGCCGGCGTCCATGGCGACTACACCTCGGACGATTTCGCGGTCGGCGCCATGATCGACGCCGCGCGGGCCGGCGATGTGATTGTGGTCGATGCGGGCGGGGCCGAGTCCTCCACCTGGGGCGGCATGGCCTCCCTGGCGGCAAAGCTCAAGGGCGTCGCCGGTTTGATGGTCGACGGCGCGGTACGCGATTTGGAGGAGATGATCGCGTTCGAGTTCCCCGTGTTCTCGCGTCACATGACCCCGAACACAGGGCGGCTACGCCTCAAAGTCGAAGCGATCAACGTGGCCGTGGTCATCGATGGTGTGAAGGTCACGCCCGGCGACATCATCGCCGCCGATGGGACCGGCGCGGTGTGCCTGCCGGTCGGGCGCACCGAAGAAATCACGGTCTTGGCGGAGACCTTCGCGCGGGACGACGCCGCCGCGGTGGAAGACTTGCGCGCCGGGTTGAGCTTCACCGAAGCCATGGCGAAATATAAAGGTACCTGATGGACCGCCCCGCGCCCGACTCACCGGTCCTGGTATCGGCGATCGTCGATCAACTCAGGGTCCTCGGCGTCAAGCGCCTGTTCGGGATTCCCGGTGGCGGATCGAGCCTGGCACTGATCGAGGCCGCCGGACGCGCCGGGCTCGAGTTCGTCCTGACCCGAACGGAAACGGCGGCGGCCATCATGGCAGCAGTCACTGGCGAGATGACGGGCATCCCGGGCGTCGTCCTCACCGGCATCGGCCCGGGCGCGGCCAGCGCGGTCAACGGCATCGCCTACGCCCATCTGGAAAAATCTCCGGTCATTCTGATCACCGACGGCCCGGCCTCCGCACCCCACCAGGCGCTCGATCAGAACGCGCTCTTCGCGCCGATCACCAAGCTGCAGGGCCGCTTGCGGCCGGACAGCGGCCCGGCGGACTTTGCGCGGGCCCTGGAGATAGCCATGACGCCGCCCTGGGGGCCGGTGCATTTCGACCTGTCCGCCAGCGACGCCACGCGGCCAGCGGCGGGCGCGACGCCCTGCCCCGCCGTGCCGCCATCCCCCACGCTGTCGGAGTCCGCACTTGAGAGCGCCAGGGCGCTACTCGCAGCAAGCCGGAAACCGGTCATTCTCGCGGGGCTGGAGGCGCGGCATGGGACCGCGCCCGCGGCCTTGGCGAGATTCGCGGGCGCGCTCGCCTGCCCAGTGCTCACGACCTACAAGGCAAGCGGCGTGCTGCCCGCATCCCACCCGGGCTTTGCCGGGTTGTTTACTGGCGCGGCCGCGGAGGCGGATGTTGTCCGCACCGCCGATTTGATCCTCCTCTTCGGTCTCGACCCCATCGAGATCATACCGGGCCCATGGCCCTATGACAGCGCGATCCTGGACCTATGCGCGGTGGACGCGACTCCCTTGCCGGTCGAACCCGCCTGCCGGGTCATTGGCGATCTGGCCGGGATCGCGAAAACCCTCGCGCCTAGTCTTAAGCCGAGCGATTGGACGACCGGAGAGATCGACGCGGCACGGCGCGACTTCGCCGAAAAATCCGCCCTGCGCGGCGCCGGCCATACGGCGCAATCCGCAACCAAGGCCGCAGTGCAAGCCGCGCCCGCCGGAACCCGCCTGTCGGTCGATTCGGGTGCCCATATGTTTGCGACCCTGGCGGCCTGGCCGGCGGAGGCGCCCTTCGGCGTGCTCAAGTCCAGCGGCCTCTCGACCATGGGCTATGCCCTGCCCGCCGCCATAGCATCGGCTTTGGAGGACCCCGCGCGGCCGGTGGTCGCGGTGACCGGCGACGGCGGCATGATGATGAGCCAGGGCGAACTCGCGACCGCTGTGGCGCAAGGTTGCCAAATCACCGTCATCGTCGTCAACGACGCGGCCCTATCGCTGATCGACATCAAGCAACAACGTCAGCAATACCGATCGCGGGGCGTGCGCACTAGCCGGGTGGATTTCGCCGCGTGCGCCGAGGCCATGGGATGTCGGGCCTGGCGCGTCGAACCGGGCGAGGATTTGGCGCGGGCCCTGAGCGAAGCCTTCGCGGTCAAGGGCCCAAGCCTCGTCGACGTTGCTGCCAGCGCCGAAGACTACGGCAATCAGTTGACCCGCCTGCGCGACTGACGCGGCCAGCCCCGACCTAGCCCATCAAGCTAGGCAACCAAAGAACGATTTGCGGGAAGGCCAGCAGCACACCGACGGTGATGACATCGGCGACGAAAAACGGGCCGATGCCCCTAAACACATCCTGCAAAGGAATTTCCAGCGACCGGCCTCGTTCATCGGTCAGGTCGCGCGAAACCCCCGCGACAATAAAGCAGTTAAGACCGATGGGCGGCGTGATCAGGCAGATCTCGGCCATCTTGACCACGATGATCCCAAACCAGATGGGGTCGTAGCCCAAGCCGATCACCGCCGGATACACCACCGGCAAGGTGAGAATCAGCATACCGATGGCATCCATGAACATGCCCAACACCGCGTAGGCCAGGAGGATGCAGATCATGATCAAGATGGGCGGCTGATCGAGTCCCACGACCCAGTCGGCAAAGGCAGTGGGCAGCCCGGCGAAGCCGAGGAACCGGACAAACAGGAAGACGCCCCAGATCAAGGTGAAGATCATCACCGTCAACTTGGCGGTCTCCACGATGGCTTCGTGCAACTTGCCCCGAATCTGGTGGACAGCCTTCTCGCGCACGGCGCGATAGATGTAGAAGATGAACACCACCATGGCGCCCAAGGCCCCGGCCTCGGTCGGCGTGGCCGAACCGGTGTACAAGGCCCCGAAGATGATCCCGACGACGATGAAGATTGGGAAGGTGCCCGGCAAACTCTCGAAACGTTCGCGCCACGTAAAGCCGGAGATAGGGCGCCCGAGCCCGGGCTTGACCGCGCACATGATGACGATCAGGGCCACGTAGATAAGTGCCGAGGCAAGACCCGGCAGGAACCCGGCGAGCAGCAGCTTCCCCACCGATTCTTCAACGATAATCGCGTAGATCACCAAGATCGCCGAGGGTGGAATCAACGATGCTAGTGTCCCGCCGGCGGCGATCACACCGGCGGTGAGCCTCTTGTCGTAGTTGTTCTTGAGCATGTCGGGGATGGCGACCCGGGAAAACACCGCCGCCGTCGCGGTCGAAGCGCCGGACACGGCGGCGAAGCCGGCAGTCGCGAATACGGTCGAAACCGCCAAGCCGCCCGGCACCCAACCGAACCAGCGCCGTGCCGCCTCGAACAATCGCGAGGTCAAACCGGCATAGAAGGCGAGAAAGCCGATCAGAATAAAGAGGGGCAAAACCGAAAGCGGGTAGGTGACGGTTTTCGAGTGGGGAATGGTGCCTGCAATCGAGGCCGCCACGTTCCAGCCCTTCAGGGCCAGCAACCCCAGAAAGCCCGTCAGGGCCGCCGCGACGTAAACCCGCACCCCGGCGAAAACCATTACGATGAGCAGGCCGACGCCCAGAAGACCGATAGTCAAGCTGTCCAGTTCGGGGATCATCGCTCGACTCCCCGTTCGGCTTCGCTGAGACGCTCGTGGACGATGTCCTCTTCCGCGTGGAGGATTTCCTCCTCGGCCTGTTGCTCAACGTTCTTGATCGTAGGTACGGCAACGGGTTCAAGGTCGGGTTGAGCGATCAATCGGAAACAGCCGAACAGTTGGATCGTCAGCCGGACAAGAAGAATGCTCAGAGCGACCGGCACGATCAGCTTCGCCGGCCAGGTCGACAATTCGATATCGATGGTGCTGTCGCCGAAATCGTAGGCGCGGACGAAATGGCTGTACGAATATGGGATAAGCACCGCGACAATGAAGGCCGCGAGCATGTTGCCGAAGGCCTCGGCCATCCAATACAGGCGGCCCCTCAAGTGCGTGACCAGAATTTCCATGCGGACATGGCCGCCGATCCGCTGGACAAACGAAATTGAAAGCACGGCAAAGCCGACCATGGAAATTTCGACAATGTCGATGTAACCGAAAATGGGCGAACGGAAGACCGTGCGAAGTATAATTTGGATGACGCCGAGGAACATCAGCGCGAAGACCAAGGCGCCACCGAAAAAATTGAGGCCGTTCTCAATGACCGTCAGAAAGCGGTCGGCCTGGCGTAGTCGTGCGCCAAAAGGATCTAACATCGTTATCACCGTTTTTCCGCTTGCCGCCTACGGCCCTGCGTGCCCCGGTGCCGGTCACGGCAACTTCGGAACGGGGATGGGACCGCCGACTGAGCCTTGCCAGTGTCGGCCGACGAGCGCCGCGGGCACCGGAAATCGCCGGTGCCCGCGAATCACGCCATAATCGGTTCTATTGGTAGGACCTGCCGACAGCGGCAAAGATGGTCTCGACCAAGCCGCGAGCGTCGAATTTGCCCTGGTTTTCCTTGATCCAGGCGTCGATCACCGGCTTGCCGGCCGTGGCGCGGAATGTGGCCAGCGTCTCGTCCGAATAACGCACTTCCTTCAGCTTGCTCTTCAACATCGGCAAATTCACTTTGTCGATGTCGATGTAAGCCTGAATTTGCGCCGCAATGACGTCTTCTTTGACGTCAACGAGCAGCTTTTTGTACTGGTCGGGAAGGGCGTCGTGAGCGGTGATGGCAAAGGCCAAGGGGCAGTCGCTGGTGCCCGGCGACATATTGGAGGTGAACCAATCCGTGACTTCGTGAATCTTGTAGGCCACATGGCTGTAGGTGAAGGGGAACGAGGCCGCATCCATGGTGCCTTGCTGCACGCCGGTGTAAACCTCGGTCGCGCTGGAGCTGGTCGGGGTCGCGCCGATCGCCTTCATGGCCTGGCCGACGCCACCGCCGGCACGCACGGTCATACCCTTCCAGTCGTCGAGGGTCAGCGGGGGTTCGCCCTTACCCAGGAATTCGTACTGGGGCAGGTACGACGACGTGTAGGTCATGACGTTCCACTGCGCCAATTCCTTCTTGACCGCCGGATGGGCGTAGACGGCATCGCGGATTTTCCGGTTGTTCTCCCATGAGCTCATGGGCAG
This sequence comes from Kiloniellaceae bacterium, assembly GCA_021776095.1. GTDB lineage: Bacteria > Pseudomonadota > Alphaproteobacteria > Kiloniellales > J153 > JAJFGN01. The sequence goes on along the minus strand of JAJFGO010000006.1, from coordinate 116,301 downwards.
GAACGGCATGGTCAAAACCATAAGTGCCGAGTTTTTCTTGGGGTGGTAGAAGTTGCAGAACATGGCGCCCTCGAAAGCGCTCACGGCCAGGCCGTCCAGGTTCTCGCGGGATTTGGACAGCGCCGCCCCGTAATGCAGGGTTATGTCCCAGTTGCCGCCGGTTTTTTCCTTTACCAGCGCTGAGAGCTTCTCAATGCCGGCGGTGAAAGCGCGCTGCTTGCCCCAAAGGGAAATGTTCCATTTGAGCTTCGGGCCGTCCACTTCGGCGGCCTGAGCACCGCTCGCGGCCAAGGCCAGCGCTGTGCCGGCGACCAGGAAACTCTTGAGCATCGTATTCATCGTTATCCTCCACTGTTCTTTTTTGGTTCAGACTTGTTATCCGCCGGCAACCGGCGTCTTGGCCGTCTAGGGCGCATGGTCCCACAGATAATGCTGGGATTCGACAGGCTATTTCTCGGGCGGCCTTCACTTTCTTCGAATACTTAGAATTATTGTGCAGGTGCGAAGCCCGCCTGGGATCGGATTTTCGCGCCGCCCTTCGTTCAGCTTCGCTCCATCCACACCATACCCGCCACCGAATCAATAGGATTTTGGAAGAGATAGAGCGCGCTCAGCAATATAATTAAGGGCCATCTGCTGGCTCACCGGCGCCAAATAGGGAATCATGACCTCGCGCATGAGCCGTTCCACGTGGAATTCACGGGCGTAGCCCATGCCGCCGAACGTCATCATGGCTTGTTTGCAGGCGTTGAATCCGGCTTCCGCCGCCAGGTATTTGGCCGCATTGGCCTCGATCCCGCAGGGCTGCCCGGCATCGTAGAGGCACGCCGCCTTCAGGGTACTAAGGTAGGCCGCGTCCAATTCCGCCCAATTAACCGCTAGCGGGTGCTGGATCGATTGGTTTTGGCCGATCGGCCGCTGAAAGACGGTGCGCTCGCGCGCGTAGGCGGCGGCCCGGCCCAGGGCGTCGCGCCCGATGCCGATAGCCTCGGCGGCGATCAGGATCCGTTCGGGGTTCAGGCTGTGCAGAATGTATTTGAAACCCTTACCCTCCTCGCCGATGCGGTCCTCGACCGGGACCTTCATACCGTCGAAATAGACTTCGTTGGAATCGACCGCATTTCGGCCCATTTTCTCGATCTTGCGGATCGAGGCCCGGCTTCGGTCGAGATCGGCGAAGAATAGGCTCAGCCCCTCGGCGGGATGGTCGTCGTCCCGGGGGCTGGTGCGCGCCAGCAGCATGATCTTTTCGGCCACCTGCGCGGTGGAGGTCCAGACCTTCTGGCCATGAATCGCGTAATGATCGCCGTGGCGTACCGCCTTGGTGGCGATCCTGGTGGTGTCGAGCCCGGCGTTGGGCTCGGTGACGCCGAAACACATTTTGTAAGCGCCCCGGACGATGTCGGGGAGCCACCGGCGTTTCTGGTCGTCGGATCCGAAAACCGCGATGGATCTAGGCCCGAAAATATTCATGTGGAGGCACGAGGCCGCCGCCATGGCCCCGCCGGCTCCGGCAACGGTGGTCATCATCAGCGCGGCTTCCGTGACCCCCAGGCCCGCCCCCCCGTAGTCTTCCGGCAAGGCGATGCCCAGCCAGCCGCCATCCGCGAAGGCCCGGTAAAAATCTTCGGGAAAGCTGCCGTCCTTATCCTTTGCCAGCCAATAGTCGTCATCGAATTTTTCGACGATGGCCTCGACCGCCTCGACGATCGCCGTTTGGTCGTCGCTCAAGGAAAAACCAAGCATGAGCCTAAATGGTCTCCAGCTTCGCGCAGCCCCAAAAGAACGGAAACCCAGTATAATTTTACAAGTGCGATATGAAAAATAAAATTGTGCTTCAAATTATTTAGACGGATCGAGTATTGATTTTAGGACCTGAAGAATTTCCGGGCGCTTGCCACGGCCGCGAGGGAATACCGACCTATGATCGTCGAACGGCTAACCGAGACTGGCCAGAGGATAGCCACTCAAGCCTCCTGAACCGCACCCTGGCCCAGCAAATCCCCGATCCGCCGCTCGTCGAGCCCAAGCTCTCGCAGGATCTCCCGCGAATGCTGGCCGACCTTGGGCGCGGCGCGGTCGTCGGTGACCTCGACCCCTTGGGTGAGAAAGGGTGAGCGCACGGAGCGGATTTTGCCCTCCGTCGGGTGGTCCATATCCTGGAAAAAGCCCGTTTCTGCCAGATGCGGGTCGTCCAGCAAGCCATCCAGACCATTGACCGGCGCGCAGGGAATTTCCAAGCGCCGCAGCTCGCGCAGCCATTCCTCCGTGGTTCGCTCGACCATGATGGCCTCGAGGATCTCGTAAAGCCGCGCGACGTTTTTGCTCCGTTCCCGCGACTCTTGCACCCAATCGGCGGCGGCCAGATCCTTTCGTCCGGCGAGCGCGAAGAAGCGGCACCATTGCTGGGTGCTGTAGGGCAGGACGGCGATGTAGTCGTCCTTGGTTTTGTACGGCTTGCGATAGGGGTTCGTGATTCTGTGATAACCGGTCTTTCCCGTGGCCGGACGGAAGGTCGCTCCCTCCAAGTGTTCGACGTAGAGGAACGACAGTACGCTCTCGAACATGGGCGCCTCGATGTAGCATCCCTCCCCGCCGCCCCGCCGCCGCGCCAGGGCACCGACAACCGCCAGAGCCAGGTGCAAGCCGGCAATTTTGTCGCAGGCGATGGTCGGGAAGAACCGGGGTTCGCCCGCCGCGTCGGCATTGAGACGGCCGATACCCGACATGGCCTGGATCACGTCGTCATAAGCGGGATAGTTCGCGTAAGGGCCGTTCTGCCCATATCCTGGCCCGGCGCAGTACACCAGATTGCCATTGACCGCCTTGAGGTCGTCATAAGACAGGCCCAGGCGGGTCGCGGCTTGGGGCCGCATGTTGTGAACGAAGACCTCGGCGCCGCGCACCAGATCCAACATCACGCCGAGGCCCGCCGCCGATTTCAGGTCCAAGGCGATGGAGCGTTTGTTCCGGTTGCAGTTCATGAAGCCCGGGCTCATGCCGGCCGACCGCGATTCGGAACTGGCACGGAACAAGTCACCACCGGGCGCCTCGACCTTGATCACGTCCGCGCCCATGTCGCCCAGGATTTGGGTGGCGTAAGGCCCTAGGACGATCGTGGTGAGATCGATAATCCGGCAACCACTCAATAGATCGAACAACTTTCGGGTCCTCTCGCGTTTGAACGGCGCATCGGCGCGAAGCACCGTACCGAAGGCCTTGCGCTTGGCGGCCGCCGTAGCCGATCCTGTGTCATGCCATACCGGCAGCGTCGAGGGCTAGGACAAGCCGCCGGTCCAATGTCGGACGATAACCCTTGTTCGGGAGACCTTTGGATGAGCCGGGCTGCAGCGCCGCAAAATACCGACACCCCTGGCCGCGACCAACGTGGCGGGCCAGTGCAGCTTTTTTACACCCCCGCGGGCGGCCAGCGGCGCCCCACCATTGACCGCGCCGAGGGTCTTTACATGTGGGATACCGAAGGGCGGCGCTATATCGATGCCTGCTCCGGCCCCGTGGCCAGCAACCTGGGGCACGGCAACCCTCGGGTGATCGAGGCCCTGGTGGACCAGGCCCGGCGCGCCAGCTTCGCCTTCCCCGCCGCCTTCGAGAGCGAGGCCAACGCGGCCCTCGGCGACCTTGTCGCCTCGCTGGCCGGGCCGGGGCTGGAGCGGGCCTTTTTCGTTTCCGGCGGATCGGAGGCCAACGAGTCGGCGATTAAGCTGGCCCGGCAATATGCGGTCGCCAAGGGCGAAGGGCAGCGCTGGAAAGTGATCGGCCGGCTGCCGTCCTATCACGGCGCGACCCTGGGCGCGCTGGCGGTGACCGGCGACCCGGCGGCCGAAGAGCTCTTCGGGCCCATGATGAAGCTCATGCCCAAGGTGCCGGCGCCCTTTAGCTACCGGGTGCCCGAGGGCTACACGGCCGAGACCTGGGCCGACGAGGCGGCCGAGGCGCTGGACCGTGAGATCCTCAAGCAAGGCCCCGAGACAGTCCTCGCGTTCATCATGGAGCCGGTCGGTGGCCTGTCGACCGGCGCCCTGGTCGCGCCCGATGCCTATTACCGCCGCGTGCGCGAGATCTGCAATCGGCACGGCGTGCTATTGATCTACGACGAGATCATGTCGGGCGCCGGGCGCACCGGCAGCTTCCTCGCCGCCGGGCATTTGCCCGACGCCCGGCCCGACCTGGTGACCCTGGCCAAGGGGATCAGCGCCGGTTACGCGCCGCTCGGCGCCGTGCTGGCGCCGCGCGATATGGTCGCCCTGGTGGCGGAGCGCGGCGGTTTCGCCCATGGCTATACCTACTTCAGCAACCCCTTGTCCTGCGCCGTCGGCCTAGCGGTGGTGCGGGAAATGTTGGATCAGGATCTCATGGCCAATGCCCAGCGCATGGGCGCGGTGCTGCGCGAGCGGCTATCGACCCTAATGTCGCGCAGCCCCATCGTCGGCGACGTGCGCGGCAAGGGCTTGCTCATGGCCATCGAATTGGTCGCCGACAAGCAGACCAAGGCCATGATCCCGGTGGAGCGCATGGCACCCTACCGGGTCGCCGACTTGGCGCTGGAACGGGGCTTGATCCAATACGTCCGGCGCACCGCGAACGGTATCTATGGCGATTGGCTGATGGTCACGCCGCCGCTCATCGTCACCGAGGCCCAGATTGACGAGGTCGTCGGCATCCTGGGCGATTGCCTGAACGCGCTGGCCGCGGAGCTTCGCACCGCTGGTGTCGCCCTGGGAGAAACCTAAACAGGCGTAAGAATAAGGAAACACATCATGGCACGGCAAAAAGTCATCATCACCTGCGCGGTCACCGGCTCGATCCATACCCCGACCATGACTGATCACCTGCCGATCACCCCGGACGAGATCGCCGAGGGCGCGATTGGCGCGGCCGAGGCCGGCGCCTCGATCCTCCACCTTCACGCCCGCGACCCGAAGGACGGCCGCCCGACGCCCGACCCAGAGGTGTTTATGGCCTTCCTGCCGCGCATCAAGCAAGCGACCGACGCGGTGGTCAACATCACCACCGGTGGCGGTCACCAGATGACCCTGGAAGACCGCCTGGCGGCGCCGCTGCGCGCCCGGCCGGAGATGTGCTCGCTCAACATGGGCTCGATGAACTTCGGCCTATTCCCGGCGGCGGACAAATTCCAAACCTGGAAGCACGACTGGGAAAAGCCGTACCTGGAATCGACCCGCGACTTCATCTTCAAGAACACCTTCGCCGACATCGAAGGGATCCTGCGCGACTTGGGCGAGGCGCATGGAACCCGCTTCGAATTCGAATGTTACGACGTCGGCCATCTTTACAACCTGGCGCATTTTCTGGACCGTGGTTTGGTCAAGCCGCCGCTGTTCGTTCAGTTCATTTTCGGCGTCCTGGGCGGCATCGGCCCGGACCCGGAGAACCTGACCCACATGAAACGCATCGCCGACAAGCTGTTCGGCGACGATTATGTCTTCTCGGTGCTCGGCGCCGGGCGCCATCAGATGAACCTGATTACCATGTCTGCTATTTTGGGCGGTAACGTGCGGGTCGGGTTGGAGGATAGCCTCTATGCCGGCAAGGGTCGGCTCGCGGACTCCAACGCCGAGCAGGTCACCATGATCCGCGGCATCTTGGAGAGCCTTTCCCTCGAGATTGCGTCCCCGGCGGAGGCGCGCGAACGCCTTGCCCTCAAAGGCGGCGACGCGGTCGGGTTTTAGCGTTAGTTTCCCCGTCCATGAAGATTTTTCACAGCCCACTGCACGCCCGGCACTACCCACGCAACTTTTTGGTGAGCGGCGCCCGGCAACCCAACCCGGAAGTGCCCGAGCGGGCCGAGGCCCTCTTGAAAGCGGCACGCGCCGATGGCCACGAGGCGGTGGAACAGCGCACGGATTTCGGTTTGACCCCGGCAGCCGCCGTGCATACGCCGGAGTACCTGTCGTTCCTGGCAAATATCTTCACCCGTTGGCAACGCATCGAAGGCGCCTCGGACGAGGTGATACCGAACATCCATCCGAACGGACGCCGTGGCGGTTACCCGGCCTCCGCGGTCGGTCAGGCCGGCTATCACATGGCCGACACCTCTTGCCCGATCTCGGAGGGGACCTGGCCGGCCGCCCTGGCCAGCGCCCATGTGGCGGTTGCCGCGGCGCGCGAGACCCTGGATGGCGCGCCGGCGGCCTATGCGCTGTGCCGCCCGCCGGGCCATCATGCCTTCGCCGACATGGCGGGCGGGTTCTGTTACCTGAACAACTCTGCGATCGCGGCGCAGGCCTTGCGCGCGGACCACGACCGCATCGCGATCCTTGACGTCGATCTGCACCACGGCAACGGTACCCAGGGACTCTTCTATGGGCGGAACGACGTGCTGACCGTATCGTTGCACGCCGACCCGGTGCGCTTCTATCCCTTTTTCTGGGGCTACGCGGACGAGCGTGGTGAGGGGCCCGGGCTCGGTTATAACCTCAACCTTCCGCTGCCGCGCGGGGCCGGAGACGACGAATTCATCCTGGCACTGGAGCGCGCCCTGCAACGCATCGGCGCCTTTGCACCCGGCGCCCTGGTGGTTGCCCTCGGCCTCGACGGGCACGAGGACGACCCGCTGGCCGGACTGGCACTGACCACCGAAGGGTTCTGGCGTATCGCGGCCGCCATCGCGGGCCTCGGCCTGCCCAGCGTCCTGGTTCAGGAAGGCGGCTATCTGACCGGCGCCCTCGGCGCCAACTTGTGTGCCTTCCTGCGCGGCTTCGAGACCGCCCAGCGACGCTAAGGCTATGGCGGAGTTGCGCCTCAGGACCCCCGTCATGGCCGACGCCGAGGTCGTTTTCCGCATGCTACGGGACTTGGCCCACCACCTGAACCACGAAGCGGATTTCACCGCCACCCTGGACGACGTGCGGCGCGATGCTTTTGGGCAGGCGCGCCAGTACGGGAGCGTCTTGGCCGAGCTTGGCGACAGGCCGGCCGGGCTGGCGACCTATTTTCCCATGTACTCGACCTACAAGGGCCGCCCTTGCCTTTACCTCGACAACCTCTTCGTCGAGGACTGGGCGCGGGGCTCGCGCGTCGGCCGCGCCTTGATGTCCGAGGTCTGCCGGGTTGCGGTGGCGCAGGACTGCTGCCGGGTCGAACTCAAGGTTCTGCACGACAATCCGGCACGTGGGTTCTATGAGGCCCTGGGCATGGCGCCAAGCGCGGAGCGGCCCTATGTCATCCAGGCGGCGGCCATGCGCCGCCTGATCGGAGAAACCTGACGCGCCTCACCCAGGTGCGCGCCCGGCCGAGCGGCCTCAACACCCTTGCCGATGACGGCGTCTCAGCGCATCACGAAGGGATTGGCCATGGGCTGGTCGGACATATTGATCCAGGTGGTTTTCGTGCGGGTGTAGTCGAGAACCGCCTCCAGACCCGCCTCGCGGCCATAACCCGATTGGTTGAAGCCGCCGAAGGGCGCGATGGGCGAGATCGCCCGGTAGGTATTGACCCAGCAAATACCGGCGCGAATTAACCGCGATACGCGGTGAGCGCGGGCGAGGTTCTGGGTGAACACGCCAGATCCCAGGCCATAGACGCTGTCGTTCGCCATGGCTATCGCCTGATCCTCCGTGTCGAAGGGCACCAAGGACATGACCGGCCCGAACATCTCGACCTTGAGAGTTTCGATATCCATGCCTGGGCATTCGACCAGCGTCGGCTGAAAGTAGTGGCCGTTCTCCAAGCCGGCGGGCATGGCGCCGCCGAAATGAATGATCGCGCCCTGCGCTTTCGCTCTGGCCAGGGTGTCCTCGATCCGGCTTACCTGGGCCTTGGTGCACAGCGGACCGACGTGGGTTTTCGAATCCAAGGGATCGCCGATCACGATCCCGGACGCTTTTTCCCCGATGAGCGCGATCAGCTTCTTGAGGATCGGGCGATGCACGATACCGCGCGAGCCCGCCACGCAGGATTGGCCGGAGGCCCCGAAGTTCCCGGCGATCAGCCCGTTGGCTGCGCTTTCCAGATCGGCGTCGTCGAACACGACGATCGGCGATTTGCCGCCAAGCTCCAAGGTCGTGACCGCGAAGTTCTGCGCCGAGTTGCGCACCACATGACGGGCGGTCTCCGGTCCGCCGGTAAAAGCGATCCGGTCGACATCCGGGTGCGAGGTCAAGGGAATGGCGCAATTTTCCGCGTCCCCGGTAATGACCGACACGACCCCCGCCGGGAAACCCGCCTGCTCGATCAGCCGGGCGAATTCGAACATGGCGCAAGGCGCGACCTCCGAGGCTTTGAGCACGACCGCGCAGCCGGCCGCCAAGGCCGGGCCAAGCTTGGTGGCGGTCAGAAACATCTGCGCGTTCCACGGTACGATGGCGGCGACCACGCCGATGGGCTCGCGAGTGGTAAAGACATGCATGTCCGGTTTGTCGATCGGCAGGGTCGCGCCCTCGATCTTGTCGGCCAGCCCCGCGTAGTAGCGGTAGTAGTCCGCCACATAGCCGGTCTGGGCGACCGTTTCCGACGCCAGCTTGCCGCTGTCGTTGGTCTCGAGCTCGCCCAGTTTGCGCGCGTTCTGTTCGATGAGCTCGGCCAGGCGGGCAATGAGTTTGCCGCGACGGGTGGCGGTCATGTCGCGCCAGTCGCTGTCATTGAGGGCACGCCGGGCGGCCGCGACCGCGCACTCGACGTCGGCCCGCCCGGCACAGGCGAAGCGGGCCCAAGGCTCACCCGTTGCCGGATTGTCGCTCATGAGCATCTGGCCTTCGGCGCCATCGACCCAATCCCCATCGATGAACAACTGATACGTCGGAAGCTGGCTTGCGGCGGTCATGACAAATCACCGGGTGTCTGGGTTCACGAAAAGGCCGGCAGCACGTCGTTCATGAAGCGCGAAAGCGAGTCGCGTTTCTTTTCGAAGCTCATGCCGGAATCGATCCAGTACGAGTACTCGTCGTAGCCGAGGTCTTCATAGCGCTTCAGGCGCTCGGTCACCTCTTTGGCGGTGCCGATCGCCATGTTCTGGCGCATCACCGCCGGCGAATACATCTCAATGGCGGCCATCTCATTGTCGCTCAACTGTTGGATCAGTCCCTGGGTCACTGACCGTTCGTTCTTGAACCAGGCCCCAAAGTAGCAATAGAAGCGGCTGAGATCGCGCGCGGCCGCTTCCACATCGGCGTCGGTCTTGCCCACATAGGCATGGTGCAGAATCATGATCTTGGGCCGCGTCCCTTGGCCTTTGCTGTCGCAGGCGTCATTGAAACGCTGCATCAGGCTTTCGATTTCTCCGTCGCCCAACCACAGCGGCGTGACCTGCACGTTGCAGCGGTTGGCGACCGCGAATTCATGGCTGTTGGGATCGCGCGCCGCGATCCAGATCGGCGGGCCGCCGTCCTGCACGGGCTTGGGCGAGGAACTCGTCGCCGGAAACTTGTAGAACTCGCCGTCATGGGCGTAGTCGCCATGCCACAACTTACGCAGGGTCGGCACGGTTTCGCGCATGCGCTGACCGGCCTCCCAGGCATTCATGCCGGGCACCATGCGTTCGTACTCGTAGGAATAGGCGCCCCGAGCGATGCCGATCTCCAGCCGTCCGCCGGTGATGATATCGGTCATGGCGGCTTCACCGGCCAGCTTTATGGGATGCCAAAACGGCGCGACGATGGTTCCGGTTCCAAGCCGCAGGTTCCGGGTCCGGTGCGCCAAATCGGCAAGACTGATGAAGGGATTGGGTGCGATGGTAAAATCCATCGCGTGGTGCTCGCCAGTCCAGATCGCCCGCATGCCGCCCTGATCCGCCATCTCGCAGAGCGTGATGAAGTCTTCATAAAGCTCGCTGTGCGCCTGGTCGTCTCTGATCCGCTCCATATGGGCAAACAAGGAAAATTTCATCGAACGTGCCCCTCTCCAAACATATGCACATCGCCCTGGGCCTCGTCGCCCACATAGAGACCGAAAAGTCCACTTTGGCGCTCCAGCACATAACGATGCATCATGGTGGTTAGCGCGCTGGAGGTGAAACGCTTAGATGACAGCGCTTCGACCGGCACATAGGCGCCAAAACCGCGCGGATCGCCGTCTTCGGCGATGCCACGATAATAGGTGAAGGCCTCGCCGCTGCGCTGGCTTTCGAAAATGGAATAGACCGGGCCGAAGTCGATCGTCATGCCAGCCTCGGCAAAGAGCTTGCCGATGGCAGCGAAAGACCCAGTGCCACCGATGACCTCGATTTCGGGCAGGTGCAAACCGTCTGACGTTTCAGCGACCCGTCTGACGTTTCAGCGACCAGCAATTTGCCGTCGTGCTCAATGATCGCGCCGGCAAAGGCGCGGCGGTCCACCTTGGGCGGCGCGGCCGCTTTGCGCTCCAGGCCCAAGCTGAAGTAGCCGTTCTTGCCGTAGCCCAGGCCCGCCGCCCCGGAGGTGCGGAACTCGTTGATCCGGCCGACCAGAATGATGTGGTCGCCCGCCGTCATGCGGTTCTGGGCGTTGCAGGAAAAGGAGGCGGCGGCCCCATCAATGATCGGACAAGCCCATTCGTCGGCCTGCCAGGCGACTTGAGAGAACCGGTCGCCCTTCGAAGTCGCGAAGATGTTGGACACATCCTGCTGATCCTCCGCCAGGATGTTGACCGCAAATACGCCGCACCGGTTGAACACATGGAAGCTGGAGAGTGACGTCGCCGGGCAGACCAGAAGCAGCGGCGGATCGATCGACACAGAGGTGTAGGAATTGGCGGTGAAGCCGACCGGCGTGCCGTCCGGCGCGACGGCGGTTACCACGGTGACGCCGGTCATGAAGGTGCCGAAGGCGCCGCGCAATTCCCGGGGATCGAAGGCGCTCATGTCATCCTCCGAGGGTTCCGGCCGGCTGCATGCCGGGCAGCGTCTCGCCACAGCGCGCGAAGAAGCCACGCATGGCGGCGTTGACCTCGACCGCATGGGTCAGCTGCGCCATGTGACGCGCGCCGCGAACGATGACCGCTTCGCCCCGTGGCGCGGCATGAGCCATGGCCTCGGACATGGCGGGCGTGGAGTTTCCGTCGTCCGCTCCGGTAAGGAACAGTGCCGGCATGGCCAGCGCGCCCAGCGCCGCCTCGGACGGGCCGTCCTCCTGGGCGAAGACCGAATAGGCCGCCGCGTAGCCCTGCCGGTCGAGGTCCTTGAGCCACTGCGCGCACAGCGCGGCGGTGGCACGATCCGGACCGGACGGATTTTGGCCGAACCAGCGCTCGAGCGGCCCAGTCGCAAGGTCCTGGCCGCCGTCCGCCCGGATGATGGCGGCCCGTTGCCGCACGGCGGCCGCCGCCGCCTTCGCGCGGCCCCGTATGGCGTTCAGCGTGGCCACGCCATGGCAACGATCCGGATACCGGGCGGCGAAATCGAGCGCGACCATCGCGCCCATGGAATGCCCTGCCAGCATCACCGCTTCGCCGACCGCCGCCTTGACGAAGTCCGCCAGGCGCGCAGTGTAGTCGGCAAGGCCGGGAGTTTCCGCCTCAAGTCGCGCGCTTTGGCCATGGCCCGGCATATCGATGGCGTAGACGGTGTAAGATGTCTGGAGCGCCTCGATTTGCGGAAACCAGCTTTCCGCCCGCAGTCCGACCCCATGAACCAGCACCACGGGTGCTCCCTGGCCCGACCGGTGGTAGGCGATTCCGTTAGCAGCTTTGGACCGCTGCAGGGTGAGCGACGTCATGGCAGGGCTTTCACGTCCTTATGGTGGCCTATGGTCTCGTAATTCCAGATTGTCTTATGGTATACAATCTGTCAAACTGTAAATCGAAATTGCGGCGCTGACGCGCGGAACGGGAATTTCCATGCTCGAAACACTGGATCGGCCCAAAACCCTGAAGGAAACCGCCCTCGAGAAGCTGCGCGAGGCGATTACCTTGGGCGTCTTCGAACCGGGGGATCGGCTGGTCGAGCGGGTCCTGTGCGAGAAACTTGGCGTCAGCCGCAGTGTGATCCGCGAATGCATCCGTCACCTGGAAAGCGAGCGCCTGGTCACCGTCATCCCCAATGCCGGGCCCTCGGTCGCCGTTCTCGAACCGGCGGAGGTTCGCGAGATTTACGAGATCCGCGCCATGCTGGAGAGCACAGCGGCCCGCAATTGCGCGATCCATGCGAACGACGCCACGCTCAAAGACCTCACCGACTCCCGCGACGCCATCGCCAGATCGCTTGCGGCGGGCGACGTCATCGAGGCGCTGAGCAGGACCAGGCGATTTTACCGGATCATCTTTACGGCCGGCGGCAAGACCGTCTCATGGGACTTGGTCGAACACCTGAATGCCCGGATTGCAAGACTCCGCGCCTTGACTCTTAGCTCCGAAGGCAGGGCCACGTCGGGCCCAGCCAGCCTGCGGAAAATCGTCGCCGCCATCGCGCGCCGCGACCCGGATGCCGCCGGCGAAGCCTGCGAAAGCCACGTCGCCGAGGCGTCCCGGATTGCCTTGACCCGGTTAAGCGCGCGGGTCGGCGGCCATCCCCAACGCAAATCGGCCTAACCTAATCGACCCTGACCGCCACGACCGCCAGGCAATCACCGGATCCGACCCGTCCGGGAAAGTGCCGAGCCGCCAAGAGACCGTCCATGGCCGCGCGATAGTCGAAAGCCGGCGCGCCGGTTCGATCGCTCGGCCAGATGCGGGCCAAGAGGTCGCCGCGGCGCACCGCCGCGCCCAAATCGACCGCCGGTTCCAACAGCCCGTCATGCTCGGCGAAGGTGAAGCAATCCGCCGACGGCATATCGAGCCGGACCGAGGGCTCGACCACCGGGGGGCCTTTGAGGATGCCGATGTGGATCAGCACATTGCGCACGCCCTTTTTAGCGATCGCGACCGAGTGCGCGGTCGCAGTGCCGCCGCCACCCAACTCGGTCGAGACGAAGACCTTGCCCATATTTTCCGCCGCGGTGTCGTACATGCCGGCGGCGTCGATCTCTAGCATCGTCATGGAATACGGCGCGTTGAAGGCCTCCATGGCGGCAGCGCAGCGTGCGCCCAGCGCCTTGTCGGGCAGGACGTGGGCAGCAGCGAGTGGCAGGAAATCCAGGGTCTTGCCGCCGGCGTGAATATCGAGCGCCAGGTCCGCCATGGGCAGCAAGGCGCGCTGAAAATAGTCGGCGATCTTTTCCGTCACGGTACCGTCGGGCCGGCCCGGGAAAGCGCGGTTCAGGTTGCCCTTGTCGATCGGCGAGGTGCGGGCCGCGGCGCGGAACGCGGGGTAGTTCATGGCCGGCACGATAATCACCCGGCCGGAAATATCCTCGGCCCGCAACGTCATGGCCAAACCGAACAGCGCGATTGGCCCTTCGTACTCGTCGCCATGGTTGGCCCCGGTCAGAAGGGCGGTCGGCCCCTCGCCGTTGCGCACCACCGAGATCGGGATCATCACCGAGCCCCAAGCGGACTCGTCCCGGCTGTAGGGCAGCCGCAGGTGACCGTGCTGCACCCCGTCCTTGTGGTAGTCAACGGTGGGAACAACCGGGCTTGGCGTGTCGGGCGGCGTGCGTGGGGCGGGCATGACGGGCCTCAGTCCTTCACGACGAGCTTGCGCGGGACATCGGCCAGGCACTCCGGTCCGTCCCGGCCGATCACGATGCTCTCGGTGATCTCCAAACCCCAGTCCTCAAGCCAAAGCCCGGTCATGAAGTGGAAGGTCATATTCTCCTGCAACTCGGTCCGGTCGCCGGGGCGAAGGCTCATGGTGCGCTCGCCCCAATCGGGCGGATAGCTGAGGCCGATGGAATAGCCGGTGCGGTTGTCCTTTACGATTCCGTGGGTCTTGAGCACGGCGAAGAAGGCATTGGCGATATCCTCGCAGGTGTTGCCGGCCTTGGCCATCTCCAGACCGGCTTCCATGCCTTCCAAAACCGCCTTCTCCCCGTCCAGGAACTTGCGGTCCGGCCGGCCCAGAAAAACCGTGCGCGACAGGGGGCAGTGATAGCGTTTGTAGCAGCCGGCGATCTCGAAAAAGGTTCCCTCGCCCGTGCGCAGGGGCTTGTCGTCCCAGGTAAGGTGCGGCGCGGAGGCATCCTCGCCCGACGGCAGCAGCGGCACGAGTGCCGGATAATCCCCGCCGAACCCATCGACGCCGCGCAACCCCGCGTCATAGATTTCCGCCACCAGGTCGCACTTGCGCAGGCCCGGCTCGATCTTGTCGACGATACGCTGGTGCATGGATTCGACGATGCGCGCGGCGGTGCGCATGTAGGCGAGTTCCTGCGCCGACTTGACCGCGCGTTGCCAATTCACCAAGCCGGTCGTGTCGACGAAGCGGGCATTGGGCAGGTGCTCTTGCAGCGAAGCGAAGGCGGCGGCGGAGAACCAGTAGTTGTCCATCTCGACACCGATTGAGGCCTTGTCCAGGCGGCGCTCGGCCAAATGCGCCGAAAGCAAGTCCATAGGGTGCCGTTCGCGCGATTGCACATAGTGGTCGGGATAGCCGAGGATTCGATCGTGCGCCATGTAAACGGTGCGTTTGGCCCCGTTGGCATCCTGGCCGCGCCCGAACCAGATCGGATCGCCGTCCGGCGGCACCACCACACACTGATGCACATAGAAAGACCAGCCGTCGTAACCGGTCAGCCAGGCCATGTTAGAAGGGTCGGAGACGATCAGCGCCTCGACCCCGGCCCGTTCCATGGCGGCCCGCGTCTTGGCCAGCCGCGCGGCGTATTCTTCCCGGCTGAAATTGAGCTCGACCATATTGATGTCCTGGCGGTTCCGATTGCGACCCTATGAATTGAAATCGGTTCCGGCGCCGGCCGCAAGCGCCTTGCCGTCGCAGTCAATGACTCGCCAGAGACCATGAATCTCACCGTCAATCCAGACGAACACGTCCTCAAAGTGCCGCCGCCACATTGAATATTGCCGGCAATGAACACGCAGCTTCCAGATCTCCGCGTCCGAATCGGGTTCATTAGTATGGCGCCGCGTCGCGGCCGAAGTTGACACCACGTTCGAGCAGCGGCCTGTAAGGCGCATCTCGCCACTCACTTGGAGGGGTCCCTCGTCGAGCGCGGACACCGCCAACGGCCCACGCCGGCGGTGAAACGCCGATCCGGCTACGCCCAGCCACTCGACGTGCACTGGCGGGCGGCATTCACCGGGATAACGCGGTCAAGCGCTCCGATAAAGCTTGGTCATGACGAACTCGCGATGTTTCAGGGATTCCGCGGCGGTCAGCCGACCGTTGCAGGTTCGCACCATGATGTCGGCCAAGGCGTCTCCCGCTTCGTCGAGGGTCATCTCGCCGCGCAAGATGCCAGAGCAATCCAGGTCGATGTGCTCCGGCATTTCCCGCGCGGTGCGCGGATTGGCGGTCAGTTTGATCACCGGCTCGATGGGATTGCCAATGATGTTGCCTTGGCCGGTCGGGAAAAGGTGCACCACGAAGCCGGCGGCGGCCTGCAAAGTCACACACTCCGCCGCCGCCGAGGAGGTATCCATGAAATAGAGCCCGGCACCCCGGCCCGGCTCCTCGGCCGGCTCCAGAACATCGATGAAACTGGTGTTCTTGCCGATCTTTTGCAGGTTACCGAAGGCTTTCTCCTCGATGGTGGTGAGGCCGCCGGCGATATTGCCCTTGGTCGGCTGCGACTCCGACAAGTCGGAGGTCTTATGGGGCTCGATGACCTCATCCATGTAGGCCTGCCAGGTCTTCATGAACTTCTCGCCGATCTCCGGCGTCGCAGCGCGAGCGGCGCAAACCTTCTCGGCACCGGTCAACTCTGAGGTTTCGCCGAAGCAGGTTGTCGCGCCCAGGGGGTCGATCTTGTCAATCAGGTTGCCAACGGTCGGGCATGAGGCCAGGCCGGACGTCGTATCGGACTCGCCACACTTGGTCGAGACCCAAAGGTCGGAAATCTTGCAGGGCCCGCGTAGCTTCTCGCTGGCCCATTGCACGTATTCCTGCGCCTTGCGCGAGGCCGTGGCGACCGCCTTGATTTCGCCATGGCCCTCGATGGCGAAGCCGGCGACCGGCTTGCCGGTCGCGGCGATGCCATCAACGACGCGCTGAGTCCAGCCGGGTTCGATCCCGATCACGATGCAGGCCGCCACGTTCGGGTTCTTGCCGGTCCCGATCAGGGTGCGGAAATGCAGGTCGAGGTCTTCGCCGAACTGCAGCCGCCCATAGTGGTGTGGCAGTGCCAGGCAACCGTCGATGTTATTGGCCACCTTCTCGCAGGCGGCATTGGACAAGTCGTCGAGCGGCAGGATCGCCACATGATTGCGGATCCCGACGCGGCCGTTCTCGCGCCGGTATCCAAAAAATTCGCGATCAGCGAGAGCCGTCATCTTACCACCTCTTGGTTTTCATGTTGTGGGTGTGAACGTGGTCGCCAGCCTTCGCGGCGGCGACGACCTTGCCGATATCGTGGCCGTACTTCAGGACGGTGTCGCCTTCGGCTAGGTCCTTGAGCGCGATCTTGTGGCCAAGCGGAATATCAGACAGCGCGTCGATGTGCAGGGCTTGGCCGGTCTCCATATCCAGCCCAGCTAACGCGGCGCCGGTCTTAACCGTTTCCACGACAACCACGCCAACCGTATCCTCGGGGCCGTGGGCAAGAAAATCGGGCGCGCTCATGGTTGTTTCCTCCGTTTCATCGGGCTTCCTCCGTTCTTTCAGGGTCTGAGAATAATCTTGGCCGCCGGCGTGCGGCCGGCGTCGAGATCTTGAAAAGCTTGTCCGCCCTCCGCCAATGGCCGCTCTTCGATCCAATCGAGCGGGCCCAGGCGACCATCGTGGAGCGCGGCGAGAGAGGCGCGCAAATCCGCGTCGGTGTAAGTGTAGACGCCGATCAAGGTCACCTCGGACAAAGTCAAGGTGCGGGCGTCAAACTCGCCGGCCCAGCTTTGCAAGCCGACATGCGAAATCACCCCGCCAGGTCGCACGGCCGCGAGTGAGGCCGCCCGGGTCGTAACCGCGCCGACGGCATCCAAGACCAGATCGAAAGCCGCCGCCTCGGCCGGCGCCGCAAGCGGATCGAAGGCGTCTAGTCCGGCCGCCGCCGCGCTTTCGCGGCGCAGCCGATTGGTCTCCGCCAGGCGCACGGCGCGCGCACCCCAGGCCTTGAGGATCAAGCCGCCGAGCAGCCCCACGGAACCGCCGCCGATGACCAAGGCGCGGCATTCGGGGATCGGTCGCCAGGAGGCACGGGCCGCCAGCGCCAAGGCGTGCCAGGCCGTCGCACAGGGTTCGCTCAGGGCCGCCTTGGCCGGGTTCATGCCCTCGGGCACGGGAATCAGGTTGCGCGCCGGCAAGGCGACCCGCTCGGCGAAGGCGCCGGGGAGGCGCATGCCGATCAACTCGCGCGCGGCGCAGAGGTTGGACCGGCCGGACTGGCAGAATTCGCAGGCGCCGCAGGTGATCAATGGATTGAAGACGACGCGCGTACCCGGCTCCGGCCCGTCGAGAACCCTGCCGCAAGCCTCGTGCCCCAGAATAAGGGGCGGCACGCGGCGTGGATCGTGGCCGTGCCAAGCATGCATGTCGGAGCCGCAGATTCCAACCGCTTCGACCTTGACCAAAGCATCGCCCGGACGCGGCTCGGGCTCGGGCGCGTCGCGGTACTGCGTCTCTTCGGTCGCGGTATAGATGAGAGCTTTCAATGTCGCCTCATTTCGCAGTGAACCCGCCGTCCACGTAGAGGACCTGCCCGGTGACATAATCCGAAGCCGGCGAGGCCAGGAAGATTGCCGGACCGGTCAGATCCTCGAGGTGTCCGTTGCGGCCGACGCAGGTTTGCGCGGCCATACGGTCGGCGGCTTCGGCATCCTCAAAGACCGTCGCGGTCAATTCGGTTTGGAAAAACCCCGGTGCCAGGGCATTGCATGTTACGCCGTCACCGGACCAGGCCTCGGCCATGGCCCGGGTCAACTGCGCCACGCCACCCTTCGAAGCGCCGTAAGCGATCCCCTTGGGGAAGGCCCGCTCCGATTGCAAGGAAGCGATGTTGACGATCCGGCCCCAGCCTTTCGCCCGCATGGCTGGGACCAGGGCCTGCGCCAGGAAAAACGGCGCCGAGAGATTTAGGTCCAGGGTTCGTTGCCAATCCTCGGAGGTAAGGGTTTCGGCGGATTTGCGCGGATTCAACCCCGCCGCGTTGACCAAAACGTCCGGCGCTCCCAGGGCCGCCGAAATTTGCCGCGCGACCGCCGCCACGCCGGCGATGTCCGAAAGGTCGGCGGCGACAGCGGCGGCGCGACCGCTCGCCGCCCGCGCCTCGTCCATCCAATCGCCCAGCAAGGCTTCGCGCCGGGCCACGCCGACAACGGCCGCGCCGGCCCGGACAAGAGCCATGGCGATGGCTCGCCCGATGCCGGAACTGGCGCCGGTCACGCAGGCAACACGGCCGTCGAGACTGAAAAGCGCCGCCGTCATTCCACCGCCGCGAGATCGAAACGCTCGTCCGGGAACCATTTCGCCAGCCGCACGTCCGCGGTTTTTGCGTGGGCCTCCATGCCCTCAAGGCGTGAAATGCGCGCGGTAACCTGGGCGATTTCCCGGTTAGCCTCGCGGGTCATGCGTTGCCAGGTGACGGTCTTCATGAACTTGCCGACCGACAGCCCGCCGGTATAGCGCGCCGCCCCCTTGGTCGGCAGGATGTGATTGGGGCCGGAGGTCTTATCGCCGAAAGCGACCGTGGTTTCCTCGCCCAAGAACAGGGAGCCGTAGTTGCGGAGGGTGGCGAGCCACCAATCCAGATCGGCGCATTGAACCTCGAGGTGTTCCGAAGCGTATTCGTCGGAAACGCGAGCCGCCTCCTCCCGCGACCCCACAACAATAACTTCGCCGTAGTCCCGCCAGGCGGCCTCGGCATTGGTGCGGTTGACCTCCGGTAACTCGGCGATGAACTTCGGCATCAGGTCCGCGACCTTGTCCGCCAGGGCGCGGTCGAGCGCAATCAGCCAGGCCGGCGAGTTGTAGCCATGCTCGGCTTGACCGACCAAATCCCAGGCCACGATCTCCGGGTCGGCGGTATGGTCGGCGATGACCATGACCTCGGACGGTCCGGCAAACATGTCGATGCCGACCCGGCCATAGAGAATGCGTTTCGCCTCGGCCACGAACTGGTTGCCCGGCCCGACCAGAATATCGGCCGGGGTGCCGTCGAAAAGACCGAAAGCCATGGCCGCCACGCCCTGAACCCCACCCAGCGCCAGGACCGAATCGGCGCCGCAGAGATCCAGGGTGTAGAGGATCGCCGGGTTCACGCCCTCGCCCGGCTTGGGCGGCGAACAGGCGATCACTTGGTCGACCCCGGCCACCTTAGCCGTGGTCACCGACATGATGGCGGAGGCGACATGGGAGTAGCGCCCGCCGGGCACGTAGCAGCCGGCCGCACCCATGGGAATATTGCGATGTCCGGCAGTAAGGCCCTGTCTCAACTCGACCTGGGTATCGAGAATTGCGTCCTTTTGCGCCTCGGCGAAGCGGCGCACCTGATCATAGGCGAATTGAATATCGTCCTTCAGGCGCCCCGGCACCTTGTCGGCCGCCGCCTTGCGAGTCTCTTGGGAAACCACGATCTCGCCGTTCCATTTGTCGAACTTGGCGGCGTACTCGCGCGCTTTGGCGTCGCCACCGGCCTCGATATCGTCGAGGATCGCCTGCACCGTCGCGCGCACGTCCTGCTCGCCAGTCGCAGCCGTTTTTTCGGCCTTTTTCAGATATTCGACAACCATGGCTGCAAACCTTTCATAGATTCAGTAGATGTCAGGCAGGAATACGGTCGATATCGCCGGCACATAAGCGATCAGCAATACGACGATCAGCATACCGATCACGTAAGGGCCAACCCGCGATGCGATCTTCAGGACCGATTCGCCCGTGATGCCCGATATGACGAAAAGATTAAGCCCAAGCGGTGGCGTGATAAAGCCAACGCCCAAGGCGGTAACCATCATGATGCAGAACTGCACATCGTTCATGCCGATTTCCTGCGCTAGAGGCAGCAGAATGGGCGACAGAATGACGATGTTCGGCGTGGTTTCCATGACGCAACCCGCGGCGATCAGAATGCCGATGATCAAAAGCTTGATCATCATCGGATCGTCGGTCAGCGAGGTCACCGCGAAGACGAAGCCCTGAGGCACGTTGAGCGCGGCCAGGGTTTGCGCGAGCGGTAAGGACATGGCGATGATCGGCAAGATGACGCCGTTCACCTTGGCCGAGCTGACCAGCATCTTGGGGAAGTCGGCAAGTGTCAGGCTGCCCTGAAGCAGGCCGATGATGATCGTCGTCGCCACGGCGACCGCGGCCGCTTCGGTCGGCGTGAAGATACCCGAATAGATGCCGCCCAAAATGATGACCGGGACCAGAAGCGCGTAGCGCCCTTGCCAGACAGCCTTGCGCCAACGGGGCGCGGAGAAGCCTGTCTTCTCGCCCTCGAAATTGTAGATCCGGTTCATGACCACGTTGGTGACCATGATCGACAGCATGATCATGACGCCGGGAATCGCCGCGGCGAGAAACAGGGTCGAGGCCGAGATGCCGAGGATCAGGCCGACGATAATATAGGCGATCGAGGGCGGTATCAGGATGCCGGTGCAAGCGCCCGAGGCAACCAGCGCACAGGCGTAGGGCCGGGGATAGCCTTTGTCGACCAGCTTGTGGATGGTCATCCGCCCGACCGCCGCCGCGCCGGCCGCGTCGGAGCCGGAAATGCAGGCGAAGAAACCGCAACCCAACACGGTCGCGGTTCCCAGGCCGGCGCGGAACCCGCCTGTCGTTGCGTCGGCCACATCCAAGAGCTTATCGGACAACCCCGTGCGCACCAGCACGTCGCCGGTCAGAATGAAGAGCGGGACGGCGATCAGAGCGAAATGGTCGATGCCATCGAACAACGATTCGCCAAGCAGAGAGACCGGCAGCACGTCGGTTACCAAGAGCATGACCACGGCGCCGATCCCGATCGCGGCCCAGACCGGCACCGCAAACGCGATCAATCCAACGATCAGGAGGACCGGGCCATAGAACTCCCACCCGAGATCGATGGTCTGTTCGTTGAGTGTTTGCCAAAGCATGCCGCCGCCTCCTTAGTCGAACATCCGCGCGCCCTCGTAGACCGGGCGGCCACGGCGAAGATCGCCGACGTCGCGCCAGATCGACTGGCCGAGGCGGTAAGTCATGAGGGAAAAGCCGAGGGGAACGGCGGCGAGGAACCACGCCAAACTGATTCGCAGGCCATGGGTGACGGAACCGAACTTCAAGGAAATCTCGAGGGACTCGATCGCGGTGTAGAGGGCGAGCAGCGCCAGCGCCAACATGCAGAGGTCGCCGAAAAGATAGACGATCGCCTT
The DNA here is from genome assembly GCA_021776095.1 of Kiloniellaceae bacterium. Lineage (GTDB taxonomy): Bacteria > Pseudomonadota > Alphaproteobacteria > Kiloniellales > J153 > JAJFGN01. The sequence continues at coordinate 95,019 of JAJFGO010000006.1, read as the reverse complement.
GCCGCGCGCGGACAGATAGTGCAGCAAAACGTCGATCCGGATATGGGCGCGGTCCTTGACCGCGGCCGAGGCGCCAACCCAGGCGAGATAGATAAAGGCGTAGCGAGCGATCTCCTCTCCCCAAATCGAGGAATAGGAGAGGACGAAGCGGCGCACGACCTCGACCACGATGGTCGCGACGATCATGGCGTAGAACCCCAGCAACAGCCAACGTTCGGCATTGTCGTCCAGGCGCTTCCAAAAGGATTTAGAGCCGTTCATCGGACATGCTCCTCGGCCAACCCGCGGCCGCCGTTCAGGGCCGCGAGCGTTATGCCGCCGTGGTTGGAAAAGAGCGGGGGCGGACTGGCCGCCCCCGCATCAGGCCTAGGCGTCGTGCACGTAGAGGCGGCCTTTGGTGTTCGCCGCATTCTCGAGCTTGCTGAAAGTACCGAGTGAGCCGGACAACTCCTTCTTGAAAGTGTCCCATTCCGCGCGCTGATAGCCGCCCGTCTTGGTCCACTCGTCAAGCTCGGAAGCGCTGGGCGAATAGAACTGCACACCGCCCTTCCTCATCTCCGCCATGGCGTAGTTACGCGCCGCCGGCACCTTGGCCAGGTTCTGCTGCGCCGTGATTTCCGAGGCGAAGATAATGCCCTCCTTCACGTCGCCCGGCAGGGCGTTGAACCATTCCAGATTACAGGAATAGACCTGGCTGTCCGGCACGGCCTGGGAGAAGGTCACCCAAGAAAGGATGTCCTTGAAGCCGAAGACGTAAAGCGCGCCGACGGCCGGATCGAGCGCGTCGGCAACGCCCTGCTTGATGGCCGAGGGGGTTTCGCCCCAAGCGACCGGCGTCGGGTTCGCGCCGATCATCCGATAGTACTGCTGCAGCATCTTGGACCCAGGCACCCGGAACTTGATCCCGGCCAGGTCCGCCGGCGTTTTGATCGGCCCCTTGCCGCCCTTGCGCACGGCCACGACCCGTGGATCGATCACCACATACCAAAGCGGCTTGAAGCCCTTGGCCTCGACCTGAGGATCGACCTCCGACTTCCAGGCCGCGGAGTTGACCAGATTAACGAACTTCTGATTGGCACCGCAGAAGTACGGCAGGTTGATCAGATCGACGATCGGCGCGAAGGGTGCGAAATTGGATAAGGAATGCTGGGCCGCCTGGATCGTGCCGTTCTGCACTTTCTGCGCCAGCGCGCCGCCGGCGCCCAACTGCCCGCCAGGGGCGAGCTTCACGTAGACCTTACCGTTGGTCGCGTTCTGGATGTTTTCCTTGAAATCCAGCTGCATGATCGGATAGCTGCGCGAGGCGCCTAGAATATAGGCCGTGGCCATGGTCATGCTGTGCTCGGCCGCGCGTTGGCGATCCTTTTCCTCCTTGGCGCTCTGCGCCGCGGCCTCGGAGCTGAATAGGGCGCCGGCGGCGCCGGCAACCACGGCTGCGGTAAAGCCGTATTTGGTCGAAATCTCAAAGAAGCGACGCCGCTCCTGGGACTTGAGGCCATCGCGGCCGTGTTGTTCGGTCATGGGTTCCTCCCGGTTTTCGAGTGATTAGTCGTTATTGTTTTGGCCTTGTGCGCGCTCGCGAGCCAGGCAGGCGACGATGAACACAGCCACCGCGGCGAAGAGCACGAGAAACTCGCCCACATCTCCCAGGCCTGGTATCGTCGTGGCGCCGTTCAGCACCGCGACCTTACCAACCACGATGTTGCCAGCGAAAACCGCGAAGAGAGCTCCGGCGGCGAAAAGCGCCTTTCGTCCAACCATTTTCTTGCCTGCTCCAAAAATGTAAGCGCTTACAATTCTGATAGCCTAACCCCCTGTTTGTATCGGAGTCAACCCTTTATGGATCCAGCCTATATCCTATATAACGACAGGATATACATAGAGCGTGCGATTTCTGAAATTCTTGAACACCATGGAGAGAGTCACGGAACCTAAAAGCAAGCGCTTACGAATTGTGGAGTCCAACCGACCGACCTTGGAGGATGTAGCGCGCCGCGCCGAGGTCTCCACGGCCACGGTATCGCGCTATCTCTCCGCGCCGGATAGGGTCCGCCCGGCCATGCGCCTACGGGTCCAAATGGCGATCGACGCACTCGGCTACACCCCGCATGGCGCGGCACAGGCCTTGGCCTCCCAGCGCAGCAACACCATCGGCGCGGTGATTCCGACCCTCGACAACGCGATCTTCGCGACCATGGTGCAGACCCTGCAAAAAGAGCTTTCGGCCAAGGGCAAGACCCTGCTGCTCGCGGCCTCCGACTACGACCCCGTGCGCGAGCGCGGTCAGATCGAGAACCTGATCGTGCGTGGGGTGGACGGCCTCATGCTGACCGGCGAGGCCCGCGATCCAGCGGTCTATGCCCTGCTCGCGCGGCACGGCATCCGCTATGCCAATACCTATGTTCACCATCCGGCCTCGAGCCATCCGACCATCGGCTTCGATAACCTGCGGGCCATGCACAAGGTTGTCGGCTACCTCTACGATCTCGGCCACCGCGACTTCGCCATGATTGCAGGTATAGCCGAAGGCAACGACCGGGCCAGCGAACGCATTTCCGGCGTCCGCGAAGCTCTCGAACGCAAAGGATTGCGCTTGGCGCCAGCGCGCCTCCTGGAGAGATCCTACGCAATGTCGAACGGGCGCGAGGCGTTACGCCAACTCATGGCGCAAAGCGACCGGCCAACGGCGGTAATGTGCGGCAACGACATACTGGCCCTTGGCGCGCTCCTGGAGGCGATGGCTCTGGGACTTCGGGTCCCCGAGGATCTCTCGATCGTCGGTTTTGACGATCTCGACCTCGCCAGGGAGATCCCGCCGGGCTTGACCACCGTCCATGCGCCGTTGGAGGAGATGGGAAGACTGACCGCTGCGTATTTGACCGAGCCGGGACCTACCGGCGATAGAGTCCCGCACACCGAACTGACCGCCGAACTGGTCGTACGCGGCTCCACTGGGCCCCGGCGATGAAACCAGGAGCGAGGGTCCAAAATACGACGCGATAAGATCTAAGCTTGTCAACTGTGATCCGAGTTGGCGCCCGCCCGTGTTTCTTCAGCAGTTTCCGCGTCAACTTTAGAGCAGCCTTGGCGTTCCGGTTAAATTGCACGAGGAAATCCAGAACCTCACCTTCATTGTCGACGGCGCGCCATATCCGATGACGTCGTTGTCAAAGACCAATGACCATTTCATCTAGATGCCAATAGTCACGGGGCGTTGGCCACATATGGCGCAATTTTCGTGCGATAGAGGTGCCAAATTTTAGAAACCAGAGCAGACACTCTCGAGCAAGCCCGTCCCTGCTGAATTCCCTGTTAAATAGGGAAATACAGTTGCGAACCAGGAAACGTTTCAATGGCCATGATGCAGCTTCAAATCCCAGGCGCGGACCCTAACCAGGGGATGCCGGCAGATCGGATCAAGCCCTTTTCTGCCATAAATCAAGAAGTTAGGAATTTCTAATCCGGCCTTTGAAAAGCGGCACCCGGATTCAATAACAGCCACGCCGACAGCAACCGCGCAAATTACATGTCTTAGCAAGGTGCATTATATACGGAATGTATATAATATTCGTCTTTGGCACCATCGCGCCAAGCTGACGTGCCGGCGACAATCGGGAGCCTATAAGAGTGGCGAACGCGATACCAGAGGCCAAGGGCGGGCCCACGACGGCCGCGCGCGACCCGGCGACGTCCCCGGCCGCGCCCCTTGCCGCGGGCCGCTCGCTCTCCGACCACGCGTATCAGAAATTGCTGGATATGATCGTCCATCGCCAGCTTTCCGGTGGCGAGATCTTGGTCGAAAGCCGCCTTTCCGCATCGCTCGGTCTGACGCGCACGCCCCTGCGCGAGGCACTGGTGCGCTTGGAGGGCGAGGGCCTTCTGGTCAAGCAAGCGAACCGCTCCTTCGCCGTGCGCAGCGTGCAAGTTTCCGAGTTCTTTCAAAGCCTCCGGGTGCGAGAGTATCTGGAAGGCCCCGCGGCAGCACTGGCCGCGAAGCGCGCCGTGCCGGACGATATCGCGGTCTTGCGAGAGCGAATCGCCCTGCTGGCGAAGATAGAGGCGCAAAGCCCGGAGCATTGGAAGCTGGACAACGACCTGCATAACTGGCTCGCCCGCTCGAGCGGCAACCCGGTTCTGGCCCAAGCGGTGCGTAAGCTGCGCATCACGACCCAACTGTTCGAGATCGGCCAGCCCTTCGACCGGGTCCAGGCCGACGCGACGGAGCATTTGGCCATTTTACGCGCCCTGGAACAGGGTAATCCGGATGCCGCGCAGGCCGCCGTCATGCAACATTTGCGCAACATCGAAGTGGACGTATTGCGAATCGTCAGCAGCCATTAGGTGCCTGGACCATGGACATGATCCCGCGCAATGCCCGCCTGCCGGGCCGGTGCGCAAACTCGTCGCGCGCCCTCTCGGTTTCGATCGCGGCCGGCGCCGCTTCTCTCGGCCCGAGGCCGTATTGCGTCGGCCCGGCTAAAGCAACCCGACGCCTTTTAAGACGGTACGCAATTCAGCGATTTCCGGGTCGGAGAGCGCCGGCGTCGGCGGGCGGGCGGCGGCGCAGTCGAGCCGGCCCAGAAGCTTCAAGCAGGCCTTAAGCCGCGCGGTCGCCAAGCCCTGCGGCGCGGTGCCGTAAATCGCCTTGGCCAGCGGATAGATGGTCTCGTGCGCGGCCCGGGCCACGGCCAGATCGCCGTCGCACACGGCAACATCCAAGGCGACGATAACGTCCGGCACGACGACCGCGAGGCTGACCTGACTGCCCTCGCTGCCCAGAACAAAGCAGGACAGGAGGTGTTCGTCGCCGGAGGCCAGCACCGCGACCTCGGGCGCCAGAGACTTGATCAGGCGCCGGTTCGCCTCATAGGTCGCGGTTTCCCAGCTGCCTTCCTTGATGGCGGCCACGCGCGGCAGGACCGCCAACTCGCGCAGGATGTCCGCCGGATAGGGCATGCTGCCGGCACCGACCGGAGCCTGGTAGAGCACGATCGGCCGGTCGGTCGCCGCCAGAACCGCGCGGTGGTGGTGCAGCACCGCGCGCTTATCCATGGACAAGGCCCAGGAGTTGGGCGGAAACACCAGGATGGCATCGGCGCCGGCCGCCACCGCGTCGCCCGCTTCCAAGGCTAATTCCGCGCTCGATTCCTGATTGACCCCAGCCACGATCGGGAGCTTTGCACCGACGGCAGCGCGAGTGACCTCGATCACCCGGCGCTTCTCGGCGCGGCTCAGGGTGAAGTTCTCCCCGGCATGGCCATTGCTGAGCAGGCCCCGGATGCCCGGAACCGCAGTTACCGCCGCGACGTGGCCGGCCAAGGCGGCCTCGTCGATTTGGAAATCCTCGGTCATGGGACAGAGGGTGGCGGCAAAGATGCCGCCGAAGGGATGGCGCGGTTGCCGGCTCATTTCAGGCCGGCCTCCGCATCTTTGCGCGTCGCTTTTGGTCATTCGCTTTCTTCCCTTCGGTGGCGGTCACCCGACGTCATGGCGTTGCCAAGAGACGGTCCGCGTCGAACAGGGGCATCTCCGGCTCTTGGCCGAGAATGCGCTGGGCGAGAAGTCGTCCGAAATACGGCCCGCTGGTATAGCCGGAATGGACACAGCCGATGGCGTAGGCTTCGGCGATTCCTCGCAACGGTCCGACCAGCGGCAGGGCATCGGAGGTTTCCGCCTCAAAGCCTAGCCAGGCGCGCACAATGCGGGTCTCGGCGAGCGCCGGGACCACGTAGCGTGCCAGGCGCAGATTGCCGATCAGATTGTCCGGCACGATCTCGGTCGTGTGCCGCGCCCGGTCACCCTTGCCCTGCCATCCGCCGCCGACCAGGACAGTCCCGTTGGCGAACTGTTTCAAGGACAGGAGGCCGCTGGCGATGCCCAGGACACTGCGCATGACAGGCTGCACACGCTCCGTGACGATGAGCTGGTTCACCAAGGCCTTGATGGGAATCCGCAAACCCAGCCAAGCGAGCATGTCCTCCAGCCAGACGCCACCGGCCAAGACCAAGCGGCGCGCGCGCGGCGCGACTCCCGCCATGGCCAAGCGGAAGCCGCCATCGCCGGCCTCTATACCGGTGACCGGGGCGTTCTCATAGAGCCGCACGCCGGCCTCGACCAAGGCACGCCGATAGGTATGGCCGGTAAGATTGGCGGTGACATAGCCATCCATGGGGCAATGGGCGACTAGGCGGGCATCGTCCGTGAGGCCCGGCTCGATCTCGCGGGCCCGCGACGCAGTGACGATCTCGATCGGCGCGCCTTGCGCGCGCCGGGCCTCGACCCGTTCTTCGAGCAGCGCGGCCTCTTGCGCCGTGAAGGCGAGAGAAAGACCATCGGTCGTGCACACGCCGGGATCGCCACCGAGCCAATCCGGCGCATTTTTCCACATGTCCCAGCCGCGCATAGCATAGGGAATCAGCGCGGCGCGGGTCATATGCAGGGTCAGGGTTCCGGCGTTCACGCCGGAGGCCTCCCGGCACACCCCGCCGGCATCGATCAGGGCGCAGCGCATGCCGCCGCGCGCCAGAAACAAGGCCGTGGTCGCACCCATGACACCGGCCCCCACCACCGCCGCATCGAAGGTCTCGCCGCCTGGTATCCGCGCTTTATCGTTCACACTCATCTCGCCCGCGCCCTACAGCGGCGCTGCGGTGGGTAGGGGAATGTCGTCGTAGTCGAAATCGCCGGCCAGGGCCTCCACGTTCAGCGGCCGAAGCGGCACCCGCGCGGTCCAGGCACCGGCCGCCGCACGGGACCCCGTGCGCAGCGCCACGATCTGCGCCACGGTATCGCCGCACATGCGGCCCTGGCACGGCCCCATGCCGCAGCGGGTCCAGGACTTAAGCTGGTTCACGTCGGCGGCGCCGCTTTCCAGCGCCTGATTCACCTCGGCCCGGGTCACGTCCTCGCAGCGGCACACCACCGTGTGGGCATCGAGGGCGTCGTACAGCCCCGAGGGCGGCGCCATCAAGCGGGACATGGCCCGGCCGAAACGCCGGGCCTGGGCTAGGCGCCGCCGCAGCGGTCCGGCCGCGCGGGCGTGCTGTCCGGCATCGATCCGGCCCAGGTCGAGCGCCGCCGTCAGACCGGCGATCCGGCCGGCCAGAAACGCGCCCACCGCCCCACGCACCCCGGTGCCGTCGCCGGCCGCATAGAGCCCGGCGCGGCTGGCGCGCTGATCGTCGTCGAGCCGCGGCACCCAGCCGCCGGCCTCGGCATCGAAATACATTTCCGCGCCGAGCAAGCGCAGCGCCTCGGTTGACGGGATGAGGCCATGGCCGACCACCAGACTGTCCGCCTCAAGGGTTCTATCCCGGGCCGGCCGCATGGGGCGGCCATTTGCATCCACGGCACCCAACGAGACCTTTAGCCCAGCGCCCAATGCACGGGCCTCGCGCACCGTGTGGCGAAACATCAAGGGCACGCCCTTGGCGGCGAGCCGGGCCATCCAGGCCCCGCCCTGCAGAAGATCGCCAGGTCGCCCGAGCAAGGCCGGCATGGCGCGCAGCCAAGTGCCCGGCCCGGCCAGATCGGCTAGGGCCACCACCTGCCCACCGCCCTTGACCACCGCGTTGGCGACCGCGAACAGCAGAGGACCGCAGCCGGCGACCACCACCCGCCGGCCGGGCAGCATGCACTGGGATTTCAGCAGAATGGTCGCGGCGGCCAGGCCCATGACACCGGGCAGGGTCCAGCCTGGAAAGGGCACGACCCGTTCGGTGGCGCCCGCCGCCACGACAAGTCCCTTGGGCCGCCAGAATTCCGGCCCGTCGGGCCCCAGGGCGTCGACCCTCAGATCGGTGCCAATCGACCAAACCAAACGGCCGAAGGCGGTCGCGACCCCAGAGTCCGCGAGCAGACGGCGCTGGCGCGCGCCCTCCTCTTGGTCTGGGCCCAGTCCGGGCGTGCCGTTCGGCGCGAAGGTGTCCGGCATGGGCCGGTACACCTGGCCGCCGGCGGCGAACCCCGAATCCACAACCAACGCCCGGACCCCGTGGTCGGCCAGCGCCAAGGCCGCGCCCACGCCCGCCGGCCCCGCGCCCAGGATCAGGATTTCGGGATCGCGGATCACGTCGCCGCTCCGGTCTCGACCCGCATGTCCGCGTAAACCGCGACCTGGCACGCCAGCGCCCGCTGGCCGTCGACCCGTACCAGGCATTCCTGGCAGGCTCCCATCATGCAAAACACGCCGCGTGGCGTTCCCGCCCGCGGGCTTTGGCGCAGGGCGCGCCGGCCAGCGGCCCAAAGGGCGGCGGCCAGGCTTTCCCCGGCAAAGGCCTCGACGGCCTGACCATCGACCGAGAGGGTGACGGCCGGGCCGCGGCGAACTTGATTTGCGATGCGAAGCGACATGGCGGGCCTGACGGCCGTCTCCTCTATGGTGTGGCGCTTCGCCACGATTCCGCGACCAGGACCCCGGCGCGAGCCGCCGCACGGCACTCCGTGGCTAGCTTTGTGTTGACATTCTTATGCCGCGATGGTCCGATGGCAACAAGATCGTATATAATATGTATATGATTTGACCGAACAAGATTTCGGCAAAAGACAAAACGGGATGGCAACCGCCCGCGCGGGCTTTGGTTTGTCAAATTTGGCACAGAGGAGGCAGAAGGAATGCTCGGATCAATCCTGAGACGCCTGGCCGGCGTAGCCATCGCGGTCGCGCTCTTGGCGCCGGTCGCCGGCGAGGCGAGAACACTCGACGAAATCCTATCATCGAAAAAACTGGTCGTTGGCGTTAACCCGACCCTGCCGCCGCTCGGCAAATACAACGACAAGAACGAGATCGTCGGGTTCGATGTGGATGTTTCCAAGAAGATCGCCGAAATCCTCGGCGTCGAGCTCGAGGTGGTCAAGGTTGGCTCGCCCGACAGAATCCCGTTCGTGGCAAGTGGCAAGATCGACTACGTCATGGGCGCCATGACCCGCAACCCGCAGCGCGCCAAGATCATCGACTTCACCGTGCCCGCCCATACCGAGGTCTTCGGCGTCTTGACGACCGAGGGCAAGCCCTATTCGCACTGGAAGGATTTGAACGATTCCGGCGTGAAATTGGTTCAGGTGCGCGGTACGACGCCGATCAAGTTCATCGAGAAGAACTTGCCGAAAGCTGAAGTCCTGCTGCTGGACAACTACCCCGACGTAATTCGTGCGCTGGCCCAAGGTCGCGGCGATGCCATGGTTGACGTCGTGGATTTTGTCGGCGAGCACATGAACAAGCACGACATCAAATGGAAGGTCGTCGATACGCCGGTCAACGTCTACTTTTGCTCACTGGGTGTAGCCAAGGGCAACGACAGCCTGCGCAACTGGCTTAACGTCGCCCTATTCGAGCTTCACCGCAGCGGATTTATCGACGAAACCTGGAAGAAGTGGTTCGGGATCGACATGCTTTTCAGCGCCAGCCCCTCGCCGTACTTCTGACGACAAATGCCGACAACCTTCGCCGCTCCGGATCCATCATCCGGCCGGGGCGGCGAGGGCTGTTCCATTCAATCGACCTCTAAAGGCACGCAGGCGTGAGCTATACCCTGCAATTCGGGCAAGTTACCGGTTATCTGCCTTACTTGGCCGGCGGCGCCTGGATCAGCCTGCAGATTGCCTTCCTCGCCTTTTGCGGCGGCATGGTCATCGGCCTATTCGGCGCCATGGCCAAGACCTTCGGCAACCGGCCCCTGAACCGTGTGGTCAGCGGCTATGTCACGTTCTTCATGAACACGCCGCAGTTGGTGCAGATCTATTTCATCTATTTCGCCCTGCCCGACGCCGGGATTCTGCTGACCTCCTATGAAGCGGTGTTGATCGGCATGACGCTCAACGCAGGCGCCTATCTGACCGAGATTCAACGCGCCGGTTTCGAATCGGTGCATCGCAACGAGATGGAGGCGGCGGAGACCCTGGGCATGTCCCTGATGCAGCGGGTCCGCTATGTGGTGTTGCCCCATATCGCGCGGGTCTTGTTCCCGCCGCTTTCCAACCAATACATCCTCATGACGCTGGGCACCTCCATGGCCGCCATCTTCGGGGTCGAGGAACTGACCGGCCGCGCGTTCAACGTCAACGCGGAAACCTTCCGCTCGATCGAGGTGTTTTCGCTAACCGCTGGCCTTTACATCATCGTCACCCTGATCGCGACCCTGATTCTCGGCCTGTTTGGCCGCTACATGTTTCGCGCGAAGATGAGGCTCTACTGATGCTCGCGCGTATCGTCGCCGAAGCGCCGGAATTTTTCAGCTACTACAACGTCGTCTTTCTGCTCGAGGCGATGCTGGCGACCTTCGCATTGTCGGCAATCGGTTGCGTTTTCGGGTTTGCCGCCGGCTTCTTCCTCGCGGTATCGCGGCGCACGACCTCGCACTTCTTGCTGCCGCTTCGCACCCTGACCGCCGCCTTCATCGAGATGTTTCGCCGCATACCCTTCCTGGTCACCCTGATGATGGTATTTTTCGTTTTCCAGGGCCTGGGTTTGGATATTTCCATGTTTTCCGTGGCCCTGATCAGCGTTTGCCTGATCGCCACTGCCTTCATCGCCGAGATCATTCGCGCCGGCCTGGAGTCGGTTCACCGCACCCAATGGGATACCGCGGCGGCCATGAACATGAGCCTGATCCAGACCCTGCGCTACGTCATCATGCCCCAGGCCTGGAAGATCATCCTGCCGCCGGTGTTCAGCTTCTTTATCCTGTTCATCAAGGATACCGCGCTGGCATCGCAGATCGGCGTGGTGGAATTGACCTATGCCGGAAAGGTTTTGAACAACAAAGGGTTCTCGGCCGCCCTGGTGTTCGGCGCTATTCTGATTCTCTATTTCATCATTTCGTACCCGCTCGCCCGTTTCGGGGCACGCTTGGAGCAGAAACTTGCCGCAGCTCGAAATTCTTGACCTCAAGGCCGCATACAACCGGCAACCGGTCCTGGAAAACATCACTCTTTCGGTAGAGAAGGGGGAGATCGTCAGCCTGATCGGCCCCTCGGGCTCGGGCAAGAGCACCTTGCTGCGGGTCCTGATCGGCCTGCTGCCGCCGATCGCCGGGCAAGTGCACCTTGACGGCGAGCGGATCGACTATGGCGACAAGCGCACCCTGCGCGCCTTGCGCGACCGTCTGGCGATCGTCTTTCAGCAGTACAACCTGTTCCAGAACATGACCGCCCTGCAGAACGTCACCATCGCGCCGACCAAAGTCAAGAAACGCCCGGCGCGCGAAGTGGAGGAGGAAGCCAAGACCCTCTTGAGCAAGGTCGGGCTCGCCGACAAGTTCGACGCTTACCCGGACGAACTTTCCGGCGGCCAGCAGCAGCGCGTGGCCATAGCCCGGGCATTGGCCTTGAAGCCGGAAATCCTGCTCCTCGACGAGGTGACCTCGGCGCTCGATCCGGAACTGGTCAACGAGGTTCTCGACGCCATTCGCCTGCTCGCGGCCGAGGGGATGACCATGTTCATCGTTTCCCACGAAATGGGTTTCGTGCGCGAATTGTCCTCAAAGGTCGCCTTCATGGCCGACGGCCACATCGTGGAATTTGGGCCTCCGGCGCGAATCTTCGATCGGCCGGAAATGGCGCGAACCCGCGATTTCGTGAGCAAGATCTTGCGCCATTGAACCGGGAGACACCGCAATGACCGGAGCCGAAGAGTTGGCGTCGGCGCCAAGCGCACGGCCGGGCACGGAGCTGCTGAAAGGCGCCGTCGACTGCCATGTCCATGCCTGCCCGCACCTGAACGGGCGCAGTGTCGACGTGTTTCAAGCAGTCCGCGACGCCGCGGCCCACGGCATGCGCGGCCTCGGCCTGATGGACAATTTCGCCAACAGCGCCGGTTATGCCGCGCTGGCGCGCCGGGAACTCGATCATTTAGGAGTCGATGTCTTCGGTGGCTTGATCATGGAGCCGCAAAGCGGCGGGGTCAGCGCGGATGCCGTGCGCGCGGCGCTCGGTTGCGGCTACGGGCCCGGCGACGGCGCACGCTTCATCTCACTCCCGACCCACCACACGCGTAATATTGCCCGCCTGGAGGGCCGCGATCCGGCCTATGTGGAGTCCTGCCTGGAAATTCCCGAACGCGGCCCGCTGCCCGATCCTCTGCCCGAAATTCTGGACCTGATCGCGGCGCACGACGTGGTGCTGAACGCCGGCCATATCTCCGGACCGGAGGCAGTGCGCCTGGTCGAAATCGCGAGAGGGCGAGGCATCGCCCGCATCCTGGTTCCCTGCTCGCACTATAGTGCGGACGAGGTGCGCTTTATCGTGTCCCAAGGCGGCGTTGCCGAGTTCTCGTTCTTTTTCCTCAGTCACGCGACCCAGGTCGGCCTCACCCACGTCGATGCCGAGCAACATACGGTCCCGCCGGTGTCGCTCGGGCAAATGGCCGAGCTGATCCGTGCCGCCGGCGCCAAGAACACAATCCTGTCCAGCGATTGCGGGGTCTATGTCTTGCCGCCCCCGGCCGAGGGCCTGCGCGAGTTTCTCTTGATGATCGAAAGCGCAGGTTTCTCTCGGGCCGATCTCAACCTCATGGCGCGGGTCAATCCGGGCCGCTTGTTCAAGGTGTTGGAAAACCGAGACTGATGACCGGCACCGCCCGCGGCTTCATTCAGACCGTCGCCGGGCCGATCGCGCCCGAAGCGTTGGGCCCGACCTTGATGCACGAGCACTTGCTTTGCGACGTCACCCCGCCGGCGTTGGCCGCCCAAGGCGGGGCGGAGGTGCCGATCACCTTGGAAAATAGCTGGGAAATCCGCCACCATTGGTGCAGGCACTTGGGCAACAACCGCCTGACCGACATTGGCCTGGCGGTGGACGAGTTGGCCCGGCTCAAGGGCGCCGGCGGTGCCGCCCTGGTAGAGGTGACGACCGAGGGCATCAAACCGGACCCGGCGGGCCTGCGCCGGATTTCCGAGCTGAGCGAGATCACGGTGGTCGCCGGTTGCGGCTACTATGTGGAGGACTATTTGCCCGAGGATCTTGCGGCGCGTAGCGTCGATGCCTTGGCCAAGACCATGATCGACGGCCTCACCCGGGGCCTCATGGGCAGCGACGTGCAAGCCGGTATCATCGGCGAGATCGGCTGCTCCAATCCCCTGACCGATTTGGAGCGCAAGATCCTGCAAGCCGCCGCCTTCGCCCAACGGGAAACCGGGGCGAGCATCACCATCCATCCGGGCCGGCGGCCCGAGGCGCCGGCCCAGGCGCTCCAGGTCGTGCGCGAAAGCGGCGGCGACCCAGCCCGCTGTATCCTCGGCCACATCGACCGCACGATTTTCGACGACGAGACCTTATTCCGGCTGGCCGATACCGGCTGCGTGATCGAGTACGACTTCTTCGGCATCGAATCCGCCCACTACCCGTTTCAAGATATCGACCTGCCGAACGACGGCGGGCGCCTGGCCGCCTTGGGCCGTTTGATCGCCCGCGGGCACCTGGCGCAGATCGTGATTTCCCAGGATATCTGCACCAAGACCCGGCTCAGCCGGTTCGGCGGTCACGGCTACGGCTATATCTTCGAGCACGTCATACCCATGATGCGGCGGCGGGGCTTTGGCGAGACCGAGATCGAGGCCATTGTGGTCGCCACGCCACGCCGGCTGCTGACCCTGCAATGAGGGGACGCCCGGGCAAGCGGGCTCAGCGCCCGCTTCTCCGGGCCGTCATGATGTTGCTCGCGGTGCTGCCCTTCACGGTCTTTAACAGCACCGCCAAGCACTTGTCCGCTTCCCTACCGGTTGCGCAACTGGCTTGGAGCCGCTTTTTCTTCACCCTGCTGCTTACGTTCGCGTTTCTACCTTGGCGCGGTCCGTGCAAGTCCCAGCGACCCGTCCAGCAGACCCTGCGCGGCAGCCACTCGATCAGAGCGATAGGTGGGTTCTGCTCGAAGATTTCGCGGCGGTTGAGGTGACGGTTCTCAGCCAAGCGCAGTGCTAGAAATCGACGCGGTATCCGATAATGGTGAAGAGGTCGAAGGAATCTTCCGAGACACCATCGCGTTTGTCCCTGTTCCACTCACCGCCGATGTCGAATTCCAGCGATAGCTCCCGGTTCCAGAGGTAGTCGAAACGGATCGAGGGGCGTAGCGAGATCCGGGTTCCGTCGTTGTTCTTGTTGTCCCGGTAATCGCTGCGCAGGCGCGGGTTCACGCGGAAGGACCGATCGACCGGATAGCGGGTATTTAGGTCGATGGTATAGCGATCCGACGTGCTTAAGTCCGAGTATCGAAGGCCCACGACCGTCAAATCGCCGTCCTCAATGACTCCGCTGCCGATCAACTGGGCAGAGTAGAAATATTCGACACCGGTACCCTCGAACCCCTCCACGCCGCCGGAGGTTTCGGTGCCCGATAGATCGGATGCCGTGAAATCGCCGCTGACCTGATAGACCGTATTCAGCGGATGCGACGCGCCCAGGGTGACGGACCTGCTGGTCGCGGTCCGGTCGTCGGCCAGATCGCGCAGCTCGCTTTCGGTGAAGGTGCCGCGGAGCGCGTCCAGGGGTAGTGTCAGTCCAATGCGAACCGGTCTCCGAGTTACCGGATGATGCGAGCTTTATGCGCCCAATTGACGCCATTCGGCCAGGGCTGCGGAGCGGTTCCGCTTAAAGATATCGCGGCGTTTGAGGTGACGTTCCAGGTTGAAATGGTTATGGATAGAGGCTCGGACGGAGGCGAATTTCTGCAGGGTCTTGATGTCCCTGAATTTCGCCATCACGACTTCTCGTCGTCGGAACGGCTGGTGCGAGTTTTCCACCCGGTTGTTGAGCCAGCGACCACAAGTCTGGTTGGCGGCATTACCGATCACATTCATCGCTGCTCGGCATGACCGAAGACGATCAGTGACGATCGCCCGTGGTCGGCCATAGCGTTTCATCGCACGCTTGATAAACTTCAGCGCAGCAACGCGATCCCGGCGTTTCGAGGCGTAAACCTCGAGCACCTCGCCTTCGTGATCAACGGCGCGCCATAGGTAATGCGTCTCGCCACTGATCCGCACGAATACCTCGTCCAGGTGCCAGCGCCATCGGGAATAAGATTGATGATGAACCCGTCGCTTCCGGATTTCCGCAGCGAACATTGGACCGAACCGGTTCCACCAGAATCGAACTGTCTCGTGGCAGATATCAATCCCACGCTCGAACAGGAGATCTTCGACCTGCCTCAACGACAGCGGATAGCGGATGTACATCATCACTACGAGGCGGATCACCTCGGGCGAAGAGTTGAAATAGCGGAAGGGATTACGCATCGCCTAAGGCTACGGAACGCCACTCCCCGGCTCAAGCCAATTTGCTCTGACACTACCTTTGAGACAAATCGCACCGCATCGGCGGCGACGCTGCGCGGGAAAACTCCGGGATTGCTGGTCGAGGTATCGGTGACGAAGCGCACCGTGTCGGCCACGAGGATGCTGTCATCGTCGCCGAGCACCATCTAGTGGCCGGCGCCCGGATACATGGGATAGTTGCCCCAAAAATTCTAGCTCGCACCATTGAGCCGCTGATTAAGAGAAACCGCGTGGGTACCCGCGGCCAGCTCGTGGACAAAGACCTTGTAGCGCCCCACCGACGTTATTGGCATCGCCCAGGTGAAGACTCGAAACTAAGTACTATAACTCTGTAATCCCAACCCCGGATAATTGAACATTGGATAGTAAGATCTGCCGCCCCTTTCGTAAATTACCGTTCGTTATCTGCCTTTCGCCGGAGTGAACATCGCATTAAGACTTCGAGCGCATTCTCGAATTCGAAAATATTATTGAGTCTTTCATTCGAACATTCTATGAAGGTAGCGTGATCATCATCGGAGGCAAGCTGATAACCTACACCTTGTTGGTAAGAATCTAGGTCCTGAAAATACGAGATGCTGGTATCTCCTTCTTCCAAGTTCGTACCAATAAAAACAAGAGGTTCCATGAGGGGAATACGCATATCATTGTCGACGAAAGTAACGGAGAAATAGACTGAGCCTTTGCGTAACTCAACCGCCGATACTGGAATCGCATAAGGCTTTAATTCTCGCTTTTCAAATTGCATTGAGTCTCTCCAGTTCGTGCCTCTTCGTATCTCCGATCCACATCAATACGGATCAGGCCACGGCGTAAGAAATGGGAGAAAAGGTATCAACGGCACCCACCACGGCGTATCAAAATCAAATTTCGGACAATCCTTCGGGGCTTCGTTGCACGAACAGCTCATCGGGCCGTCATTCCATCCCCAGACACTTAAACCGTTTTTCATACGTGTGATCCTCCAAGTCTGAGAGATTTTGCAACTTTGAACTCCACTTGGTCCACAAGCTTTTT
This sequence comes from Kiloniellaceae bacterium, assembly GCA_021776095.1. Lineage (GTDB taxonomy): Bacteria > Pseudomonadota > Alphaproteobacteria > Kiloniellales > J153 > JAJFGN01. The sequence continues at coordinate 78,736 of JAJFGO010000006.1, read as the reverse complement.
GACACGCTGCATACTCGTCACTGTTGCAATCACGTGTTCGCGTCCGCCACGGTGGTAAGGGCGTCGGTAAAAGCCCCATTGGATCAACCGAATTGACCGGGTTTCCACCAACATACCCATAGGTGTTGAGCCCACCGGCCAAGCCAATTGGATCGGATTGTAGATATCTCCCTATGCCAGCGTCGTAGTCGCGGAAATAGTTGTAGTGGAAACCGGTTTCCGGGTCGTGAAGTTGGCCCGGGAAGCGTTGCGGGTTCGTGGCCGGGCCGGTTAAGGATACCGTCTGGCCGAAGGGCCGCTGCACCCGGTCCCAGGCCAGCGCCGCGGCCTGGTCGGTCATCTTTTGCGGCGTGCCAAGTTGATCGGCGTGAACGTAAAGCGGTGCCTCGGCGTCATTTGAGACAAATCGCACCGCATCGGCGGCGACGCTGTGCGGGAAGACTCCGGGATCGCTAGTAGAGGTATCGGTGACGAAGCGCACCGCGTCGGCCACCACCGAACCGTTGGCGGCGTCGGTGAGCGTGACGCCGTGGCCCTTGCCCGGCTCCATGGGGTAGCTGCCCAAGTAGAGCCACTCGCGGCTATTGAGCCGCTGGTTCAATTCAAGCGTGTGGGTGCCGCCGGCATGGGTGACCGTGAAGGGCGCGTTGGTGGCCACGGTGCCCGAGGAGGGCCAGCGGACGTAAACCTTGGTCCGGCCCGCCTGGGTAACCGGCGCCGTCCAAGTGAAGCTGTCCGTGCCCGTGCCGGCCGCCTTGAAATGGTAGTCCTCACCATGGAAACCGCCAAAGGCCGTGCCGCCGGCCCAGGCGCCTTGCGCGCTTGCCCCGCCGTCGGTGTTGTCGACGACGAATTCCTCGGCCTCGCTCGCGCCCGCGTCGAGCACGAAGCGGATCGCGTCGGCAATCGCATAAAAGTCCGTATCGTCGCTAAGCGACACTTTGTGACCCGCACCCAGCGCCAGATCGAAACTGCCGAGTAGGTTCCATTGCCCGCCATTGTAGCGCTGGTCGACCCGCACCGTGGTCGTGCCCCCGGCATGGGTCACCGTGTAAGGCGCATCGGTCGCATAGTTGCTTGCCGCCGCCCAGCGGGCATAGACCTTGTAACGCCCGGACTGCGTAATCGGCATGGGCCAGGTGAAAACCTTGCTTCCTGTCCCGATGCTGGCGCTGTGGCGAAAATTAGTCCAAAAGAATCCTGGCACACCTGCGTACGTCCCCCAGCTGCCCACCGTGCTCGTACCCGCGTGGGTATTGTCGGCGATGAATTCGCTACTGCCGCTCGCGCTCGTGTCCTTGACGAAGCGCACAGCATCGGCGGCTACGTACCACCCGATATCATCAGTAACGACAACCTTGTGCCCGGCGCCCGGCGTGAAATCGAAACTACCAAGGATTATCCACATCCCGCCGATGACCTTTTGATTGAAGTAACGATTTGTCGTGCCGCCATCGTGATGTACCGTAAAGGGCACACTGGCGTCATTGTTGGTGATCTTTGGCCAGCGGGCATAAACTTTGTAGCGTCCTGCCTCGGTCATGGGAATTGGCCAAGTCAAGTATTCCGCCCCGGACCCGCAGCAATTGCGGCGGTAGTCGGGACCGTAGGCGCCGCTATAGCCTGATTGATTGGGCCAAGAAACGACGGCGGTGACGCTGGGATCGTCGCTGTCGACGATGAATTCTCCACCTTCGCTGGGTGGGCTGCCGCCGGGCGCGTAGCTGGGTTCCGCCGCGTCGCTGAGGCTGACGCCGTGGCCGGCGCCCATGGTTAGAGGAAAGGTACCGAGCAGGGACCAGCCGCCGCTGCCGCCGCGCTGATCGACGATGAGGTTCGACGTGCCGTCTGCGTGGATCACGGTGTATTGCGCGGTCGAGCCCTCGGTCTCGCTCATCTCCGGCCAGCGGGCATAAACCTGATACAGGCCGCTCCAGGGCAGAGTTGGGGTCCAGTCGAAATGACCGCTGCCGTCGCCGCCCACGCGCGCGTCGTAATCCGGCCCGAGGTAGTCAGGCGCCGTGACGTCGGAGCTCCAAGGCCCCAGGCCCGAGGCGCCGGGATCGGTGTTGTCGAGCACGATGTCGGCGGAAAGTGGGCCGCTGCCGCCCGCCTCGATGTTCGCGAGCGGCAGGCCCTCCAGGTGGAGGTACTCGCGCGCGACCGTGCCGAAGCCATCGCTCTCGGCGATAAGTTGGCCGGCCCGGTCGTAGTGATAGTGGGTCACCGTGCCGTTCAGGTCCTTGACCAGTCTTTGGCCGAGCGCGTTGTGGACATAGGCGGCCGCCGGGACGCCCGATTGGATCACCCCGACCAGGCGATTGGAGAGGTCGTAGGTGAAGTCGGATGGCGTCACCGGCCCGGCATCGTCGGTCGCAACCTGACCGTTGGCGGTGTAGGTGAAGCTCCGGGTTGGGCCGGAGCTCGGCGTGACGGAGAGGAGCCGGTTGCTAAAGGCGTCGTAGCTGTAAAGTTCGCTCAGGATGGTCTGGCCGTCGTCGATCGTGCGCGAAGCGCGGTTGCCGACGCCATCGTGGGCATAGGTGATGAGGCCATAGGCGCCATCCGCCTCGTCAAGGCGGTCCAGCACGTCGTAGTCGAAACTTTGGTTACGCGCGGGAGTCAACGCGTCGGCGATGGTGATGATGTTGCCGGCCGCATCCTAGGCGTAGGTGAGATCCTGAAAGCCTTGCGTGCTTGAGCCGGTATCGATCCCGGTCAGGCGGCCGTCCTGGTCGTAAGACAGCGATACCGCCACGCCGTTGCCGAAAACATAGGATTCGACCGGCCCGAAGGGGCGGTAGGCGATGGAGGACGCAACCACGAAGGCTGGTGACAAGACGCCGGCCTGGGTGGTGACATACTTTACCCGGCCAAGCTCGTCGCGCTTGTAGGTAACGATACGGCCGGAGGGATAAGTGATTTGCGTCAGACGGTCCGCCTTATCATAGGCGTAGTAGGTGTCGTAGGCCGTGACGCCGATGGCCCGGCTGTCCTGAATCACGTTACCGCGGGCGTCGTAGGTCAAGGCGGTCGTGCCGCTGGTGTCCGCGATGCCGGTCAAGCGGCCGACGCCATGGTTACCGCCGAAGGTATCGTCATAGCTGTAGCTGACGTTCTGTGTCGGGTCGGCCGGATAGGCCCTGGTCAGCACCCGATTGAGCGCGTCGTAAGTGAAATCTGTGACGACCCCATGCGCGTCGGTGGTGGAAACCAAATTTCCCGCCGGGTCGTAGTCGTTGACGGTGGTGCCGGTATCCGGGCTGGCGGTCTGGATGCGCCGGCCGAAACCGTCGGCGACATGGCTCGTGGTCAGGCCGACCGGGTCGGTCACGCCGCTCAGGTTATCCTGTACGTCGTAGGCAAAGTCGGTCAGGCCGAGCAGTGGGTCGGTGACCTGAATCAACCGGTTCAGGCCATCGTATGCATTTTGGGTGACGCGGGTGAGCGGATCGGTCACCGAGACCGTGTTACCGTTGAAATCGTAGGCATAGGTGGTCTGTTGCGAGGCGGCGCCCAGATGGCGCAGCAGACGGCCCAACTCGTCGTAGACCCAGCTCTGACTGCGCGCGATCGCGCCGCCGTCCGCCTTGACGGCTTCCGCCGTGCGATTCCCCATGGCGTCGTAGATGTATTCGATCCGCTCGCCCAGACCGTCCGCGACGGCGGTCAGTCGTTTGGCCGCGTCGTACTCGTAGGTGAGCGTGACCCCGTCGGGCAGGGTCATGGTCTCGATTTGGCCGGCCGGATCGTAGGTTATGGCGGTGGCGGCCTGATTGGCGCCGGGATCGACCGTGACCGATATCAAGCGCCCGCGCGCGTCGTAGGCCATGTCGGTCACGATGCCGTTGGGATCGGTAATGCTCAGCGGCAGGCCGCGGCCATTGTGGGCGGTCACGCTAGTCACCTGGCTCAGCGCGTTGGTCACCGTGGCCAGCGCCCCGGCGGCGGTGTAGGTGTAGAGGGTATCGTCGGTCAGGTCGGTGCGCGGGCCGTCGGCCGATTGCAGCAGGCCGCTGACGCTCCAGGTGTAGGTGTAGGTCCAGCTCCGGGTTTGCCCGTTGGTGCTATAGGGCACCGAATGGCTGGTCGTGTCGGTCTCGGTCCTTTGGGTCAAGCGGCCGCTGGCGTCATAGCTAAGGTCCGTGGTCTTGCCCGGCGCGACGATCTGCGTCGGCAGTCGAAAGCCCGTGTGCCAAGTGGTCGTGATCGTACGCGCGAGCGGCATGCCGGCGGCCTCGGTGCGGCTTAGCTCCAACCCGCGCGCGTCGCGGGTGTAATTGGTGACATTGCCTTCGCGGTCTGTCTTGCTGGCCAAGTAGCCGTTGGCATCGTAGATGAATTGAACTGTGTCGGAGGGTACGTTGACCGTGGCTTGCCCGTTGATCTGCGTGACCTTGGGCGCGTTGGCGTGGGTCGCGAAGGAATAGATGGACTCCCGGCCAAGCGGATTGGTGACTGTCACCGTGCCATTGATATTGTAGGCGATGTCGTGGCGGTCGGCGCCGCCGGCATGCTCGCTCAGGGTCGCTCGGCCCAAATCGTCATAGGCAAAGGTCGCGACGCGCACGCCGCGCTCGTCGACGATGCCGGTTAGTGCCCCCGCGAAGTCACTGTCTTCATACAGGTATGTGACCTTGGGGTTGTCGTTCGGGTCGGCGGGCGTGTCGTCCGGGTAGAGGATATTCTTCAAGATGGGAGTGTTGCCGCCCGGCATGGGATAAAGGCTGCCGTAAATGTATGCATACACCTGACCGTCGTCGTCGGTCATCGTCGCAACGAGGCCATTGGCGTAAGTAAAGGTCAGCGCCCGGCCGTAGGAATCCGTGACGTCGGTGAGTTCCCCGCTGCCATTGTAATTAAGCGTCTGGGTGAAGCCGGAGCGATCTTGGATCGAGGCGAATCGGCCGGCGCTGTCATAGGTCTCTACCGTGTCGACATTCGAGACGACCAACCAGTTCGCCCCGCTTGCCTCCAGGCGGTAGGTGATGTCCGGGTCGACGGGGACCCAATCGCTGCCTGACTGATTAAAGGTCAGGATGGCGCCGTTGGCGTGATGCGCCTCGACGGTCGTCCCGTTCGGAAATTCCAAATGGCCGCTGAAATTATGCCGCCATGACCAGCCCATCGTGCCGTCGCCGTTGAAATAGCTGCTGTAGTAGCGAAAGAAACGTAGCGGATTCGGCCCTGCCGACTCGAAGTCCGTGGTGACCTCGAATTTGTTGCCGTTGGGCAAGGATACCGGGTTGGCAACCGTCGTTTGGTCTGATTTTGGGTTGCCGCTGTCATCCTTATTGTCCCCACCACAGCCGGAGCACGCCGCTGTCGTCGTTTGGTTGACAATCGGCAAGCAACCCTGCGATCCGCCGGCACTTGGCGTGCTACCGGCATCGCAGATCGGATACACCTTTGCGTTGTAGTGATAAACACTGCCGAGGAAGTGTTTCAGGTTGCACCAATAGGCCGGAGATACGCCATCCGGCGCGACGGCCGTGTACATGCTGTCGGTCGAAATATAGATCCCGCCGGTATGGCTGTCGCAGGCTGCTTTAGGGGTGGGACAAACCGGCACGGCCGGGTTGCCGACCATGGTGCAGCCGCCGTTCTCCGGCCAATTCCCGCCGCCCCGCCAACCGGAATCAGCGGCAGAAGGCGCGCTCAGAAAGATAATGATCAATGCGGGAACCGCGCCAGCCAAGCAAAGAACAGGCTTGGGTAATCTCAACCAGACACCGCCCCGATGCGCGCACAAAAGCCGATCAAGTCGTACAATTAATCTATTTGTACGACGTGCAACGATAGACAGCGACTTAGGAAAACCAAAACTCGTCACAGCTTCACCCCCCGGTTCGCTATGGTTGCCCTGATGGGGCGCCTTGGGAATCGCGCTATGCGACGCCGAATTCGGCGTGTCTCGCTCGCCTCCCTCAAAATTGAAATCTTAGAACAAATACCCGTTTCGATTAAGTTGGGAGTATGAAGGGGATTCTCACGCCTGTTAAGAGGTACTTCTGTTCCCGTTGCCATAAACCTGTGGATGACAGCTGCGTACCGTTATCCACTCAGCAACAACAATCGCCAGGGATTCTGCGGACAATTGCGACCGTGGTGCGGCCTGTTTTTTTTCTGCCGTTGGTGTGCGAATGAAACAATTCGGGAAACCTTACCGACAGGACATACTCATCTCGCTACGATGTTGAGTTCTAGCGTTCGCATTTCGGGGAGTCTTTGAACGAATTTTTCCCGGCCTACAAACAGCCTTCTTCCTCTCGCGAAACTTTGTTGGGCTTTGTCAGACTAACGCCAATTAGGTTGATAATGTGATTCCAGGTTCCCCATGAAGCGCGCAGAAAACCGGTGATTTTTCACAACTATTAGGCGATTAAAAAATACCCAGAACCTTAATCTGACAGTGCCGCGAAATGTCTTGGGGCTCTCCCAGAACTGACTTCCGCGGCAACATTAGTACCTTGGGTATCGCCACCTTCGCGGCGGCGAAAATCCGTCGGCTCGACCCATACCGGGCGCCCCATCACGGTACCTACCGCGCATAAACGGGACTCCAGAAATGGCCAGTAGAGAAAGTGTGCGCGACGCCGCGGACACAGCCGAGAGACTGCGTTCTCCCGGTCCCGCTCGCGCGGCGGCCCCGCGCGAAGGCCCGCAGACTACCGCGGACCGTACCGTGGGTTCGAATCTCACTCAGTTTTTGTGCGATATCAATGATTTATTGGCGGTGCAGGCAGTCTCGAGCGAACCTGTCTTCGCTCGAATTCCCTGTTAAACAGGGGAAAAACAGGGAAATTTCGCGAATTTGGCTGATTTGGCAGAATTTTCAGCAGAATCCGCTTGTTAATTCAGTAGGTTAGTCACGAATTCCCTAAGAATTGGAACAGGGAATATTTTCATTCGAACAGGGAATTTTCCTACGATAACAGGGAACCGCATCTGCGGATTTGAGAACGTGTCAACGCCTCGCCCCAGGTTCAAATCCCGGGCTCGATACCAGATTTGTGCACTTTTCTCGGTTACGGGACTAATTCCGGCAAGACACCTTTTGTAATCAATAGTTTAACATGGAGCGCGTCTTCTTTGGCTGTCTCTGAAACAACTAACGCTCTTCCCACCTACGATCCGTTATATTCCACAATCTGACTCTGGCCCAAAGTCCGAAGAGGTGCTTAGGCGTCAAGCGCAGACACTTGCGTCAGGTGGATCTAATTGCTCCTTTCGGCCATGAACAGCCGTTCCTAGGGATCGTTTACAACGACCGCTTGTGGTTCAGAAAGCGGTCGTTCATTCAACGCGTATTAGGCCACCGATATTGCCCCTAAGACCTTAGCCCTACGGAGACAAGGCGACCCTTGTATAGGACCCTTATTTGTCCACAAGGAATAGCCAACGTTTGGCGATGAATTGCAAGAATTATGAAGTCAGTCCTAGCGACTTTGAACTGACACAAATCATCCCTGACAAGCCCCAATGCCATCCGGCAGTTTTATCGTCAATCCGAGGATTACACCTGTTTTGAGCCTCAGCAATTTACTCGCAAGCCTCCAGATCTATACCGTCAATCTTGGCCTGGCCGGCAAGGATCTGAATGTACTGTGCAACGGCGCGACGCCAACTTGCCGTCTCCAAATAGGTTCCAATCTTTTCCGCCACAACCTCGAACGGGATTTGCCGGCCAGCAATCTTGCGGTCAAGGCGCAGAATATGGGCGCCAAAAGCTGTGCGAACGGGGACCGGGCAAAGCTGACCTTCCTCTAATTCGAATAGAAAAGTCTCAAACTCCGGCACCGTCTGCCCCTTCGTAACCTGCCCAAGTCGCCCGCCATCCTTACCGGACGAACAAGCCGAGCGCTCTCGTGCAAACCGTTCGAAAAGAGTCGGATCACGACCGACAAGCGTAATTATCTCTTCTGCTTCGCTAACGGCTTTATCGTAAGCATTTCGGTCCACTGGACGAGCCGCCAAAAGAATGTGCGCGGCTTCGCAAATATCTGGGGACCGAAATCGGCCGAGATTGTTATTATAGTAGCGACGACAGCTTGCCTCGTCCGCTTCGGGGACTTTGATTCCAGCTTCCAGAAGTGCGCGGATAAGCGCGTCCTCATCGGTTTCACGCCGGCATTTCTCGTCAATTTGCGGGGCGGGCTGAACACCGCAGCGCTGCGCCGCCTGCAACAGGAGTTCGCGCACGACAAGGGCCTGACCGGCAGCGTCTAGAGCCTGTTCCGGTAGCGACGCTGGATGATTTTGCGCTTCGGCCAGGATTTGGGCCTCGCTGATCACAGCCTGATTAACGTGAATTGGCCCCATGTCTTCCTACTCCGCTGGGCTACTGCTTGCCGTCTTGCCAGGGATCAAATCGGCGTTAGCAGCGCCGCTGGCGCTGCCGGCCTGGGGCCCGGTACCAATTGTGCGACCAAAAAACTGGCGCGAGCGCACCACCTGATAGCCGGGACGCCAGAGATAACGCAGCGGAGCGCTCAGCATGTGCACGAGGCGAGTAAAGGGAAACACGAGAAAAATGGTTAACCCCAGGAAGATGTGCAGCTTGAATATCGGGTTGGCATCGGCAACATAGGTCCACGCGCCTAGATCGAAGATGAAAATGCCCTGGGCCCAAGACATGAACTTAACCATTTCCTCACCGTCCAAATGGCCGAGAGAAGCCACAATGGTCAAGAGCCCAAGCAGCAACTGCGCGTAAAGTAACAGCAGTATGGCTATATCGCTGAAGCTCGAGGTCGCTCGAATTCTGGGATCGTAGAGCCGCCTATGAACCAGTAAGGTCGCCCCGATTAGGGCCAACACGCCGGCCACACCGCCAACCAAAATCGCCATCACCTGTTTGAAACCATGGCTGATCCCGAGAATATCGAAGATCGCGATGGGTGTTAGAAGTCCAACCAAATGGCCGAAAAACACGATCAGTACACCGACGTGAAACAGCACCGATCCAAGTACGAGCTGGCGTCGGCGCAACAGTTGGCTGGACCCTGATCGCCAGCTATAGGGCTCGCGGTCGTACCGTACGATCGATCCCAGTGCCAGGACCGCCAGACAAATATAGGGATAGATCCCGAAGAAGAATGCATTGAGATAGTTAGCCATCACATCGCCTCCTTAGACACTGCCGGGGCGAGGCGTAGGAACCTCTACTGACCCAACGGTCTTGTCTTCCATGCGCTTCAGCATATCCGCGGCCATTGGACAGCCGCTATCAGAGCCCGTTCCAGGGCCGAAGGTGACAGCCTCTTCCTCCCAGATCTTATCGAGGGCCGCGAGGTCGTTCGGGTCGTCCTCTGGCTCCTCAAGGAGAGCCGAGACTTCGGCCAGAGCCGGCTTTCCCTTAGCCAACACCTCCAACGCATGGAACACGTTGGCATAGACGCTTTGACGTTTGCTGAGCCGCTCGCGCAACGCCGCCACCACATGGAGCGGCTGATCTAACAGTTCGCAAGCTTCATCGACCGGCCGGGTCGAGAGAAACTCCAGGAATAACGGTAGGTAGTCGGGCAATTCCTTTGCGTCGATCCTCAGTCCCTTTGCCTCATAGAGTGCCATCAAATCGACCATGGCTTGCCCGCGATCGCGGCCTTCGCCATGCACATGTTCGAAGAGATGGAGCGATAGGGACCGTGTTCGGTCGAATAGAAGGACATAGCGTTCCTGAAGATCATAGAGGTCGCGAGAGGCGATCTCATCGATTAGCGCGATAAGTTGCTCTCGGCAGGATTCGGGAACCAAAGCCTCAGACTTCAGAACAGCCGTCAACTCTTCGGCGCCGGCTTGCAGTGCGCTTGTCGGATAGTTGAGGAGTGCCGAAAGAACCTTGAACGTCTTTGCCATTATATGACCTCCGTCGGCGCTTTGACCGCATTCCGACGCGCGCCAAAGAGGTTGGTCTCACTTGCGCCCTCGGAACAACCATTTCCGAAGCTAAACCCGCAGGACCCGCGCAGGTCGTAAGCGTCCTCACCGACCTCGCGGTGCGACGTCGGAATGACAAAGCGATCTTCGTAGTTGGCGATTGCCATAATGTGATACATCTCCTCGATCCGGCTTGAGGAGAGCCCGACCCGCTCGGCAATGGCCTCATCGATGACGCCATCAACAGTCTTCGCTCGCATATAGGCGCGCATGGCAAGCATGCGCTCCAGCGCTTGTATTACTGGTTCGTCCTCGCCGGCGGTCAAGAGGTTGGACAAGTAGCGCACCGGAATGCGCAGGCTGCGCACATCCGGCATTTCGCCATCAACACCAATTTTTCCGGCTTCGGCGGCTGATTGTATGGGCGACAGCGGCGGCACGTACCACACCATTGGCAGCGTGCGATATTCCGGATGTAGTGGGAAAGCGACCTTCCAGTCCATCGCCATCTTATAAACAGGTGAGCGCTTCGCAGCCTCGAGCCAAGCGTCCGGCACGCCGTCGCGGCGAGCCTGTTCGATTACCACGGGGTCGTTTGGATCGAGAAAGATCGAGAGCTGAGCCTCGTAGAGTTGCTTCTCATTTTCGGTCGCCGCGGCCTCCTCGATACGGTCTGCATCGTAGAGAAGCACCCCAAGATAGCGAATGCGGCCGACACAAGTTTCTGAACAGACCGTCGGTTGGCCAACTTCAATGCGCGGATAGCAGAAAATGCATTTTTCGGATTTCCCAGATGACCAGTTGTAGTAGATTTTCTTATAGGGGCAGCCCGATACACACATGCGCCAGCCGCGGCATTTCTCCTGATCGATTAGGACGATGCCGTCTTCTTCGCGTTTGTAAATCGCACCGGATGGGCAAGCCGCCACGCAGGTCGGGTTGAGACAGTGTTCGCAGAGCCGCGGAAGGTACATCATGAAGGTGTTCTCGAACTCACCATAGATCTCCTTCTCGATGCCTTCGAAGTTGCTATCTTCCGAACGTTTGGCGAACTCGCCACCGAGAATTTCTTCCCAATTCGGACCCCACTCAATTTTTTCCATTCGCTCACCTGTGATGAGCGACCGCGGTCGGGCAGTGGGTGCCGACTGCATCTCAGGGGCCGTTTGCAGGTGTTCGTAATCGAAAGTGAATGGCTCGTAGTAGTCGTCGATCTCAGGCAGGTCCGGATTGGCGAAGATCTTTGCTAGGATGCGCCACTTGGGGCCCATCTTTGGTCGGATCTTGCCGCTACCTGTCCGTTCCCAGCCGCCGTTCCAACGCTTTTGATTTTCCCAGTCCTTAGGGTAACCAATACCGGGTTTGGTCTCGACGTTATTGAACCAGGCGTACTCCATACCTTCACGATTAGTCCAGACGTTCTTGCAAGTGACCGAACAGGTATGACAGCCGATGCATTTATCAAGATTCAGCACCATGCCGATCTGAGCTCTGATCTTCATTCTGCTGCCTCCTTGGGGTTTACTGCCGGCCGGTCCAGCCAATCTACCTCGTCCATCTTTCGGACAATCACGAACTCATCTCGGTTCGAACCTACCGTGCCGTAGTAGTTGAATCCGTATGACTGCTGGGCATAGCCGCCAATCATATGAGTCGGCTTTACAATTGTGCGGGTCACCGAGTTGTGGATACCGCCGCGTTGTCCGGTGGTCTCCGCACCCGGCACATTCACAATTTTTTCCTGGGCGTGGTACATGAAGATCGTGCCTTGCTTGATGCGCTGTGACACCACGGCGCGAGCAACCAGAGCACCGTTGGTATTGTAGGCTTCCACCCAGTCGTTATCTGCAATGTCGGCCTCTGCAGCATCTGTCTCGGATATCCAGACGATCGGGCCGCCGCGCGACAGAGTCAGCATGAGCAGATTGTCGGTATAGGTCGAGTGGATGCCCCACTTCTGATGTGGCGTGATGAAATTCAGGACAATTTGCTTCTTGCCGTTTGCTTTGGCATTTATGATTGGCTTGACGGATTTGGTGTCGATCGGCGGGCGATAGACGCAGAACCCTTCGCCGAAGGCGCGCATCCAGAGATGATCTTGATAGAGTTGCTGCCGGCCGCTTAGCGTCCGCCACGGAATAAATTCGTGGACGTTGGTGTATCCGGCGCTATAGCAGACTTTCTCCGACTCAATTCCCGACCAGGTTGGCGAGGAAATGATTTTGCGGGGCTGTGCCACCACGTCGCGAAAACGGATCTTTTCGTCCTCCTTTGGCACCGCCAGGTGTTCGTGGCGTCGCCCGGTGACCTGCGACAAGGCATTCCATGCCTTCACGGCGACTTCGCCGTTCGTTTCCGGCGCAAGCATAAGGATCACTTCGGTAGCATCGATGTCGCTCTCGATCCGGGGTAGCCCTTTGGTCGGACCCTCATCGGTCACCGCGCCGTTGAGCGCATTGAGGTGTTCGACTTCGCGCTCCGTATTCCAGTTGATGCCTTTGCCGCCATTACCCAGTTTGGACATCAGCGGACCCAAGGCAGTGAAGCGTTTGTAGAGATTTGGATAGTCACGCTCGACAACTGCGATCTGCGGCATGGTCGTGCCCGGATCCATGTCGACTTCTCCCTGCTTCCAATCCTTCACATCCAGAGCCTGGGCCATCTCTGCCGGCGTATCGTGGAGGATCGGCACCAGCACCACATCCTTCTCGACGCCGAGGACCTCGGGCGCGACGGCGGAAAATGCCTTGGCGATGCCCTTATAGATCTCCCAGTCGCTACGAGCCTCCCAGGCCGGGTCCGCGGCCGCGGTTAGGGGGTGGATAAAGGGGTGCATGTCGGAAGTGTTGAGATCGTTTTTCTCGTACCAGGTCGCGGTCGGAAGAACGATGTCCGAGTAGACGCAAGTTGTGGACATTCGGAAATCGAGAGTGACCATAAGATCGAGCTTGCCTTCAGGAGCCTCGTCATGCCACGCGACTTCTTGCGGTTTCTGACCGCCATCTTCCCCCAGGTCCTTGCCTTGGACCCCGTGCTTGGTTCCCAGCAGGTGCTTCAGAAAATACTCGTGGCCCTTGCCGGACGAACCAAGAAGATTGGAGCGCCATACGAAGAGGTTTCGAGGCCAATTCTTGGGGTCATCAGGATCTTCGCATGACATCTTCAGGCGGCCTGCCTTGAGTTCCTCGACTACAAAGCTTTTCGGATCTTGGCCCGCCTGGTCGGCGGCCTTAGCGACAGACAATGGGTTGTCCTGGAGCTGTGGTGCGGAGGGCAACCAGCCCATGCGCTCCGCACGGACGTTGTAGTCGATCAACGCACCGTCCCAAGGGCCCTCCGGTGCGGTCGGCGAGACGATCTCGTCGACGTTGAGCGTCTCGTAGCGCCACTGGTCGGTGTGGGCATACCAGAACGAAGTCGAGTTCATTTGCCGTGGTGGCCGCGCCCAATCCAACGCGAAGGCAAGCGGCAACCAGCCGGTCTGGGGCCGCAGTTTCTCTTGCCCAACATAGTGGGACCAGCCGCCGCCCGATTGTCCAACGCAACCGCACATCACCAGAAGATTGATGATCCCTCGATAGTTCATATCCATGTGATACCAATGGTTCAATCCGGCGCCGAGGATGACCATCGACTTGCCCTGAGTTTTCTCGGCATTGAGCGCAAACTCGCGGGCGACCGTGACGATATGCTGGGCCGGGACGCCAGTAATATGCTCGGCCCAAGCCGGCGTGTAGGGCTGATCCTCGTCGTAGCTCTTGGCGACAAAATCTCCGCCGAGCCCGCGATCGAGTCCATAGTTTGCGACAAACAGGTCGAATACTGTCGCGACCAAGGCTTCACCGTCTTTCAACGCGACCGCCTTCGTCGGCACCCGGCGCACCAGGACGCTCGGGTGATCGCTGCCTTCGAAGTGGTCATGTTCACGGTTGCCGAAATAGGGAAACTCGACTTCCGCGACTACATCGTGGTCTTGGTTGTGGATGAAGCTCAGCTCGAGCTCGGTGTCGTTGCCGGCGCCGTCTTTCGCCTCGAGGTTCCACTTGCCCTTCTCACCCCAACGATACCCGACCGAACCCAGTGGCACGACGACCTTTTTGGTTTTGCGATCGAATGCGACGGTCTTCCATTCCGTGTTATTTTCTTCGCCAAGCGAATCGGGAAATTCGGAGGACCGCAACAACCGTTCGGGAACATAGTGGCCGTTCTTTTGGACCAGCCGTACGAGCATCGGCATATCCGTGTAGCGACGGCAATAGCCTTCGAAATAGTCTGCCTGTCGGTCGAGATGGAATTCGCGCAGGATCACATGCCCCATCGCCATCGCGAGCGCGGCATCGGTGCCCTGTTTGGGATGGAGCCATAGATCGGAGAACTTAGCCGCTTCGCTATAGTCCGGCGAAACGACCACGGATTTGGCACCCCTGTATCGGGCCTCGGTATAGAAATGGGCATCGGGCGTCCGCGTCTGCGGCACGTTGGAGCCCCATAGGATCAGAAATCCGGAATTATACCAATCTGCCGATTCCGGTACATCGGTCTGCTCGCCCCAAGTCTGGGGTGACGACGGCGGCAAATCGCAATACCAGTCATAGAAAGACATGCACACGCCGCCCAATAGGGATAGGTAGCGTGAGCCGGCAGCATAGGAGACCATCGACATTGCCGGGATCGGCGAAAAGCCGATGACCCGGTCCGGCCCATAGGTCTTCGCGGTGTAGGCATTGGCGGCCGCAATGATCTCATTGATCTCGTCCCAGCCCGCTCTGACAAAGCCACCTAGTCCGCGCATCTTCACGTAGGATGCGCGCTTGTCTGGGTCTTCAACGATCGAGGCCCAGGCCGCGACCGGCGTGCGCACCACTCGTGCCTCGCGCCATGCCTTCAGAAGGCGAGAACGAACCAGCGGGTACTTAACCCTGTTGCCGGAGTAAAGGTACCAACTGTAACTCGCGCCCCGCGAGCAGCCGCGCGGCTCGTGATTGGGCAGATCGGGGCGAGTACGCGGATAATCGGTATGCTGGGTTTCCCAGGTAATGATCCCACCCTTCACGTAGATCTTCCAGGAGCAAGACCCGGTGCAGTTGGCGCCATGGGTCGAGCGCACGATCTTGTCGTGCTGCCAACGTTTGCGATAGCCCTCCTCCCAGCGTCGATCATCGCGCGTAGTGACGCCGTGCCCTTGGGCAAACTCACCAACATTCTTCTCGGCGAAAAAGTTCAGGCGATCGAGCAATTGGCTCATAGTGCGTCTCCTAGTGTTATTCCGCCGGTGCGGGCGAATCGGGCGACTTTGCGCCGCCCCGTTCGATATCGTGCAATAGTCCGCCGCGGCGCGTGTAGACGTACCAGGTGACCAAGGCGCATGTGACGTAGAAGATCAGGAAGGCCCAAAGCGCCGCAGAAGGTCCGCCGGTCATTGCAATTGAAGAGCCGTAGGACTTGGGGATGAAGAATGCACCATAGGCCGCGATCGCCGACGTGAACCCAATGATGGCGGCGGACTCTTTTTCCGCCTGCCGAACGCGCTCCACCGGTGCCAGGTTGTGCATCAGACGGTCGACTTCCTTACGCATAATGACTGGAATCATTTGGAAGGTCGACGCATTGCCCACCCCGGTGGCAAAGAACAGGACCATGAACATCGCGAAGAAACCCCAGAACGCTCCTGGCTGATCCTTGATGCCAAGAAAGAAGAGCACCCCGGCAACCGCTGCGATCATCAGAAAGAAGGTCCAGAAAGTCACCCGTCCGCCGCCGTATTTATCCGAAACCCAACCGGTGGCGGCGCGCGACAGGGCGCCAACTAACGGGCCAAGGAAGACGAACTGAAGCGAGTCGATCTCCGGGAACTGTGTCCTTGCCAAGAGCGGAAATCCGGCCGAGTAGCCGATAAATGACCCAAAGGTTCCGGTATAAAGCCAGCACATGATCCAGTTGTGCTTGCGCGTGAAGATGATCGATTGCTCCTTGAACGAGGCTTTCGCACTAGCGATGTCGTTCATGCTGAACCAGGCCAGCACGGTTGCGACAAGCAGGAAGGGAACCCATACGAATCCGGCGTTCTGTATCCAGAGCTCCGCGCCATCGTTGGTGACCTGGGGTTCACCGCCCAGGACGCCGAATACACCAGCCGTTATGACCAGGGGAACGATGAATTGCATGACGCTAACACCGGCGTTGCCCAGCCCGGCATTCAGGGCAAGCGCGTTACCCTTCTCCTTTTTGGGAAAGAAGAAACTGATATTGGCCATCGAGGAGGCGAAATTGCCGCCGCCAAAGCCACAAAGTAGGGCCAACAACAAGAAAATGCTGTAAGGCGTGCTTGGGTCCTGCACCGCATAGCCGATACCAAAGGCCGGAAGCAAAAGGG
Organism: Kiloniellaceae bacterium; assembly: GCA_021776095.1. Lineage (GTDB taxonomy): Bacteria > Pseudomonadota > Alphaproteobacteria > Kiloniellales > J153 > JAJFGN01. The sequence goes on along the minus strand of JAJFGO010000006.1, from coordinate 62,484 downwards.
AAGCGGTCGTCAGGGCCGTCCACAATCGCCCGCCAAAGATCGGCACCATGAAGGAGTAAAAGATCCTAAGTGTCGCGCCGGACAGCCCCGGGAGGGCGGCCAACCAGAACAGTTGGTCTGTGGTGTAGGTGAAGCCGATCGATGGCAACTTCGCGACGACAACGCTCCAAACCAACCACACCGAAAAAGCCAACAGCAGACACGGAATGGAGATCCACAGGTTTCGCCTAGCAATTCGCCGTCCTGTCGACTCCCAGAATTCTTCATCATCCGGCTGCCAAACCTCGATAACTGGTGCAAGCTTGCCTCCATGCTTCTTCGGTTGGTGAATTTCCTCCATTTCCGGAAGCTGGGGCAAGGCATCGCTCATTTCCTTGCCGATGGCGGCGCGTTCCATGCGCAGGATTGCGATATGCATCCAAATGAAGGAAATGCTGACGATGAAAAACAGGAGCATAAAGCAACTTGTCCACACGCCGGTCAGGTCGTTCATTACGCCAAAGGCGATCGGCAGAACGAACCCCCCCAGGCCGCCGATCATACCGACCAAGCCTCCAACCGAACCTACGTGGTTTGGGTAGTAAACAGGAATGTGTTTGTAGACCGCAGCTTTGCCGAGCGACATGAAGAAGCCGAGGACGAATATCAAAACTATGAACGGAACGAGACTCATGCTGGTTTGGAACTCGATGGGACCTCTGATGCCGTGGATCACATAATCCGTCTGGGGATAGGACAGCATGAAGGTCACAACCGCCGCCACGCCAAAGGTCCAATACATAACGGTCCGGGCACCGTACTTGTCGGATAGATGCCCGCCATAGGCCCGGAACAGACTAGCCGGAATGACGTAGACAGCGGTCAATATGCCGGCGGTCTTGATATCAAGGCCATATACGCCGATGAGGTAGCGCGGCAACCAGAGAGCGAGCGCGACAAAGGCACCGAATACGAAGAAGTAGTATATCGCGAAGCGCCATACCTGCAGCTTTTGCAGCGGTTCAAGCTGCATGAATGCCGACTTCGGCCTCTCGCCTCTCGCTTTGCGGCTAGCCGTCGCAGGATCTTCGCGTGTCGTCAGGTAAAAGATCGCCGCGGTGATCAGTAGGACGACGGCATAGACCTGCGCCGTCTTCTCCCAGCCCAGGGCGATCAGTAGAAATGGTGCGCCGAAGGTAGTCACGGCGGCGCCGACATTGCCCATACCAAAGATGCCGAGGGCCGTACCTTGATGATCTCTATCGTACCACCGCGAGACATAGGCGATGCCGACCGCGAACGAACCGCCCGCCAGACCGACGCCGAGGGCCGCTACCAGGAACATATAGTAGCTAGTCACGGTCGACAGCATCCACACCGCGACTGCGGTCACGGCCATCAGGGTCGTGTAAACCAGGCGGCCGCCAAACTGGTCGGTCCAGATACCAAGAAAAATTCGGCTGAGCGAGCCGGTTAGGATGGGCGTTGCGATCAGAATGCCGAATTCCGTGTCGTTTAGGCCCAGATCCTCCTTGATTTGGAGGCCGATTATCGAAAAGATCGTCCAAACAGCGAAGCAAATGGCGAAAGAAATTGTGCTTATCACCAAAGCATTACGCTGTTGCCCCGAAGTAATACCGTCAATTTGATCCATCAGTCCTTCCCCTCACGGCTGCCCAGAGGACTGTGGCGACATTTTGCGACGGGATAATTGATTCGGATCAAAAACCTGGCACGATTTTCACGAACAGATACGGTCGACTATCATATCAATTGCAGGTGTCCACTGTTCTGACCACCAATGCTGGCTCGGAAGGTGCGGTCCACTCGCACACCCGCCGAACTTTGGCGGACAGCATCCCTCAGGGGGAGCTGACACAGGTGACCCTTTTGGCGGTCCCCACGTAGCGCTCACTTGGATCGAGAATATCACCAGATACGGCGAAGGAGCTGAGTAGAGATCAATGAGCTATTTGGCGCTGTCAGTCTAATGCGAACCAGTCTCCAAACTGCGAGACGGCGAGGTTATCAGGCCGCCAGTTGACGCCACTCGGCCAAGGCAGCTGAACGGTTCTGCTTGAAGAGTCGCGGCGGTTGAGGTGACGTTCCAGGTTGAAATGGTTATGGATCGAGGCGTGAACGGAGGCGAATTTCTGTAGGGTCTTGAAATCCCTAAAGCGCGCCATGGCGCCCTCTCGTCGTCGGAACGGCTGGTGTGAGTTCTCGGCCCGATTGTTGAGCCAGCGTCCACACTCCTGACGCTCCACGATTCCAATCGCTTTCATCGCGGCTCCGTAAGACCGGAGCCGGTCCGTCACGATTGCCATTGGTCGACCATAACGTTTCATCGCGCGCTTCAGAAACTTCAGCGCGGCCCTGCGGTCCCGGCGCTTCGTGGCAAAAACCTCGAGTACCTCGCCTTCATGATCCACAGCGCGCCAGAGCTAATGCGTTACACCGTTGATCCGGACGAACACCTCGTCCAGGTGCCAACGCCACTGCGAATACGATCGATGATGAACTCGCCGCTTCCGGATCTCGGCGGCAAACATCGGACCGAACCGGTTCCACCAAAACCGCACGCTTTCGTGGCAGATATCAATGCCACGCTCAAACAGCAGATCTTCGACCTGCCGCAGTGAGAGCGGATAGCGGATGTACATCATCACCGCGAGGCGGATCACCTCGGGCGAGCTGTTGAAATAACGGAAGGGATTGCGCATCGCCGGAGGCTACGGAACGCACCTCCTCGCCTCAAGACATTTTGCTCTGACAACGCCCAATGGATGATACTTGTTCCTTGAAGCTGGACATGCATTTTTGGACGAGTAGCAAGCAGCCACGGATCATCATTCCAGAAGGTGTTGAGGTTCAAGCATAATAGCTTTCATGAGGAAGCCACCTCCGGTCCTTTGAACCGATGGCTGTTCAGAGTGTGGAACAGTGGGCAAGAATTGCCTTACCGGAAGGCATGAAACCTATCATCGGGAAGGAGCCTTTTGGCTATGGCGTCGCTGGGTCGGCAATTGCCCCTCACAGGTGAGATGTATCTCGATCATGTCGGCTGGATGGTGCCTGATTTGGAGGCCGCCACCCGGACTTTTACGCGCCTGGGCTTCGTGATGACGCCCCGTTCGCTGCACGGAAACCAGGATCCCGAGACCGGCCGCGTCGTGCCGCAGGGCTCGGCCAACCGGCTGGCCATGCTGGAGCGGGGCTATTTGGAATTTCTCACACCGGTTGCCGGCACCGACACGGCGGTGACGCGGCACTTGAACGACAGCATAGGGCGTTATGTCGGCGTGCATTTGATCGCCTTCGGGGTCGCCGATGCGGACGCGGAGGCCGCGCGCCTTGCCGGTGCCGGGTTCCGGCTTCAGCCCCCGGTCAATTTGCGCCGTACCATCGAAGCGGCCGATGGCTCGGACGTGCAGGTCGCCTTCACCGTGATCCGGCCACCCTTCGGCTCGATCCCCGAGGGTCGGCTCCAGGTGCTCACGCACCTGACGCCGGACCACATGTGGCAGGCGCGCTACATCGCGCGCGACAACGCCATTGCCGGGCTGAGTGAGGCGGTCCTCGCGGTGCCCGATCCCAAGGCGAGCGCCGAGCGTTTGGCGCGCTTTACCGGCCGCGAGGTGCTAACTACGGATGGCGGCGGCACAATCATGCTCGATCGTGGACGGCTGAGCTTCGCGACACCGGATGCGCTGGCCCGGCGCTTCGGCGGGCTGTCCTTACCGCCGGCGCCGGCGACCGCTGCGGTCGGCTTCGTCTCGCGCGATTTGGACCGGACCCGCGGGGTCCTGCTCGGGCGCGAACTGCGCCTTCTGGTCGACGAGCCGGAGCGCCTGATCGTCGACCCGCGGGATGCCATGGGCGCGGCGCTCGTCATCGAACCGGAAAAGGACGACTGACAGGCGGACCGAAAACCCTCAAACTCGTTGGTGCGCCGGAGGCATGTGCATATCCGGACGCAGATACAGACGAGGAGCCCCGTGATGCCCGCCCATCGCCCGACCGTCATGGCCACGCGCCACGCGATCTCCGCCGGCCATTATCTGGCGGCCGAAGCGGGCTTCGATATCCTCAACGGCGGCGGCAACGCCATCGACGCCGGCGTCGCGGCCGGCCTGGCCCTTGGCGTCCTGCACAGCGATCTGGTCAACGTGGCCGGCGTGGCGCCGATCATGATCCGCCTGGCCAAGACCGGTGAGGTCGTCACCATCGACGGCCTGGGGACCTGGCCCAAGGCGGCGACGGTCGATTTTTTCGTCCGCGAACACGGCGGACGCATCCCGGAAGGGCTGCTGCGCACCGTGGTTCCAGCCGCGCCATCGGCGTGGATCACGGCGCTCGAGCGTTACGGCACGCTGTCGTTCGGCGCGGTGGCGGCGGCCGCGATCCGTTTCGCCCGCGACGGCTTCCCGGTCTACCCGCTGTTCGCCGGGTTCATCGCCGATCACTTGGCGGGCTATGAGCGGACGGCGGAAAACCGGCGCATCTACCTGCCCAAAGGCCGTCCGCCCGAAGTTGGCGAGAAGTTCGTGCAGAGCGACCTGGCCGCGACGCTGCAGTACATGGTCGACCAGGAAGCGGCCGCGGGCGGCGATCGGATCGACGGTCTGCGCGCCGCCCACGACGCCTTCTACGCCGGCGATATCGCGCGCACCATCTGCGACTACCACCGGGATAACGGGGGGCTGCTGACCCTCGAGGATATGGCCGGGTTCCGGGCCCGTTTCGAGCCGCCCTTGCGGGTCGAGTTTGCCGGGGCCGAGGTCTACTGTTGCGGGCCATGGTCGCAAGGCATTTCGCTGGCGCAGATCTTCGCCCTCTTGGAGCAAACCAACCCTGGCGCGATGGCGCACAACTCGCCCGCCTATATTCATCACCTGACCGAGGCGCTGAAGCTGGTGTTCGCCGACCGCGAGCGTTTTGTCGGCGACCCCAAGTTCGTCGACGTGCCGGTCGAGCCCATGTTGGATCCAGGCTATCTGGCCGCTCGCCGCGGCCTGATCGACCCGGATCGCGCGGCACCGGGAATGCCGCCGGCCGGCGACCCGGAACGTGGGGCCGCCAGGGCGCCCGGAACCGAGGGCCCGGCCATAGCGGCGCAGGCCGGCAGCGGCCTCGACCCGCACGCGATTCGGCCGCAGGACATCACGCCCGCCGGTGGGCCGGACAGCGCCGATACGTCCTATGTCTGCGTGGTCGATGAGGACGGCAACGTGTTCTCGGCAACCCCCAGCGATACCTCCGCCGACACCGAGGTCATTCCGGGTACCGGCCTTTGCCCGTCCTCGCGCGGCTCGCAATCACGCGGCGAGCCGGGATTTCCGGGTACGGTGATGCCCGGCAAACGGCCCCGGCTGACGCCCAATCCCGCGCTCGCGCTCAAGGACGGTAAACCTTTCATGGCTTTCGGCACGCCCGGCGGCGATGTCCAGATCCAGGCCATGACGCAGGTTGTCCTCAATGTGATGTGCTACGGGATGGACATTCAGAGCGCAATCGAGGCGCCGCGCTTTGCAACCTATAGCTATCCGTCCTCCTTCGCCCCCAACGACTACTTCCCAGGGTTGCTCTTGCTCGAGGCGCGATTGCCGCGGGAAACGGGCGCGGCGCTATCCGCGCGCGGCCACAACGCAGAGTGGTGGCCGGAGTGGACCTGGAAGGCCGGCGGGGTGTGCGCTATCCTGTGCGATGCCGAGGCCGGAATTCTGCATGCCGGCGCCGATCCACGGCGGGCGGGCTACGCGCTCGGCTACTGATTGCGCGGACCTGCCGCGCGGCCCCAAGGGCGCCGCTGGCAACAACTGGCCAACGATGTCATTGTTACCCAGAAACTGGGGGACCCAGTAACCCGGTTACCTAGAAATTTGTTTCTCAACTCAACGCAGGGAGTTCCCAATGATCGAGAACAATCGAATTGGCCGCCCCACCACACGTCGCCAAGTCTTGCGAGGCACCGCGGGCGCTGCCTTGGGCGCCGCCGCCATTTCGGCCGGCGGGCCAATATCGCAGGCCCTGGGTGCGACCAAAATCTATCAATGGGGCTCGGCCTCGCTGGGGTCCACCGGTTACGTCATCATCACCGCCCTTGCCGCCGCGGTAAATAAATTCACGAAGCTTCGCAATTCATCGCTCAGCACGGCGGGCGGCGCCGAGAACATGGCGCTCATCGGCGAGGGCGTGCTCGACTTCGCCCAGACCACCTCGACCGATTGGTTGCCGGCGACATCTGGGACCGGCCGCTATGCCGACAATCCGGTCAAGATCATGCAAATGTTTTCCTACACCGCATGGAATCTATCGCCGATGGTACGCGAGGATTCCGGGATCAAGTCCTTTGGCGATCTCGTCGGCAAGAAGATCATGCCGGCCTCCGCCGGCGGCGCCACGACGGGCATGTGGCACACCTTGTTCAAGGCTGCCGGTATCTATGAAAAGGTCGACTGGACCTACGGGTCCTGGAACGAGACCTATGGCGCGATCAAATCCGGCGCCGCCGACTGCATCCCGATTCTGATGACCAACGGCCGTCCGTCGCCGCGGGTGACCGAGCTCGAGGCCACGAACATCGGCATGCGCGTGCTGGACATTCCGGAGGATATCGTCAAGAAAGCGCAGGGGATGAACCCTGGCCTGCTGTCCACGATTGTCGAGCCCGGCGGCACGAAATTCCTCGACAAGCCGACCCGCTTGGTGACCTTGGGCGGCATCCTCGGTGTCCATCCGCGCATCGACGAAGAGACCGCCTATACGGTCACCAAGTCGATTCTTGAGAATGCCGCCTTCATCCAGAAGAAGGGCGTGCAGTTACAGGACGTCAGCCTGGAATTCGCCAACACGAAACTGATGGCTGCCTATCCGGTGCATCCGGGTGCCGCGCGTTATCTGAAAGAGAAGGGCGTGTGGCGCGATGACCTGCAGGTCGGCAAGGTTTAGTACCGGGCCGCATCTGGCCGGCCATTCGAGAACGATCGGTCCACCCGTCCGGGGTGGACCGATCGGCATGTTTGATGCCGCGGCCCGGATCGCCGCCGGCGCCGCATCGCCGGCCTAGACCGATACCTCCGAAATGACCCGCACTCTCGGCAGTCTCGTTACCTTTATCGCTCGTCTTTCCACGCGCGAAGAGACGAAGGCGCCCGCGATCACCGCCATCACCTTCGTGGTCGCCGTGACCATGGCGCTGATCCACCTGGCACAAAGTTACAATTTCATTTTCCCTTCGGGACAATTCAAGAACCTGCACATCGGTTTCGCGGTGCTACTCGCTTTCTTGATGCTGCTTGAGCGTACGCCGCGCGAAAAGGTCTGGGCGCGGCGCTGGCTCGTGCTCTTGGCGCTGCTCAGTCTGGCGCCCATGGTCTATATCCACATCGAGTACGAAAGTCTGGTCAACGTGCGCTCTTTCAAGCCGAACGCACTCGACGTGACCTTTGCCCTGCTTCTGCTCGGGCTCACGCTCTATGCGGCGGCGCGCGAGTGGGGCTGGGTGATCCCGAGTCTTTCCATCTGCACTCTGATCTATGGGTACTACGGCTATTTGCTGCCGGGCGAGCTGTTTTCCCATGGCGGAATCGTGCTGTGGAGGCTGATCGGTTACACCTCGATTCCCTACTTCCAGGGCTTGCTCGGCGGCCTGACCGAATTGTCGGCAGGCACCATCTACATGTTCATGCTGTTTGCCGGCGTTCTCAAGGTCACCGGCGGCATCGACTTCATCATCAAGGTCGCGTTTTCCGTCGGCGGGCGCAGTCGCGCCGGCCCGGCTCAGGTCGCCGTGGTCAGCAGCGGCTTCCTGGCCATGATATCGGGCAGCGTCGTGGCCAACGTCGCGTCGACCGGCGCGATGACCATCCCCATGATGAAGCGTTACGGTTTTCGGCCCGAGTTCGCCGGGGCCGTCGAAGCCGTCGCCTCGACCGGCGGCCAGTTGACTCCGCCGGTTATGGGACTGGCCGCGTTTCTCATCGTCGGAATTACCGGAATTCCTTACGTCGAGGTGATGGCGGCGGCGGTGCTGCCGGCGGTCATCTACTACGCCTATTTGATGCTCGCCGTGCATGTGCAGGCCCTGCGGTTGGGCCTCGACGCGCGCAAGATCAATCTGGCCGCCGCGCACGACGGGACCACATCCGAAGCGGCCGCGATGACGCTGACGGACGCCTGCAAGGAATACGGCCACCTTCTGTTCGGTATCGCGGTCCTGGTCTACTTCCTGGTGATCTCCATGCCACCGGGCACGGCCGTGCTGTATGCGATCGCGATGCTTTTGGTCATGGACGGTCTGAAGCGGCTGTACCGTCACCGTCGTCAGCCGCTGGTCGGGCTGCGCGATGTCGGGCGCATGGTCGTGCAGTCGCTCGAGGCCGGCGCGCGCTCGGGCGCCCAGGTCGCGACCATCATCGCGGTCTGCGCGATCCTCATCGATTTCCTCTCGGTGACCGGCTTCGCCCAGAAGCTGTCGCTGCTGATGCTCGAGATGGCGGACGGCAACCTATTCATCCTGATGTTCATCGCCGCGGTCACGTGCCTCGCCTTCGGGCTCGGCATGCCGACCACCGCATCCTATATCCTGGTCGCTTTGTTGGGTGCCCCGGCGCTGGTCGAACTCGGCATGCCGCTCTTGGCGGCCCACATGTATGTGTTCTTCTTCGCCAACGTCTCGGCCCTGACGCCGCCGGTGGCCATCGCGGCCCTTGTCGCCTCCAACATTGCCGGGGGTCGCTTCATGCTCACCGCGCTCATGAGCGTGCGTCTCGGCTTGCCCGGCTTCCTGTTGCCGGTGATCTTCGCACTGCGCCCGGAACTTCTCGGCCTGACCGGGACTGTGGCCGATCAAATCTGGGCATTCACCGTCACCCTGGTCGCGGTCGCGGCCCTAAACTTGGTGTTCGAGGGGTATTTTCTGACCCGCATGGCGTGGTGGGAGCGCGCGGTCTTAGTTCCCGGCGCCGCCGCCCTGCTGGTGCCCAGTTTGTGGGCCATAGGCGCGGGCGCGTTGACCTTCATCGCCGTCGCCGGATACCAAGTGATCGTCAGCCGTGGATACAAAGGCAGCCACAAATCCAACCCGGGCATATGAATGGGCGCTGTCGGTGCTGTCAATCAAATGCGAACCAATTTCCAAAGTGCCGGGTACCATCAGGTTCATGCCGCTAATTGACGCCACTCGGCCAGAGCAGCTGAGCGGTTCTGCCTAAAGGCATCGCGTCGGTTGAGGTGGCGGTCCTGGCTGAAAAGGTTGTGAACGGAGGCGTGGACGGCGGCAAATTTTTGCAGGGTCTTGATGTCCCTGAACCGCGCCATCGCTCCTTCTCGGCGCCGGAACGGCTGGTGTGAATTCTCCGCCCGATTGTTGAGCCAGCGCCCACATTCCTGGCGATCCGAAACACCGACAACTCTCAGCGCTGCCCGGTATGATCGAAGCCGATCCGTCACGATCGAATGCGGCCCGCCGTATCGTTTCATCGCGCGCTTCAAGAACTTCAGCGCAGCCGTACGATTCCGGCGCTTGGTTGCGAAGACCTCAAGCACTTCGCCTTCATGATCCACAGCGCGCCACAGATAATGCGTCTCGCCATTGATCCGGACGAACACCTCATCTGGCGTTGTCAGACTAAAGCCAATTAGGTTGAAAATGTGATTTTAGGCTGCCCATGAAGCGCGCAGAAAACTAGTGATTTTCCACAACTATTAGGCGATTAAAAAATACCCAGAATCTTATTCTGACAGTGCCGCGGAACGGACTTTTCTTCCGTCGAGGCCCCGGACCGGCCCTATCCGCTTCGAGCCGATTTGCTCTGACAAGGCCGATATACATCATCACTGCGAGGCGGTTGATTTCGGGCGAACTGTTGAAATAGCGGACGGGATTGTGCGTGCACTGAGCCTGCAGGCTGCCCCCGCCGGCCTCAAGCCGATTTGGTCCGACAGTGCCGACAGCACCACAGGTTATACTTCAATCCAAAAAATGCTGCTCCTTAGGTCAGACAGGGGAATGACGGAGTGAAAATCTCGTCGACTGGGGGGTGACGCCAGGTTCTCTCGGGGTACGTGCTCTTGAGTTTGTCATACTGCGCCTGCGCGCGAAGGCCCATCTCCTTCAAATCGACACCCGGAATCTCGCGGTCGCGCATGACGACGCGGCCGTTGATGATGACGGTCTTGAAATCGCGTCCGGAGCCGCTCAGAACCATGGTCTGAATGGGGTCGATAAACTGACCCAGGTGAAAGCCGGAAAGATCGAAGATCGTGATATCCGCCTTGGCGCCCGGCGCGAGCCGTCCCAGATCGTCGCGTCGCAATGCCGCAGCCCCGCCCAGTGTTGCTGCCGTATAAAAATCGGCCGCCGAGCAGGCCGCCTTGTCGCGCTCGACGACCCGGCACAGGTGAGCTCCTTGGCGCATGTTTTCGATCACGTCCGGCGGGTAAGTATCGGTGCCGAGTCCGATCTTGATGCCCAGCTTCCGATAGCGGGCGAAGGATTCCATCGCCATGCCGTCGCGCACCGCCACGAGCGGACAGTGAACGACAGTAGAGCCGGACCGGGTCAGTATCTCGAGGTCACGCCCCTTCCTCTCGATCTCGCTATGCCCAGTTACGAAGACGCCGTGCGGCAAGAGCGCCCTGTCGCCAAGGAAATCCAGAGAATCCAGCCATTCGAGTGGCGTGCGATCATGCAACTTAACGACCAAGTTGAACTCGTGGAGAGATTGGCAACAGTGCAACCGGACCGGGCACTGCAGCTCCGCGCCAATGGCCGCGGTGCGACTGAGCAGTTCGGCCGTGCAGGTTTCGATGCGGTCGGGGGCCAGCATGCCCCGGATCAGCCCGCCATGGCCGCCGTCGAAGCGCCGGATGAAATCGGCTGCCTCTTCGAGACCCCGCAGCCCCCGCTCCTCATCCCAATGAACTTTGAACGAGCCATCGTCTCGGATCATGGTCAGGCCGCTCATGTAACAGGGCCCCAGGTAGGCTCGCATGCCCAGATCTACCGCGGTATCGATCGACCTGACGAACTCCTCGCAGGTTTCGGCCCACTCCCGGTAAAACATCGAGGTGATAGGAAGCGCGGTCGTGACGCCGTTCCGGATGAGCTGGACGAACGCGTAGCGCATCTTGAAGGCTTGTTCCTCGGCCGTATAAACCTCGCGCGGCCCGCGCGCGACGTAGCTGGCCGACCAAACCCGCCCCTTCGCCCAGTCCGGGTGGTTGTCGAACCCGAGAACCGTGGAATCGAGGTCTCCGAGAGCGTTCAAGTCGACGAACCCGGGCCCGATGACGGCGTTGCCGCCGTCTATCACGGCGTCGGCCCGGCCTTCGTAACGTGGTCCGACGTAGACTATGGTATCGTCTTCGAAGACAACCTCTCCGTCGAGCAAGAGGCGGTGCCCGCGCCCATCGTGAGCGACGACGTACCGGCTCTTCACCAGCGTCACGGACATGGCTCAGCTCCTCTTGGAAACCTAACCTGGGGGGCGGCGGCGAGACCCTCTGTCACGCCGGCGGCATCCATCTTTGCATGGGTACCTCGGTCGCCGCGGCTTTCAGGTACATGCGCCGGTAATACTCGTCTAGGTCGCGCGCCGCGTCTGCGCATTGCGCCATGAAGTCCTGGAACTCGCCGGCCAAAGCACGCGCCTCGGCCTTAATCTCCTCTTCGTTCACCGTCAGGATCTTGCGGTCGCGCATGACCACCCGGCCGTCGATGATGGTGGTCACAACCGAGGAGCCGTTCTCGCAATATACAAGTTGGTGACGCAGGTTGTTCAGAGGCGTGAAGGCAAGGGTGTTTAGATCGAGCAGGATGATATCGGCCAGGTAGCCGGGAGCGAGCGCGCCCACCTTGCCGCCCAGGCGCATGGCCTTCGCGCCACCCGAAGTAGCGGCGCGCAATATCTCCATGGGAACCGGCCAATGGCGGTACTCCGGGTCCGATATGTTGTGTATCAGGCCCGCAATCTTGACGACGGTCCAGAGGTTGATGCCGTCATCTGTGGTCGCCTCGTCATTGCCTAGGCAGACGTTGATTCCGACATCGCGCAGGCGCCGAAACGGCATGATCCCGCTGCCCAGCTTAAGGTTTGAGACCGGGTTGTGCGCGACCGAACAACCGCTCTCCGCCAGCAACCGGATGTCCTCCTCGTCGATCCAGATCGCGTGGATCACCATTGCCCGCTCATCCAGGACCCCCATATCGTGCGCATAGCGGATCAGCGACCGGCCGTACTTTTCCTGGCCGAGGACCCGTTGCAGGCGCGTTTCCAGGATGTGCATATTGAAAGGTATGTCATGGGTCCTGCTCAGCTCGCCCAGCGCCTGGAAGTATTCGGGTGTCACACGTTGCGGAGCCGAGCATGAAATCGCCGCGCGCAGACGCCCTCCTGCCACCCCGTGCCAGCGCCCGATGAAGTCCTCGTAGCAACCGATCAGCTCGCTGCCGGACATACGCGGCGACTCCTCCATCTTCCGCTTGAGGTCCGGGGGCAGGAGGTCTTCGAGGAAGGGATACTTGGCGTATTCGACGACGTTCGGCTGATCGAGCGTGACCGCGGCACGCATTCCGCCATCCTGGTAGGCGCGCATGACGCTGTCGACCTCCGCCTCTGTCGGCACCGGGATGAAGAAGGCATCGTCGTGGACGCTGGTCACGCCCTGGCGCAGCATCTCGAGCACGCCGATCATCGTGCGCACATAGGCGAATCTCGGCGATACCGGCGCGTCCATCAGGGGCGGCACTTCGTAGAGCATGAACAGCTCAAGCGGCGTGGGCGTCACCGCCCCCTTCATGAAATTGCCCGGGGAGTGAAAATGCCCGTTCACAAGGCCGGGCATGGCCAGCAATCCCTGCGCCTCGATGATGTTCGCGGCGCCGGCGTCCGCGCCGTCCGCCGCCGCCAGACCGAGCGCCTGGATGACACCGTCCGAAACGACGATATCGCCGCGCTCGTATTCCGTATCCCCGTCGTCGAGAGTCAGTATCCGTGCGTTCCTGATAATCAGATCCATGATTCGGTCCTGCCTCTCAGTTCGCCCGCTCGGGAGAGGAGTCCGAGCGGTCGCGCCGGACAAGCTGCAGGCGAGTGCGCGGGTCGAGCGAATCGCGCAAGGAATCGCCTAGAAGATTGAACGCCATGACCAGAATAGTGATGGCGATGCCAGGAATGGTCGACATATGCGGCGCCACGAACAGATAGGTCCGCCCCTCACTGGTCATGATGCCCCACTCAGCCGCCGGCGGCTGCACGCCGAGACCGAGGAAGCTCAGGCCGGCCGCGGTGATCACGACCGACCCCACGATCGTACAACTGTAGACGATGGATTCGGAAACGACGTTCGGTAGCATCTCGACAAACAGGATCTTCCGGTCCGGTGTGGCCACGGCGTGCGCGGCTTCTATATACGCTAGGCTTCTTTGCTGGCACGCGGAAGCATAGACGACTCGCGTGTTGTAGGGCACGAGCACGATCACAAGCGCGACGATGGTGTTGGGCAGCCCGGGCCCGAGAAACGCCGCCAGCATGACCGCCAAAAGCACCATGGGAAAGGCGAACAGGACATCCATTATCCGCATGATGATCTCACCCACACGGTTGTACCACGCGCCAATCATGCCGAGCGGTATTGAAATCAAGGCGCCGATCAGGACCGGTACGACCCCGGCGATCAGGGTGATGCGCGCCCCATAGATAAGGCGCGACAGAATATCACGGCCGTGATTGTCGAGACCAAGCAAGTGACCCTCCGTGCCCGGCGGCTGGAGGCGTAGTGCCGGGTTCGCCTCGAAGGGATCGTACGGCGCGATAACGGGTGCGAAGAGTCCGCCCAAGACAACCAGAAGCAGCACCGCCGCCGCCAGTCGCGCGACCGGATCGCCCAGCACCCCGCGCCAGACGAAGTACAGGCTCGACCGGCCTTTCTCCTGCATGACCGGAAAACCGGCCGGGGCAATGGATATCTGAGCCATGGCCGCGACTCCGGTCAATGCCGGCGCGGGTCGAGCAGATGCACGACCACGTCGGCTAAGAGGTTTCCCAGGACAAACACGATCGCGACCACTAAAACGCAACCCTGAATCATCGGCGTGTCCCGCTGCAGGATCGAGTTGTAGAGCTGCAGCCCGACACCCGGCCAGTTGAAAATTATCTCGGAAAAGATCGCGCTGCCGAAAAGGTAGCCAATCTGCAGTCCGCTTATATTGGCGAAGGTCGGCAGCATATTGCGCACGCCGTGCTTTAGGACGACATCCCGCCTGGGCAGGCCGCGGGCGGCGCTGGCCAGGATATAGGGTTGCGACAGCACGTCGATCAGGGCCGAGCGACTGACGCGCGTCACGATGGCGATCGAAGAGGCGGCCGTCGTCACCGCGGGCAGGACGAGATGGTGCAGGAGCTGTCCGAGTCCCCCCGGATCGGCCATGTTATACATCCCCGAAATCGGAAACATCTGCAGCTTCACGCCGAAGAAGTAGAGCAGAAGAATACCCAGCCAGAAAACCGGCATGCTGGCCAGGATCATGGTGATGACGACGATGATTCGATCGGTCAGCGTTCGGAAGCGCCCCGCCGACAGGCAGCTAAGGACAAAGCCGACTGAAATGACCAGAAATAGGCTGGCGAACATCAGGATCAGCGAGTTCACGGTCTTGCCGATCAATATCTTCGCCACGGGAATCTGCTGCGCGATCGAGATGCCCAGATCGCCGCTGATAACATTCACGAACCAATGGCCGTACTGGATCACCAACGGCCGATCCAACCCGAGCTGGGTTCGCAGCACCTGGACCCGGTCCTCGCTGGCGGAGAAACCCAGAATTGTGCGCGCCACGTCGCCGGGGACGAGCTGGATCGACAGGAACACGACAATGGTCACGCCGATCAGGACCGGCACCGAGTACAGGAGCCGCGCAACGATGTAACGGCCGAGCGACATACGCTTCTCTTTCTTGCCGCCCAGTTCCGAACGTGCGCTCGGAACCGGGCGGCCTTTGGACGGTCTGGATCGGTTAGTTAGACGCCTTGTGGACGCCGGTCAGATCGATCCAATGTTGCGGCGCCAAGACGAAGCCCTTGACGTCGGGCCGCAAGGCGTAAACCGAATCGGCGGTAAAGTACGGGATGAACGCCGCGTCGTCCGCGACGATCTGCTGTACCTGCCTGAGAGCCGCGTGCATATCCTCGGTCGTTGCGGACGCCCGCGCCTTCGACAGAAGCTGGTCAATTTTTGGGTTATTGTAGTAGCCCGAGTTGAACCCGCCGGGCGGTATCGCCCCGGCCGCGATCACCTGATCGAGCCAGAAAAACGAACTCTCTCCCCAGGAAACCGACATGAAGCCCGCCCCTTCGCGCATACCGGCACCCATCATGTCCCAGTACGTGCCGTTGTCGAACATCTCGATTGAGCTCTTGATGCCGATCTTGGCCAAGTCGCGCTGCAGCCATTCGGCGTCCCCCTTCGTGTTCACGTCGCTGCCGCCGCCCTGGGTCCAGTCGAAGCGGGTCGTGAACCCGTTGGGAAAACCGGCTTCGGCCAAGAGCTTCTTGGCCTGCTCCGGATCGTAGCGGCAATCGCGGAAGTCGGGATCGTGCCCGGGGCCGCCATAGTTCAGGATTCCGAAGGCCGGCTGGGCCATTCCCTTGCGCAAATACTTCGCCATGCCCACCCGGTCGATCGCCATGCAAATGGCCTTGCGGACCTTTTGGTTCGACAAAGCGGGGTCCTTGAAATTGACCCAGAGGGTATACATTGTCGGGCTTGGCCCCCTGACGATCTGGAGCCCCTGCGCCTTCAAGTATTCGACCGAGTCCGGAGACGGCGTGCCGATGATATCGACCTCGCCGCTGATTAGCGCCAACTCGCGGGTCGCGACCTCCGGAATACCTCGCAGAATCAAGCGCTTGACCTTCGGCGTCCGGGCTGGGTTCCAGTAGTCGTCGTTGCGCTCCAATACGACTTTTTCGCCGACCACGCGCTCGACGAACTTGAAGGGCCCGGTGCCGATCGGATTCTGCTCGATCGCCGCGTTGCCATGGCTTTCAATCGCCTTCGGGCTGATCATCCTCGGCGCGCCGGAACCGCCCGCCGCCAAGCGGCGGATGAACTCGACATTGGGCTGGGCAAGATGGATGCGGAAGGTTAAGTCGTCGACCACATCATAGCCGGCAAGGTCCTGCCAGATCCAGCGCATCATCCCGACCGCGACCGGCTGGTGGTGCTTGAAGTCGGCGTTGGTCATCCGATCAAGGTTGAACTTGGCCGCCGCCGCGTTCCACGGCGTACCGTCATGGAACTTGACCCCTTTGCGCAGCTTGAAGGTATAGGTCTTGCCGCCGTCGGATATCTCCCAGCTTTCCGCAAGCGAGGGCACGATCGGCGGACGCTCGACGTCGGACTTAGTGAGGTCCTCATCGACGAAGGTTTCGAAAACGTGCCGAATAATCTTGAACGTGTTCCACGTGCCGGAAGTGTGGGGATCCATTCGGCTAAAGTCGGCCTCGGCGGCGAAGATGATCGTGTCCGCTGCCGCGGCCGCTTGGTTTGGCTCGGCGGTCATGCCGGCGCCAAGAGTGAGCGCCGCCAGCGACCCGAACAGGACTGTTCGCGCTCTGGAGCGGGTGTGCGCCATAATCAGCGTAGAAAAGTTCTTCATGATAATTCTCCCTCCTCGTTAACCGACCCGTTCGTCGTGCGGCTTTCGGTCGGGCATTTGCTCCGGATATTTTGGGTTATATAAATGGCAGGCGACGCGTCTGCCGTCCGAAGTCTCGAATAGCGCCGGCGCGTGTCGCGTGCAGGGTTCGAAACGCTCGCTGCACGTGTCGGCGTATATGCAGAAATCGCCGCCTCCAGCGATCCCGGTCAGGCGCCGATCGTTGTCTTCCAGATCCTGCGCCCGCTCGGCCGCGACCTCCCAGCGGTTATCCTTGTGCATGTGCAGGACCGTACCCAGGAAGTCGCGGGTAAAAGGGTGTCGCGGCTCGCGGTAAATCTGCGTACTGTCGCCCGTCTCGAGTAGGCGGCCGCGATACATGACGACGGTTCGGTCGCAGAACTGCTTGACCAGCTTCAGGTCGTGCGACACGAAGAGATAGGTCAGGCCGAATTCACGCTGCAGGTCCTTCAGCAGGTTTAGGATTTGAGCCTGGATCGAAACATCCAAGGCCGACACGGGCTCGTCCAGAAACAGGAAACTGGGTTCGAGGGTCAGCGCCCGCGCGATGGCAATTCGCTGGCACTGCCCCCCGCTGTATTCGTGTGGATAACGGTGGGCGTGACTCGGATCGATCCCGACGAGATCCAGCATCTTGGCCACACGCCCGCGCGCCTCCTGGCGGGGAACCCCAAAATTAAGCAGGGGCCGTTCGACGTTTTCGGTCACCGTGCGCCGCGGGTTCAGGCTTTGCAGCGGATCCTGAAACACGATCTGCATCTTTCTTCGATAGGGACGCATCTGCTTGGCGGAGAGTTTCGTTAGGTCCTGGCCGTCGAACCTGACCTGCCCGCCGTCCGGCTCCAGCAGACGCAGAATCAGCCGCCCCAGGGTCGATTTCCCGGAGCCCGATCCACCGACGCAGCCGAGGGTCTCGCCCTCAAAGATGTCGAAGGTAACCGTATCGACGGCCGTCATCGTATCGATCACGCGGCGTACAACGAGACCCTCGGTGATCGCGAAGGTCTTCTTCAGCTCCGTCACCTCAATTAGGGGTCTGGTCATTTCCCGTCTCTTGCGCCGGCTCGCGCAGATGGCAACGCACCCAACGTCCATCAGGCTGTTCGTGCAGAGGCGGCGCCTCGGCTAGGCAACGGTCGAATCTACGCGCGCAGCGGGGCGCGAAACGACACCCCTGCGGAATATCTATCAGGCTCGGCGGCTCGCCGGGGATCGGTTGCAGATCGAAACCCACCGCGTCGGGGTTGGGAACCGATTTGACCAGCGCCTCGGTGTAGGGATGAAGGGGGAGCGCCAAGATATCGTCGGCAGCACCTTGTTCCTGGACCTGGCCCGCGTACATGACCACGACCTGCGTCGCCATCGCCCGCACCACGCCGAAATCGTGCGTGATCAGCAGAATCGGAAGTCCAAGTTCCCGGTTCTTGCGTTTCAGCAGCATGAGTATCTTGGCCTGGACGCCGACATCCAGAGCGGTCGTCGGCTCATCGGCAATCAGAAGCTTGGGCCGGGACGCGAGCGCCATTGCCAGGGCGACGCGCTGGCACATGCCGCCGCTCAACTGGTGGGGATAGCTGCCGAGGACCCGTTCGGGCTCTTGAAAGCCGACTTCGACGAGCGCGGCCTTGGCGCGCGACTCGGCGGCATTTGAGTCGGCCTCGGGATCGTACCGCCGCATCAACTCGGCGAGTTGCGAGCGGATCTTGAACGACGGGTCCAGAGAAGCGCGCGGGTTCTGAAAGATCATACTGATCAACGCGCCGCGGACCGCTTCGAGCTCGCGTTCGCTCAAGGTAAGGATGTTTCGCCCAGAAACCCACACTTCGCCCGCCACATAGCGGCCGGGAGGCACCTGAACGAGCTTCAGAATGGAGAGCGACGTAACGCTCTTGCCTGAGCCGCTCTCACCGACGATCGCGACAATCTCACCGGACTGGACCTCAAGGTCGACCCCGTCCACGGCCCGGGCCGTTCCGGCGGGCGCCTCGAACCAGATGGTCAGCCCCTCAACGCTCAGAACCGGCATAGCCTTGCCTGCCGACCACTCGAGCGCGCGATGTTCGCTGGGATCAGAGAGTGCCATCGGTGCCGCCGCCCGCCAATCTGTCCATTTTGTTACCACTAGGCCACAATATTGCACACAATACAATACGACTTTGGCGACAATCCCTATTGTGGTGTGCCCCGGATGGCACTGTCAGGCGTTGTCAGACTAACGCCAATTAGGTTGAAAATGTGATTTTAGGCTGCCCATGAAGCGCGCAGAAAACCAGTGATTTTCCACAACTATTAGGCGATTAAAAAATACCCAGAATTTTATTCTGACAGTGCCTTCCGGCCCATTCTGTTTATGGTCTGTCGTTCGGTGGCAAGCTCATCTTCGTTCGATACGATCTCAATGGAATGAAAAGGACATAAATTTTGATGATGGGTCTTTGCGTTTGACAGTGTGGAGGGCCCCCCTCGATCAGCGAGTAGTCGCCATGATGGGGATGTCATCAAATTCATTACCAGGAGGCAATCTATCATGACGGTTTTCACGGTCGGTCTTGAACTGGCAAAGAGCGTCTTCCGGGTTCATGCCGTTGACTACAATGAGAGGGTTGTCGTTCGAAAGCAGTTGCGCCGCAACAAAGCCCTAATCTTCTTCGCAGATCTCTCGCCTTGCCTGGTTGGCATGGAAGCCTGCAGCGCTAAATTGGCAGCCATAGTCGAGGGCGCGGAAGTCCTGCGTTCCATGATCCAGTCAATCCGTCTCATTCCGCAGGACGGCGCGCTCGCCACCGAGATCGGCGGCGATCTGGCGGGCCTGCTGGCCATTGCCTCGACAAACGAAAACCCCGCTGCCGGAGGGGCAAGCGGGGCTTGTCAATTTGAGGTGGTTGCGGGGGCACGCAACCACCTATTCCGGACTCATTTGAAGTGGGCCAAGAAAGCAGGTCAGATTGGCTGACGAAAGCAAGCCATAAGCCATATAGCACCAGATTTTCGTCCGGTGGGAACTGTCCGACGAACTGCGGGCTGCCCGAAGAGGGCGCCGGTTTCGGGGGATTGGGTGGCGAGGTGACTGGTTAGTCCGATTATGTCGATATAAGACTCCGTCACAGACTTCAGCCGTTTACGCCGGCTCTTGCTGCGTCACGCAGTGGATCCCGCCGCCGTTTTCGTAGATCCGGTCGACGTTCAGCGCGACGACCTCGCGGCCCGGGAACAGATCCTCAAACGCCTCGACCGCGCGCGCATCGGCGCCGTGGTCGCCGAACTCCGGGGTGTAAACGGCGTCATTTCCGACATAGAAGTTCGCGTAACTGGTGAAGTATTCCGGGGCGGTCGAGACGCTCGCCGCGAAGATCGTTCAATGCGCCAACGAGGCGGACAACAAGGTCCTTGAAGCTGCCAAGCTGATCTGTGAAGCCCGGAAGCGCGTCGAGACGGGCGAGGCGGACGAGGCCGGAAAGGTTACGTGGTACGAGTGGGCGCGCAAGAACATCGAGCTTTCCCCCTCCCGCCTGCGCGAGCTTCAGCGCATCGCGGGCGCGGAAAATCCGAAGAAGGAGCTCGAGCGCTTGAGAAAACTGACCCAGCAGCGCGCCGAGCGGCACCGCGAGAGGAAGAAGGATAAGACCTCGGCGCCGTTACGAATCGGCGGTTCCGACATCAAGGCCGTGGCCGAGGCCGAAGAGGCCCACAGAGCGCAGCCAATTTCCGTCGGCGCGAGCACCCAGGCGGAATCTGATCCCGAACGCAAAAGCCTGATCGAGTGGGCAAGCACGGCACCGATCGAGCAGGTCACTAAGGTTCTGTCCTTTATCCAAGCGCTCGATACCGCGGCTCCGGACACCGATACCGACCGGTCGCCGGAGCAAGCGGCCGCGCCGTAACCAGCCGAGCGGCGGCTCGACGCCCAAGCAAGGATGACCAACTAGAGGCTGGCCGTGCAAACGGTCGGCCTCCAAACCTTGCTTCGCCCGTTAACCAAGTTGTCTTTTATTTCAGGGTGTTATGGAACATTTTCCATTGTATTTCGGTGGCCATATCTTATACTTGAAATGCCTGATATGAGGCCCGTCCTGGCGGCATGGCCCGCCTGAAGCGCTCATCGATGGTCGGCAAGCGGGTCATGGAACGGCGCGCCGGCCTCAAAGGCCCACGTGACCCATGGGGCAAGCGTGGCTTTCGGATTCAACTCCGGAGCCGCGCTTTTTATTTGCCCGGCTCCGCAGCAAAGGAGCCCTGGCCCCATGGACAGCCTCAAGATCACTTACCAAGACCCCACTGCGTTTCAGCCGCGGGCGACCAACCCGCGGACCCACTCCAGGAAGCAGATCCGCCAGATCGCTGATAGCATCGCGCGCTTCGGATTCACTAACCCGGTCCTGGTTGATCGCGAGGGCGGCATCGTCGCCGGCCACGGCCGGGTCGAGGCGGCGAAGCTGATTGGCGTAGAAAAGGTCCCGACTATCCGGCTCGAAGATCTGACCGCGGCGCAAGTTCGCGCTTATGTCATCGCCGATAACCGCCTGGCCGAACTCGCCGGTTGGGATCGTGAAATCCTCGCTATCGAGCTGCAGGAGCTGATTGACCTCGACTTCGAGGTGACCCTAACCGGCTTCGAGATGCCCGAGATCGATATCCTGATCGGCGAGTTGAACGGGGAGGACGAAGATCCCGCCGACGATGTGCCGCCGATCGACGACGGCCCGCCGGTCACCCGACTTGGGGATATATGGTGTCTCGGCAAGCACCGTCTGCTCTGCGGCGATGCGACCGATCCCGATACCTACGCCCGGCTGCTCGACGGCGCCTATGCCCAAATGGTCTTCACCGATCCGCCCTATAACGTCCCCGTCGAGGGTCACGTCTCCGGCCTTGGCAAGGTCAAGCACCGCGAATTCGCCATGGCCTCGGGCGAGATGAGCGAGGCCGAGTTTACCGAATTTCTAAGTACCGTGTTCCGGAACTTGGCCGGGCACAGCGCCGACGGCGCGATCCATTTTATCTGCATGGACTGGAGGCATATCGGCGAGGTCCTTGCCGCCGGCAAGGCGGCCTACACCGAGGTCAAGAATCTCTGCGTTTGGGCCAAGACGAACGGCGGCATGGGCTCGCTTTACCGCTCCCAGCACGAGTTGGTTTTCGTGTTCAAGACCGGCACGGGGCCGCACATCAATAATGTCGAGTTGGGCAAGCATGGCCGGTACCGGACCAATATCTGGTCCTACCCGGGCATCAACAGCTTCGGGCGAACCCGCGACGCCGAGTTGGCCCTGCACCCCACCGTGAAACCGGTCGCGCTGGTCGCCGATGCCATTCTCGATTGCTCAAAGCGCGGCGGCATCGTGCTCGACGCCTTCGCCGGCAGCGGCACCACGCTCATCGCCGCCGAGAAGACCGGCCGGCGCGGCTGCGGTATCGAGCTCGATCCGCATTATTGCGACGTGATTCTCAAGCGTGTGGCCGCCGCAGCCAAGATCGAGGCGATCCACGCCGCGTCGGGCAAGACCTTCGCCGAAATCGAACGCGAGCGCGCCGCGGCTGCGGCGGTCGACCCCCAGCGCGCCCCAGTTAGCGGCGCAGGCGTGGAGGTTGCGTGATGGCCGACAAGAAGCAGCCCACCCGCGACTATAAGGTCGGGCACGGCAAGCCGCCGAAGGAACATCAGTGGGCAAAGGGTCATTCGGGAAATCCAAAGGGCCGGCCGAAGTCCAGAAAACCCGGCTTGACGGACGTCTCCACCCTTCTCGACGAGCCCGTGAAGGTCATGGCCGGCGGAAAGGCGTGCGACATGTCGCCCTTCGAAGCCGGCCTACGACAGCAGGCCAAGAGGGCCCTTGCAGGGCATCTTCCCTCGATCATCAGGTTCGTAAAAATCTGCGAGGAATACGGAGTCATCGGCCCGCCCGCGGCCGTCATGGGCGGCGGCGTCGTCGTTGCGCCCAAAGGCGTCAATTTTCAGGAATGGATAAAAAACGTCACGGAAGAAGTGCCAATTGACGAGGCGTAGACTGCAGTAAGTAGGAGTAAACTACGATGGCAAATCGAAAGAGCGACGAGCCGGCGCAGCCACCAGCCCATGAAGAGGTCAGCCACCCTGGGCCGCCCACGCGTCGTCGATTCAAAGAATCCGGAAATCCGAAGGGCCGTCCGAAAGGTGCGAAGAACCGGAAGACGATCGTCAAAGCGGTCGCCGATGAGATGCATTCCGCGATCGAAAGCGGCAAGCGTCGGCGGCTATCTACGCTGGATTTGGTGCTGCTCCGCCTTCGCAACATGGCGATGGTGGAGAAGAACCCCCGGGCGTTCGAAGAGCTTCACCGGTTGATCAAGACCTACCAGCCACAAGAAGCTAACAGCAATCTCGGCTATATCGTCGTTCCGGCGGCGATGACTCCCGAGGAGTTCATGGCGGAGGCCGAAAAACAGAATGCAGTGTCAGACGCCCGGCAAGAGGCGTTGTCTCGGAAGTAGGTCCTGAAGGCCGATCGATCTTATTATCGCGACCGGCCGGGCCAGGTCGGGCTCTGGTTTCGTACCCCCTGGACTTGCCGGCCAAAGGAAGCGTGCCTTGCCCATGTCGGCGAGGGACGGGCTATGGATGACGATTATCGAGACCTGACAAGCCAGCTGTTTGCGACCGCCACGGCGATGCTGGAGGACGCCATCGAGGCGGCGGTTGCCGGCCAGTCGTCCCTGATTCCGCCATCACAGCTTACAGTCCATACACGCCGCCTCCAGGGGGTCACGCGGGACATCGCGACTATCGCCGAAGCCGCCGCAATCATCGCCAAATTCGGCTCAAAACGGCCCCGAAAACCGCGCAAATCCGCCCTCTGAAAGAACTGGACTTCGCTCGCAAAGGAAGCGTTCCTTGGGGCACGCGATCGAGGGGCCGCCTCCAGCCCCTCTGCCCCGACCGGTGCCCCGGCGGGGCTCCGGGTGGTGGGAGCGCCGCGATAACTGCGGCGCACGACACCGAAGGAGGCCCCCATGGCCAAGACGAACCCCAAGCCCAAGACCACACGCAAGGCGCCCACTGTGGCCCGCGCCAAGAAGTCCCCGGCAGTCGCCAAGAAGCCGGCAAAGCAGACCCGGCCCGCACGTCCGAAGGCCGCAAAGGCGGCGCGAGCCGGCGCGCCGGCCAAGGCCCGGGCCGGCACCAAGCAAGCAACTTTGATCGCGCGGCTCCAGCGTAAGGAGGGTGCGACCCTCGCCGATCTCGTCCAGGCGACCGGCTGGCAGGCGCACTCGGTGCGCGGGGCGATCAGCGGCACCCTCAAGAAGAAGCTCGGCCTCGCCGTCTTGTCGGAAAAAGTCGAGGGCCGTGGCCGCGTCTATCGCATCGTGGCGGGAGGCTGACATGGATATGAGCCCCGCCCGACACACCTTCATGTCGAAAAAGAACGGCGACTCGGTCAGCCCCTATCTGCGCAAGCCTCTGCGTAAATACGAGGAGGTGACGCGAGAGCAGGCCAAGAATGAGACGCGGCCGGATCGAAGAAAGGCGCCGACCAAATCCGTGACCGGCGATCCGGTCGACAAGGTGAGCCCGGATGACCCGAACGACCGCTGAAAAGATCGCCGTATTGCAGGCCCTGGAGACTCAGGCAGTGCGGGCCCGCTGGGAGCAGGCCCTCAAGCGCCCCGCGCCCAAGGGGATCAGCCGCGACCTGCTCCTGCGCGCGCTCGCGTACCATGTTCAGGAGCAGGCCGAGGGCAACTTGAGCAAGGCCGCCCTCAAGCGTCTTGCCGCGCTTGCAGATCCCAACGACCACCGGAGCCGACCGCCAAGGCCGTCAGCGTTACGGCTTCGGCCCGGCACGCGTCTCGTCCGCGAGTGGCGCGGCGAGGCCCATCAGGTGTCCGTGCTGGATGACGGTTTCGATTATCGGGGGGAGCGCTACGCCAGCCTGTCACAGATCGCGCGTATCATCACCGGCACGCGCTGGTCGGGTCCGCTGTTCTTCGGGTTGCGCAAGACTGGTGTAAGAGTAGAGGTGTCCGCAGATGACCACTGATCGGCCCAAGCGCCTGCGCTGCGCGATCTACACGCGCAAATCATCGGAGGAAGGACTCGAACTCCCTCGATGCTCAACGTGAGGCCTGCGAAGCCTACATCAAGAGCCAGGCCGGCGAAGGTTGGCATCCGATCAGGACGCCCTATGACGACGGCGGCGTCTCGGGCGGAACCCTGGAACGGCCCGCGCTGCAGCAATTGCTGGCCGATATCCGGGCGCGCAAGGTCGATACCGTTGTCGTCTACAAGGTCGACCGCCTGACCCGCTCGCTCGCCGACTTCGCCAAGATCGTCGAGGTCTTCGACGCGCATGGCGTGTCTTTCGTTTCGGTAACACAGCAGTTCAATACCACCTCCTCCATGGGCCGCTTGACCCTCAACATGCTGCTCTCCTTCGCCCAGTTCGAGCGCGAGGTCACCGGCGAGCGGATCCGCGACAAGATCGCCACCTCCAAGAAGAAGGGCATGTGGATGGGGGGCTTCGTGCCGCTCGGCTACGACGCCAAGGAGCGCACTTTGGTGATCAACGAGGCGGAAGCCGAGAACGTACGTTGCATATTCCGACTCTATCTCGAGCACGGTAAGGTGAGCCGGGTGAAGGAGGAGGCCGACCGGCTGAGGCTGGCGACCAAGGTTCGCGTGGTTGAAAACGGACGCATGCGCGGCGGCCGGCCCTTGAGCCGCGGATACATCTACAAGCTCCTCGGCAACCCGCTCTACGCCGGCCGGATCGCGCACAAGGGCGAAGTCTACGAGGGCCAGCATGCCGCGATCATCGATGCCGAGACCTGGGACACCGTGCAGGCGAAGCTCGCCGGCAACGCCCACGACCGGCGCGCGGGCAATGGAGCCACCGAGCCGAGCCTGCTCGCCGGGATTCTTCATGACGAGCGTGGCAACCGCCTGAGCCCATCCCACGCGGTCAAGAATGGTACCCGCTACCGCTACTACGTGAGCCAGGCTCTGCTCCAGAACCGCGACGGCGATGCCGGGTCGATCGTCCGGATCCCCGCCCGAGAGATCGAGGACCTGGTCGCCGCGCGGATCACCGCCTTGCTCAAAGACTCGGGCCAGGTGATCGACGAGCTTGGCGACTCCCTCTCGCCCCGCGACCAGGAGCGTCTCATGGTCGCGGCCAGGAGCGTCTCATGGTCGCGGCCAGGAATCAGGCCGAGCGGTGGCCAGGAATGAGCGGCTCCGAGCAACGCACCGTCGTTCTCCGGATCGTGGCCGGCGTCATGGCAGGTGAGAAGGAGATCCGGATCGTCCTCCGCCGCAGCCGGCTCAAGCATGTCTTGCTGGGTGACGAGTCATCGATCGGCATGGTGAATGCGTCCGGATCTCAGGCCGGGGCACCCGCCAGCGTTGATGATTTGATCCTTCGCGTCCCCGCGCGGTTGAAGCTCTGCTCCGGTGAGTTGCGACTCGTGATCCCGCCGGGCAATGCACGGGAGATGCGGCCGCGCATCAATGCTACTCTTATCAAGGCGCTGACCCGGGCACACAAATGGAAACACAAGCTGTTCTCCGGCCAGGCGCCGTCGATATGCGCGATCGCGAGTGAGGAAGGCGTGACCGAGCGGTACGTCGGACGCATCATCCGCTTGGCCTTTCTGGCGCCCGACATTGTCGAAGCCATACTCGATGGGTATCAGCCGGCAGACCTGGAACTCGAGCGCCTCATGAAGGGCATCCCGATCGGCTGGCATGAACAGCGAAGGGTCTTGGGGTTCTCCCTGGGCTGACTTCCGCGGCAACATCGCCCCCTTGGGTATCGCCACCATCACGGTGGCGAAAATCCGCCAGCTCGACGCCTACCGGGCGCCCCATCACGGTGCCTAGAGCGCGCGCAAACGGGACCGTGAAAATGGCTAGTAGAGAAAACGCGCGCGAAGCCGCGGACAAGGCCGAGAGACCGCGTTCTCTCGGTCCCGCCCACGCGGCGGCCAGGCGTGAAGGCCCGCAGACTGCCGCGGACCGTACCGTGGGTTCGAATCCCACTCGGTTTTTATGCGATATCAATGAGTTGCTGGCGGAGGGGGTGTCTGCCTGTTCCATCTCTCGTGCCGTCCGATACAGTCCGAAAAGCCAAGCTTTCTGGAGGTTTTTCCACTTTCCACTGTCCGGACCGAACCGTTGACGTCCAGCGACATCCCACATAAATTGTGGACTGAAATGTGGGGCACTCCATGAAACCAATGGGCCGGCATCCTGATCGAGCATTGTCCGCTGCCAAGGTGCGTGTACTCTCGAAGCAGGGTCGCTATGCAGACGGGAACGGCCTCTATCTGGTCGTCGACCCCTCTGGCGCGAAGCGCTGGATGCTGCGTACCGTTGTCCACGGGAGGCGTAGGGATATCGGCTTGGGTGGGGTTCAGCTTGTGTCACTTGCCGAGGCACGGGAGATGGCCGTCCGATATCGGAAAATTGCGCGGAGCGGCGGCGATCCCCTTGCCGAGAAGCGGAAAGCTCAGATCGTTGTTCCCACGTTCCGCGAGGCCGCCCGAACCGTACATGCGGAACACCGGGCGGCGTGGCGAAATGAGAAGCACGCTGCGCAGTGGTTGCAATCCCTGACACAGCACGCCTTTCCCCATATAGGGGATTGCCGGGTCGACCTGATCGATACGCCCGATGTGCTAAAAGTCCTATCCCCAATTTGGCTGACGAAGCCGGAAACGGCCCGTCGGATAAAGCAGCGCATAGGGACCGTATTGGATTGGGCGAAGGCCTGTCGCTTCAGGGAGGGCGAGAACCCAATCGATGGCGTTTCCAAGGCCCTGCCGAAACAGCCGGACCGGAAGAATCACTTCGCGGCTTTGCCTTACCCCGATGTTCCCCAATTCATTGCGACCTTGCGCGCCAGCGAAGCCGGCGAGCCTGCCAGATTGGCCTTTGAGTACCTGATTCTGACCGCCGCACGGACAAGCGAAGTGCTGAATGCGGCATGGAACGAGATCGATTTCGATAGTTCCACTTGGACTATTCCTGCTAGCAGGATGAAGGCCAATCAGGAGCACCGGGTTCCTCTGCCCCCGCGCTGTATTGAAATCCTGCGGCGGGCACGGGAGATAAGCTCCAAAGGGGATCTTGTTTTCCCTGGGCGCTCACTAAATAAGCCGATGTCAAATATGGTGTTCCTCATGGCCTTACGCCGCATGGGGCCGCCAATAACGGTTCACGGATTTCGGTCCGCCTTTCGCGACTGGGCAGCTGAGCGGACCAATTTTTCCCGTGAGGTTTGCGAACTAGCCCTGGCTCATAGCATAGGCAACAAGGTGGAAGCTGCTTATCGCCGTGGCGATCTGTTCGAAAAGCGCCGTGAACTCATGGCGACCTGGGCGGCATTTGCCACGAATGCGCCGGCCGAGGTCATTTCCATTAGAACGGCTTAAGGCCCGGAATTTCTCGGATATGGTCTCCCGCTATCAAGATGACGTCGAATACCTCGTAAATCGGAAATTCCCGATCCTGAAACTCATCAATTACTCGCCACCCCTGACATCATCGAGTCGTGGCGGCGGAATGTCCTTCGAGCGACGGCAAGAAATCAATAATGAGGCCCAAGTCCACAAAGAAACACTTTTGGCGATGCCGCGCTCCGAACTAGCGGCGCTTGTAAAGCAGGAACAAAAGAAAGAAGCCGAAGAGGCCTTGCGTAGGCGAGAGAAGGAGGAGCAGGAGTGCTTTTTCAATCAGCCCGACGCCGATGCCGACCTGGTCCATTGGAGCAAGGCAGCGTACTGGACGCTCGATGAGGCTGTCGCGCTCTCATTTGGGAAGGCACCGGAACACGTGAAATGGGACTCCGTGATCGATTTCGTCCAAGACTCTGCCTTCGCTGCACAATACGCGCGCGTTCGCGAACTGACGCTTAGAGCAAAAGCCGTGAATCAACTCCATGACCCGGTTCGGCCTACGAATTTCCTCGCCTGGGCAAAACGAACCGATATCTCATATCCGGCCGAGCTTGAGGAGCGATTGGCCGCGAGAGGGCTCCAGATCGCGGACTGGAAGTCTCTATATGACGAGCTCAAGGAAAAACACGCCAAGTATACTGCCGCGACCGAGGCGGATATCGCCGAACTGAAAGGCGAAATCGAACGCCTAACACGGGGCCTTATAGAGTCACGAGAGCGACAGACGGAGCTTGAGCAAGCATCGCAGGCTAGCGCTGCCAATGAAAAGCCGTTTGGGACAAGGGAGCGAGATACCCTCTTGAAGCTACTTATCGGGATGGCGATGAAGAAGTATCGATACGACCCAAGATCTCCCCGCAGCGAGACGCCCAAGCGAATCGCCGATCATCTGGCTGGCCAGGGCTTGTCCGTTACTCCCGAGACGGTATTGAAGAAACTGCGCGAAGCGGCTGAGCTGTTGCCGCCCGAAGCGTTGGAAGATCTAGGGGAATAAATTTCATACGAGCCCGCCAAGCTCGCCTCAAACGCCCGACCTTCTGCAATCTCCTGCGGACTCCCGCGCCTAGACCGTTAAACGAGTTCGGGAAGATCGAAGCCGAATTCGTCCAATCCTATTTGGGACGACCATACATTGCCGCGTCTTAACACGGACGGAGGTAATTCATGTCGAATCCCAGTGCGCTTCCCGAAACCGGCTTTTTGCGGCTGAGTTCCATCTTGGCTCCCAAGGGGCCGATCCCGGTCGGCAAATCCACCTGGTGGGAGGGCGTCAAGACCGGGCGCTATCCCAAACCGGTTAAGCTTGGCCCGCGCATCACAGTTTGGCGGGTTGAGGATATCCGCAGGCTGATCGAGACCGGGGCCGAATAGGCGGTGGGCACTCGAAGGCCTAATCCGATGAGCCGGCCACCTCCCTCCTTGAAGGACGCCTGCGGCGGCCGCTTCGCCTTCATGCCGGCAGTGGCCTGCGAAGACGACCAACTCTCACCCGGGGCCTTCAGGCTCTATGCCGCCATGTGTGGCCATGCGGATCAGGTGGGAAATTGCAGGTTTTGCCTGAAAACATTCGCAAAAAAGATCAGGAAATCGGCTCGCACGATCCAGAACTGGAAGCTGGAACTGGAAAGTCTCGGGTGGATCGAGGAGCTGCATGAGGGCGACAAAGCGATCGGATCATTTCGCGTCATTCGCAATCCCAGCGAGCGCGCGCCGATCCGGTTCAAGAATCTCTCCAAGATTGCGGATCGGGCCGTTCGCAAGACGCCGCATGCGAATCGTGCTTCGCACCCCCGGTGCGAAGCAGATTTCGCACATATCAAGAATAAACAAGACCCCCCTATATCCCCCCAAGAGCAAAGCGCGGCCCCTTCCGAGACCGACCGCAACTTGGGTGTGGCTTGGCAAGGCAACCAAGGGGCGGCACAGCCGAGGGCCCAAATCGATCCCACCGTGTCTGTGAAGACTTTCAGCAAGAAAAACCTGGACCGCGAGCCTGATTGGAATGGTTGGGTGCAGTGGTTGGTCTCGAGCCGCCAAGTGTCGACCGATAAGGCTTGGCCTTGGTTGATGGCCGAGATCGAACGCTTTCAGAAGGAGCAAGACGTGAGCAGTGAGGAGGCGGCGCGCATACTCGACCAGGAGCTGAAAACTAAGAGGAGGTTGCTGAAATGACCAGGATTCCAGGGCCGGTTATGCCGAGCAGGATCAATTCATTTGTCTCTGCTGCAAGCCCCGTCTCTAGAAGGGGGGCTACGCTCTTCATGTTCGCGGGTCAACTAGGGTAACGCCAAATTATGCTGTCGATCACCGCATCTCCCATAGAAGCAACTGGTTACTGTTCATCGACCCCGATAGTCACCGCGCCATGTCCAAGCCGCATCATGACCGCAAGACGGCGCGGCATGATGGTAGGTGGGGGGAGGGGGGGGGCGAAATGTCTAGGGCTGTTGGTTCGGCCTACCGGTTGCATAGTTGTTTGTGAACGGCGCGGAAATTAGATAGGGGGGGAGTCGACCGTTCTCACGGGGTTTCGTGAAAGCTCGCTTGGATTGCGGCTTGGCGAAGTGCCAGCTCTATCGTCTTTAAGGATTTCTGCATTTCGCCCATGCGCTCGGCCAGGGTCTCGGCCCTGGTCGGGTCGACCTTTGAGACGGCCGCGATCCCGTTGTCCTCGATGCCGGCCCTAGCATGTCGGCTAGGTTTGGCTGCAGCTCCGGCATTGCGCCGTCATTGCGGGGGCCCTCGCTACTGGAGCGCCCCGCTCTAGCAGGGCGTCAGATTAGTTTGGGGAGATCCGGTCCGAGTTCTTCGACTTCGATTCCGAGTTCTGCCTTGAACCAATCGGCGACCATGTGCCGGTGGCACCAGTTGCTAGTGGTGAAAGGCGGCCGTTCGAAACAAAGCAGGACCGGCTCGTGTGCGCCGGCGAGCAGCTCCAGCTCGTCCTTGACAAGCTCGGCATCGAGCTTTGCTAGGATCTCGCCGAAGAAGATTTCGCGATATCGCTCTTGCTCAAGCCGCACCATGTCCCGACGCGGCGCCAGTTTGCGGTAAAACCGATAACCGGCAGAGACCCCGCGCGGTGCGCCGAGCGAGATCCCGATGCGCCCGGGGCCAGAATACGTATAGTAACTCGCGGTCTTCATCACGCGCTCATCTTGCAAAAGAAGATTAAGTGTAAGTCGCGGAGCGCTCTACTCAAAGTTAAAAGTGCGTTGCATTCATGATCTATATGCTGCGGCGTGAGTTGTCGCGTAGATGTCAGGGAATGTCCTAGGACGTGGACTCGTTATCACGCAGCCATAGCCGGATCGCCGCCAGTTTCAGGCATGCAAGGAAGTTCACGGCGAGTTTGCCGTAGACGAAACCGTTATAACGGACGAAGCCTTGCACACGAAGGCGGAAGAAGAGCTCGGCCGGGTGCAATTCGAGCGGGATCGGGACGAGATCCTTCTCGGTCGCGCCCTCGACGCGGACGCCAGGGACGGAGACGCTTTTGGCAAGCTCTCCCGTTACGAGACGAGCCTTGAGAGGTCTCTCTTCCGGACCCTCCACGAGCTTCGCCACATTCAGGATGTGCGAAAAGCCGCACCAGTCATGGACATTGAGGGCGTTGCCTAATGGCTTTGTTTCGCAGAAGCAGAGTCTTGAGAGAATTGACGCTTGAGTGTCTCCTATTGGGCTCAGGCGTCCTATCTTACGACCACAAACTTCTGTGATACTGGAGATGAACTTGGTCGATGGGATGGTCGCGCCGGACGTGGAGGGGAACAGCATCGTCGTTCAGGCTGAAATCGTCGTGGATCAGCAGTGCTCCTTTGTCAAAGAGCACGTGATGGTTGGGGCATAGGCAAAGAAGATTCTCGAGCACGTCGGGGCCGTCGTGGGGGCGCCCGAGTGGCCTTATGTGGGCTGCCTCAGCGTATGATCCGCCTTCGCACTCCAACCGTGTTCCGCACACTTGGCAGCGATAGTCGTACATGCGCTTCACGCACTTTCCCAACTCTGTATCGCGAACCACTCTGAGAACTGTTGTCACAGCACGTCTAGCCGGTGCCCCTGAGGCTTCTGATCGGCGTTCTGAGATGTCACCGCGCAGGTTGGAGTCAGCGGCGAGACGGAACCGACACACGATGAATCCGTCAGCGCCTCGTTCCTTCCAGTAGCTGTCTATCCAATAGAGGCCATCGTACCTGTAGCCAGTGCTCGGGGAATGCGGAGACTGATGTCCTGACCCGCGGACGACGCGAACAGGAAGTCCTTCGAGACAGCTTGTGACTAGGGCCTGGTTCTGGCGCGTGAACTCCTGATCCGCGACCTGATGTAGGGTCTCTTCCACCGTGCCCGGTATAAATTATCTCGTCGCCATAGTCTTGGTCATCGACATATCCCCCAGATAGGATGATGCTCTCGGCACCTGAGGAGGCGCCGCCGGCTATGCCAGCTTGAAGAGGCCTGAGTATCCCAGCATCATGTAATGCCCGGCGGTTTTCGAAGGTGACCCCAGCTTCGACTCCTTCAATCTCGCCTATAGTCATGAGTCCTCCATTTGTTCGAAGAATGTAACCCTTTGGCATCATGCTTACAAATTCGCCTATTTCACCCAATATTTATTGCACAGCAAGAGCAAGATGATTGGGCCTTTCTACATGCCAGCTGTCCTTGGGATCGATGCAGCTTGGACGCTAACAGAGCCTAGCGGTGTCGCGCTGGTGGCAAAAGATCAGGCGACCTGGAGGCTAGTTGCCGTGTCATCGTCGTATCAGCACTTCTATTTCCGTGCAGCAGGCGGTCAGAGACCAGAGGGCCGTCCCTCAGGCACTCGTCCCAATGCATCCGCACTATTGGCTTCGGCGTCTAAGTTGTGCGGGCTGCCCGTTGATCTCGTTGCGATCGATATGCCTCAATCCCATGGCCCGGTCATAGGACGGCGCGTTTCGGACAACGCTGTGTCCAGAGCCTTTGGCGCGCGGAAGTGCGGAACTCATTCGCCGTCAGCTGCACGTCCCGGCCCGATCAGCGATGAACTCAGGGACGGATTTGGCCGGGCCGGCTATCCTTTGCAGACTGAGTCGATTTCACCGCCCGGACTGATAGAAGTCTACCCGCACCCAGCTCTGGTGGAATTGGCCAGCGCGCCAGAGCGCCTGCGCTACAAGGTTTCCAGGACCCGTCGTTACTGGCCGGCCTCCGTCCCTTCGGAACGACGGACATTGCTTCTCCAAGAGTGGGCTCGGATCATCGCGTTGCTTGATGAGAAAATCACAGGCGTTGAAAAGGCTTTGCCGCCGCCCATGCCTGATGCGCGAATTGTCGAGCTCAAGGAGTATGAAGACATGCTGGATGCCATCGTCTGCGCTTGGGTGGCAATTTGTGCGCTGGAAGGTCTCGCCAAACCGTTTGGTGATCACGAATCCGCAATCTGGATTCCCAACGGCAGATACTGTCCCATTTGACCCTATTTCCTTGCCCCAATTTGCCCGCGCGAGGGCGGAAGAGCAAGATCTCACTCGCCCCCCGACCCATTCCCTTGAGCCGGGTCCCCGCCATAGCTCAGATCCGGCAGCAGACCTTGTTCCGGGTCCAGGTCGAACCGCTCCAGGGCCTCGGCCAGGCGTCGGTTTAGCTCGCTGTCGCTCACCTGCGAGACGACCACGGCATGCGTGTGTTCGACCGCGTGTCGATCCGTGAAACCCGCCAGACGGGCCGTCATGCTGACCAGCTGGCCCCACCCTTCGGGCTGGCGCTCGGCGAACCGCTTCACGGCCGCAGCGTCGGGCTCGGCGTCCAGCAGCCTCTTGAGCAGGTTGCTAAACGGCTGCCTGGACAGGGCGTCGAGATGAGCCCCAATCTCCTGAGGGCTCAGACGCGGTATGGCGTCACGTCGCATCGGGCGCTCCATCAACCAGTTTCGCCAGCTTGCGCCGCTCCAGCCAGGCCCGGTTGCGGGCCAGGATCCATCCGTCAACCAACGTTGGGGTAATCGCCCAATGGCCGGAGGGCAGCTTGGCGGCGGGCAGGCCCTCGTGTTCAATCCACCTGTAAACTGCCCAGGTCGCTCAGGTGCCAGAACCCGGATCGCTGGCCCTCTTCGCCATCGGCCTGACAGTGCAGGGCTTTATGGCGTGGCGGCGTCGGAAGGCGGTTCGATGGTCGGACGGGTGCCGCGGGGATACCGCTCCGCAGATTGTCTAATTGGCGCCGTGATAGCCCTCAAAGCCGCGCCTGCGGATTTATAGGGTGGTGCGGACAGGCCAATGCTCGATTGCGACGCCGCGACCGCGCAGGGCTCTCCAATCGACGTGGCCATCCAAATATGGTAGTTTGATATACTAATGGCGCAATATCTAGCTTCTAAGTCGGGCTCCACCCACGCATCTTTCTTAAAATTGCTGTCAGTTTTTTCGTGACTGCTTAGCCAAAATGGTGCAGGTTATCGTTAATTTCGTGATCGTTAACATGTAAGTTATCGGCCATTTATCCACAGAAACTTGTGGATAAGTGGCGGGGCAAGCGATGTCGTATCTAGTCGTTACCACTTGCACTGACCGAAAACGGCATGCCTCTGTTCCTAGTCTCCAGGCCCGTAGCCTCCCGAGAGGCTCGCTCTCTGAATTGTCGGCCGAGTGGGCGCGACGCACGTCAGGAGCCTCACCTGTCGGCCCAGCGCATAGCGTCTATTGCGGTCGCGCGTTCCGTGAAGCGCTGAACGGCGCTGCCGATCTCCAGGCGGATCTTTGGATCATTTCTGCAGGTCTTGGACTGATTTCAACGACCCGAGAGATACCGTCTTACAGCCTCACGATGTCCCGCCGATCTCCGGACAGTATTGGAGACAAGATCACCGACCCCCATTGGACGCCTTCGGACTGGCGGCGTGCCTTGATCGGATATCAGAGTGAACCCGCGACGATACCGAGTCTTCTGGGGGCGGATCCCAAGCGAACCTTGCTCGTCGCCCTGTC
The DNA here is from genome assembly GCA_021776095.1 of Kiloniellaceae bacterium. Classification (GTDB taxonomy): domain Bacteria; phylum Pseudomonadota; class Alphaproteobacteria; order Kiloniellales; family J153; genus JAJFGN01. The sequence continues at coordinate 27,423 of JAJFGO010000006.1, read as the reverse complement.
GGAAAAATACGCCGAACTCCTCCGTGACGAACTCGATGCGGTAAGTGAGGGGGACCGCAAGCGATTGAGGCTTTTTGGACTACGCATCGAGTCGACGCTAAGCCCGCAACTGCACGACTGCATCATGCCCTTCGATCGGAGACTCGATGGCCCAGATAGCCCGATAGCAGGGACGCTCGCTGATTTCGCCCAGCGCGCGCTCCGGCACTTCTGCACTCTCCACCTCTCCCGCAGAGCGGACGGCGCATCCTTGGAGAAAGATCGCCGAATGGTCTGTGAGGCGATCGATTCTTGGCGTTTGCCTGACATACCAAGCCGTCTCCAGAAAAGCGATGAAGAGATCCGCGGGCTGATCCGACGGCACTGGGACGTCGTTCAAGGCCGATCTGGACGAATGCTCCGATTCTTGCGCGACGATCTACAGGTTGCCTGCGAGCAAGGACGTTTCCGCCGTCTCTTTCATGAGGTCACCGAGAGGGTGCCTGGCACTCAGGGAGAATTAGTATGACACAGCGCCCAATCTCAGTTCGCGCTCTGAGGACACACCAGGGGGATGAAGTTGACGTTTACTCCTTCTTTCTAAAGGGCAGCGACATACTCAAGATCGCCGACATATCCAGGATCTATCGAGACGAGGCTGAGGAGCTGAAGGGGTTCCAGAGAAAAGAGATCCGGCAGCATGTAGGCAGCATCGTCGAGTATCTAGATCGAAGGCAGGTACTCTTCCCGAACGCGATCATTCTCGCTCTATCTCAAGAAGTACATTTCAACCAATCGCGGGGTCCGGCTCCAAAGGGAATTAGCAATCCCAAAACGTCTGACATTGGCACGCTCAATATCCCTATCCGCAACGAGGGGCGACGTGCCGCATGGATCGTGGACGGACAACAACGATCGCTCGCCCTCTCGAAATCAGTCAATCAGGACATCGTGGTCCCTGTCGTGGGGTTCGTCGCGTCTGACCTGGAAATCCAACGCGAGCAATTCATTCTGGTGAACAAGGCGAAACCTTTGCCGAGGCGTTTGATTAATGAACTTCTGCCTGAAATCAGCACAGAACTGCCGTCGGACCTTAAGACCAGCAAGATCCCCAGCGAACTCTGCAACCTTCTTAACCGTGACCCGAAGTCGCCATTCTACCAACTCATCAAGCGGGTTTCTTTGACGGATACGAACCCTCAAGCCGTCATTCAGGACACGGCGCTTATCAATGTCATGAAGAATTCGATAAACAATTACGGAGCGCTTGCCCTCTTCAAGAACATGGGTGACGGAGGGTCTGACGTCGATGCGATGTACCGCGTCATGTGTGTTTACTGGACTGCCGTGAAGGAAGTTTTCCCCGAAGCCTGGGGGAAAAAGCCCCAGGAAAGCCGGCTCATGCATTCGGCCGGTATCATGGCGATGGGCATTCTCATGGACCGGCTGATGCCGCGTCTTCACAGCGCTCAAGACATACACCGTGACGTGCGGGCCGCGTTGGAAAGAATTGCGCCTTACTGTTGCTGGATCGGGGGTGCCTGGGAAGGTCTTGGCCTCAACTGGAACGATATCCAAAACACGCCCCGCCATATCAAGGCACTTGCCGAACTCCTCGTACAACTCGACTTCGCGGCGTCCCAGGAGGCTGCATGAAGTTCATCTTTGCGGATAGCCTGGATTTCGTCGATCCACGCTATGACTTCCTGGCGGACCGCTCTCCGCCGGACCGCGAAGTCTATTGGGACGACAAGTTCCCGCACGAGTTACTCGGCTATGCGCCCTATGACGGCATCCTCGTTTCTCGCTCAATCGTAGGCGGCCACGCGATTCAGGGCAAATACAACCAGTCGCAGGCCATGCGCTTTCGCCGCGTCGGAGTTCGTGAATTCCACAGGTTCCGTGAGCCGGACTATCCGAATTCGCTCGTATTTGGAGACTGTGGGGCGTTCGCCTATCACAAGTTCGAGGAACCGCCCTACAACGCTGAGGACATGGTCGACTTCTATGGGGACGGTGCCTTCACGCATGGCTGTTCCGTCGACCACATCATCTTTGACTTTGAGGAACTGACGCCGGAACAAGAACGGGATTACCAGGAATCCCAGGAAGAGCGGGCCAAGGAGAACCTGCGCCGTTTCCAGCTTACTATCGACAACGCGGCCGACTTCCTGCAAAAGAGCAAACGCCTCGATAATCATTTCACGCCCCTCGGCGTTGTCCAAGGCTGGTCGCCCCTATCGATGGCAAAGGCTGCCCGTGTACTCGTCGACATGGGTTACGGCTATCTTGCAATCGGCGGTATGGTCCCGCTCAGGTCAGCACAAATTCATAAGGCGCTGGACGCGATCCGCGACGAGATCGGCTACAACATTTCAATCCATATCTTGGGCTTCGCAAAAGCCGATGAAATTGCGGACTTCTCGCCACACAGAATCTCCAGCTTCGATACGACATCGCCGCTGATCCGGGCCTTCAAGGATGCAAAACAGAATTATTTTTTGCCAGGTGCTAATGGGCGGCTCGAATACTATACAGCCATTCGTATTCCTCAGGCCCTCGAGAACAACACCCTGAAAAGACTCGCCAAGGCGGGTGTCTACACACAGGAAGATCTCCAAAAAAGGGAGCAGGCCGCGATTGGGTCGCTACGCGCCTATGACCGAGGAAAGGCCGGTATTGAGGAAACACTCTCCTTGATAATGGATTACACAAAGCCCTTCGCTTTCGGTCGAGACCAAGGGCACTCTGAGGCCGAAGAACGGAAACTTTCCGGAATACGCGACCGCACACGTCACACTTTGGAGAACCGTCCCTGGCAAAGATGTGCCTGCGCCGTGTGCTCGGAGATCTCCGTCGAGGTAATCCTATTTCGTGCGAGCAATCGGAACAAACGTCGTGGGATCCACAACCTTGCTGTCTACGGAAAACACATCAAGCGCTTGAAGGAAGCGAAGTACAATGACCGATCGATTAACATTCAAAGCCATCAAAGCGCGGCAGAGTGAGGGACATCCCGTCTTCACGTTCGCTGCGACCGCGCGAGAAGTACTCGAAATCGCGCGTATCGAGCGTGTCGGCCGAACAGAGACAGGAGACCTTTTTGGCTTCCAGAGGCCTCAAGTGGCTCAGCATATCCTCGAGATCCGAGACTACCTCAAGCGCGATGACGCCGTACTACCGAATTCAGTTGTGTTGGCTTTCGTTGCTGGCGTCGAGATCAGGGAATCCGAAGATGAGGTTCTCCAGGTGGAGATCGATGTAACAGAGGGACCGCCGGGATTGGTTGTCGATGGACAGCAGAGGCTCTCAGCCCTTCAACCTCTTCAGGATCGGGATTTCCAAATCTTTGTCTCCGCCATTCTCTGTAAGAGCGAGGAAGAGCTTCGGCGGCAATTTATCCTTATCAACAATACTCGCCCGCTGCCAAAAGAGTTGATCTATGAGCTTCTCCCGACCGTGAGCGGACTTCCTCACAGACTCTCCAATCGCTCTTTCGCAGCGGCGATGACGGCAAAACTAAACTATGACAAGGAGTCCACCCTCCGCGGGAGGATCCGTCAACACACGAGTCCAGGCGGTATTCTTTCAAGCAATGCCATCCAACGCGTGATCATGAATTCACGAAGCAACGGCGCGATCCGGGAGCTTGTCTATCTTCCTGATGGGGAAGAGCAAGCGTTTCGTTTGCTGAGTGATTTCTACGGGGCCGTCCAGGACATATTCCCGGAGGGTTGGATTGGTATGAATCCAAAGACCTCCCGCCTCGTTCATGGTGCCGGACTGGTCGCACTTGGTTATGTCATGGAGGTGGCCTACGCCTTACACGGTGTGAAATCTCGGGAGGGCTTTGCAAATTGCATTCGATGCCTAACACCGCATGTTGCCTGGACATCAGGAAACTGGGATTTCCGATCCGAGCAACGGCCTTGGAACAAGATCCAAAATATATCTGCGGATATTCGCCTGTTGAGCGACTACCTGGTTCGCGTCGTCCGCGACCAAGGGATTTCTATCGATAAGCGGGTGCCGGTCTCCACATCTGATCCGCTGGAGGCAGAGCAAGCGGTTCTGCTGAACTGAGGAGGTTCACAAGACATGACGAACAAAGCACTCGTTCTATTTTCCGGAGGACAGGACAGCACGACTTGCCTCGCCTGGGCACTTGAACGATTTGAGCAGGTCGAAACGATAGGCTTCGATTACGGTCAACGCCACGCGATCGAACTGACCTGTCGCGGGACGGTCTTGAATCATGTTCGAGAGCGCTTCCCGAACTGGGACAGCAAACTTGGCGAAGACCATGTTCTTGATATTTCGGTCCTCAGTTCGATTAGTGAAACGGCGCTGACGCGAGATGCAGAGATTGCGATGGGCGAGAATGGCCTTCCGACTACCTTCGTGCCGGGCCGAAACCTTGTCTTCCTGAACTTTGCGGGTGCTGTTGCCTACCGGCGCAGCGCAAAACATCTTGTCGGTGGCATGTGTGAGACAGATTTCTCGGGCTATCCGGATTGCCGCGACGACACACTTAAGGCAGTTCAACTTGCGTTGAACCTTGGGATGGACAAGCGCTTTGTCATCCACACGCCGCTTATGTGGATCGACAAGAGCCAGATCTGGGAGCTTGCTCATGATATTGGCGGCAAATCCCTTGTCGATTTGATCGTCGAGGATACCCACACCTGTTACCTGGGAAACCGAGATCAACGTCATTCCTGGGGCTATGGCTGCGGGACCTGCCCCGCTTGCGAACTTAGAGCTCAGGGCTGGAACAAGTTCCGACCTGAACGCCTTCAAGAGGCTAGTTGAAGGATCCGACCATGTGCTACCCGGTCGCAGAGGTCGTATACACGCTTCAAGGGGAAGGTGCGAACACAGGGCGTCCCGTTGTGCTTTGTCGCTTCGAAAACGGCAAATCGAGCCAAAGCCAAGCAACTTCGCCTGATAACTCAGACGACGATTACCCCCATCTGGAATGCCTTGAGCGGGGAATCTATGAATCACCAAAGTCGCTCGCGCGGGTAATCGCATCAAAATGGCCAAAGCACGATCGATATCTCGCCACTGTCCTATGCACCGGGGAGGATCCTCTCCTTCATCTGGACAACGAACTCGTCAACGCTATGCATGCTGAGGGGGTTAAGGTTGCGGTCGAAACAAACGGAACGATGATGCCACCAGGTGCCGTCGACTGGATTACCGTATCACCCGTGGCTGGCACTGATCTCGTTCTCAAATGGGGCAGCGAATTGAAGGTCGACTGGCCACAGAATCTCGATATCGAGGCTCTATCAAAACTTCATTTCGAACACTATTTTGTCCGGCCGATGGTGGGACGAAATTACGAAAGCAACCTTCACATGGCGGTCGAATGGTGCATGGATAACCCGCAGTGGAGATTAAGTATGGATTTGACAAATAACCTTAAAGCGATGGCTCGTTAAATGGGAGATTCAATCCGTTTGAAATTTGGTGAGACATCAACAATCGAGGCGTCAGATGAATTGTAAATGGACAATACGTAAGAGGTTTGAGTTCAGCGCATCCCATTCCATTCCGTCTTTGCCGGATGACCACAAGTGTGCACGACTCCACGGGCATAATTACATTGTCGAGATTGAACTTGGTGGGGCCGAAGTGGATGAACACGGATTCGTACGCGACTTTGGAATGTTGTCGGATTTGAAAACTTATATCAACGATAACATGGATCATCGCCATCTCAACGATCTGCTCGAGAGCACCAGTGCCGAGATGATCGCAAAGCATTTGCTCGAATGGTGCGCCGGTCAGTGGCCAGAAACGACAGCGGTCCGTGTCTACGAAACGCCTAATTGCTGGGCGGAATGCCAAAGTGTATAGCGTAAAGGAACTTTTCTATACGCTGCAGGGCGAAGGCGCGAATGTTGGCCGCCCAGCCGTCTTTTGCCGGTTTTCTGGATGTAATCTCTGGTCCGGGCGGGAAGTGGATCGGAGCACATCCATCTGTCGATTTTGCGATACGGACTTCGTTGGGACCGATGGAACAGGTGGCGGAAAGTTCGAGACGGCCGACCAACTTGGCGATCAGGTTGCTCTGAAGTGGCTCGCCGCTTCGGCCGAAAAGCGGTTAGTTGTCTGCACGGGGGGAGAACCACTTTTACAACTCGATAGAGGCCTTATCGATGCGTTACACGCTCGGGGATTCGAGATCGCAATCGAGACCAACGGCACCCTCAATGCACCATTTGGGATCGATTGGATATGTGTAAGCCCCAAGGCTGATACGGACCTTGCTATCCGAGAGGGCCAAGAAATCAAGCTCGTCTATCCCCAAGTAGGCGCGGCGCCGGAGCGATTCGAAAAGCTTCAGTTTGAACATCGTTTCCTGCAGCCTATGGACGGCCCGGACCTCGAGGCGAACACGCAAGCTGCAATTGCCTATTGCCTAAAATACCCGCAGTGGCGCCTCAGCCTTCAGACCCACAAAATCATTGGGATCCGGTAAAAATGATCGAACTCTTCAAGGAGTTCACGTTTGAGGCCGCACATCAACTCGCGGCGAACGTCGACCCGGGTGACCCGTTCCCCCGAATCTAGTCATGAGGCAAGAGAGTTCTCCCTAGGAGCAAGGCTTGTCGATGAATCGCGATTTACGGAGGAGCAGATCATCGGGTTTCCGATCAGCAGATCAGCCCAATCAAGGGGCAGATCGTGATCTACAGTCCCAATATGGGACCGGATTCGCCCCGAGACGCCCTCCGTGCTACGCTTGTCGGCAACCACCGGGAGTAATCTGGTGAATCTCGGTTAAGAGTGAGATTGCCCTATGACAAATGCGTCGGCGGGATTTGGCAAGCGTCTTAATGCAGAGTTGGCGAAACGCTGGCGATCGACCGATAACCAGATAGCACGATTCTTGGACGAAGTTGGTCTGACGGGCGAAGAACACAATCAAGCCCTTTACATTTTCCCGAAGCCGACGCGAAATATTGAAAGCAGCATTGAAGAACTGCGCATCGCTACTGCGGACGACGGAATATGGTGTTTCCTCGGAGGCGAGGGTGATGGCAAGCACACTTTAATTGCTTGGCCAGTGGCGGATCGCGTGGACCCTAGGAAGATTCAGAAGATTCAATTGGCAATGTACGTCGAGGTGCATTCCAGGTTGGTGAGTTGGTGGCTTACGAACGCTTGGAGAAGCGAGCAGTTGGCCCGCGCGGCATGGGGACTTGGCGATAGTGAGCAGATTGTGCCGGCCGCAGCGTGCGCAAGGTCACTCTTGGAGACGGCGGCCGCATTTTGGATTGAAAGTCGTAAACTGGGCGAACTTTGGAGAGAAGTAAAGGTTGAGACGGCCCAACAGGGCCCAAAACTGAAACACTGGCACGATCTGACGATGCAGATCTGGCTAATGATGTGGGGTGCCAAATTTGACAATAAGGTGCCGGACTTGGCGAAGACATACGAGTTGTTCCCTCGCTCTAATATTCTCGGCCAGATTGAAAAACTTCACCGTGCAACGTCTGACTCAGTGCAGCGTGATTACCAGTGGCTGTGTAATGCCGTGCATCCCAGCATTGGGAGTATGCTGACCTTCGCGGCACCGATGATGATCCATGAAACGGGAACGCACGGGTTTCAATTCGTAGCGCCATTTTCGACCCATATTGAAGGCAACGGAGAAACAGCCGCCGAGATAACCGTCGACGAGGCCGTGGCGAGATCGGCAACACTGGCTGTTACCGTACTTCTCCAGACGCTCGATGTGACACTGCGAATTGTCGACGACGTGGCACTAACGACGGGCGCACCAATGATGGCGAGCTTTAAGTATTGGCGAATGGTGTCGCAGAAGTCCCGTAACTCCCTCTGTCCGTGCCGCTCTGGGCGGAAAGCAAAAAACTGCCCCCACGGGTGGGCAGAAGAGCCGCCGCGTGTCCCCGAACGATTCTTAATCCAACCCCGAACATTGTATACATTATGAGCCGCCGCTTGTAGCTTCGGAACTTGCGGCATGACATGACGGATTTAATTTTTGTGCCCTACACGGGCACATGACTGCACCTGAACCGAGCAACGCGCACGAAACTTTCTACTTGCACAAAACGAACCGTCCACACATGACATCCCCCTCTAAGCGGACTCGCCGCTAGAGGTCCATACCCTATTGGCACTTCCGCCAGGGGCAGTTCGTAGTCGTTGTTTATGGTCTGGGCAACGTCCAACAGGTTGTCGAAGTTGCCGCAACGCGGTGCCTCGTCGAGGCACGCCAGGTGCAGGCCTGCTAATCTCAATCTCTCGACCTGGCAGTATGAGCCGCCCCGACAGCGGCCGCTGCTTCTGCGCGAACGCCTCAAGGAGCTGGCGGCTGTGCGCCGGCGTTTCGGCTAAAGTCGGCAACCAGGACTCTCATGCCGAGTGAACAGTTCTGGGGGGCAGGTCACGCCAACCGACGAAAATCAAGCTATCCGGAAGGTTGAGGCGAGAACCTTTCCAGCATTGTGCAATTTTAATAGCATTCCGATGAAAATTCTTTTCCTTGGGTTACGTCAGATTAGATGAGAGGCTGCCATGAACTCACCCTTACATTGGACCAGTTATCATAAATTGCTGGGGGTTATTAGTGGGCGCTTACCCTACGGGTGAGTACAGCGTGGATACGGTGGAAGGGAACGTAAAGAAAACGGGACTCCGGTTCAGCCGCTTAACTTGAAGGAACCGCTGAAAGGCAATCATAGAACTGCGAAACGCAGGTGAGGGGAGAGCGTGAGTTTCATTCAAGAAGGGATCGTCTTAGTGCACGACGATGACCGGGTTTTCGCTAAGCTCATCGATATCGCGGAAACAACGGCCACCATCGAGTTTTTCCACTCGGTTGCAGAACGGACCATCGAGACCGCCGATGTTTCCCTGATTTCTCGTCTCGAACTCCCCCGGGAAGCCCGTGTCTTTGTTGAAATCTCGCATGGCTACTGGCGCGTAGGCCGAGTGATGTCCCATCTCAATGAAGATGATGAAGCCACCCACTACGAAGTGCGATTCCCGAACCAGGACAATCAAGATCTGGCTGAGACCGACCTCTTCGTTCGCAGTCTCGATGTTTATGCCGATCCTGCTGAAACACTAGCGGCAGGATGCGCCGAAACCCAAGCGGTGGCAGATCGGCGCCGAGGGGCGCTAAAGGCTATCAGAGATTTGCGGTCCGCCTGTGAGGGATTAACGGGCCCCTATTCCTCTGCCATCGAGTTGGTGCCGCACCAGATGTCGACCGTCCGTAAGGTGCTGCAAGATACCCTAGTTCGCTATCTCCTTGCGGACGAAGTCGGCCTGGGAAAAACGATTGAAGCCGGGTGCATCATTCGCCAGATGCTGCTTGATCGTCGGGATCTCCAGGTCGTGGTCCTGGTCCCCGAAAAGCTTGTCTCACAGTGGCGGGCGGAATTGCAGACGCGTTTCTATATCGATCCGTCATCGCCCAACGTTCAGGTTCTGAGCTATGAGGCCAGCCAGAATCTCCGGCGTACCCCTGATCTGCTGGTCGTTGACGAGGCGCACCGCGTGGTCGCTACCGAGGTGGATGATCAGGACGCCGTCGCAGTCGCAATCGAAGAATTGGCTCATCGCGTCGAGAGCCTATTGTTGCTGTCTGCAACTCCGGCACTCGGAGACGAGGCTCGCTTGTTTGGGCTCTTGCACTTGCTCGACCCATCGGCCTATCCAAAAGATGACTTGGAGGGATTTCGACGCAAAGTCGAGAGCCGCCAAGAAATTGGCCGCTTGCTCATGACCATGCAGCCCGGCGGTACCGCATTCGTGGTGAAGGCCCAGGCGAAGAGCGCAATGGCCATGTTTCCCGAGGACCGGTATGTACAATCAATTGCAACGGACGTTGTCGGGTCCGGGGAAAATTCTGCGCGACGCGATCAAGCCATTGTCTTATTGCGTGACCATATCGCGCGGACCTATCGAATCCACGATCGTCTTTTGCGATCCCGGAGATTGGATGCAGAGGACTGGGCCATGCAACCTCGAGCGGAGTCCTGGCCTTATTTGGGTCATGTGCGAATGTTTTTTGACACCACGTCCTGGAGCAGCGATCTCTCCGATGCGCTCGAGGCCTGGCGGATCTCGGCGTCTTCTGCTGCGAACGGCATAAACGTTCAACTTGCTGAGCGGTGGTACGCCCTGGTTACCGCCTCGTTTCTAAGCCGGTCGGCTCTAGGGCGCCTTCTCGAATCCATGACCCCGTTTTTTGAGGGCGAAGAGGCATACCTGACGGCCCTGAAGGTAGTCGCATCCAGTGACTTCGATCGGGAAACCCGGTTGATCGCCATTTGTGACGAGTTGAAAGCTTGGAGAGCAGAGCAACAGCGGAAACTCAGCCAACGTGGTCCCAAGATCATCTGTTTTATTTCCGATCGCGAAGATGCTGCAAAGGCGTACATAGCGTTCCGAAAATATTTTGGACCCTATGATGTCCTGAACCTCTCTGACGCGTCGAACGAACTTGAACGTGAACAAAAGATTGCTGCCTTCAAAGACGATCCTCAAAGCTGGATCTTGATTGGCAGCATAGATGAAGAGGAAGGACTCAATCTCCAGTTCGTAAACGCCATTTTGCATTTAGATTTGCCGACGGATGTTGGCCGGATGGAGCAACGGATCGGGCGCCTTGACCGGTTTGGGCGGAAACTGCGGAAATTGGAGCATCGGATATTTCTACCTGACGATGATGAGGATGCTCCCTGGTACGCCTGGATGAAAATCCTGAAGAACGGTTTCCGTATCTTCAATGGGTCGGTGAGCGATATACAGTTCAAGTTAAACGAACTAGAGACCCTGATCTGGTCTCGTATGCTCTCCGAAGGCGGCGGTTGCGCAGAAGAAGTCTCCGAACTCGTCTCGCAGATGATCGAGGAAGAGCGGAAAAAGCTAAACGAACAACATGCACTGGATGAAATTGCGAATCTTAATGAGGATGCAATGCCTCTCATCGAACGGATGGAAGAGGCCGAGGAAGATGAAGAAGAACTAAATGGGGCGGTCTCAAGTTGGATGCATGAGGTTTTGCATATCAACCAGAACCCAGCGGTTCCTCAGTTAAAGGAAACCCATCGGGTTTTTTGGGATAGGCCGCTTTTACCCCGTATTCCCTGGCAGCGGGTTTTGGAGGCATCCGTCGACCGACCCTTAACCTGGCGCCGAAACTTGTCGCAACTCTCATCCGAATTTCCCATCTTGTTGCGCCCCGGTTCACCCTTACTTAACGCGCTGGAGCGAATTGCAAATTGGGATGATCGCGGGACGGCATATGTGACCTGGCGTGTGGATCCCAGTATGGCGGAGATCTGGATCGGCTTTCACTGGGTTTGGGTTTTAAGCCCTGGCTTATCTTCAGAGACCGCTGTTTGGAAAGAAGTCGATCGGCCAGATCTGTGTCGTCGGACTGAAAGTTACCTTCCCATTCTCAGCATTAAGCAATGGACCGATTTCCATGGAGACCCAGTGGAGGATGAGGCTTTGCTTGTCCACCTCCGGCGTCACTATGTGAAAAAGCCCAATGATGCGGGAGTGTTTGATATCAATCTAGGCAGTCGGCCCGATGCTATGGCTGAGGTCGTCGATCCAGTTGTGTTGCGAGACACCCTCAAAGAAATCCGGGCGAAGGCTTCGCAAGATGCCTGGGGGAGTGAAGCTGTTGTGGAAGCGTTGGCACGGGCGAGGGCGCGTTTCGAACGGGACGATGCACTAATTCGTCGGAGCTTGGAACGCCGGCAGGCATACCTCCGTAATGAGTTCAATCAGGTCTTCGGGGGGGTTGATGAAGCCCTCGCCGATTTAGATACAATCCGCCAGGCGATCGTTTCGCCGCATCTGCGATTAGATGAGTGTGGCATGATGGTTTTATCACCGGAGGCGCCAAATGCTGCGGGGAAATGAAGCCTTTGCATACCTTGCGCGCGCACTTCGGGGCGAGGCCGATTATGAAACGCCATTTGCAGATCCGCCGTTTGAGCGGTTGCGCGTTGCGTTGAAAAATCAAGATGCCAGTCCGCTTGATCTTGCGGTTCTGATGCGTCACGCACTTCGATACGAATCCTTAGACCGGAAATACGATGTGCGTTTTGAAACTCCTCTCATTGACGGCGATCAACTCAGAAAAGCGGGTCTCGAAGTCAACGAAACTCCGAAAGGTTTTTCAGCCGTTGCTCGGCCGTGGCAACCGGGTTGGCTGGTGGACTCGAAGGTCGTGCCTGCTGACGAGGCAGGTATGCGCGCCGAGCGAAAGCGGTTTCACGCCGAAGATCTCATTGCGGGAGACCCCTTTCTGGCACAATTTGGTTTAACTGGATATCGCAGTATCGGTCAGCGATCGGGTGTGCGTGCTGCGCTTGGTATGCCCCCCGGTTCAAAACTCATTATCGACCTGCCGACGGGTGAAGGAAAAAGCCTGGTTTTTCGGGCAGTGCAAAAAATTGGATTTGCCAGCGATCCACCGGGGAAAGGAAAATCCCTCACCGTGGTGATCGTTCCAACTGTTACCTTGGCTCTAGACCATGAGCGATCTTGTGGCGGAAACCCTTCGTCTCCAATGGCCTATGTCGGCGGCCAAGCGAAACGAAATGCAAGAATCATTGAAGCGATTCATGCGGGACACCAGGAATTGCTCTTTGCCGCACCGGAGGCGGTTGTCGGGCCCCTACGGTACGCGATTTCGAAGGTTTTGGAGAATGATGGGCTCCGAGCAATTGTCATCGACGAAGCGCATTTGGTTGAGGCATGGGGCACAGGCTTCAGAACGGAATTTCAGACCTTCGCAGGTCTTTGTCACCAATGGCGCACGGGCGCCGAGAAAGAACGATCCTTTCGATTGATTTTCTTGTCCGCGACGTTCTCCAAAATGGCGCGGGAGACTCTCAGGGAATTGTTCTCTCCCAATGCGGAGATTCCCCTGGTATCCGCTGTGAGCATCCGACCTGAGCCAGAATTTTGGGTTGCGGACTTTGCTGACCCCATTGAGCGGGAGAACCGAGTAGTTGAGGCCTTGCTCCACTTGCCAAGACCCGCAATCGTCTACGTAACCAAAGTAGATGATGCTGAATATTGGCACCGTCATCTCCGGCAAAATATTGGCTTCGTTCGAATCAGGATGGTCCACGGTGGAAGTGCGTCAGGTGAACGTGAAGCTGCCTTGACCGCCTGGGCAGCGGGAACCCTCGATCTCGTCGTTGCCACCTCTGCCTTTGGTCTTGGCGTTGACTATCCGCACATTCGAACGGTTATCCACGCCTGTATGCCGGAGAGACTGGATCGCTTTTACCAAGAGGTGGGTCGAGGTGGCCGAGATGGCTGCAGCTCAATTTCCTTGCTTGTTCCAGCCTACGGAGATCAGAAGGTGGCGAAAGGACTATCCCAACAAAAAGTCATTACCGTCGATCGTGGACTTCAGCGCTGGAAAGCCATGTTCGAAAGTAGGGATCGGATCAACCTAGGTGACATGAAATACGGTGTTCGGTTAGATACCGCACCCGGTACCTCTGAAGAGGATATCGACCTAGTGGGAGAGCGCAGCATCGACTGGAATGCAAGGGTGCTCTCAATGATGGCCAGGAGCGGCATGATCAAGTTGACAGGCGTTCCCCAGATTGAGGCCGAACTCAGTGAGGAAGTGCCACCTTATCAAGCGCTGCAGATTTGTGCAGATGGGCACCTTCTCAAAGAAGTTTGGGGAGACGTCTTTGAGAGGCGACGCAGGGAAATCGCTGTGGCCAATGCACATTCATTCAATCTGCTTGAACGACTGGTGCGGGCTCAAGAATGCCCGGCCAAACTCATTGCCAGCCTCTACCCCAATTGCGCTCACGCATGCACCCGTTGCCGACGTTGTCGGCTTAATCCAGGAGCGCGTCGACCAAGCCAAATTGTCGGTGAAGTACCGATTCCTTGGCCCTATGCCCCGGAGGTTTCTGAGGCTGTCAAAGCGGACCTCGGGGAGAGAGGTCGGATGGTCGTCGAATACACTCCGTCTTTACCCAGCGGAATTAGAGCGCGGGATTTTGAGAAAACCCTCAAGCGCCTGGACCAGTCAGGGTTCAAAGTGTCGATTTGCATCGGCAAGATACCGGACTGGATTACAGCAGCCCTTGGCGGCGCATTGTCGGATCGGCCTTGGCTATTGGTTCGAGATCGTGAATGGCGCCGACCCTTATGGCCAAAAGGAAACACGATCATCTTCAGCGGAACCGATGTTGAGCTTAGAGGCGATCGTCTAAACAATGGTCCCACGCAGTATGTCGAAATCATATTCATTCCCGAAGGTGCGAGAGATGCGAGCAATCCAGAAAGGAAAGTCGCTGACATATTGACGGTCACCAAGATCAGCATGCGGCAATTTTTCGAGAGGTATTTGAGATGAGCATCCTAATTAGCCTAGAGGCGATGCCGAACCGGATCCGGGCTCTTGCAGAGGTCGTCGCATCAGAGAACCAGTTGTCACGCAATGACTTAGCCCGACGTGTTGTGCCTGGCGTCGAGATCCATGATCAAATCAACAACCTTCTTCGCGAAAGCATTCGGTTGGGTGTCGTTTTTGATGAAAAGATCTCGAAGACCCTCCGTCTCAGCCCGGATATCTCAAAGAAGCAAATCTCCAACCATGATCAGTTTCTAGCATTTTGCAGGGCCAAGTTGCTTCCGTCAAAAGACGACGAGAGTAATGGCAACGAAGCTTTCGCGAGGGCTTTGGCCTGGTTTTTGACTCGTCCCATTGGGCCGCGTTTGGCGAGCGGGGGAGAGTTCCAAGTTCAGTTGCTCAAAGATTTGGACGGCGACGACATCTATGAGCTAACCAACTCAAGTCGGTCCAGCATGCTGATGTATTGGGCGCAAGCCTTGGGTTTTGCGGAGTGGGTGAATTTCAACGGCACTGATTATTGCAATCCAGACCCGACACGCGCCATGGCCGCGGCATTTACCATGGTTCTCGAAAAGAAACATCAAACCCCTGTTGCGGATACGTTTGACAAACTTGCTCGCGAAATTCCGGTGTTTGAGACTGGGTGGATACGCAACGAGGTCGAGGCACGGTTGAGAACACCCAGGGACCCCAAGTATCTCTCTCAATCGAGTTCGCTTGCGCTTTCCAGACTAGAACTCAGAGGCACAATCAAGCTTGATCGCCTCGCCGATGCTCCAGCACTGCTGATGGTGGGTCTGGATAAAGAGGACCGCGTTGTCTCACACATAAGCCTGGTAAAGGTCTAAGGTCGAGCGTCATGAAAAACTTTGTCTGCTGGAAACGTGAGGACGCCCGAAAGATCATTAATCCGGATGTAGATGCGCAACCCGATGCGTTCTTTCGCGCGGTCCATACGGAAACTCCCATTCGCCAGCAAGATCCTAAGCGGCAGAAAACTTCAATTTTCAGTGCCGAAGAGGTGCTCACCCAGTTTCTAGAAGAGCCCAACTTTGCCTTGGTTCCGGTCATTGGCGACTCAGGTGCCGGTAAATCGCATTTGGTGCGGTGGCTAACCCTTCGGATTAAGCGGGATGATAGTCGGGAGGTGCTCTTCGTTCCAAAAGCGAAGACTAACCTAAGGGATATCGTTCGAGCGCTCATTGAACGGATTCCTGAAGCAGCCCAGGAGCAATATCTGAATATGCTTCAGGGCACGGGGACGAGCACGTTGACAGTTAATGCCCAAAGATCCTCAGTCCTGAACAATATTCAGACTGAACTTAAAAATGATCCCGGCAATCCCGATGCCGCGGACAAAGAGATGGAGGAGTACCTGATCAAGGGATTGAGCGATTTGCTCATTGATCCCTACATCCGTGAGCAGCACTTCCTAAAATGTGATGGTTTCGCTGCAGAATTGGCCGCCCACATCTATGAGCGACCGGAGGGCTACAAACCCGCCCAGCGAAGACGAGAATTCTCACTCGACGATCTCCCGTTAGAAGTTGAGAGCTTGATGAGAGCAGCCGGATCCACGCGAGAATTTTTGCAGTTTATCCATGGCCAACCGGTCGAAATTCGTCAAAAGGCGGTGGATATTATCAATCGCCATACGGACGCGGCGATCGCGCGATGCCTCAATCTGAGTGGCGATCATCTTATCCAGATCATGACGGAGATGCGCCAAAACTTAAAAAAGTCGGGCAAGGAACTGATCTTGCTTATTGAGGACTTCGCTCGACTGCAGGGCTTGGACCGCGCTCTTTTGCAAAGTGTTTTGGATCAAGGTGATGATGAGATTTGTGCGCTCCGAACGGTTTTTGCCTGTACAACCGGTTTTTATGGCTCGTTAGAAAATACGGTACAAACACGCGCAACATTTGTAATTAATATGGATAATCCGCTCGGGAAAGGTCGTGACGCGTTCAATTTGTATGGAATGGTCGCCCGCTATATGAACGCTGTTCGATTGGGACCGGAAAAACTTCGACAGGCTTGGGAGATTGAGAAGGAGCGCGAAGCGTCGTTTGAGATCGAATCAGCCTGTGACGAATGTGAGCACAAAGTTATATGTCACGCTGCCTTTGGCCAGGAAGAGGGATTCGGCCTTTATCCCTTTACACGACGCGCTACCGATGTGATGGCGCACCGAGCTGATGAACATGTGGATCAGCATTTCAACGTGCGAGAGTTCCAAAAAGCCGTTTTGCGCCCCGTGTCGCAACTTACTTCCGAACTTTCAGGGGGGCGGTTCCCGGCAAAATCCTTATTACGAGATCTCGGCGGATTGAAAAATTTCCCGCCCGATGAGCAGAATGCGATCCAACACCAATCGCCCAATGATGCCGATCGACATTTGACGCTCATTGTGCTCTGGGGCGGCGAAACTCGCGCAATTAACTTGGATAAGCGAATTCAGGAAGCTTTTGATCTGAAGCCTCTTTCTGCTGATGTTATTGCACCTGAGCCGCCGCCAGGCCGCCCTAAGCCACCAGTACTAAACCCACGACCAGACCCGAAGCCGCGTGAGGTAGACGAACTTAGTCGTTGGGCGAATAAAGATACCAAGATGACTCAACAACTAGCGAACGAACTGAGGCCGCTGGTTTTTGATTCTGTTTGCGGGTTTATCAACTGGGATGAAATTGGTTGCTCAAAATCCATGTGGGCGGGGACCAACGGGCTGTTCAAGCAGAGTTCGGTTATTTTCGAAAATCAATCTACGAAGCCCAAACTAGGTTCGCAGGTTAGCCTAAAAGTTCCTCTGAAATGGGAAAACTTGGACGAACGCACCTCCACTTATCTCGCTTTGGCAGGCTTGATTGAGTCGAATAGAAAGGGTTCCTGGGATATTCCGGATGCCCATAAGAGATTCGTTTGCCTTCAAGAATGTATTCGAGTTTGGGCAGAAAATGTGACCGAGCAAATGCTTGCTCTTAAGGCGGGGCCGAAGGGCTGGAATCCCGCCTCCGCGTCGCTTGAACTTCGAGTGCTTGGCGTATTGCTATCAACGCCAATGGAGAAGGGCCCGAACAAGCTCGATCTGCTGGAACTCGGCCTTAAGCCGCTTGGTAATCAAACCGCCTATGCTTCTCCAGATTTGGAGAAGTTAGTTACGCTAATTGGCCAGAAGGAGGGCATCTTAACACGAGCAATTCAAGAAGGCGCCGCAGCCACAAAAGGAGGACAGCTCGGCAATTTTATGAACTCAAGCATCTTGGTCGAAGCGATGAAGGGTTTTCGCGGGAGAGACTATCGGTTGATGGAGTTGGCCGACGATGGCGAACTTCGTGTGCCTTGGCACAAAGAAGTTTACTCGCTCGCGAAGATCGTGCATTCGCAATTGGACAATGCACTTCAGAAAGAGGTCGAGCTAAGACTAAAATGGCTGGAACGCGTCGAGACTGCCTTTGGAGAGGAAACCGACGGGAAAATGATTTCTGAGCTTTTCAGAAAGACTGTCTCTGATATATCGAAACTCGGAATTCTAGGAAGCGGTGAATTGCAAATTAGGGCTCAACAGTTCGCTCAGTCAAAGTATGCTGAGGCGGTTCGGGCGGTGCGCAATTTGAAAAATGAGAAGAAAATTCGCCCCTGGAATGTGGCCTTGGGTGTCAGAGGTACCATGGCTGCCACCGATGATCTTATTAAGCAAGCAGATGATGTTCTGGGAAAGGCGAAGAATAATGTCGAGGCCCGACTAGAAGATGGGGGATACGATCTCGATGCCGTCAAAACGGCGCTGAAGCAAGTTCGCGAGGACCTTGAGGAGATATCATCGGCTTTGGATGGAGGGAACCATGCGCAACCTAATTGAGCTTTCCAAAGAAGTTCAGACCCTCATGCAGCAGATCATTGATATAGACGCAAATAGGGATCGATTGCAGGCGCTGAACACGCGCGCAAAGATGATCCATGACATTCGCCAAAAATTTGACGAGGCAAAGGCGGCGCGCGCGACTTTGATCGAGGGGCGCGTGACGGTAAGTTCGATGCCCAAGGCATCGAAGCAACTCATCAACAAGTCTCGTCAGGTTATCGCCGGCTTCGAGAAGGATTGGGAGAAGACAGTTCGCGAAGCATCCCTAAGCAAAATTTTCATTGAACTTGCCAAGGATCATACTGAGAGGAAAGTCCTTCAGGAACTCAAGAAAGACTGGCGAACCTATGTCGATTCCGAGGCGCCACCAATCAAACAAGATTGGCTAGATCGTCTTCCTGATAGCGCTTTCGGTGAAGCAAAGCGTTCAATTTCTAAGCTTCTAGATGAAATTCAAGATTTGCGGGCAGACTTGCCTGACAATGTGGCATCCGTTTCAAGGGTCAAAGAATCTGCAAAAGAGGCGGGGGACATTTTTGCAGATCTCGACAACATCCCGCCTATGATCCGAGGATTTCTTGGCAAGGCTGCCCGGGGTGAGGCCAGGATCGACGAATTGACGGAAGAAGTTGGAAAGTGGCTCTCAGAGCATGACATGCTGGATCAACTTCGGATTCGGTTTAGGTGATTGCAATGAGTTCTGCGGGCATGACCCAAAAGCCCATAGAAGTCGCCCTTGGTGCGCTTGAGGCGCTTGAGTTCCCGAGCCTCGTTTGGGGCTTTGTCGATTCCTATGTTGCCGAAGATCAGTTGCTTGCAGCGATCTCTTCAGTCTTTGAGAAGTCAGGCATTGACGTCAATGTAGAAGATACCCTTGAACAGTTAGAGGAACGACTTCTCGTGCGATATTGGCTCTCAGACGAAGGGCGTTGCTATCGCTCGAGATTTGCAGAATTCGTTCGCTTGACAGTCCGATCGAAGCAATTGTTCGATGGCCGGCCATGGCGTTCGGCGCCGACGCTTGTTTCCGATTATCGCCTGGATATTTCGCCCCGCAGGTATCCAAAACGAGATATCGCGTTGGAGGCTGCTGTCTCTGAATTTGCTTCAAGCGGGCATGTATTCTCTAAGGCGCAAGCGGCAATCTGGGGCCAAATACTCGAGAAAGGGGGTATGGCCTTTTTATCTCGGTTTCAGGTCGACGCTTTCAAACGGATATTCTCCGGTACTGCAGATCTTGGGACCATCATTACATCGGGCACGGGTAGCGGTAAAACGTTGGCGTTTTATCTGCCTGCCTTGTTGGTTTCAGCAGAATGTCTCTCAAAAGGGGCTGAATTCACAAAGGTTTTGTCAATCTATCCGAGGAATGAACTGCTTAAGGATCAACTCACGGAAGTCTACAAACTAGCGCGTGCAGCAAACCCCGCCCTGAAAAAGGCTGGCAAACCAGGGTTTAGTTTGGGGGCGCTCTACGGCCAGGTTCCTCTTTTTGCGGGTGAAAAGGCAATCAAAGAATATAGCAATTGGGCATACAAGAAAGGCGGCTATGTCTGCCCGTTCTTGCGGTGCCCCGATTGCGGTTCTGAGACCGTCTGGAAATCTGAGGACTTAAACGCTCAGTTGGAGCGTCTTAGCTGCACAGAATGCTCATTTGTCTCAGTTCTCGCTGAGCTGAGATTGACCCGAAATTCAATTACTAAGTCGCCGCCCGATTTCCTTTTTAGTACAACTGAAATGCTCAATCAAAGGATGTCGGATACCGGCATTCGGCGCGTCTTTGGTATTGGTTGCAGGAAGGATCAAAAGCCAAGATTTATCCTCCTGGACGAAGTCCATACGTATATTGGAACAACCGGTGCGCAGACCGCTTTGTTGCTAAGGCGTTGGCAGAAAATGCTGGGCAATTCCGTGCATTGGGTTGGGCTTTCGGCCACCCTTGAGGAAGCAAGTCAATTCTTCGGCGATCTCTCCGGTTTGTTTGCCTCCAACATTGAGGAGATCGCACCGAATCCCTTGGATATGGATGAGGAGGGAGCTGACTATCAGATATTGGTCAGAACCGATCCGAGTTCACAGGCCGCAACACTCTCCACATCCATTCAGACCTTAATGCTACTTTCACGCATGTTGGACCCTTCTACAGACGGCCCCTCTGGGGGCCTTTTCGGTCGAAGAGTGTTTGCATTCACCGATAACTTGGACGTTATCAACCGACTTTATGATGACTTTCGAGATGCAGAGGCTTACCAGCCATGGGGGCGTGAAGATCCCAACCGAGAACCTCTGGCGCAATTGCGAGCTCAAGATAAGCCAGAACCCACTGAACGAGATCTCGATGGTCAACTTTGGTCCATGGCTGAAGATTTGCGTGGCAACTTGAGGGGGCGACTGAGCGTTAGTCGAACAACCTCGCGAGATCCTGGCGTATTGAATAAATCAGATGTCGTGGTTGCCACCGCGTCGTTGGAGGTGGGGTTTAACGATCCCGATGTTGGAGCTGTGCTACAACATAAGGCACCCCACTCGAATGCATCGTTTGTCCAGAGGAAAGGTCGTGCCGGCCGGCGTCGCGGCATGCGCCCAATCATGATGACGGTACTTTCTGACTATGGTCGTGACCGGTTGGCTTTTCAGGCTTACGAGGAGCTTTTTTCACCGCAAATTGAACGCCAAAGGCTGCCAGTTCGAAACGGTTACATTCTGCGCATGCAAGCCGTCTGTGCGCTATTCGATTGGATTTCCAGTATCGCATCTCAGCAAAAGGTAAACGGTTGGTCTTGGGATGCACTATCTCAGCCTAGTAATCAAAACACAAAAAAGCCATTCGTAGACATCGCGAAAAACGTAATACGAGACCTTGTTCGGCTCGATCCAGATCGAATTGAAGCATTTAGGCGACACCTCAAACACAGTTTGAAAATCGATGATCGAACCGTTGATCTGATTCTCTGGGAAAAGCCTCGATCTCTCTTACTTGAAGCGCTGCCGACACTTGCAAGGCGCCTTTTCGCCGATTGGAAGTTGGCTAAGGATCCACGAAAGCATGACTTTTACGTCCCCTACCATCCTTTGCCCGACTTTATGCCCCGCCAATTGTTTGGCGAACTAAATCTACCAGAAGTTATCATTCACGTGCCACCCAGTTCTCAATACGACAAGGAGCGCGAAGAGAAGTTATGGATTCGTCAGGCGCTTACAGAATTCACACCAGGTAAAGTGCGTCGCCGCTTCGCAGATGAGGCGGGGAACATTGCTCACTGGTATCCCTTAGATCCGGATCAAGAGACGCAGGCGATAGACGTTCACGCTTATGCGGAACGCAGCGAGTATTTGGGCGTTCTTCCGGTCGACACCAAAGGAGATGTTCGCGTCTTTAGGCCTTGGGCCATTAGCGTCTCCAACCTCCATAATCGACAACGTATCAGTCATACATCGACTGCCTTCTGGGATTGGAACAGCAATTTCGAATTTCAGGGCGATCCCAGCGTTGTTCAACTGTCGAATTACTCTTCGTGGAGAGATTTTATCCCACAGTTGGAGTTTTACCTGCACCGCCTAGCGAGCGCGATTACTGTCCGCCGATATGCGTACGAAGGTGTTGCGAACTTGAGCGTACATGGGAAAACCAAAAGAATAGATTTTCATTTGAATGATGGTGAGGCAGGCATACCGGCCGCCATCGGATTTGCGTACGAAAGTGATGGAATTCGCATCCCCCTAAACCTTCCGACAGAGGAAGAATTTGCTGAGCTTGATTTGCCTCACGACGTTAAGCGATGGCTCGCTACATTAATGTATCGGGATCGGGTCAGAGATGACCCAAAGCTACCGAATACGTTGAATGGGTTTCGGCGTGATTGGCTTATGCAGGTCGTTTGGCGCGCAGGCATTCGATTGAGTGAAGAAAAGTCGATTTCCCTTAAGAAGGCATTCCAGGAAATTGCAACTTATGACGACGCGTATGACCTGCGAGCAGCAATCTCCGCAACGGTCAGTCAGGAGATCATCCAGGATCCGGCAGTCATGTCCGAAGGTCAGTTGGAGCGAGCGATCTATGCAGATCTCAGCAGTGAAGGCGTATTAAGCCGAGTTTGCGAAATAGCCATTGAAGTGTTTTGGTCTGATCAGATAGTGAAAGGTCAATGGCTTCGTCGAGTTTTTGCTCATACAATTGCGGAAGCGGCCTTGCAAGCTTGTGTTCTGGCAACGCCAAAGAACACGGCATTGGAGGGCCTTCTAACAGACCTGGTGTCTGATGGTGAAGACTTGGCCATTGTCATCGTTGAATCGACGTTAGGCGGAGGTGGAACGATTGAGGCCTTGTCGGAGAGGTTTTCTGAAGACCCTCGATCCTTTTTTAGGTCAATGGAGGCAGCCCTTGCTCCGAGTGATTCCGAAAACGCTGCTCTCGGCCTGGACAAGATAATCATCGAAATCACGAAGGAAGGTGACTGCAAAGATACGATGGGTGAGTTGAGAACAGCGCGGTCGTCAAAGGGTCGAGAACTGGCGCGTATTAGGTTTGCTAAGGCTCTGAGCGCCAAAGGGATTCAGTATTCTAGAGCACTGGGTGTGAGTTTCTCGACCCGGTTTGTAAAGACGGGTGCATCAAATACCACGGATGAACTTACTCGGAAGCTAATATCGTTTTGGGATGGACTAGAGGCAAAGTACGAGGTTTCTTTGCCTGTTCGCCTTGTAGCGTCATTGGCAGATTCAGATGCGTCAATCAAAAACGACCTTGCCTCTGTGGGCGGTGCGGGAAGAGAACTTTCGACTGCTGAGCGCTTGCTCTGGGCGCGCGATGGTGAGATCCGGCAGTTCGGGATTCAGTCCTACAACCCTTACCGCGATGCTTGGACGAGTGATGCGGGATTGGCCCGGTCGGTGATCTCTGGTGATCCGATTGAGAAGGTGTCTACAGACTCCCAAGAATGGGAAGAGACGATCCAAGTCGCTCTAGTCAAGAGAGGCATCGTTGCCCTAACCAGCACCGCTGGAATGGACGGCCTAATGAAAACAGTCGTCGACCTTATCAGTCGTCCCGTGACAGTTGGTTATCATAATTTTTATCCGGTGATCGATGCCTATCGAGAGGGCGATGGAGGATCCCCCGAGGTCGTCATCGCATTGAGAGAGAGGGTATAGCGATGCGAGATTTGACAGGCCCCCTCCAAGCCACCGCGATTGCTGATTTGATGCAAAGTATTTTTGTAGCAGAGGCGCTAGCACCAAGCGATCCATTGTGGATCTTGTCCGGGTGGATTAGCAACATTCCGGTAATTGATAACGGTGCTCGCGAATTTGGCGTCATTGACCCGGACTGGCCAACCGGCAAAGTCAGCCTTACTCAGGTCTTCAGAACAATTGTTTCGAAAGGTGGACGGATTGCCCTTGTTTTGCGCGACGTCGAGCAAAACCACCGATTCGTTGGCCGGTTATCCTCTCTAACTAGGGAGTTCCCAAACCAACTTTGGTGGACGCTCGGAGAGTATGAACACCAGAAGGGAATTGTTGGACGCAATTTCGATCTCGAAGGTTCAATGAACTTCACCTTCCACGGCATAACCATCAACGGAGAACACCTTATTTATAGGACAGCGCCCGACATTGTTGCAGGGCGCCGCCTCGTCTTAGCAACTCAGTGGCAGGACGCATTCGATGGCGACCTTTGACCTAAACGAATACAAACAAGCGAGTGATTGGGGCCGCATACCTTCGGACGGCCTCAACGGCACTCTTGAAGAGACGGTCGACGCTACAGCATTCCCCGGATGCCTCCTGCCGGCATGGGTAAATGGTGAGATCTGTTGGTACGCCTTTGCCATAGATCAGAGAGAATGGCGGGCTCTTCAACCAATTTTGATGGCATATGTTGGACATACTGTAACAACCTTTGACGGCGAACCCTCAAACCTAAATAGGGGAGAGAAGGTAGAAGCCTATATAATGAGTCTTGAGCCTTATGCTGTTGCGCGACTCAAGGCACCGCACAACCAAACATTCGCGATTCGCGCATTGCAGAGAATGAAAGAGACAGTACTTGCACGACCGATGGATCTTCGACCGCTACCGATGTCAACGGCGCAGATGCTGTCTCACTTTGACATGTGCCTTGTCGAGGGCGATCGCAAAGGCGCGTTTCACTGGCTTGAACGTTTGCGGACTGAACTTAGGTTGGATGCGATCAACTTGAGCTTCACACGAGTAAAACTCCACGCCACTTTTCGAGAGTGGAATAGCATTCTTTTGGACAAGGCGTTCGGCGAGTTATGTCGGATCAAAAAGCCAACCGTTATCGCACATCATCTGTTAGAGGCGATTTGGTACGCCCATTTGGATGAGCACTCCGATGACTTTGAGGCACTTAAATTGGCTTATGAGGAAAATTGCAGGGCAAATATAGCGGATATTCTGGCGATATCGGGGGTGCCGAGTGAATGGGTCGCCGAGACCTACCAAGAACTGATCGGGAAATTTCAAAAGAGCGTTTCGCCTGTTGAGGCGTCAGTTCCAACTTCTCCGCCGACGGATGAGGGGAAATCATCCAAGGCCGATTTTACGACCTCAGAAAAGGTTCATGGGGCGAATGCCGACAGGATGCCTGTAGATGGGCTCTCCCATTTGCAGCGTGAAGAGGACGCAGAAGAGGTCATTGTTCCAAATGTGACGGACTGGTTGTCTTGGGCGAAGGCACTTACGAACCGACAGTTTCGGTTCCGTGATGTTGCTGACCAATTGGCTCTGAGGGGCGATGCCGAGAGTGTTCAAGATCCTGAAGACGTCAGAGAATTGGAAGAGGCTCTTTATGACTTAGACTCTCAGAGGGCGCTTCCTCGTTTGATCCAAACACTATCTTTCTTGATCAAATGGTTGAAGTTTGACGAGGGATATCCACGAAAACTCATGGCGCCGTTATATGAGGTTGTGCTTTTGCGGTTAATCGAATCACGTAGTCGAGAAGGGGAGTTCCGCGAAGGGGTCTCCGAAATGTTTACTGCCCTTCTAGAAGTGGGGCTTTCAGAGTCAGAGTATCGCAGTTTGTTGATCGAGACTGCAAAGGCAATTCCTCCAGGAGCTGGCACTACAGATACTTTTTGGCTACTCGATCTAGCCGATGTGCTCTGTAGATTTTCTGCAGCGGATGAGGAGGCCCGAAATACAATTCTCAATCGGATCCTAGGCATTTTGCAGCCGGTTTTGCATCAGATGTCGTCGATGCAGCGATCGGCTTATTCGAATGTAGCAACTTCAGCTGGTTGGGAGGGGATCTCTGTAGGGGGCGACGTAGACGGGCAGTCGAGTGCGGAAATATTGAATGGCAAGCTTGTTGGAATCTACACCCTAACTGAAAGCGCGGGCCGGCAGGCTGAGGCTACGCTTAAGCGACTAGCTCCGGATGTAAAAGTGGAAATTTCTTCTGAAAAAGTATGTACGCCCCGCCTGATGAAGCTTTCCCAGAACGCTGATATCATGGTGGTTACGGCATCTTCAGCAAAACATGCAGCGACCGATTGTATACGTGATAATCGGGAAGCTGAGCGCATTTTATACGCCGCTGGTAGGGGGTGTTGCAGCATTCTTCGGGCGATCGAAGAGTTTTTGGCGGACGCGCCTTCAGAGATTCATGGCTGACTAAAAATATGTTTCTGACCTTTGACTCGATAACTTGAGCAATAGGGTTTGCAGGCGCTCCATGCGCCAGTCCGATGCTCAGGCGGAATACCAGATCGGGGACCTGCTTTCTTTCATGCGCTTTCTGTGTCTTGGTCGAAAGCGCGGCTCAAAGACCCGTTTCCTCTGACCTGTTTCCCCGAATCTAGGTGACCTGAGCCCCTTCTTTCCTCCATTCAGAAGTAGAGGCCGTTCTGGTTTTGGCCCATCTGGGCTGGCTGCGCAATGGGGCGGTGAGTGGAGCTCCCAAGGCGCTCAGGCGATCCGCCCCATTGCCTGGTAAACGCGATAGGCGTTTGGTTGCCCAGGCTCGAGTGTGGCCGGATCTGGTCGTAGTCGTCGCACCACCCCGCGAGCACGGCTCTCACTTCGGCCAGCGATGTAAAGAGCGTCTCGTTGAGGCATTCGTCCCTCAACCTACCGATGAAGCTTTCGGCAAAGGCATTCTGTTGCGGCTTGCCGGGGGCGATGTAGTGCCACTCGATCTTGCGTTCCTGGCTCCACTTGAGGATCGCCATGGAGGTGAACTCTGTGCCGTTGTCTGAGACACAGGTCAGGTCAGGACCTGAACACCTCGACGGCCACCGGGAAGTTGTTCTTCACGATGATCGGGGCCATCGGTGAGTTTGAGCGCGAACTCGTGCTGGAACGACAGCGCGAGGGACAAGGCCGACCAGGTGCGCGCTCTCAGGGATGAAGGCGTCGGAGCGACGGAGATTGCCAAGAGGCTGGGAATCGGCCGGGCATCGGTTTACCGCATTCTGGCTGACCAGGAGGCAGCCTGAGCGGCTTCAGGGCGCCGCAAAGGACATTACCCGGATAACGCAAGCTGTAGCTTTGTCGCTCTGTCAAACGACTTGATCTCAGCCTCGCGCCTTAAAGCCTGGCTTCTTGACGAGTGGGTTTCGGTATAAAGCAGCGTAAACGGCGCACGGCCTCTGGTGTATTTCGCCCCCCTTCCGTTTTCGTGTTCATTGATACGGTGGTCTAGGTCGTTCGTTATACCGGTGTAGAGCGTTTGATCGGCGCACTCCAAAATATAGACAATCCAGTCCGATTGTTCGCTCATCGCTCCTTTTTACTCCCCCAGACCCTCGGCCTCCGCCACATTCGCCTTCACCGCAATGGCACGGTGGCCGGCGGAAGTCGGTGGGGCGAATGCGTATGTCTAGCGCCGGATGTGTCCGGAGGCTATCCGACGACTCGATTAAAGGATCCGCTAGCTTCGGACATCACGCGGGCATGAGAGTGTGTCCAAAAAAGTTATTCTTCCTAAGTCCTTGAAATTATGGTGGGCCGATCAAGACGAAGATGCGAACTGGGAGATCCTAACCTTTCTGAGAAGGAAGGATGTCCGCTAATTGCCGAGGCTGTTGAAGAAGTCGTTTGATCTGCTCGGATTGTCGTGATTCCCTTGAGTTGCTGAATCGGCGAGGGGATTGCGACGATGATGGGCGCGCCAGTTGGTCAGCAAGACCGTCTTTTCTATGAATTCGATCTGGAA
>JAJFGO010000050.1 GCA_021776095.1 Kiloniellaceae bacterium | reverse complement strand
GGTCAGCACGAAAAACAGCACCACCAGGCTGGCGTCGGCGCGTTGGCGCAGGGCCAGGCGCAGATCCCGGGCGACCAGGCGCGCGAAAGCCCTCACCAGGCCAACTCCGCCCGGGCCTCGGCCGCCGCGCGCGCGAAGGGCCCCAGTTCCAGCGTCGCGGCCTCCGGCATGTCCATGGGCATGTGGGTCGCGGCGACCACCAGGCCGCCGCCGGCGCGGTGCGCGGCGATGGCGGCGGCCAGACGCCCCTGAGCCGCGCTGTCTAGGCCGACCGTCGGTTCGTCGAGCAGCCACAAATGGCCCGGCACCGCGACCAGACGGGCGAGCGCCAAACGGTGCCGCTGCCCGGCGGAAAGTACCCGCCCCGGCACCTCGGCCAAGTCCTCCAGGGCGAAGGCGGCCAGGCCGCGCGCAAGATCCTGCGGCGTCGCGGTGCCGTGCAGGGCGGCCCAAAAGGCCAAGTTCTCGCGCACGCTGAGGACCGGTTTCACCGCGTCCAGATGGCCGACGTAGCGTAGCCGGGCCCGGTGCGCCTCCGGATCTTCGCCCATCGGCGCTCCGGCCCACATCAATTGGCCCAACGCCGGGCGCAGCAGCCCGGCCATGAGCCGCAGCAGGCTCGACTTACCGCTGCCGTTCGGCCCAACCAGAAGCAGCGCGCCGCCCGTCGCCAGGCCAAAATCGAGGCCGGCAAAAACGGGCCGCTCGCCGCGGATGCAGGTCAGGTCGCGTCCCTCGAACACGCTCATGGGGCCTCGTTACGCGGGTTTGTCACCCAAATTCGGGCAATTCGGCGCGGGATTGCGAGGCTGGATATATCAGACCCGGGCGGGCCGAAAAAGGAATGGCGGCCGCCGGGTTTGAAACCGGCCGCCGCCAGAAGTTCCCAGCCATTTGGGGGGCTGTGCGTCGAGGCGGGCTGGACGCCTCTGACAGAGAGGGGAAGTCTCCGTGACTATGGATATAGGCGGGCTTTGTGGCCCGACTTGGCCCCAATTAAGGCGCAAATGTGGTGATTCTATCCCGGAAGCATCCGACCAGGGCGCGGCGTTTCGGCCAAATCCGCGCCGACGGCCGAATAACGGCGCGGGCCAAAAGGCAGGAGCCTGGCCGCATATTGGCGTATCCCGATATAGTGCCCGGCGCCGGAACCAGGAACAGCCGATCAAGAACCGGTCAAGGGGAATCCAGCCAACATGACCCAACACATCGGCATCGTGGCCTGCTCGGCCGAGGGCGCATCGCTTTGCTATCGCACTATTTGCGCGGAGGGCGCGGCGCTGCTCGGTCCGTACGCCCATCCCGAGGTTTCGATGCACACGCCGTCCCTGGCCGATTACGTCGCCTGCCTGGAGCGCGGCGACACGGCAGGCGTCGGCGAGATCATGCTCGCCTCCGCCCATAAGCTCGCGGCCATCGGAGCGGACGTCCTCATATGCCCCGACAACACGATCCACCAGGCCTTCGACTATGTCGCGCCGCGCTCGCCGCTGCCCTGGCTGCATATCGCGGAGGTGGTCGCGGCGGAGGCGGCCGCGCGCGGATTTAGACGTCTGGCGCTTACTGGAACGAAATGGCTGGTCGATAGCGAGGTCTACCCCGAAAAGCTGGCTGCCCAGGGTCTGGCGTTTGAGCGCCCAACCGCGGCGGAATGCGAGGACATCAATCGCATCATCATGGACGATCTGACCAAGGGCATCTTCAAGCCGGAAGCCGTCGCCTTCTTCCAGAAAACCCTCGTGCGTCTGAAGGAGGCCGGCTGCGACGCGGCGATCCTCGGTTGCACCGAGATCCCCCTGATCATCGACGACACCAACGCGCCTCTGCCGACCCTAGACTCAACCCGCCTGCTCGCCCGCGCCGCCCTACGCCGGGCGGTGCAAGACGTATAAGCGAGTCGATCAACCGGGCCAAAGCGCCTGCGAGGGTCAGCCGCCTCTGCCGTAGCTGAGGTGCCGTGTGCGGTCGGCGCGCGCGTAGTCGATCTGCCCCTGCACGCAGGAGGTCAGCGCGGGCGAGCCGGCCAGATGGCCCGAATCGACACAGGTCGCCCGGTAATTGGGGGCGCAGGCGGACAGGACCAGCACGAGCCCGGCCGCGAAGCTCACGCGGACGGACGGTGTCCAGGCCGGAACGTGGTTCATCGTCAATACAGCCATGGAAGTCGCCTCCCGAGTTTCACCTGCACCTCATGTAGCCCGCATATTTCGGAAATCACCCCCGAGAGGTCGAAAGCAGTCGCACGTTTTTGTGACCCGAGATGAATTGGGCCATAGCCCGCAACTCGTAGGGCAATCGGGCCACTTCGTGTGCCGATTTTGCGATTGAACAGGCGGGCGCGCTGCCCGGAGCGAACGCCTGCTAAAGCAGCCGCGCCAACACCGCGTTCAGGCGGGCGCGGCCGGTGTCGGTCGCGCGCAGGCCTTGCGCGTCGAGGTCCAGGAATCCGCCGGCGACGAGCGGGTCCAGAGATTTGGCCGGCAACAAGTCCTCGATCTCCGTGCCGGTTTCGCGCTTGAAAGCGGCACGGGCGATGCCTTCGCGCAGGCGCAGGCCCATCATCAGCATTTCGGCCAGGCGGTCCTTGGCCGTGAGGGCTTGGTGCGCGCGCGTTGCATGACCTTCGCGCTCGACCGCGTCCAGCCAGGCTTCCGGCGCGCGGTGCTGGCGCGTGGCGACCTTGCCGTCACTCAGGGTTACGCGGCCGTGGGCGCCGGGGCCGATACCCAGGTAGTCGCCATAGCGCCAATAGGTCAGGTTGTGCCGGCTTTCCGCGCCCGGGCGGGCATGGTTGGAAATTTCGTAGGCGGGCAAGCCGGCGGCCGCCATAACCTCCTGGGTCACCTCGTAGAGTTCGCCCGCGGTGTCCTCGCCGGGCACGCGCAGTTCGCCACGCCGGGCCGCGCCGTGAAAGGCGGTGCCCTCCTCGATCGTCAGTTGATAGAGCGAAAGGTGCGTGGCCCCCTCATCCAGGGCGCGTGCCAACTCCGCGCGCCAGGTGGCAGCGTCCTGGTCCGGCCGGGCATAAATCAGGTCGAAGGACCAGCGGCCGAAGGCACGCCGGGCGATATCGAGCGCCGCCAGGGCCTCGGCCGCGCTGTGCTGGCGGCCCAGAAATTTAAGCGCTGTATCGTCCAGGGCCTGCACGCCCAGGGACACGCGCTCGATCCCGGCGGTGCGAAAGGCTTTGAGGTGCCCGGCCTCGACGGATGTCGGATTGGCCTCCAGGGTGATCTCAATCTCCGGCGCCATGTCCCAGTGCGCGCGCGCAGCGTCGATCACCGCGCCCGCCGTCTCCGGCGCCATGAGAGAGGGCGTACCGCCGCCGAAAAAGATGCTGGTCAGGCGGCGGTCCTGGGTCTTTTCCGCGTAATGATCCAGCTCGCTCAGAAGGGCGCGGCGCCAGCGCGCCTGATCGACGCCCTCGCGCACATGGCTGTTGAAATCGCAGTAGGGGCACTTGGACAGGCAGAACGGCCAATGGACGTAGAGCCCGAAACCGGGGTCGGGAGCGACCTCGGACGGCGCACCGGTCATTCCTCGTCCAAAAAGACGGCCGCGACCAGCTTGGCGAAGGCGCGGGCCCGGTGGCTGATGGCATGCTTGGCTACCGGGTCCATCTCGCCGAAGGTCATCTCGTAGCCTTCGGGCACGAACATGGGGTCGTAGCCGAAGCCCTGCGTGCCGCGGGTTGGCCAGACCAGGTGGCCCTCGACCCGGCCCTCGAAGGTTTCCTTGGCGCCGTCCGGCCAGGCCAGGGTCAGGGCGCAGACGAAAGCGGCGTTTCGATCCTTGGTGTTTAGAGCGGCCAGTTCGGCCTCGACCTTCTCCATGGCGATCTGGAAATCCTTGCCCGGCCCAGCCCAGCGCGCGGAATAAATCCCCGGCGCGCCGTCCAGGGCGGCGACCGCCAGGCCGGAATCGTCGGCCAGGGCCGGCAGGCCGGCGCCATTGGCCGCAGCGCGCGCCTTAAGTTCCGCGTTCGCGGCGAACGTTTGGCCGGTCTCTTCCGGTTCCGGCAGGCCCAGATCGCCGGCCGAGACCACATCGACGCCATAGGGCGCTAGCAGCGCCGCGATCTCGCGCTGCTTGCCGGGGTTGTGGCTGGCGATGACCAGCCGCCCG
>JAJFGO010000049.1 GCA_021776095.1 Kiloniellaceae bacterium | reverse complement strand
GAGATGCTGGCGCCCGGATCGGCCTTTTCGATCCGGCGCACGCCGCCTTCCAGGAAGGCGCCCGCCTCCATGGTCAGGTTTTCGTGCACCACGTCGCCGACCACCTTGGCGGTCTTATCCAAGGTGACGGTCTTGGCCTTGACCTCGCCGTGCACGGCGCCGGAAATGCGCACCGTTTCGGCGGTGATGGAGCCTTCGACCCGCGCGCCGACGCCGACGATCAACAGGCGGCTGTCGATATCGCCCTCGACATTGCCGTCGATCTGGATGTCGCCGCTGCTTTTCAAATTTCCAACGATCTTCAAATCGGGGCTGACGATGGAGGGAACGGCGCTGGCGGCCGGTTTCGCGGCCTCGCCGGCCGGCGCGGCCGACGTTGAGGTTGACGAGGGTGTCGGAGTGCTGGTCTTGCTGTCTTTGCCAAACATGATGCTCTGCCTTGCTGGTGACTGGCGGAATAATCCCGGCGGCCCGCTCAAGCTTTGCGCGTGCGGCCCCCAAGCGGCTAGCCTGCACCCGGCGTGGTTAACACCGGCTTAATGGGCGGGGGCCATGCGGCCTCACGAAGACGTGCCAACACGAAGCCGTGATCGGCCCGCCGCGCGGCTTGATCCCCGCGCCCATGCAATCTAGCTCAACTGAGGGGAGAGGCGCCACTGAACTCGAATAGGGACTCGAAGATGACGCAGACCAACCTGTTTGCCCGCACGCTCACGGCCGCGGCCGTGGCCGCGGGCCTCGCGGCCTTGGCCGGCGTGAGCCCGGCGCTGGCCCAACACCACCACGGCTGCGGGCCCGCGGTCGAGCGGCACCTGCGCAGCCTGAACCTGCAGGCCGGCGCGATCGAGCACACCGAAATCATCGCGACCATCCCGAACCTGGAATTCGGCACGCCGAACGAGTATCAGGCCTGGACCTCGCTCACATCCTGCTCGGGCAGCCTGGTGACCAAGCTGACCACGACCTGCCGGGTCAAGGAGTCCTACAGCCGGGGCAATTGCCAGGTGCCGGGCGTCAAGCACCAGTAAGTGGGCGGCGACGGCGAGGTTTCGCCGGTCCGCCGGTGCGGATCGCGCGGCGGCGGGCCGCCTGGATTGCCGGAGCGGCAGGGGGCTGATACACGGGGGGCCGCGCGCGGCCGCGCGACGGTTCCCCGATTCGTTGGACCCACGAGACGTGCTCAGAACCCTTTACGACCGCACCATGGACCTGGCCGGGCACCGCCATGCCCTGTGGGTTTTGGCGGCGGTGGCCTTTATCGAAAGCTCGGTGTTTCCGATCCCGCCCGACGTCATGATCATCCCCATGGTGCTGGCGGCGCGGGCCCGGGCCTGGCGGATCGCCCTGGTCGCGACCGTTGCCTCGGTCGCGGGCGGGCTGCTCGGCTATGCCATCGGGGCCGGGCTGTACGAGACCCTGGGGCGGCCGATCCTGGAATTCTACGGCCAGATGGACAAGTTCGAGAGCTTCCAGGCCCGATACAATGAATGGGGCGCCTGGATCGTGGCTGGGGCCGGGTTCACCCCCTTCCCCTATAAGGTCATCACCATCGCCAGCGGCGTCGCCGATCTGGACCTGACCGTCTTCACCGTCGCCTCGGCCCTGTCGCGCGGCGCCCGTTTCGCCCTGGAGGTCGGCCTGTTGTGGTGGTTCGGGCCGCCGATCCGGGTGTTTATCGAGCGCAACCTGCCGGCCCTGACCATCGCCTTCTTCGTGCTTTTGTTCGGCGGGTTCCTGGCGGTACGCTATCTGTTCTGAGGAAGGACCGCCCGGTGCCAACCCCGCCCATGCAAGACCTCATCGACCATCCCCGCCTGGTGCCCTCGCTCATCGTCGGGGTCAGCCTGAGCGCCCTGGCCATCGCCTTCGCCGCCCAGGCCTGGGGCGGCCTGGACCCCTGCATCCTGTGCATCTATCAGCGCTATGCCTTTGGCGTCGCCTTCGTCTTCGGCCTTTTGGGGATCGCCCTGGGCGGCAACCCGGCGGCCCGGCGGGCCCTGATCGTCCTGGGTGGCCTCGCGTTCCTCGGCGGCGCCGCCGTCGCCGGCTTTCATACCGGGGTCGAACAGCACTGGTGGCGCGGCACCGCCGAATGCCACGCGCCGGCCCTCGACCCCAAGGCCTCGATCGCGGATCTGCGCGAGGCGCTCCTCGGCACCAAGTTCGTGCCCTGCGACCAGATCCCCTGGGCCCTGTTCGGCCTGTCCATGGCGGCGTACAATTTCCTGATATCCCTCGGGCTCGCCCTGGCCTGTTTCTGGGCCGCCCGGCGCATGAGCGCGAGGCGCTGGACATGACGTCGAAGGATCATACGCACCGCGGCGGCGCCCACCGCCTGCCGGGCGACCTGGAGCCGGACGCCTTGGTCGAACGCATGATCCGCGTCGACCACGCGGGCGAATACGGCGCGCGCCGCATCTACGAGGGGCAGCTGGCGGTCTTGGGGCGCGCGGAAAGCAGCGCGGCGATTCGCCACATGCACGCACAGGAGCTACGCCATCTGAAGCACTTCGAAAAACTGATGGTCGAGCGCCGGGCGAGGCCCACCGCCCTGCAACCCTTGTGGCACGTCGCCGGTTTCGCCCTGGGCGCCGCCACCGCCCTAATGGGCGAAAAGGCCGCCATGGCCTGCACCGTCGCGGTCGAGGAGGTCATCGACGAGCACTACGCCCGCCAAGCCGATCAACTCGGCACCGACGAAACGGCGCTGAAAACTGCCATCGAGGAGTTCCGGCAGGAGGAACTGGAACACCGCGACACCGGCCTGGCGCACGGCGCGGAACAGGCTCCGGGGTACGAGATCCTCAGCGCCGCGATCAAGTCCGGCTCGCGCCTGGCGATCTGGCTATCGGAAAGAGTCTAGGACTCCAGTTCGGAATCCCAATACAGGAAATCGCGCCAGCTCTCGTGCAGGAAGTTGGGCGGGAACCTGCGGCCGTTTTCCTGCAACTGAAAGGTCGTCGGCTGTTCGGCCGGCAGCACCGGATGCATATGGCATTCCTGGGGCGTTCGGTTGCCCTTCTCCAGGTTGCAGTCCTGGCACGCTGTGATGACGTTATGCCAAGTCGTCCGCCCGCCGCGCGAGCGCGGAATGATGTGATCGAAGGTCAGGAGCTCCGACGGAAACCCGGTGGCGCAATACTGACAGCGGAAGCGGTCGCGCAGAAAGACGTTGAAGCGAGTAAAGGCCGGCCGCCGGTCGAGATGCACATAGTCCTTGAGCGCGATCACGCTGGGCAGGCGCATACGAATACTGGGCGAATGGACGACGGTATCGTACTCGGAGACGATATTGACCCGGTCCAGAAAGACCGCCTTGATCGAATCCTGCCAGGACCAGAGGGACAGGGGAAAATAGCTCAGCGGCCGAAAGTCGGCGTTCAGCACAAGGGCCGGAAAGTTGGCTGCCGCTGCGGTCACGCGTCATGTCTCCATGAATCGTTGGTCCGTTCGCGCCGCCGCCGGCCGCTTCGGGTCGTCAGCGGTTGCTGCCTTAATACTTGATGGCGCGGCCAAGTACAATATCTGGTAGAATGGCCCCGCTTGAGCTTCACATTTTCGACATACTGTACCTTTGGCACAGTACAAACGACTATTCTGCGCCTATTCCCTTGACGAAAGGTAACGGCACTTAGGTTGGGCTAGGCCTTATCCTTGGCACCCAGGTATTGGCGCAGCATGGCGATTGCCGCGCCGATGCCCGGTTGATCGATGCCGTGCCCCAAACCGGGGCGCGCCATGACGCTGACCGGGACTCTGCTGGCCTTCAGGGCGGCCTCGGCGGTTGCCAAGGCGGGGAAGCCGACGACCTCGTCGACCTCGCCGTGAATCAGAAGAACCGGCGGGCGGCTCTTGATCTCGCCGGCCAGCAACTCCGGCGCGGCCAGCATGCCGGAATAACCGATCAGCGCGGCGCAAGGGCGGGACCGGCGTAGCGCGACGTGCAAGGCCACCATGGTGCCCTGTGAAAACCCGATGAGGGCCAGGCGGTCGTCGCCCAATTCGTGATCCGTAAGTTCCTTGTCGATAAAGGCGTCCAGGTGCGTCGCCGCCGCCCGGACGCCGTCCAGAATTTCCGCCGGCTCCCGGGTTTGCAGGCTGAACCATTGCCGCCCAAAGGGCGCCATGTCGAAGGGAAAGGGCGCGTGGGGCGAGACGAAGGCCGCCTCCGGCAAAGCCTGCGCGAAATGGGGCGCCAAGCCGATCAGATCATTGCCATCGGCGCCCACGCCATGCAGCAGGATCACCAATTCGCGCGCCGCGCCCGCCTTGGGCCCGAAACGCGGCCCGTCCAATTCAATAGCCGCCGTCATGCCAGAGATCCTAATCTTTCGCCAAACGCAGAATTATAGGAAATCCGAGGGCAGGTCACGTCCGGGCCGCTGCGAACAACGTTACTCCGGCACGCCGGGATGGCGGTAGAGATGCCAGAGGAAGCGCGCAGCGGCGCTGCGGTAGGGCCGCCAAGGCTCGCCCAGGGCCCGCATGGCCTCGCCTGCCGGACGTTCCTCTAGGTTCTTCAGGCGTTGCGCGGCCGCCTGCACCGCCAGGTCGTCGGCCGGCCAGATATCAGGGCGGCGCAGGGCAAAGAGTAGATAGATTTCGGCGGTCCAGGGCCCAATTCCCTTGGCCTGCGTCAGATGGGCGGCCGCCTCTTCGTCGTCCATGCGGGTCAAGGCGCGCAGGTCGATGCGCCGGGTCAGCACGTCCTCGGCCAAGGCGCGGCCATAGCGCATTTTTTGTCGGCTGAGGCCGATCGCCTTGAGCGCAGCCTCGTCCAGCTTGAGGAAGCCTTCGGGTGTCATGGGCCGCACGGCCGCCTCCAAGCGCCCGGTGATTGCCGCGGCCGAAGCAGTGGAGACCTGCTGCGCCATGATGATGCGCAGCAAGCCCGGGAAACCGGGCTTTTGCCGGCGCACCGGCGGCAGACCGCAGGCCGCGAAGCAGCGGGCGATATCGGGATCGCGCGCTGCTAATGCCTCCAAGGCCGGCTGCAAAGTTTTGTCGGGACGGGCCATAACCCCAGAGTCCTAGCCGCCTTGGTGCCGCAACGCCACCTTTCGCCGCCTTTTCCCGTGCGCCTTTGCCCTGCTACAACACCGCCTCCAGTGCGTGGAGGGCGCGCCCGTGACACAACAAATCTATGACGTGGCCGTGGTGGGCGGCGGCATTGCCGGCTGCGCCAGCGCCTATTACCTGTCGCGCCGGGGCCTGCGGGTCATCCTCTTGGAAAAGGGCGAGATCGCCGGCGAGCAGTCGGGCCGCAATTGGGGATTCGTGCGCCAGCAGGGCCGCGACCCGCGCGAGATTCCC
>JAJFGO010000048.1 GCA_021776095.1 Kiloniellaceae bacterium | reverse complement strand
GGCCGTGAACGTCGCACCACCCGTCGACTCCGCCAAAACCTTCGTGATCGCCGCCGTCAGCGTCGTCTTGCCGTGGTCAACGTGACCTATCGTGCCGACGTTGCAGTGCGGCTTCGTTCGCTCAAACTTCGCCTTTGCCATGGGTCGTAAGTCTCCGTCTCTCGGGTGTGTGCGTTCTGGTCTCGCGCGATCAGGTCAGCTTGTTGATGACTTCGTCAGCCACCGCCTGCGGAACCTTTTCGTAGTGGTCGAAATGCATGGTGTATTGGGCCCGGCCCTGGCTCATGGAGCGCAGGTTATTGACGTAACCGAACATATTGGCGAGCGGCACCATGGCGTTGATGACCTGCGCGTTGCCGCGCGAATCCATGCCGCCGATACTGCCGCGCCGGCTGTTCAAATCGCCGATGATGTCGCCCATGTATTCTTCCGGGGTCACAACCTCGACCCGCATGACCGGCTCTAGCAACACCGGCTTGGATTTGGCGATGCCCTCGCGAAAGGCCGCGCGGGTGGCAATTTCAAAGGCCAGGACACTCGAATCCACGTCATGGCTGGCGCCGTCGGTCAGGGTCGCCTTGAAATCGATCACCGGAAAGCCGGCCAGGACGCCGCTGTCGCGCGAGCTTTCCAGGCCCTTTTCCACGCCGGGAATGTATTCCCGAGGCACCGAGCCACCGTGGATCGCGTTCTTGAATTCGTAGCCCGCGCCCGGCTCCTGCGGCTCAAACACGATCTTAACCCGTGCGAACTGCCCGGACCCGCCGGTTTGCTTCTTATGGGTGTAGTCGATCTCCGCCAATTGCGTGATGGTCTCGCGGTAGGCGACCTGCGGCGCGCCGACATTGGCCTCGACCTTGAACTCCCGCTTCATGCGGTCGACGATGATCTCCAGATGGAGCTCGCCCATACCCTTGATGATGGTCTGGCCGCTTTCCACGTCCGAAGACACCCGGAACGAGGGATCCTCCTGGGCCAGACGATTGAGCGCCACACCCATTTTCTCCTGGTCGCTCTTGGTCCGGGGCTCGACCGCGACCTCGATGACCGGGTCCGGGAATTCCATCCGCTCCAAGATCACCGGCTTCGTAGGATCGCAGAGGGTTTCGCCGGTGGTGGTATTCTTCAGGCCGGCAATGGCGACGATGTCGCCCGCGCGCACCTCTTTGATATCTTCGCGATGATTGGCGTGCATCAGGAGCATGCGGCCGACGCGTTCCTTGCTGTCCTTGACCGAGTTCATGACCTGCGAGCCACTCTGCAAGATGCCCGAGTAGACCCGTACGAAAGTCAGCGAACCAACGAAGGGATCGGTCATGACCTTGAACGCCAGGGCGGAAAAAGGCTCGCTGTCGTCGCTCTTACGAACCACTTGCTCATCGCTACCCGGTTTCAAACCCAGCATGTCCGGCACATCGATCGGCGAAGGCAGAAAATCAACCACAGCATCAAGTAGAGGCTGCACCCCTTTGTTTTTGAAAGCTGTTCCGTTCAAAACTGGAACGAAAGCGAGGCTGCAGGTACCGCGGCGAATACATTGTTTCAGGGTCGCGGCGTCGGGCTCCGTCCCATCGAGGTAAGCCTCCATCGCCGCGTCATCATGCTCGACCGCGAGCTCGATCAGTTCCTCGCGGTATTTGGCCACCTGGTCCGCCATGTCGGCCGGAATATCCTGCTCGACGTATTCGGCGCCCATGGTCTCGTCCGTCCAGACGATGGCCTTCATCTTGATCAGGTCGACAACGCCCTGGAACTCCGCCTCTGACCCGATGGGCAATTGAAGCACCAGCGGCTTGGTGCCCAGGCGGTCGACCATCATGTCCACGCAGCGGTAAAAATCCGCGCCGGTCCGGTCCATTTTGTTGACGAAACAGATCCGCGGCACTTTGTACTTGTCCGCCTGCCGCCAGACGGTCTCCGACTGGGGCTCGACCCCGGCGACCGAATCGAATACCGCGACCGCGCCATCCAGCACCCGCAGGGAGCGCTCGACCTCAATGGTGAAGTCCACGTGGCCGGGGGTATCGATGATGTTGATGCGGTAGTCCTGCCAGAAGCACGTCGTCGCGGCCGAGGTAATGGTAATGCCGCGTTCCTGCTCCTGCTCCATCCAGTCCATGGTGGCCGTGCCCTCATGGACCTCGCCAATCTTGTAGGACCGCCCGGTATAGAAAAGGATTCGCTCCGTGGTCGTTGTTTTACCGGCATCAATATGGGCCATGATGCCGATATTGCGGTATTGATCGAGCGGGGTGACGCGGGCC
This sequence comes from Kiloniellaceae bacterium, assembly GCA_021776095.1. Lineage (GTDB taxonomy): Bacteria > Pseudomonadota > Alphaproteobacteria > Kiloniellales > J153 > JAJFGN01. Next base: position 13,472 of record JAJFGO010000048.1, on the reverse strand, counting down.
ATGGCGTGACTCTTAGACTTCTCGTTTACCAGCGATAATGCGAGAAGGCCTTGTTGGCCTCCGCCATGCGGTGTGTGTCTTCGCGCTTCTTGACCGCGGCGCCCCGGTTGTTGGCCGCGTCCTGTAGTTCGTTGGCCAGGCGGTCAGTCATGGTCGGCTCCGAGCGCGCGCGCGAGGCCACGATCAGCCAGCGGATCGCCAGCGCCTGCCCCCGGATCGAACGCACCTCGACCGGCACCTGATAGGTCGCCCCGCCGACCCGGCGCGAGCGCACCTCGATCTCCGGGCGCACGTTGCCGAGGGCCTCGTGAAAGACCCGGACCGGGTCTTGGCTGCCGCGCTGCTGAATCCGATCCAGGGCGCCGTACACGATGCCCTCCGCAGCCGACTTCTTGCCCGAATACATCAGGACGTTCATGAACTTGCTCAACACCATATCGCCGAACTTGGGGTCCGGCAGGATTTCACGCTTTTCGGCGCGGCGACGACGCGACATGCTCGGTCCTCCAGCCTTACTTCGGGCGCTTTGCGCCGTATTTGGAACGGCGCTGGCGGCGGTCTTTCACGCCCTGGGTATCCAGGGTTCCGCGGATGATGTGATAGCGCACGCCGGGCAGGTCCTTGACCCGCCCGCCGCGGATCATGACCACCGAGTGCTCTTGCAGGTTATGGCCTTCGCCTGGGATGTAGCTGGTGACCTCGAAGCCGTTGGTCAGGCGCACGCGCGCCACCTTGCGAAGCGCCGAGTTCGGCTTCTTCGGCGTGGTGGTGTAGACACGGGTGCACACGCCGCGTTTCTGCGGGCAAGCCTCCAGCGCCGGCACTTTGTTCCGCGTGACCGGCGCCTGGCGCGGCTTGCGGATAAGCTGGTTCATCGTCGGCATCTATTCAGTCTCTTTTCCAGCGACGTTCTAAAAAAGCGTAGCCCGCGACAGAGCAAATCGCCCTTCCTCGCGGGTCGTCCCAGGGCCGCCGAAACGGCCATATATTTTGTTCGCGTGATCCCCGGGGCCTGCGTCTAGACCGCAAACGGGCCTACCACCAGCCCCCTGAAAGCGGGCGCATACTATTGTCGCGCCGCACTTCCGTCAAGCCTCGCCAGCGCCCTTTATCGCCGATTCTGCGGCATTTTCGGCGCTCAACGGCCCGGCCCGGCGGCCAGCGGGGTCCGGGTCCGGCATTTGTCCGGCCCGGACCCCGAATCGAGGCTTCGTGGCGGCCTAAGCCACCGAGGATTGTTCGCTTGCCTCCTCGTTTTCCGCTTCCAGCGCGGCCTGCATCTCCTGTTGCTTGGCCAGAAGTTCCCGATCCCGATCGGCCGCCACCTTTTTCAGGAGGTTCATGACCGACCCGGTACCGGCTGGGATCAGGCGGCCAACAATCACGTTCTCCTTCAGGCCGATCAGATCGTCGGTCTTGCCGTGGGTCGCCGCCTCGGTCAGAACCCGGGTGGTTTCCTGGAACGAGGCCGCCGAGATGAAGGAGCGGGTCTGGAGGCTGGCTTTGGTAATGCCCTGCAGGACAGGACTTGCTTTGGCCGGCTGCCCACCTTCGGCAATCGTCTTGTCGTTAACCACGATGAATTCGTCCCGATCGACCTGCTCGCCGATCAGGAAGGTGCTTTCACCGGCGTCGGTAATTTCGACCTTTTGCAGCATCTGGCGAACGATCACCTCAATGTGCTTGTCGTTGATCTTGACGCCCTGCAGACGATAGACACTCTGGATTTCGTAGGTCAGGTAATCCGCCAGAGCTTCGATGCCCAGGACCTCGAGAATATCGTGAGGCACCGGGTTGCCGTCCATCAGGGAGTCGCCGACCATCACATAGTCGCCTTCCTGAACCGAGACGTGCTTGCCCTTCGGGATCAGGAATTCCCCGGCTTCGATCGACTCGTCCTCAGGCCGAACGATGATCCGGCGCTTGTTCTTGTAGTCCTTGCCGAATTCGACCCGGCCTTCGAGATCGCTGATGATCGCGTAGTCCTTCGGCTTTCGGGCCTCGAACAACTCGGCCACCCGGGGCAGACCGCCCGTGATGTCGCGGGTCTTGGTGGTCTCGCGCGGGATACGGGCCAGGATATCGCCGGCCCTAACCTTGGCACCGTTCTCGACCGAGAGAATGGCGTCGACCGACATGAGGTAGCGGGCCTCCATGCCGTTGGCCAGGGTGATGACCTCGCCTTTGTCATCGCGCAGGGTGATTCGCGGCCTGAGTTCGGTGCCCCGGGACTGTTGCTTCCAGTCAACCACAACCCGGTTCGAGATGCCCGTGGTCTCGTCGAGAACCTCGCGCATGGAAACGCCTTCCATCAGGTCGACGTAGTTGGCGACACCTTCTTTCTCGGTGATGATCGGGATCGTATAGGGATCCCACTCAGCCAGCTTCTGGCCCTTGGTGATCTCCGCCCCCTCGTCCGCCAAGAGGCGGGCGCCGTAAGGCACACGGTGACGGGCCCGCTCGCGGTTCTGTTCGTCGACCAGCTGAATCTCCAGATTGCGGCCCATAACGATGGGCACGCCCTCCGAATTCACCACCACGTTGCGGTTCTTGATCACGACCTTGCTCTTGACCGAGGCCTCGACACTGGACTGTTCGGCCCCACGCTGGGCCGCGCCGCCAATGTGGAAGGTGCGCATGGTCAGCTGGGTGCCCGGCTCACCGATCGACTGGGCGGCGATCACGCCAACCGCCTCGCCCATGTTGACCGGCGTACCGCGCGCCAGATCGCGGCCATAGCACGAAGCACAGATGCCGGTCTTGGATTCGCAAGTCAGGGGCGACCGGATGGTCATGCGGTCGACCCCCGCGCGATCGAGCACATCCACGGTTTCTTCGGCGATCAGCGTCCCGCTCGGCAAGACCATCTCACCCGACAGGGGATCCAAGACGTCGTCCAGGACCGTGCGGCCGAGGACCCGCTCGCCCAAGGGCGCGATCACCTCGCCGCCCTCGATCACCGCGGCGACGTTGAGGCCCTTCTTGGTGCCGCAATCCGTCTCGGTGATGATGGCGTCCTGAGCCACGTCCACCAAACGCCGGGTCAAGTACCCCGAGTTGGCGGTCTTCAACGCCGTATCGGCCAGACCCTTTCGCGCACCGTGAGTGGAATTGAAGTATTCCAGCACGGTTAGGCCTTCTTTGAAGTTCGAGATGATCGGCGTCTCGATGATTTCGCCCGAGGGCTTGGCCATGAGACCACGCATACCGGCCAACTGCTTGATTTGGGCCGCCGAACCACGGGCGCCGGAGTGCGCCATCATGAACACCGAATTGACGCTGCGCCCGGTGAGCCCGGACATGACCTTCATCATCTCGTCCGCGACCCGGTCGGTGCACTGCGACCAGACGTCAACCACCTTGTTGTACTTCTCGCCCCGGGTGATCAAGCCGTCCAGGTACTGCTGCTCGAACTCCTTGACCTCGTTCTGAGCCTCTTCGACCAGCTTAATTTTGGCTTCGGGAACAATGAGGTCGTCCTTGCCGAAGGAAATACCGGCCTTGGCCGCGTAGCTGAAGCCCAGCGACATGATGCGGTCGCAGAAAATGACCGTCTCTTTCTGACCGCAGTGGCGGTAGACCACGTCGATCAGTTCGGTGATTTCCTTCTTGGTCAACAAACGGTTGATCATCGAGAAGGGCACCGCCTTGTTTTTCGGCAGAACTTCGGACAGCAACATACGCCCGGGCGTCGCATCGACAACCAGCCGCACCGGCTTGCCGTCTTGATCGACCGTGTGGTAGCGCGCCTTGACCTTGGCGTGCAGGGTCACCGCACCTTCGGCCAAGGCATGCTCTAATTCAGCCATATCGGCGAAGCACATGCCCTCGCCGACTTCCCCGTCGGCCTCGACCGTCAGGTAATAAAGGCCGAGCACGATATCCTGCGACGGCACGATGATCGGCTTGCCGTTGGCCGGCGAGAGAATGTTGTTGGTCGACATCATGAGGACCCGGGCCTCGAGCTGCGATTCGAGCGATAGCGGCACGTGCACCGCCATCTGGTCGCCGTCGAAGTCCGCATTGAAGGCGGTGCAGACCAGCGGATGGAGCTGAATCGCCTTGCCCTCGATCAGCACCGGCTCAAAGGCTTGAATACCGAGGCGATGCAAGGTCGGCGCCCGGTTGAGCAAAACCGGGTGCTCGCGGATCACCTCTTCCAGGATATCCCAGACCTCGGGGCGCTCCTTCTCGACCATGCGCTTGGCCGCCTTGATGGTCGAGGCCATGCCATAGAGTTCGAGCTTGGAATAGATGAAGGGCTTAAACAGCTCGAGTGCCATCTTCTTCGGCAGGCCGCACTGATGCAGCTTGAGCTCGGGCCCGACCACGATGACCGAGCGGCCGGAATAGTCGACGCGCTTGCCCAGCAGGTTCTGCCGGAACCGGCCCTGCTTGCCCTTGAGCATGTCGGACAAGGATTTCAGCGGCCGCTTGTTGGCGCCGGTGATGACCCGGCCGCGCCGGCCATTATCGAACAGCGCGTCGACCGATTCCTGTAGCATGCGCTTTTCGTTGCGCACGATGATATCCGGCGCGCGCAATTCGATCAGACGCTTCAGCCGGTTGTTCCGGTTGATGACACGGCGATAGAGATCGTTCAGGTCCGAGGTCGCGAAGCGTCCACCGTCGAGCGGCACCAGGGGGCGCAACTCCGGCGGAATGACCGGGACCACGTCCAAGATCATCCATTCCGGCCGGGCACCGGATTCCAGGAATGCCTCGACCAGCTTGAGGCGCTTGACGAACTTCTTGCGCTTGGCCTCCGAGGCGGTCTCGCGCAGTTCGACCCGCAGGGTCTCGCGCTCTTCCTCCAGGTCGAGCTCGGAGAGCATCTTCTTCATGGCCTCGGCGCCGATCATGGCGGTGAATGCGTCGTCGCCGTATTCGTCCTGCGCCTCGAGGTATTGATCCTCGGACATCAGATCCTTGATCTTGAGCGGCGTCAGGCCCGGCTCGGTCACCACGAAGCTCTCGAAATACAAGACCCGCTCGAGATCCTTGAGGGTCATATCCAGCAATAGGCCGATGCGGCTGGGCAGCGACTTCAAGAACCAGATATGCGCGACCGGGCTGGCCAACTCGATATGGCCCATGCGCTCGCGCCGGACCTTGGACAAGGTGACCTCGACACCGCACTTCTCGCAGATGATGCCGCGGTATTTCATGCGCTTGTATTTGCCGCACAAGCACTCGTAGTCCTTGATCGGACCGAAGATGCGGGCACAGAACAAGCCGTCGCGCTCCGGCTTGAAGGTACGATAGTTGATCGTCTCCGGCTTCTTGATCTCACCGAACGACCAGGAGCGAATGCGCTCCGGGCTAGCAATCGATATGCGTATTTGATCGAAGCTCTGTGGGCCGGTGGGCTGGCCGAAGATATTCATCAACTCTTTCATCGGTGTCTCCCGATAAGAAAACTTATAAGCGGTGCTGGGGTCACAAGTCGCGCCGCGGCTATTGGCCTTGCTTCAATTCGACGTTGAGGCCGAGCGAGCGCAGCTCTTTGACCAGCACGTTGAAAGATTCGGGGATGCCCGATTCGAAGTTCTCGTCGCCCTTGACGATGGCCTCGTAAACCTTGGTGCGCCCGGACACGTCGTCCGACTTCACCGTGAGCATCTCTTGCAGCGTGTACGCCGCCCCGTAGGCTTCCAGTGCCCAGACCTCCATCTCGCCGAAACGCTGACCGCCAAACTGTGCCTTGCCGCCCAAGGGTTGCTGGGTGACCAAGCTGTAGGGGCCGATCGAACGAGCATGGATCTTGTCGTCGACCAGATGGTGCAGCTTCAACATGTAAATGTAGCCGACCGTCACCATGCGCTCGAACGGCTCGCCGGTCCGCCCATCGGTCAGCCGAACCTGGCCCGACGTTTGCAGTCCGGCCAATTCCAGCATCTCGTTGATGTCGCCCTCGTGCGCGCCGTCGAACACCGGCGACGCGATGGGCACGCCATCGCGAATATTGTTGGTGAGCTCGACCAAGTCCTCGTCGTTCATGACCGCCAGGTCCGACTTGAAGGCCTTTTCGCCGTAGATCTGCCTCAAGCGCTTCTTGATCGGATCGATCTTACCGCTGGCCCGGTATTGGTTCAGCATGTCGCCGACCTGACGGCCCAACCCGTGGCAAGCCCAACCGAGGTGGGTTTCCAGGATTTGACCGACGTTCATACGGCTGGGCACGCCCAGAGGATTGAGCACGATATCGACCTGCGTGCCGTCCTCCAGATAGGGCATGTCCTCGATCGGTACGATTTTCGAGATCACGCCCTTATTGCCATGCCGTCCGGCCATCTTGTCGCCCGGTTGCAGCTTGCGCTTCACCGCCACGAAAACCTTGGCCATCTTCATCACGCCCGGCGGCAGTTCGTCGCCACGCTGCAACTTGTCGACCTTGTTATCGAAACGCTTGGTCAGCTCGCCAATGGCGGCCTCGAACTGCTTGTTCAGGGCCTCGACATCGGCCTGACGCTTGTCGGTCTTGACCGCGATCTGCCGCCACTGCCCCGGGGTGTAGTCCGACAGGACCTTTTCGGTGATCTTGGTATCTTCCTTGAAGCCCTTAGGCCCGCTGGCCGCGATCTGGTTGATCAAGAGGTCCTTCAAGCGGCCATAGAAGCTGCGCTCCAGGATCGCCTTCTCGTCGTCGCGGTCCTTGGCTAGGCGTTCGATCTCGGCCTGCTCGATGGCCAGGGCGCGCTCGTCCTTGTCCACGCCGCGGCGCGAGAACAGGCGCACCTCGACCACCGTGCCGGTCACCCCCGGCGGCACCCGCAATGAGGTATCGCGCACGTCGGAGGCTTTTTCGCCAAAGATCGCGCGGAGCAGCTTTTCCTCCGGCGTCATCGGCGATTCGCCCTTGGGCGTGACCTTACCGACCAGGATATCGCCGGCCCCGACCTCGGCGCCGATGTAGACGATGCCCGCCTCGTCGAGATTGCGCAGGGCGTCCTCACCGACGTTCGGAATATCGCGAGTGATTTCTTCCTGGCCCAGCTTGGTATCGCGCGCCATGACCTCGAATTCCTCGATATGGATCGAGGTGAAGACGTCGTCGCGCACGATCCGTTCCGAGATCAGGATCGAATCCTCGAAGTTGTAACCCTGCCAAGGCATGAAGGCGACCAGCACATTGCGGCCAAGGGCCAGCTCACCCAGGTTGGTGGACGGGCCGTCGGCGATGATGTCGCCGCGCTCGACGATGTCGCCGACCTTCACCAGCGGCCGCTGGTTGATGCAGGTGTTCTGGTTCGAGCGCTGGAATTTCAGCAGGTTGAAGATATCCACCGCCTGCTCACCGCTGGAGGTCTCCTCGGTCACCCGGATAACGATGCGGGTTGCGTCGACCTGATCGACCACGCCGCCACGACGGGCGGAAAGGGCCACGCCGGAATCCCGCGCAACGGTCTCTTCCATGCCCGTGCCGACCAGGGGTGCCTCGCTACGCAGCAAAGGAACCGCTTGGCGTTGCATGTTCGAGCCCATCAGCGCCCGGTTGGCGTCGTCGTTTTCCAGGAACGGAATCAGGGCCGCGGCGACCGAAACCAACTGTTTCGGCGATACGTCCATGAACTCGATATCCTCGGGCCGGGCCATGAGGTACTCGCCGCCATGCCGGCACGATACCAGATCGTCGACAAAGCGGTTGTTCTTGTCCAGGGGCGCGTTGGCCTGGCCTACCGTGTAGCGGCCTTCGTCCATGGCCGAAAGGTAGTGAACCTCGTCGGTGACCTTGCCTTTCTCCACCCGGCGGTAAGGGCTCTCGATGAAGCCGTACTCATTGACCTGAGCATAGGTCGCCAAGGAGTTGATCAGGCCGATGTTGGGGCCTTCCGGCGTCTCGATGGGGCAGATCCGGCCGTAATGTGTCGGATGCACGTCGCGCACCTCGAAGCCGGCGCGTTCGCGGGTCAGACCGCCCGGACCCAGGGCGGACAACCGCCGCTTATGGGTGATCTCCGACAGAGGATTAGTCTGATCCATGAACTGCGAGAGCTGGGACGAGCCGAAGAACTCGCGGACCGCGGCGGCCGCCGGCTTGGCGTTGATTAGGTCGTGTGGCATGACCGAATCGATCTCGACCGAACTCATGCGCTCCTTGATCGCGCGCTCCATGCGCAACAGACCGATGCGATACTGATTCTCCATCAATTCGCCGACCGAACGCACGCGCCGGTTGCCCAGATGGTCGATATCGTCGATCTCGCCGCGCCCGTCCTTGAGGTCGACCAGGATCTTGAGGATCGCGAGGATGTCTTCCTTACGCAGGGTGCGCAGGGAATCGGGCGTATCGAAGTTGAGCCGCGAGTTCATCTTGACCCGGCCGACCGTCGAAAGGTCGTAGCGCTCGGAATCGAAGAACAATCCCTTAAACATGGCCTCGGCGGTTTCCAGGGTCGGCGGTTCGCCCGGGCGCATGACCCGGTAGATGTCGATCAGCGCCTCTTCCCGGTTGGTGTTTTTATCGATCGCCAGGGTATTGCGTATGTAGGGCCCGATGTTGACGTAGTCGATCGCCAGGACCGGAAGTTCCTTGATCCCGGCCTCGGAGAGGGATTCCAGCAGGGCCTCGGTGATTTCGTCACCCGCCTCGCACAGGACCAGGCCGGTCTTTTCGTCGATCGTGTCGGAGGCGACGAACTGCCCGATCAACTCCGCGTCTTCGAGGAACTGGTGCTTCAGCCCGGCGTCCTGCAGTCGCTTGGCCAAGCGCGGAGTCATCTTGGCGCCGGCCTCGGCAACCGCCTTGCGGGTCTTAGCGTCGATCAGGTCGAGCGTCAGCTTGATGCCGCGCAGACGCTCCGGATCGAAGGCCGTGCGCCAGCCGCCCTCAACCCGAGTGTAGGAATACTGGCCGTAGAAATGGGCCAGGATTTCTTCCGCGCTCATGCCCTGGGCGTCTTGCGGGTCCAACCGCTCGCCCGCGGCCATCTTCTCGGCGCGCAGCTTCGCGGCCGCGTCGCTGTCCAGGGCCATCAGCAGGGTGGTCACCGGCAACTTGCGGCGCCGGTCGATGCGGACATAGACCAGGTCCTTCGCGTCGTACTCGAAGTCCAGCCAAGACCCACGATAGGGAATCACCCGGGCCGCAAAAAGGTATTTGCCCGAAGAATGGGTCTTGCCCTTGTCGTGGTCGAAGAACACGCCCGGGCTGCGGTGCATCTGGCTGACGATGACCCGCTCGGTCCCGTTGATCACGAAGGTGCCGTTCGAGGTCATCATGGGCATGTCGCCCATGTAGACGTCCTGCTCCTTGATGTCGCGGATCGAACGGGCGCCGGTATCCTCGTCCACGTCCCAGACCACCAGGCGCAAGATGACCTTCAGCGGCGCGGCATAGGTCATGCCGCGTTGCTGGCACTCCTCGACGTCGTACTTGGGCTCTTCCAACTCGTAGCGCATGAACTGCAGCTCGGAGCGCTCGGCGAAATCGCGGATCGGAAACACCGACGCGAAGACCGCCTGAAGCCCGACCTGTTCGCGGTCGCTAACCCGCACGCCGGCCTGCAGAAAATGATCGTAGGAAACTTTTTGCACCTCGATCAGGTTCGGCATGCGGGTGACCTCGGGGATACGCCCGAAGTTCTTGCGGATACGCTTGCGGCCGGTAAACGATCTTATCATTTGCCCTACGTCCTCGTTCTTGCTGTCGGCCGGCCCGATTGAGGCCGGCGCCTGTTCGTGCGCCACGCTGCCGCGCCGATCGATGGGTCCTTGGCGGCGCGCCCATGCCGCCAGATCCATTAACGGCCTATCCCAGCCCCTTGTGCCGGCCCGGCCCCCGCGCGGCGGTGGGGATCGGCCAAATGCACAAAAAGCCGGTCCGGCGCACGCCAAAGCGCGCGCCGGCCGGACCTTAACTCACGCCAATCCGGCGGATCGGCATCGACTACTTAAGCTCGACAGTCGCACCCGCATCCTCGAGCTTCTTCTTGATCTCAGCGGCCTCGTCCTTCGAGACCCCTTCCTTGACCGGCTTGGGCACGCCTTCGACCAGGTCCTTGGCCTCCTTCAGGCCCAGGCTGGTGATCGCGCGCACTTCCTTGATCACATTGATCTTCTTCTCGCCAAAGCTGGCCAAGACAACGTCGAAGGTATCCTTCTCGGCCTCGGCCTCGGCAGCAGCGGCCGGGGCGGCGGCAACGGCGACCGGCGCCGCGGCTGAGACACCCCAGGTATCCTCAAGTTTCTTAGCGAGCTCTGCCGCCTCGATAACGGTCAGCTTGGAAAGCTGATCTACTAGTTGGTCTAAATCGGCCATTCTTCAATCTCCTAGGCTTGAACTTTCAGGTAGCGGTAAAGCTCACGCGGCAGTCTCTTTCGAGGCATAAGCGCTAAACACACGGGCCAAAGTAGCGGCCGGCGCCTGTGCGACCCCAGCCAACTTGGTGGCTGGCGCCTGCAGGACGCCGATCAACTTGCCCCGCAATTCGTCAAGCGACGGCAGCTTGGCAAGCTCGTTCACCTGCCCGGGGCTGAGTTCTTTCTCCCCCAACGCGCCGCCGACGATGGTCAGCTTCTCGTTCTTGTTAGCGAACTCGACGCAAACCTTCGCCGCCGCCACCGGATCGACCGAGAACGCAACCGCGGTCGGTCCGGTAAACATTGGCTTTAGCGCCTCAAACTTGGTGCCCGAAAGAGCAAGACGCGTAAGCCGATTCTGAGTCACTTTGTAGCTGGCCCCAGCCTCCAGGATCCGCCGTCGCAGTTGCGTCACCTCGGCCACCGACAAACCCGATTGCTGGGTTATGACGACCAGGTTGGCTTCGTTGAAGGCCCCGTTCAGGTTGGAAACCAGTGCCTCTTTTTGTGATCGGTCCACAGGTCCATTCCGCTCTATCTTGGCCGGATCACCGTGAAATACGGTTCGCCAGCCGGCTCGCACATGGACTTCCGAGGCATCCCCGGTCGTCCGGTTAGCCTGTCCTGGAAGCTCAAGCCCACCGGTCCTCCACTATGGAGAACCGGCCTGTGCTCTTTACTTCCCGTCTATGCAGGCCCGCTTGGCTTAAGCCCGCCGGGTCCATGCCTTGGACCCCTTGGACACCTGCAGTCTTGGACAGGATGGCCCGGCGGATTGCCCCGCCGCGCCTTAGTCCCGCCGGCCCCGGCGTACCGGGATTGGCGGAATTCCTTACGTCTCGCGGTTCGCGGTCTTAGGCCGAGCCGCCGCTTGCGACGCTGGCCACCTCGACCGAGACCCCTGGGCCCATGGTCGAGGACAGCGAAACGCGCTTGATATAGGAGCCCTTGGCGCCGCTCGGCTTAGCCCGGCCGATCGCCCCGACGAAGGCCTTGACGTTTTCCACCAGTGCCTCTTCGGTGAAACTGGCCTTGCCGACCCCGGCATGCACCACGCCGGCCTTCTCGGCACGGAATTCAACCTGACCGCCCTTGGCGGCCTGAACCGCAGCGGCCACGTCGTTGGTGACCGTGCCCAACTTCGGGTTCGGCATCATGCCGCGCGGCCCCAGGATTTTGCCCAGGCGCCCGACCACGGCCATCATGTCCGGGGTCGCGATGCAGCGCTCGAAATCGATCTGCCCGGCCTGGACCTTCTCGGCCAAATCCGCCTCGCCGACCACGTCGGCGCCCGCCGAAGTGGCTTCCTCGGCCTTGGCGCCCTTGGCGAAGACCGCGACCCGGACCGTACGCCCGGTACCGTTGGGCAGGGACACCACGCCGCGGACGTTCTGGTCCGCGTGGCGCGGATCGACGCCCAGGTTCATGGCGATCTCAACCGTTTCGTCGAACTTCGCGGTCGCCCGCTCCTTGATCAACTTGATCGCGTCCTGAACCGGATAAGCCAGTTCCGGGTTCAAACCCTCGCTGGCCTTGCGATAGCGCTTTCCGTTACGTGCCATGGTCCCTACCCCACCACTTCCAGGCCCATGGAGCGGGCCGAGCCGGCGATGATTTTCGCCGCCGCGTCGATATCGTTGGCGTTCAGGTCGACCATCTTGGCCTCCGCGATCTCGCGCACCTGGGCCATGGTGACCTTGCCCGCGACCTCCTTGCCCGGGTTCGTCGCGCCCTTCGGCAGCTTGGCCGCCTTGCGCAGGAAATAACTGGCCGGCGCGGTCTTGGTCTCGAACGAGAACGAGCGATCGGCATAGGCCGTGATCACGACCGGGGTCGGGGCACCCGGCTCTATGTTCTGCGTCGCCGCGTTAAAGGCCTTGCAGAACTCCATGATATTCAAGCCGCGCTGGCCCAGGGCCGGCCCGACCGGCGGCGAGGGGTTAGCCTGCCCCGCCTTGATCTCCAGCTTGATGTACCCTGCGATCTTCTTTGCCATTTTCTACCCTTTCCTTGCGGGTTGCGTGGTCTGGCCATGGCAGGCCTCCCACACGATCGGACCCGGGCGCCCAGGCGCCGGATCGAATTCCCTATTGCTTCTCGACTTGCGAGTATTCCAACTCCACCGGGGTCGCGCGGCCGAAAATCGACACCGCGACCTTCAGCCGAGCCCGTTCTTCATCAACTTCCTCGACAAGGCCGCTGAACGAGGTGAACGGCCCGTCGGCGACCCGCACTTGCTCGCCGATCTCGAAAGTAATCGAGGGCTTGGGCCGCTCCACCCCTTCCTGGACCTGATGCATGATGCGATCGGCCTCGGCCTGGGAAATCGGGCTCGGACGGCCCCGGCTGCCCAGGAAGCCGGTCACCTTGGGCGTGTTCTTGACCAGGTGCCAGGTGTCGTCGGTCAGGTCCATCTTGACCAGGACATAGCCCGGGAAGAACTTGCGCTCTGCACTGACCTTTTGGCCGCGGCGCAGTTCGATCACTTCTTCGGTCGGCACCAGGACTTCCTCGAAGAGGTCGTCCATGCCTTTTTGCACTGCCTGGTCGCGGATCGCCTCGGCGACCTTCTTCTCGAAGCCGGAATAGGCGTGCACGACATACCAACGCATCGCCATAACTTAACCTCCGAGACCGAGAATCAGCCGCACGATCCAGGACAGAATCATATCGACGCCGAAAAAGAATATGGCGGCCAGGAACACCATGACGAACACCATGGCCGTGGTGATCATGGTTTCCTTGCGGCTCGGCCAGGTGACTTTCGACACCTCGCGCCGGACTTCCCGGATAAACTGACCTGGATTAATTTTCGCCATGTCCATTCTTTACGTCGCCCAACGGCATACCGGGCCGTTCCCGTTCAATTCCGCTCCGGCTAACCCGGGATCTCGCTCACAAGCCGCAATTTCTGCGCGTCTGGCAGGAGTGGAGGGACTCGAACCCACAACCCCCGGTTTTGGAGACCGGTGCTCTGCCAATTGAGCTACACTCCTAATGACCGCCTGCCTAAAGATTTGGCCGCCTAATGCTCACGCCGTGCCGCGGATTTGCGGTTTGGGGTGCTTTCCTTGATTACTGAATGATGCCCGCGACCACGCCGGCGCCGACCGTGCGGCCGCCCTCGCGGATCGCGAAACGTAAGCCCTCGTCCATGGCGATCGGCGCGA
>JAJFGO010000047.1 GCA_021776095.1 Kiloniellaceae bacterium | reverse complement strand
GCCCAGCAAGAGGCCGTTCAGGCGAACCGCCATGGCCGCGCGCACCGCCGCGCGGGGCAGGGGCGGTCCCACGGCGTGACTGCGCCCGCGCAAGGTCAGGCGGGAAAACTCCTCCAAAACCTCACGCGGCAAGCTCTGAGTTACGCGAGAGCCCAAACCGGTGGTCAGGCCATAGACCGGCGCGCCGGATTCGAGCGCACTCTCGATGATCCCGCGCGCGGCGGCCATGCGCGCGAGCGCCGCCGGGGCCAGGGATATCCGGCGTCCGTCGCGAGCGATCGCCGCGACGGCGGTGGGCGAAAGGCCGTGTCCGTTCAACTCGATGGTGCTTTCCGTACCGGCCATGCCGATCCTTCCCTTGGTCTGCGCGTCTTGCGCAGCTTATGACTGGCGGCGGGCCTAAGGCCAGGGGTGAGACCGGGGCGCCTTGCAACGGGGCGCGAAACGCGTTGGGATGGGGCCGGTGCGGGGTTGTGCGAGGAAGGGGAAACTCAAGCCATGGATATTCTCAAGATTCCGGTCGGCCAAAATCCGCCTTGGGACGTCAACGTCATCATCGAGGTGCCGCTGGGCGGCGAGCCGGTTAAATACGAGCTCGATAAGGATTCGGGCGCCATGTTCGTCGACCGCTTCCTGCACACCTCCATGCGCTATCCCCTCAACTACGGCTTCATCCCGCATACCTTGGCCGCCGACGGCGACCCGGTGGACGCCATGGTCGCGGCGCGCAACCCGGTGGTGCCCGGCGCCGTGGTCCGGGCCCGGCCGATCGGCGTCTTGATCATGGAGGACGAGGCCGGGCTGGACGAGAAGCTCCTGACCGTGCCGGTCGATGCTCTGCACCCCTATTACTCGGGGGTCAGCTCCTACCGCTCCATGCCGCCGATCCTGCTCCAGCAGATCACCCACTTCTTCCAGCACTACAAGGACCTGGAGCCCGACAAATGGGTCAAGATCCAGCGCTGGGGCGAAGCCGAGGAAGCCTGCCGCCTGATCGAGGAAGGCATCAAGGCGGCGGGGTAGTTGCTTAGGTTGTTTGTTTTACTTATGGCCAAGCACGGTACACACCGTGCGCTTGGGTTGTCGGTAGCCTTTGAAGAGCACACGCTGTCGTGGCGGTGTATCACCAACTGAAGAATGCGTGCGGCCTATTTCTTGCCGTCGCGCTTTTCAATTGCCTTGCGGGCAAGTTCAGGCAGGCCATCAAACAATTCCGCCACGTGCTTCGGCTGACTGAACATTATCTCTGTAATCAGGTTTACAAGACCAAATAACTTCTCTGCGGTCGCACGGTCATCCTTGAGATCGATCTGACCTGGATGGACGGCGTTGTTGCCTACCACTCGAACCACGTCCAGCGCCTGCTGGACACGGAGGTCTAGACCCTTTTTGACTAGCGCCGCGATGTCATTGTTAATGTTGTCCCCCGGCTCCTTGAGGTGTTTGCACAGTTTTTGGATGCCCAACCGCAGCAGAGCTGCGGCACCGCGCGGCGACAGGTCTAGGATGGCGCTCGCCTCGTCGTAGTCTTCGCGCACGTCTTTGGGCAGGTCGGGGTTCGCCATCGGGGCCTCACCTCTTTGAGGCCAAACGAGTCTATTGTAGATCCATATGGCGATGTCGTTGCAGTTGTAGCATCGCGAAACTGAAATGTTATGCAGCTCGTAATCGATGTTTTTCCTCTCGGCGTTCATGAATGGAAGGCCGGATGACATTCTGATTGCCCACTTCTCGATTTTTTGCCTCTCATCGGCCTCTTCAATATGGTTGAGCGACAATTCTCCAACCTTCTCGGGATCGAGGATCAGGGGCGTGGCGTCCTTTTTTAACGGTTCTACATGCGACGAGAACCAGTATTGCTTCGCTAAGGCACCGCAGTGTGGGCAGTTGAAGGCCGTCTCGCTGATCGCGGGTGGGATGTACTTGTTGCGAATATCACTCATAAGATGTGCAGTCTTTCAGCGATACCGAGGGCGCGAACGGCTGCTCCCAGATGTCGGCCGTCACGAGCCGACTGTCGCGTAAATAGTCCATTGGATCAACGCAGGCGGCGGTAGAGCCGCTCTCCCAGGGCCTCAATGGGCATCTCATGCAGCGGCTAAGTTATTGTTTTAATGGTGCCGCGAGGAAGAATCGAACTTCCGACCCCTCCCGTACCAAGGGTGCCTATTTGGGTCGTAAGCCATTGATTTAGAATAATAACACGTTTTCTTCCCCAGAAAATTCCCCCATTTTTACGTCACGAACTCTGTGTGCTATCCCGTGGCCTGTTACGGTAATTTGCAGTCTGGGATCGAATAGCCACTGGGAAGTATTGTGTCCTTATCTCCGCAGGCGCCGGTTAAATTCGCGTCCTTCAAATTAGCCCCGGCTAGGTTCGCCCCCTGAAGTTTGGCGTGACGGAGGTTCGCCCCCTGAAGGTTGGCTTTTGTGAGATCCGCTCTCTGAAGGTTGGCGCTCACCAAAAATGCATTCTGCAGATCGGCATTCACGAGATTCGTCCCCTGAAGCTTGGTCCTCCGGAACGTCGCCCACTGAAATTTGGTGTTCCAGAACTTCGCCCCCTGAAGGCTGGCTCCCCAGAAGTTTGCATTCCGCAGGTCGGCGTTCCTGAGATCCGCTTCCTGCAGGTTGGCGTCCTGAAAGTCTGCGTACTGCAGGTCGGCCTTTCGAAGGATCGCCTTCTCAAGGACGGCTGACCTGAGATCTGCCCTCCGAAGGTTTGCACTCCAAAGATCCGCCCCCGTTAAATCAGCCTGCCGAAGGTTGGCGTCGTGCAGGTCGGCGTTCTGTAGGTCGGTTTTCTTGAGATCGGCATAACGCAGATCGAAAGGCCGCCGCAAATCATCGAGCCAGGGGGCGACGCCGATGAGGCCAACCACGGCGGCGACGTTGGCGCAAAAATAGAGACGCAGGTACCATTCTCGGGACCAGCCTTGCACCGCCTGCGCGAGGAACACGAAGACGGTGACGAACAGAAGGCCGTGCCCCAAGCCTTGCGGGAACACCATGGCCTTCCAGGTGAAGGCGGCCAGGACCACGGGGACCAAGAGGTAGAGCACCGCGGCCATCACCCATGAAAGCAAGCCATGCAGCAGGGGCGAAACATTGATTGGGCGCTTCACGCCTCTATCCCTCGCCATGGCGTCGAA
>JAJFGO010000046.1 GCA_021776095.1 Kiloniellaceae bacterium | reverse complement strand
GTGCGCGCGGCGAAATGCTCCGACAGGTGGATCGGGTTGCGGTCGCCGGTGATCTCCGCGAAGCCGATCACGTCCGAAGACTTGACCTCCTTCGGGTAGGTCTCGGTCATGCCGAGGCTCAGGTCCTCGAAGTACAGGGTCTGGAAGGGCAGAAGGGTCACGGCCTCTACGCCTCCGTTGTTTGCGCCGCGGCCGGCTCGATCACCAGCAGCGTGCCTTCGGTCGCGGTCACGCGCACCTTGGCGCCTTCGGGCAGGTCCGGGCCCTTGACCTTCCAGGTGGTGTCGTCGACCCGGATCTTGCCGACCCCGTTGTCGATCGCCTCGCTCAGGGCGAAGGTCCGGCCGATGTATTGGGCGCCGCGCCGGTTCAGGGTCGGCTCGTCGCTTTGCGGCGGGTTCTTGCGCAGGTAGACCTGCCAGCCAACCACCGCCGCGACCGAGAGGACCGCGAAGATCAGCAGTTGGGTTTCCAGGCTCAAGCCCGGTTCGATCAACAAGGCGAAGCCGACCACGCCGGCCGCGACCCCCATCCAAAGGAAGAAGGTGCCCGGCATGAAGACCTCGATCGCCAGCAGCGCGAGGCCGGCGACCCACCAGTACCAGAACTCGATCGGTCCGAATTGCATGACGGTACTCATGGCGACTCCGGCGGCCGGCGGCTGGGCGTCGCCCGCTCGCGCGCGGTCTCGGCCATGGAGTCGCGGGCGATCTCGGCGATACCGCCGATCGCGCCGATCACCCCGGCCGCGTCGACCGGCAGGAAGAAGGTTTTTTGATTGGGCGAATCGGCGAACTTGCCCAGGGCATCGATATAGCGCTGGGCGACGAAGTAGTTGACCGCGTTGACGTTGCCGCGCGCGATGGCCTCGGACACCATGGCCGTCGCCTTGGCCTCGGCCTGCGCTTCGCGCTCGCGCGCCTCGGCGTCCCGGTAGGCGGCTTCGCGCCGGCCCTCGGCGGACAGGATGGCGCCCTGTTTCTCGCCCTCGGCGCGCAGGATTTCCGCTTGCCGCTCGCCCTCGGCGACCAGGATGGTGGCCCGCTTGTCCCGCTCCGCCTTCATTTGCCCGGCCATGGAGGCGACCAAATCGGCCGGTGGGGTGATGTCCTTGATCTCGATGCGGGTCACCTTGAGGCCCCAAGGCGCGGTCGCGTCGTCGACCACGGTCAAAAGCCGGTGGTTGATCTGGTCGCGCTGGGACAAGAGCTCGTCCAGGTCCATGGAGCCCATGACGGTACGAATATTGGTCATGGTCAGGTTCAGGGCCGCGCGTTCCATATCGCGCACCTCATAGGCCGCTTTGGCGGCGTCGAGCACTTGGTAAAAGACCACGCCGTCGACCTTGACCACCGCGTTGTCCCGGGTAATGACCTCTTGCGAGGGCACGTCGAGGACCGTCTCCATCATATTCAGTTGCGCCCCGACACGATCGACGAAGGGCAAGATAATGTTCAGGCCGGGCCGCAGCGTGCGGACATAACGGCCAAAGCGCTCGATCGTGTACTCCATGCCCTGGGGCACCGACTTCACCCCCATGAAGACCAGGACAACCGCCATGACAACGACGGCGATCACAAAGACCGAAAAGGCTGAGATATCTGTAGGCATGCGAAATCCCCCTCGAATCGCAGTTTCGTGCACCGCTCGGATGTTAGGGCAAGCCCGCACGGTCCCCATACTAGAGCAAGTTCCGCCCGCGTGGTATGGCGCTGGCCCGCCCGGCGCTGTCCGGATCAGAAGCGATCTAGCTCATACTCACGAATTTGGGCGAATATAGTTAACGTTAGCAAATAATACAGATTCTAGCCGCTACTTTTAGTAGGTTTACAGATTCAATTATAGTAAGATTCTGGACGAAATTGATGCTGGACGGAGAGGCATCGCCCATGGGGCAGTTCTGGGTAGTGGGTGGCGAGTACACGGATTCTCGCTTTCACGAGGCGCTCGACGGCGCCGAAAAGTGGATCGGCCCGTTTGCCGATTACGAAGCGGCCAAGGAAGAATGGGCCAAGCATGCGTGGCAGACGGTCGACCATTGCTCGATCCGCTATCGGATCGAACGCATCGACCAGGACCAACCGCCGCCCTGCACCGATTGATCGTTTAACCCGGTGTGGCGCGGCGCGCCTGTCCTGACCCATGCCCTGGCCCTTACCGACCTCCGAGCCCGAGCTCTTGGCGCTCGCCAAGTCCTATCCGTTCGAGGCGCCGGACCAATCCTACCTTTTTCGCGATGGCGGTGCGGCGCCCCTGGAATCGAGCCCCGGGATCTACGCGGGGCGAACCGCGGTCCTCGCCCATGGCTCTAACCGTGCGCCCGCCCAACTTCTGCGCAAATTCGGCGCCGGCGCCGAGATCCCAGTCACGCGCGCCTGGCTGAGCGACTACGACGCGGTCTATTCGTCCCATGTGACCATGTACGGCTCGATCGCCGCCAACCTGCAACATGCCCCGGGCATGCAGGCTAACGTCTTTGTCACTTGGCTTAGTGAGAGCCAACTCGTCCGCATGCACGAGACCGAGATCGGCAGCGAGAATTATTTTTACGGCTGCCTGGAGCGTATTGACCTGGAGCTCGAAGCCGGGCCGGCCGCGGGCCTGCGCGCGGTCCATGTCTATCTCTCGACCCATGGCTGCCTCGCCGACGGGGAACCGGGCGAGGGCCGGCCGCTCGGCTTGGCGGCGGTTCCGGCGCGCGGCCGGGCGCACGGCGCCATGGCCCAGGCGGAGGTGCTGGACGAAGTGCGCGCGCGACACCGGGCGCACGAACTCTTGGACGATTTCATCCTTGCCAACGTGCGCGACAAATCGCGCCGCCAAGCCCTGATCGCAGAGATGCGCGCCCACACGCTGCCGGCCAAGGCGCCCCATTTCCGGGCGATCGAGGTTTAAGGCTTCGGCCCGCTCAGGACGGATCGTCCACCACTTCCACGACGCCTTGTCCGACTTCCGCGCCGCGGCGGAAGGCGAAAGGGATGCGCCGGTCCGCTTCGACGGCATCGAGGAGAGCGAGCGCGGCGTCTTCGCTGGCCGCCGGGGTGCCATTGATCGCGACGACCACGTCGCCAGTCTGCAAGCCCAGGCGCTCAAGTATCCCGCCCGGCGGACTTTCATTGACCACGACGCCGAAAATGCCTTGGTCGTTGTGCCCGAGGCCGATGTCGCCGGATTGAAAGGCCTGGCGCAAGACAACGGCGGAGTCCCGATACTCGGCGACGGTCAGGCGCACGCGTGCAAAGGCGAGCGGCGGTTTCGGTTGTGGGTCGGCGGTCGGTGAGCCGGCTGGGGTGACTCTTCCCTGGGATGCGCCCGAACCGCGACCGAGCGCGAGGCGAACCGCGCGACCCTCGACCTCGAGCCAGACAACGCCGTTCTCGACCGCGCGGATTAGGACGCCCTGGAAGGGGGGAGCGTCAGAGTTGGCGATTTTCGAGCGGCGGGACGCCTCCTCCTGAAAGATGACGATTTTTGCGCCGGTTATGCTCGAGGTTAGGGCGCCGACGGCGCGCCAGCGCTCGCCATCCAGCTCGATCACGTGTTGGATATTCGAAGAGTCGGCCGCCGCTGGGCCGCACCACGCTACGGCCGCGCACAAGACAGCCGATCCAATGTGCCGCACGCGGTCACGCCTTTGCGCGGTGCTAGGCATGGCTCACGCGCGATCTCATGAATTTGAACAAGGCCGCCACCGTTAGCAGCACGGCAAGCACGAGCGCGTTGCTGCCGCCCCCGCCGCCACCGCCACCTCCGCCACCGCCACCGCTGCTGGCTACCACTGGATAGAGCGCCAAGGCGCCGTTGCGATCGTCCGCCGACAGGTTCTGCACGACAGATTGGCTGTGCATGACCGTTGCCCGGGTCGCTGCGCTATCGCCAAACACCATGTCGGGATGGGCGAGACCATGTGCGTGGCCCAACTCGTGCAGCATAAGTCGGCGAAAATCGAAGCTGGGGAAGGTGACCGGTCCATTGAAGGCGCCGGTGACCATGGCGCCGCTCAAACTCGCCGTGTTCGGGGTGATGATGGCCATGTCCGCGTCGACGATACGTACCGAGGCCGGCGAATCGACGATCGCGACCAGGCGCGTTATACCCAAGGCCAGAGACGGTAGAAAGCCGAGGCAAACGCTGGGATCGAAGGCCGCCACCACGACCCCGTCGGTAACGCAGGGATTGCCGGCGCCGGCACCCCCCGAAAATGCGATATTGGCGCCGGTCGCATTCCATTCAGCGATGGTCGAAAGGGCGTTCGCGTTCCAACTCGTCGTGCCGTTGGCGAACGGCGCCGGCGGATCGGGCGTGAAGGCGAGCGTCACGCCGACTGAAGTTTTCTTCCAGGTGAGCGGAACCCCTTGGCCCAGGGCGGCCGGGACCGCCAGGGCCGAAACGGTCAGATCGATCGTCGTGCCTGCAGGCACCGGCGCGCCGGTTGGGACGACGAAAACCGCGAAGGCATGGGCGTTCGCCGAGGCGAATACGCCCCATAGGACCAAAAGGACCCGGGATAGGATCGAACGGTACATTTCGTGTTCCCCAGCTTCGGTTTCTTGATTAGTCCAACCTGGCTTCAATTTCCTTCAGGAATTGTGCCAGGGTCATGGCTCCGGCAAGACGCTCCCCAGCGTCCGCCGATGCCTCCGGTACAGCGCCGAATTCCACTCGGTCTTTCCGCACCGCGAGAACGGGATCCCCGTTGGCCGAGGTCACGACGTCCAGGGCGCGCAGCGGATCGGATTCAACCACATACAGGCCTTGCAAGCCGATGGGTACCGCAAGCTCGAGGTCGGTGCGGACGAGAAATACCAGATAACGCCGCTCCATCTCGAACGAGGGCAGGCCGGGATACCATTCCATGACATCGCCGACCTGGCCGCCCAATTGGGTCACGACCATCTCGGTGTCCCCGGTTTCGCCCTTGACGACCTGCAGGTCGACCAGAGAGACGTCGGTGACCACGCGCGCGTAGTCGCCGAAGAAACGCTCCATGCTGGTCATCTCGAAGACAGTCCCAACGACGATATCGTTTGCCCGTTCGATCAGGGCCGAAAAGGGCAAGTCGGGTTCCGTCAAGGCGTGCGCCGGTGCGGCCGAAAGTCCTATGCAAATCGCCAGGAGCGCTCCCACAACAGTTCTAATCGTCATTCAAACGACCCTCTCCACTGGTGTGCGCAGCCCGTCGCCAAACCTCGACCAAGATACCCGCCGCGATGCCGTGCATGTGCGCCTCGGACGCGATCGGGTAGGTCACGAAATGGCCAAGCAAGGACTCGACTCCCCAAACCTGTTCCGCGAGTGTCTTGAGACTCAAGACAGCGAGAAGCAAGACGCCAAGCTGCCGCGGCCCGTCCAGCACGGCGCGAAACGCACTGCCACCAATCAAGGCATAGCTGATCGCCGAGACGCCCAACATCCACGTCGTACTGGGGCTCAAGAGCAGCATGCCCAAGCCGATCAAGAGTGCATAACCGAAAAACCTGCATATGATCGCGCTCAGACTCTCTTGCGGGTTAAACAGATAGAGCCAGGCCAAGATAACAGCCGCGTTCGCGGCCAAATGCGCGGCGTCCAAGTGAACCAAGTGGCCCGTGATCAGACGCCACCACTCCCCGGCCAGGATCCGCTCGCGCTCGTATTGGAGCAGCGGATTGAGGTGGTCCCCGAGCGGCGCCAGCACCAGCAGCGGCCCGATTAGTACCGCCGCGATTATGGCCGCGCGAAGCGGGCGCTGAGGCGCGGCGGGCCGAGCCGGCCGTTGGGCCAAGATGTGATCCCGGCCGGTCGTCAGGTTGGCTTGCGTGCTTTGCGCCACCATCCGCCGGTCCTATTGCGCGCCCGGTGCGGTATCGGAATTTTCCGCCGACAGTTCGCCGAGCAGGGAGTTCAAGCGCGATTTCAGCAAAGCGGCCGCCCGTGAGGCTTGGCTTTCCTGGCGGCGCCAAATCAGGGGCAGGACCTCGCGGTTGGCGCCGAGCCCGGCCTCGGCGAAGCTCCTGCCTTCGGGGCTGGAGAGAAAGGCCAAGGCTGCCGCGAGTTCCGAATCGGTTAGGGCCGCGCGATAGGCGGCCCGGTAACCTTGCATCAAGCCGTCCTCGATGCCTAGACGACAGGCTTCGCGCGCGTAGGTTTGACTCAGCTCTTCGATGCGCGCCTGATCGTCCGCGCTCGGCAGGCGCCCGGCCAGGCGCGCACTCACGCTTGCGGCGACCTGATGACGCGCCTGACCGTGGGCGGCGCTCCGACACTGCGCTTCCGATGCCTGCAAGTAGTCGCGAATTCTCAGGGCCTCGACAACGTCGTCCACAGCCTCGCCGTGCGCCGGGCCGACGCTGATCGCGACCACGGCCGCGCACAAAAGGCTCAAAACCCCCAGGTCAAATCGGCGCGGCCCAAATCCGTGCCAACGACCTTTGCCGAGAAAGCTTATGTTCATACAGTCTGTTGAGTCGGTAGTTGGAGCCCGATAACCAAGACCGATTCGTTTTGCCTATTCGACCATGTAATGCGCCGTTATCCAAGCACTTCTAAAGTTTTATTTGTTTGGCCTGCGTGCATTGAAGTTGTCATGGCCGGACCAAGGCAAAACGCTCGCCTAGGCGGCTGCCGCGACCAATCCGCCTAGCACGATCCAGCCGACGAAGCGGTTCGATTTGAAACGGGCTAGGCAGTTGCCTGGGTTATCGATGTTGAGACTTACGACTTGCCAGGCAAAATGCGCGGCGGCCAGGGCGATACCCAGGTAGGCGGGCCAGGGCAGATCCGCCGCCGCGATGGCGGCGGCCAACAGGATCGTGGCCAGGCCAAAGAAACCGATCAGCCAAGCCTTGGTCTTCGCGCCGAGCTTGAGGGCCGTGGACTTCACCCCGACCAGAAGGTCGTCTTCCTTGTCCTGGTGCGCGTAGACGGTGTCGTAGCCCAGGGTCCAGGCGATTCCGGCGCCATAGAGCCAGAGCGCCGGCGCCGCCAAGTCGCCGTGCGCCGCCGCCCAGCCCAAGAGCGCGCCCCAATTGAAGGTCAGGCCGAGCCAGGCCTGCGGCCAATAGGTCACCCGCTTTAGGAAAGGATAGACCGCGACCAGCACCAACGAGGACGCGCCGAGCCAGACCGCGAAGGGGTTCAATTGGAGCAAAATCGCCAGTCCAATAAGCAAGAGGACGCCGAGGAACGTGAGCGCCCGGGGCACCGTGATCTCGCCGCTGGCGACGGGGCGCGTGGCGGTGCGCGCGACCAGGGCGTCGATCTTGCGGTCGGCCAAATCGTTGACCACACAGCCGGCGCTGCGCATGACCAGCGCGCCCAGGGCGAAGAGGATCATCAATTTCGGGTCGGGCCAGCGGCCATCCGCGCTGGCGGCCAGGGCCAGGCCCCACCAGCAGGGGAACAGTAGCAGCCAGGTCCCGATCGGCCGGTCGATGCGAATTAGGCGCAGATAGGGCCGGACCGGCGCTGGGGCCGCGCGCAAGATCCAGTGATCGGCGCGAATATCGCTGGCGCCGGCGCTAAAGCTTGCGGGAGGGCCGCTCGAGTCTGCCATACTGTCATGATTACGCCGGGGCTCGCGCCGGGCCAAGCCCTTCGGCTGGCTTCCCTGGCGACGCGAGAGGACGCCGACCATGCGGACCGAAACCCGGCTTTACCTGGAAGACGAGCTCGACGAAGGGCGCGAGGTTGGCCTCGATCACGCCCGGTCGCACTACTTGCGCAGCGTCCTGCGGCTGGCGCGCGGCGCGGCGCTGGCGGTGTTCAATGAACGGGACGGCGAATGGCTGGCGCGGATCGACGGGCTGGGCAAGGGCTGGTGCTCGCTCATTCTCGGCGAGCGTCTGCGGGCGCCGGGGCCGGAACCGGATCTC
Source organism: Kiloniellaceae bacterium (assembly GCA_021776095.1). Taxonomy (GTDB): domain Bacteria; phylum Pseudomonadota; class Alphaproteobacteria; order Kiloniellales; family J153; genus JAJFGN01. The sequence continues at coordinate 3,713 of JAJFGO010000046.1, read as the reverse complement.
TGGCTGGTGTTCGCGCCGATCAAACGTGCGCGGATAGATTTCCTGGCCGAGAAGGCGACCGAATTGGGCGCCGCCGTGCTGCAGCCGGTCATGACCCGCCACACCGCGGTGAGCCGGGTCAACCTGGAACGCCTGTCGGCCAATGCCCGCGAAGCGGCGGAGCAGTGCGGCCGTCTGAGCGTGCCGGAGGTCCGCGCGCCGCGCGATTTGGACGTCCTCTTGGCCGAATGGCCGACGGCGCGCCGTCTGTTGGTTTGTGCCGAGGCCGGCGCGGCGCGGCCGATCGGTGAGGTTTTGGGCGAGGCGGCCGCGGCACCGCCTGGCGCGGCGCAAGCCTGGGCAGTCATGACCGGGCCGGAGGGCGGCTATGCCCAAAGTGAGCTTGACGCTTTGCATCAAGTGCCATTTGTTACCTTGGTCGGTTTAGGGCCGCGCTTGCTGCGCGCCGATACCGCCGCCTTGGCCGCTCTGGCGTCATGGCAGGCGATACTCGGTGACGGCGTTGCACGGCCCTTCGGCCGGTCATACTAGAGTCTGCAAGCCACTCATCTCTTCCCTGCCACAACGTCCGGACGACACACCATGTCAGCACCGCCTCAAGGCAAGGGAGAGCCGATTTCCGGCAAGGCCGAACTGGTCGGCTATATCGAGCAGGGCTGTAAAGCGCCGGCCGACTGGCGCATCGGGACCGAGCACGAAAAGCTGGTCTATCTTTGCGACGAATTTCGCCGCGCCCCTTACGACAACCCGCACGGCATTCGCCCGATCCTCGAAGGCTTGGCGTCGAAATTCGGCTGGCAACCGATCCTGGAGGACGGCCGGCCGATCGCACTGACCCTCGGGGACTGCAACATTACTCTGGAGCCGGGCGGGCAGTTCGAACTGTCGGGCGCGCCCTTGGAGAACATCCACCAGACCTGCAACGAGGTTCACGCCCACCTAGCTCAGGTTAAGGATGTTATTGAACCGCTGGACGCCGGCATGATCGGAATCGGATTCGAACCGAAATGGCAGCGCTCAGAGATTCCCTGGATGCCCAAAGGGCGCTACGCGATCATGCGTAAGCAGATGGAGGCCAAAGGTAAGCTCGGCCTCGACATGATGCTGCGCACCTGTACCGTGCAGGTCAATCTGGACTACGAGTCCGAGGCCGACATGGTGAAGAAGTTCCGGGTCGGCCTGGCCCTGCAACCGGTCGCGACCGCGCTGTTCGCCAATTCCCCCTTCACCGAGGGCAAGCCAAACGGTTTTCTGAGCTACCGCAGCCATATCTGGACCGACACCGACCCCGACCGCTGCGGCATCCTGCCATTCGTGTTCGAAGACGGCATGGGCTTCGAGCGCTATGTCGATCACGTCCTCGACGTGCCCATGTATTTCGTCTACCGCGACGGCAAGTACCTCGACGCGCGCGGCCAATCGTTCCGCGATTTCATGGCCGGAAAACTGCCCGCCCTGCCGGGCGAGGTCGCGACCGGCAGCGATTGGGTCGATCACATGTCGACCTTATTTCCCGAGGTGCGCCTGAAGCGGTTCCTGGAGATGCGCGGCGCCGATGGGGGGCCCTGGGAAAGCATTTGCGGCCTGCCGGCGCTCTGGGTCGGGCTCTTGTACGACGGCACGGCGCTGGACGCGGCCTGGGATCTGGTCAAGGACTGGCGCCACGAGGAACACGAGGCCTTGCGCGCCGGGGTGCCGCGCCTGGGAGTGAACACCCCGTTTCGCGGCGGCACCCTACGCGATATCGCGCGCCGGGTCATGGCGATCGCCCAGGCCGGCCTCAAGGCGCGCAATCGCTTGGATGGCGGCGGCCTGGACGAAAGCCATTTCCTGGACGACTTGCACGAAATCGCGGTCGGCGGGCCCTGCCCGGCGCAAGGCCTGCTCGATGCCTACCACGGCCCGTGGGGCGAGGATATCGACGCGCTCTTCGCCGATATCTCGTATTAGGGAATTTGCGCCGGGACGGTGCGTTAAGGGGCTTGGGATTGCTGCGCAGCGGCACCCAGGCCTGAGGCGGTCCGCACGAAGAGTTCGTCGAGGGAATCGCGGATTTCCGGCACAAAGAAGCCGATTCCGATCGAAATCAGGCTGATGATAAGGGCGTATTCGATCGTGGTAGCGCCGGTATCTTCGGCCCACAAGCGCAGAAGTTGCCGTGACGCGAGTTGTTGGATGGCAATCATAATCACCCTCCCGTCACCATGGTGCGGATCGAACTGCCAACGATCAGGCCCGCGATGGTGAGTCCAACCAGGAACGCGACATTGCCGGGCGAATGCAGGGGATGGCGTTGGCGTTCGGTCATGCGTCGCTCCCGGGTTCGTCGCTCTCGCCCCCCCAGAACCACCAGGTAGACCAGCCCGAACAGTGTCACTCGAAAGTTGATCGCATGGCGGCCCGTGGTGTTGGCATCGAGCGCCCCGTCGAGGGCCGCGAGCTGCTCGTCGGTGAAGCTGGCGCGCCGATCGTGCGGCAAGCGGTCGAGCACGCGTAGCAGTGCTACGGACGGATTATGCCGGCCTTGCGGCGAAGACTGAAGATTCGTTAAGGGAGCATTCATGGACAGCAGCCCTATAAGGAAAGGCTGATAGTGCCCGAAAGTATTTAACGAGTCGTGGATGACGTAAAGTAAAATCAAGTCAATAATATTTAAATTAGTGTATATTTCTTGCCACCTACTGAATTTCATTTGAAGTTATGGCGGATTCCGGTAGCCGGCGCGGTCCGTTAGTGTCGCCCCACCGAGCCGAAGGACTTTGTCGGCTAGAGCAATATCTGAACGGATAGAACCGGTACGCTTCGATTCGTTCAGATGAAATTGCTCTACTCTTCAATGAGATAGAGCAGCTTTATCCGGTCCCTTGGATCGCTGAAAGCGATTCCAATGGGCCAGATGCTGCTCTAGCGTAGGGGGCCGCTCGGCTGCAGGCCGGCGGGCGGTGGCCCGGTGGGGAAGTCGAAGGCGCCGAAGTCCTCGCCGCGCCGGGGATCGGTCAGGCGGTCGGCCCGATTGAGCGGGCGCAATTCGGGCGCCGCCGGGGCGCCGCGCGGCAGGGCCTGGGGCAGGGTGCTTTCAGATTTATCCTCAGGGCGGATCACGAAATCCCCGACCCGCTCTCCGGCCGGGCCATGGGGGAAAATCACCCGGCGCCCAACCTCTGCGTGGGAGACGTCGCCGCCACACACGACCGAACCGCCGATCGAGCTGCACCCGGCGAATGCCAGGCTCGGCGCGGCAAATATTCCCAAAATGCCCAGGGATACGCCCAAGGTGGCTGGGATTGGGCCCCAACGCTGTCGTAGACCGGTGCCTCTTGGGCTCATCCCCACCATATGGGGCCGGCGGCGGCGCTATGCCAGAAAGGCCGGGCACCCAAAAGGGAAGAGCCGCGGCTGGGGGACCGCGGCTCTTTGGGGTACAAGGGTACTTGTCTAGGGGAAGGGTTAGGAAGAGCCATTTAAGAACCGAGAAATTAAGAAACGGTTAACGCCACGTCATTTTTCCTTAAGATTTGCCCCAAGGCGCAACATCCAACACCGAAGGGAGTCCAAAAGCCTATGCCGAAGCCGCACAATCCAAGCACCATCGCACCCGCCTTTTCGAACTATAGCCTGGGGATCGAGGCGCCGGCGGGGGCCCGGTGGCTCATGGTATCGGGTCAGGTCGGCGTCCTGCCAGACGGCGCCCTGGTCGAAGGCGCGGAAGCCCA
>JAJFGO010000045.1 GCA_021776095.1 Kiloniellaceae bacterium | reverse complement strand
CTCGCCCTCGGTCATCCGGGGCGCATAAAACCAGCGCTGCGAAGGGTCATGGGCCAGGTTATAGATTTCGCCAACCCGGTCCGGGAAGATTTGGTCCGTCGCGATCAGGTCTTCCTGACGAATACTTGAGGCATCGGCGAGTGCAAGCGGCGATCGTTCCACCGGACCGCGGATCGGGCGCCAGACATTGATCTGGACGATCCGGGCGCCGGCCGCGGTGAGACGGGCCGCTTCCTCCACGCCCAGAATATCCTTCGCACGCTGCGGCCCGCTCTTGGCGGTATAATCCACATGGAGCCGACCTGCCGGCCCTCGCAAGCCGTCCGGGTTTTTCGCCCCGGCCCCGGCGTCGGAGCGACGGGTGACGTCGAAGACCACAACTTTGCTGGCGCCAAACCTACGGCGCAGCAGCGCTTCGACCTCGGCACGGTACGCCCCCTTCACGGCCTCGTCGTCGTAAAGGTTTGCCACCGCGGTCGGTCGGTACAGCAGCTCGAAGCCTTCCCGATCGACCGACAGGGTTTCGGCAATATCGCGCATGTCCGCGATAGTCGCGGAGTGCGCTTCGGTTTCGAACAACATCTTCGGCTCGCCGCCGGTGAAGGCCGCGCTCAGGAACAAGGGCTTGTGCTCCTGGCGATGGGTGAAATTCAGGGACGCTCTGACGTCCGCCGAGGATCGAGAGGGTTCGGCCCGTGCCGAAACGGAGGAGACGATCTGGTTCATGACACCCATCCTTGTTTGCCTGGCCATCCTGCGGCCATGGGGGAAACGCTTACCGGCAAAGATGGGCAAGAACGGCGTAGAGATCGACTTCGTTAAATTCAGGGTGACTTGAAGAAAATTCAAGTCACGGCGGTGTCGGAAGGCCCGTGTTCGCACCGCGCCACGCGCTCGCCTGCTCAATCAACCAGCGCTCGAAGCGCCGCCCCGCAGCGGTCGGCTCGGTGGCGATGGGATGGCATAGGTAGTAGGCGGCACCGGTCGGATCGGCGCCACCGAAGGGGGCTATGAGGCGGCCGCGCTCCAGCCAAGAATCCACCACGGGCCGCCGGCCCATGGCCAATCCATGTCCCGATTCGGCAACCTGTAGGGCCTGTTCGGAGGCGTCTAGGGTGATCAGATCGTTCAGCGCAGGCGGCTCGAAACCGTGGGCCCGCGCCCACTCCTCCCATTCGTCCGGAATGCTGCCGTTGACGATGATTCGGACGTCGCGCAGCACATCCGGCGACAACTCCAGGGGCAATGGGTCCAAGTAACCCGGCGCGCACACCGGCATGGCGGTTTCCTCGAGCAACAGAGTCGCCTCCACATCGTCCCAGGCGCCTTTACCGTGGCGGATGGCCAGATCCATTTGTTCCCGTCTCAGATCGATGACCCGGGTCGTGGTGATCAGTTGGAGGTCGATCAAAGGATGCGCTCGCTCGAAGGCGCCGAGCCTCGGGATCAGCCAGGTGGCGGCGAGCGACGGCGACAGGGTCAGGCGCACCGTGCTGCGCCCGCTCGCCGGTAGAAGGGCTTCGGTCGCCGCGTGGATCTGGCGCATAGCGGGTTCGACCTGCGCCAAATACCGCCGCCCGGTCTCGGTCAATTTCGGCGTGCCGCCCGAGCGATCCATCAAGGAGGTGCGTAGGAATTCCTCAAGCCGCCGCACTTGGTGACTAATGGCCGATTCGGTCACGCCGAGGCTCTCCGCCGCGTCGCGGTATCGATCGTGGGTCGCCGCGGCATGAAACGCCCGCAGAGCCGCGAAGGGGGGCAACATCATCTTGGGCCTGGCCATGGGCTCAGCCTGGGGAAGAACTGAACGAAATTCAAGCCTTGTGGGACGGGCCCTGGCTGTGGCGCGCGCGAATTCCATCGGGCATTGTCGCCAGGCGCCTTACGATCCGACTTGCCGACCCTTTCCAAAAATACCTATAAGGGGATGGCCCCCGTGAATAAGGGCAAAGCCGCAACAAAGGAAACCGTCAGGTCATGGGCCAGGCATCAAAACCCGCATTTTTTAGGTCTTCCCCGCCTCCCCCGCAGAACATCTGAGGTTTCCCGGGCGGGCAAATTTGGTCCGCCAAAGGGGAATTCTGCCGAGGGGCGCCTCCGGGGTGCAATCTATAGAACGGCCAGTGTCATTGGCTGACGCCGATACGTTGAGTCACGTGTGATCGGGCATCGCCCGCGCACCTAAGTCCCCGAGCTCCCTCCACACGCAATACGCACCTGCGTCTAGCCGACTCGCTCCGGCCGCGCGCGCAGGTGTCGAGGCATTCGTCGCCAGAACTGCCGGCCATCATTCTTCACGCTCGGCCGTTGGCACGCTCGCCAGTACGAGGGCAAACACCATGTCTGAACACAGGGTTCTTATTGTTGTAAGCCTCGCCGCATCTTTGCTGATGGTCGGTGTAGGGATGATCGTTGCGCTCCTTCCACAGCGCGTCTTGGACCTCTCTGGATCGCTACAAAGCGTCAGTTATGTGGCGTCAGTTTTCGCTCTGTCCTACCTCATGCTCCAATTACCCATAGGCAATCTCGCCGATCGGCTGGGCGTTAAACCTTTCTTGATACTCGGATACGTCCTCTGCTGTGTTTCAGGGGTCGTGTTCTTCTACGCTGGGTCATCGCAGACCTTGTTTCTCGGCCGCTTCATCCAAGGCGCGGGCGAAGCGCCCGTTTGGGCCTTGGGTCCTGCCCTGCTCTCCCTTGCCTATCCGCACGCCAAAGGGAAGGTCATCGGCATCTACAACGCAGCCATTCACACGGGACTGACGTTCGGCCCTCTGCTCGGCATTCTCCTCTTTCCGACCGGCCAGGGAAACCTGCCCTTTCTGCTCTTCGCCGGCCTGTGTTTCTCCGGCGGCATGACGATCTTGCTATTTCTGCCCCACACGCCTTCCACGGCCCGACCGACCATCGGTCAAACGCCAAGGCTGCGACAATTGCTCAGGCTGCTCAAGGTCCGTGACCCTCTCGTCACGCTATTCGGCATTCTCTTGTACGGTGCAGGTTACGGCGTCTTCGTCAGCGTGCTGCCAGCTTCCTTGGCGTTATCGAAGGGCTTCGACAACCTGTCCATCGGCATCTTCTTTGCGTTGTTCTATGTCGCTATCAGTGTTTCTCAGCTCATTGCCGGGCCGCTCTCCGACTGGTATGGGCGGCACGCCTTCATGATTGCCGGCCTCGCGATCTCGGCTCTGGGCGTTGCCTCATTCGCATGGTTCCCGCACCCCTGGACCTATGCGCCGCTCACGCTCGCAAGCTTCGGACTCGGCGTCTTCTGCGTGTCGTCGATGGCGTATTTGAACGAATGCGTTCCGGCGTCGTTGAAGGCAACGGTTTTGGGAAGTTATTACCTGTCGTGGGGGCTCGGATACTTCCTCGGTCCTCTCCTCGTCGGGCGGCTCAGCGATATCGCCAGCCCAATGGCCGGCTACTATCTCCTGGCCCTGACGATGGCCGTGCAGGCCGGCGTGCTATGCCTGACCAGGGTCGCAAGATCCGGGGCAGACCCAGAAGCCGAATGACCAAAATCCAAGAGGATGTGGTCTCGTAGGGCTTTGGCGGTTTGGATCTGCGATAGGACGTCGCCACGCGCAGGTATCAAGTCGTAAGGCCGCGCCCTAACCGAACTTGCCGCTTTTCGGGAACCCCTTGGGGGGCAGGCGGCCGGCGGCGGCGCGTTTGCCGATCCAGGCGGTCAGGTCGGATTCCGTGCGGGTGCGCCCGCCGGCCATGATCCACGATAGGCCGTCGGCCAGGTTGAAGCTGGTCACGTCGCGCAGACCGCCGTCCTTGTATTTTTGCAGGGTGATGCCGCGCCCGCGGGTCATCTCCGGTAGTTCTTCGATCGGCAGGACCAGCATCTTGCGGTTCTCGCCGATGACCGCGACGGTATCGCCCGCGACCGGCTTGCAAACCGCGGCCTCCGCGCCGTCGGCTAGGTTGAGCACTTGCTTGCCGTTCTTGGTCTGGGCGACCACCTCGTCCTCGGGCACCACGAAGCCGCGCCCGTCGGAGGACGCCACGATCATCTTTTGCCCGGCCCGGTAGGCGAAGAGCGCGACAATTTCCTGATCGTTCGGCAGGTCGACCATCAGGCGCACCGGTTCGCCGAAGCCGCGCCCGCCGGGCAGCTTGTCGGCACCGATGGTGTAGAAGCGGCCGTTGGTCGCGAAAATCAGCAGCTTGTCAGTGGTCTGCGCGTTGAGCGCGAAGCGGGCCCGGTCGCCCTCTTTGTACTTGGCGTCCGAAGCATCCTCGGTATGGCCCTTCATGGCCCGGATCCAGCCTTTGGCGGAGCACAAGACAGTCACCGGCTCGCGCTCGACCGAGGCTTCCAGGGGCACAACGACTTCGTCCGGGGTATCGCCCAACTCGGTCCGCCGTTGGCCGAGTTCGATGCCGGGGCCGAAGGCCTTCTTGGTTTCCTTGACCTGCTCGACGATGGCGGCCCAGACCTTGCCGCCCTGGTCCATGGACTTTTTCTCGTCGCGGAGCAGCTTTTTCAGATCCGCCTGCTCGGCGCTTAGGCCGGCATGCTCTGTGCGGATGCCCTCTTCTTCCAACTTGCGCAGGGCGCGCAGGCGCATATTCAGGATTGCTTCGGCCTGGCCATCGATCAGCTTGAAGCGCTTCATGAGGACCGGCTTGGGCTCGTCCTCCTCGCGGATGATCTTGATAACGGCATCGAGGTTGAGGAAGACGACCAAGTAGCC